>JAFSTC010000036.1 GCA_017450705.1 Lentisphaeria bacterium | reverse complement strand
GCGGGACCGCGGGAGCCGGGAATACTAAGAATACTAAGAATACTAAGAATGCTAAAAATACGGCCAAGACCGTCTCGCAGTATTCCTGGTATTCATAGTATTCATAGTTGCCGCCGGGCCGAGTTGCTCCCCCGCCGGGCCCGAATTGCTCACCCACCGGGTCGAGTTGCTCCCCCACCGGGCCGAGTTGTTTGTCTGTGCCGTTGTGTTCCCGCATGATGAGGAATTAAAATGAAAAGCCTGAAAGAGTTGTTCCGAGTGGGCTGCGGACCTTCCAGCAGCCATACGATGGCCCCCTGTCGTGCCGCGGAGATGTTTCTGCGGAAACATCCAGTGGCAACCGGTTTTGAGGTGACGCTTTTCGGCAGTCTTGCCTCGACGGGGAAGGGGCATTTCACCGACCGGGCGATCTGTTCAGTCCTCTCGCCTGAGCGGACCCGGATCGTTTGGAAGCCTGATGTATTTCTGCCGGAACACCCCAACGGGATGGTTTTCCGTGCGGTCGACGCGCAGGGCGGCGTGAACGGAGAGTGGAAAGTCTTTTCCGTGGGCGGTGGTGCGCTTTCCGAAGACGGCCGATTTGAGGAGACGCCCGATATCTATTCATGGCAATCCATGGATGAAATGCTGGGCGCCTGTGAAACAGGGGCGGTCCCCTTATGGCAACTGGTCGAGGAGGTCGAGGGAATCGACTGGCTTGGTGATATCTGGGACCGCATGATGACGACGCTTGAAGCCGGGCTGGAAAAGGAGGGCGTCCTCCCCGGGGGGCTCAATTTGGGAAGAAAAGCCCGGAGCGTTTATCTGAAAGCCCGCTCTTTGCGTCAGGATATTCGCAGAACGGGGATCATCGCAGCCTATGCCTATGCCGTCAGCGAGGAAAATGCCTCTCTCGGAACGGTGGTAACAGCGCCCACGTGCGGATCCTGCGGTGTCCTGCCGGCAGTTCTGCGGTACATTCAGGAAACACATAAAAATTCGCGTGCAGATATGTGCCGTGCTCTTGCGGTCGCGGGGCTGATCGGCGACGTCGTCAAGCAGAACGGTTCGATTTCCGGTGCCGAGGTCGGTTGTCAGGGTGAGGTGGGAACGGCCTGCGCCATGGCCGCCGCTGCCGCCGCCTGGTTGTTCGGCGGGACGCCCCGGCAATGTGAATACGCCGCGGAGATCGGGTTGGAGCATTTTCTCGGATTGACCTGCGATCCCGTTCTCGGACTGGTGCAGATCCCGTGTATCGAACGCAACGCGCTTGCCGCGAACCGTGCCGTTGTCGCCGCGGAACTGGCGCTCATTTCGGATGGACGCCATGTGATCTCCTTCGACGATGTCGTTCGGACCATGCTGGCCACGGGGCACGACTTGCCCAACTTGTACCGCGAGACCTCTCAGGGCGGGCTGGCCCGGGTGATGGGCGAAACGAAGACGCCGCGGCCTTGACGAAGATTTGACGGATTCCGGCGGGGTGCCGGGACCGGTCACCCGCGACGGGCTTTTTGAAGGAGCCGGTCGACGAAAAGCGGGTGATGGAACGCGCCTTCCCGGGCGGAAGGACTGTAGTAGCGCAGCGTCGCCTGCAGTTCCGGCGGAAGTTCCGAGGCCTGCGGACGGACGTCGCGGGCGTCGGAGGCCACGCACATGCCGATCTGGCCCGTCGGGTAGGTCGGGACCTGGATGACGGCGTAGTCGGCATATTTGAAGATTTTGTTCGTTATGGCGTTCAGCCGCAAAACGATATCCGGCAGCAGGAAGGGGGATTCCGACTGGGAGGCGATCACGCCGCCGGGCCGCAGGGCACCTTTGAGATCCCGGTAGAATGCTTCCCCGAAAAGGGGTTCTCCGGGACCGCCGGGATCGGTCGAATCCACGATGATGACGTCGAAGGACGCGGGGTTTTCCCTGACGAAGAGACTGCCGTCCCCGATGTGGACGCGTACGCGCGGATCGTCGTAGCCGCAGGCCGTTTCAGGCAGAAATTTCCGGCAGGCCCCGATCACCTCTTCGTCGATCTCGCAGATGTGGAGCTCCTGCAGGCTTTTGTTTTTTCCGAGCTCCCTGAGCACGCCGCCGTCGCCGCCGCCGATCACCAGGACTTTCTCCGGTGCCGGGTGGGTGCAGCAGGGCAAGTGGGCCATCATCTCGTGGTAGGCGAACTCGTCGAAACCCGTCAGCTGGATGATCCCGTCGAGCATCAGCAGCTTGCCGAGCTTGACGGTCTCATAGATGTCGATTTGCTGATAACGGCTCTTCCTGCTGAAAAGATGAGCGGTCGTTTCGATGGTCGTCCCGTAGCCGCCGCCGACTTCGCTGACCCATGCCATAGCCGCACCTCTTCAGAAAAGCGTCTGTTTTTTGACGTCCTTGCCGTTCCAGCAGTAGGTACAGAGCTTTTCGGGCGGGACGCCGATGGCGTCGAGGAGTTTCTCCAGTTTCTGGAATCTCAGGCTGGTGAGGTGCATGGCCTTGCGCATCTCCTCCACCATGCTGTTGTATTTCGGGGAACCGTACACGAGGTATTCGGCAATGATCTCGTCGGTCAGCTCCTCCACGTTCTCCAGCTTCGCGATGGCCCGGCGGGCGGCCAGATCCAGCTGGCTGCGGGAGCGGGAGAAGTTCAGGAACTTGCAGTTGAACAGCAGGGGAGGACAGGCTGAACGCATGTGGACGGCCTTGACGCCGTTGGCCTGGAGCCGGATGACGGTGTCCTTCATCTGGGTGCCGCGCACGATGGAGTCGTCGCAGAAGAGCAGCCGTTTCCCGTCGATCTGTTCCCGGACGGGGATGAGTTTCATCCTGGCCACCAGATCCCGGAGCGACTGGTTCTGGGGCATGAAGCTGCGGGGCCAGGTCGGCGTGTACTTGACGAAGGAACGCTGATAGGGTTTCCCCGAGGCGTTGGAGTAGCCGATGGCGTGGGCGATGCCCGAATCCGGTATGCCGCAGATGGAGTCCACCTGATCGAGCATGTCCTTGTCATCCGCGGCCATGGAGGCGCCGTTGCGGTAACGGGCGCTCTCGGTGTTGGCGCCCTCGTAATTGCTGGAAGGATATCCGTAATAGACCCAGAAAAAGCTGCAGATCTTCATTTCGTCGAGGGGTTCCCTGCGGCAGACGGCCTCTTTTTCGGTGATCTCGAGGATCTCTCCCGGTCCCAGTTCGTACTCGGTCTCGTACCCGAGGTTCGGGAAAGCGGTGCTCTCCATGGTGACGGCGCATGCGCCGGGTTTCCGGCCGAAGATGACCGGGGTCCGTCCGTACTTGTCCCGGGCGGCGTAGATCCTGTCACCGATCAGGAGCAGGATCGAACAGGAGCCTTCGATGGTCTCCTGCGCGTAGATGATGCCGTCGACGATGGAGTCCTTGCGGCAGATGAGCATGGCGATGATCTCGGTGGGGTTGAGTTCTCCGTCGCTGGATTCCGAGAGGTGGGAGTGCCCGGCGTTGAACGCGCTGTCGGCGATCTCCTTGATGTTGTTGATCTTGCCGACCGTTACAATGGAGAAATTGCCGAAACTGCTGGAGATGACCAGCGGCTGATCCTCGCCGTCGCTGATGACGCCGATCCCGGCTTTGCCCCTGAACTTGGGGATATCGTCGTCGAATTTCGAGCGGAACTGGGCATTGGTGATGTCGTGGATCCTCCGGTGGAACCGGCCCGCGCCGTCGGAGACGGCCAGACCCCCGCGCCGGGTTCCGAGATGTGAATGGTAGTCAGTTCCGTAAAACAGATCGCAGACGCAGTCGTCCGCCGAGACAACACCGAAGAAGCCGCCCATACGTATCCCTTGATGATATTTATGATTGGATGCCCGGTGCCCCGGAAGGTCCTTCCGGAGACCCGCACCGCAGTTAATTTAGCACGGGCGGAGAATTTTTTCAATATGTCCCGGCCCGGTAATTCCGAAAATCCGGCAAAAAAACGGAACGGCCGTCCCGTTTGAGGCTTTTTTTTTATGAAATCTGAGCAAAGAGAGCAAAAAAAGTGGATTTTTCCCCGTTCGCGTTTGTAAAAAAACTTTTCCAAGGTATATTAACGAGTGTGGTGTGCGGGATCCGGCGGGAAATAGCCGGGCCGCCTCGTGGGAAAATAGTTTTCTACAGTATTGCAAGGAGAGTTCTATGAATTGTCGTCTGTCGGCTGTCTTGACCGTGCTTGTCGCGGCCGCGCTGAATGTCCCGGCGGCGGATCTGTATGTTTCGCTGTCCACCGGGAAAAACAAAAATCCGGGGACCCAGCAGGCTCCTTTCAAAAACTTGTGGAAGGCTCTCGAGAAGGCCAAGACCGGCGACGTCATCCACATCGCCGAGGGCAATTATCCCGGCAAGATGAAGTGCGGCTGGTTCAAAATGACGAAGCCCGTTTCTCTTTACGGCGGCTACTCCCCGGACTTCTCTCAGCGCGACCCGCTGAAGTTCAAGACCATGTTCCAGCCCCGCAACGAGAACAATGACAAGAAGGGCGGCGGCCTCGGTCTGCTCCATATCGAGTTCGGCAAATCCCCCGCGACGGCTCCCAAGGGCTTCAATATCGCCATCGACGGCATCATCTTCGACGACGGCTTCGCTTCCAGCTACCACGCGACAAAGGGCAAGCCGGAGGGGTTCGACACCGGCATGTGGCTCGAGGGGCCCGCGATGAACAAGGCGGATAAATTTCCCAGTGCCAACCGTTACTCCATCTACTCTGCGACCGCTTCCCGCGGCGAGGGCAATATCACCATCCGGAACTGCACCTTCGTCAACGGGTCCAACATGGCCGTCAACATCAACTGGTACAAGGGCGGGGTGTTCATCCTCAACAACGTCTTCTGCAACAACCGCATGATCGGCATCAACGTCACCTGTTCCAACGCGAAGCCCGCGGTCGTATGGGAGTGCGCCTACAACACCGTCCTCTTCACCTGGAGCCGTCTCAACGATCTGGCCGACATGGGGTTCGGGATCCGGACCAACACCAACGTCACCGCCAATATCCACAACAACATCATCGGTCTCAACGTGCTGACCGGGTTCGACAACACCAAGGGCAACTCCAAGTCGAAGAAGACCAAGCTGGACAACAACGTGTTCTTCCTGAACCGGGAATCCGACGTCCAGATGACGATCTCCCCCTCCATCGCCAAAGTCCGTGTCGACGGCTTCGAAGATCTTGAAGGCACCGACGGCATCGAGTCCATCAGCGGCAATGTCGATCTGAAGGATCCCTCCGTGTTCAAGGGCCGGATCAACGCCAAGTATCTCAACGCCTTCACGACGATGAAATACTCCGAGAAGACCAAGCTCGATCCCGGCAAGTGCAACGCGCTGCGCAGCGTCCTCGGACTGCCTCTCCAGGGAACGATCAAGACGACCTGCGACATGTACGCCAACCGGTATCCCATGGAAGACGCGCTCAAACTTTTCGGTGCCATGCAGGGCGCCGGGGCGCAGCTTCCTCAGAAATAATCAACCGTCAAACGGGAAATCAAGGAGAAAAAAATGGATTTCAGCAAAGTTATCGGGAATTACAAGACGATCATCACCCAGAAGTACGTGTGCTTCGAGGGCTGTGCCGGGCGAGAGGAGTTCTGGTATTTCTTCCTCGTGAATTTCGTCATCAGCTTCGTCCTCGACATCGTCGGCCGGGCCGTTCATTTCCCTTTTCTTTCGTCTCTGTTCGCTCTTGCCGTTCTGCTGCCCAATCTCGGCGTCACCGCGCGGCGTCTGCATGACATCGGCAAGTCGGGCTGGCTTCAGCTGATCGCCCTCATCCCGGTCATCGGCGTCATTATCGTGCTGATCCTCTGTGCCCAGCCCGGAAAGGCGGCCGCGGCTTCTTCTGAAGACTCCGAGGAGTAAGGACGCGCGTCAGAATGGATTCCACGAAGATTGCCTCTGCCGCAACGGCAGCTCTTCTGCTGGCCGGCTGTGTTTACGATCCGGTGCCGCCTCCTCCGCCTCCGCCGCCGCGGCCTGTCGTCGTATCGCAGCCGGCTGTGGTGGTGACGCCCGCTCCCCGGCCGCGCCATCATCACCGTCCGGCGCCTCCGCCGCCACGGCCGGTCGTGAAGCACCACCGTCCGGCGCCTCCGCCGCCGAAGTACGGACCGAAGCCCGGGCCGAAACCCGGCCCGAAGCCCGGACCGAAACCCGGACCGAAACCCGGACCGAAGCCCGGACCGAAGTCCGCGCCGCATCCGTAGGCGGTGTTTTCCGGCCGGTTCCGGGGATATTTCCCGGAGCCCGGCCGCGAGCCCGAGACAAAAACAGGGAGGGAACCCTCAAGTTCCCTCCCTGATTTTTTTGTCCTCCGGCCACGGGGCGGACAGGATACGAAAAGGGCCGCCGCAAGACCTTCGGAAAGTTCTGCGGCAGCCCTTGGAATCGAAAAGTTGTCCGAAACCTATTCGGCTTTGGCTTCCTGTTTTTCGGGCTCCTTGGCCGCGGCTTCGGCAGGAGCGGCCTCGACCAGCATCAGGATGCAGGTCTCCGCGGCATCGCCGCGGCGCTGGCCCAGCTTGAAGATGCGGGTGTAACCGCCCTGACGGCCGGCGAAACGGGGAGCGATCTCGTCGAAGAGGGTCTTCACCGCTTCCTTGTTGCGCAGCCGGGAGAACGCGATGCGGCGGTGATGGATCTCGCCTTTTTTGCCGATCGTGATCAGGCGCTCCGCAAAACTCGCGGCGGCCTTGGCTTTGACGACAGTGGTTTCGATCCGGCCGTTCGCGAAAAGGCTGCTGACCATGTTCGCCAGCATGGCTCTGCGATGGGCGCCGGAACGACCGATTTTGAAAGTATCGACACGATGACGCATGATTACTTGGTCTCCTCACCTTCGGCCCGGACCCTTGCCGACTCCGCATCCAGGGCGGCCATCAGGCGGTCACTGAGATTCATTCCCAGTTCCAAACCGATTTTTTCAATTTTCTCTTTGATCTCATCCAGCGATTTCTTGCCGAAATTCCGGTATTTGAGCATCCGGCTCTCGGTCTTGGTGCAAAGCTCGCTGACCAGCTTGATGTTGGCACTGTTGAGGCAGTTCATGGCCCTGACGGAGAGGTCGAGGACTTCCACGCTCTGGGACAACAGTTTGAACAGCTTCATCTCCTCTTCATTGAGGATGACATCCTTCTCGACGACCTGCGTGCCGAGGAAGGGCTGCAGATGGTCGCGCAGGATCCGCGCCGCCTCTTCGAGGGCGTTGCGGGGAGAGATGCGGCCGTCGGTCCAGATCTCGATCTCGAGCCCGTCCATTTCGGTCTCCTCACCGACACGGGCGGCGTTGACCTGATAGTTGACCCGGGTCACGGGGCTGAACAGACAGTCGACGGGGATCGTTCCGATCGCCCGGGGGGCCGTATTCTTCTCGGCGGGCAGATATCCCTTGCCGGAGATGACTTCGATCTCGGCGCGGAACGGAACGGCCTTGTCGAGGGTGCAGATGATCTGCTCGGGATTGAGCACTTCGACGGAGCTGTCGCAGACAATGTCTCCGGCGGTGACCGGACCGGCCTTGTCGCTGCGGATCTCGAGGGTCTTGGGACCGTCGACATGCATGTTCAGTTTGACGCACTTGAGGTTCAATACGATCTCAGTGATGTCCTCGACGACGTTTTCCAGAGAGTCGAACTCGTGCTTCGCACCGTCGATGCGGACGGACGAGATCGCGGCGCCCTCCAGGGATGAGAGCAGGACCCTGCGGAGAGAATTGCCCAAAGTATGGCCGTATCCGCTCTGGAACGGCTGAGCAATGAACTTCGCGTAGGTGTCAGTCATTGTCGCTTCATCCGCAACGATCGACTTGGGCATCGGAAAGCCACTTGCTGAACTCATATTTTTATCCTCCAAAATTACTGTGCTTTGCAAGCACCATTAAACCATCAGTTATGCCGTAAAAGCCGCTTCCCGGAACGATTCCGGAAAAAGCACCGACCCTGTGAAAACACAGGATCAGACACGACGGCGTTTCGGAGGACGGCAGCCGTTGTGCGGTACGGGGGTGATGTCCTTGATGACTTTCACTTCCATGCCGGTCGCGGCGATCCCGCGGACGGCCGATTCGCGGCCGGCGCCGGGTCCCTTGATCCGGACTTCGACTTCCTTCATGCCGAGCAGCTGCGCCTTCTTGGCGGCGTCCCCGGCGATCACCTGGGCCGCATAAGCGGTGCTCTTGCGGGAACCCTTGAACCCGTTCTTTCCGCCGGTGGACCAGCAGATCACGTTGCCGTGCAGATCGGTGAAGGTCACCTTGGTGTTGTTGAATGTGGCCAGAACATAAGCGATCCCGCTGGGAATGTAGCGTCCGCTCTTTCCGCGTTTTGCCGGAGCTGCGGCGGGCGCGGCGGCAGGAGCCTCGGCCGCTTCCGCTGCGACTTCTTTGGTAACTTCATCAGCCATGATTTCGATCTCTTTCCTGACTTGCTTTATTCGTGAAAAGTTCCGATCCCGGAAGAGGGGAGGGGATTATCCTTCCTTGGCGGCCAGCTTGCGCTGGGTCCTGTCGCGGATGGCGCCGATCGTCACCTTCTTGCCCTTGCGGGTACGCGCATTGGTCTTGGTGCGTTGACCGCGGCAGGGCAGATTGCGGCGGTGACGGATGCCCCGGTAGCAGTTGATCTGCTGCAGACGGCGGATGTCCGCCGCGACGCTGCGGCGCAGATCGCCCTCGACCAGGAGGTCGTTCTGGAGGATCTTGGTGATTTTCGCGATCTGATCCGGAGTGAGATCGTTGGCCTTGATGTCGCGGTCGACACCGGCTTTTTCGAGGATCTCGACGGACTTGGTGGGACCGACTCCGTAGATGTAACGCAGCGCGAATTCGATGCGCTTGTTACCCGGGATGTCAACGCCGATAAGACGAGCCATAGTTTCTTTCCTGAAAGTGTTGGGTTATGTTTATGTTGGATTTTTGATTCGCTGCCGGTCCGCCGGTCATCCCTGGCGCTGCTTGTGACGGGCGTCCCGGGAACAGATCACGCGGATCGTCCCGTTGCGCTTGATGATCTGACAGAATTCACATCTGCGCTTGACTGAAGCTCTGACTTTCATGGTTCAAACCTCGATTTAACCTTTGAAAAACGTAAAAATACAAGCCGGGCATCATGTGCCGTCCCCCCTGAAAAACAGTAAGGACAGAACACGAGACCTCTCAAACTAAGCTTGATTTTTTCGATGCCTTCCTCCGTCCGTGAGCGGTGGAATTTGCGATACGGACAGAAAAACGCACCCGGCCACACATGACCGTCTTACTAATATAGCGGCGTCCTCCGGGATTTTCAAGAGGGAAATTCCAAAAAACAGCATTTTTTTGCCGCTCTGCCGTCCGGTCCGTCTCCGCGACGTTCAAAAAGCGCCGGCCGCGAACGGCCGGCGCTTCTTTTGTCATGCGGTCACTTTTTGAGCAGTGCGATCGCCGTCTTCACGATGGCTTCCCCCACCGTGCGGTCGGCGAGACCGCGGCTGGGACTGGTTTCGTAACCGCCGTTGCCGTAATTGCCCGGCTGGCCAACGTAACCGATCTCGCCCATGCCCAGTGCGGCCAGGATGGTCATCGGGTACTTCGATGCCTTGCGGATCTTCATGCCCAGTTCCACAAAAGCCTCGCAGGGCAGACTGACGATGGCCAGGTCTTTGCCGAAGGTGATGACGAGCTGGGTCTCCACCCGTTTCTTCTTGATCGGATTTTCGCGGCAGGCGATGGCCCGCTCCGCAAAATATTTCATGACGAAGGGCGTCCCCTTTGCGATGTCTTCGCTGGTGAAGTCCCTTCCGGCTTCCATGACTTCGTTCTTGTACTTCGCATAGACTTTTTTGGCTGCGGCGTACTCTTCATCGGTCAGCTTCAGATAGGGCGCCGGAACCTGCATCGAGGCGGTTTTGATGGAGGTGTCCGCCTGACGCGTCAGTCTGTATCTTGCCGCGAGAACAGCCGCCGCATAGGCTTTGCCGATGCGCTTGGCCTCTTCGTAGCCGGTCTGGTTGACGGGGGAGGTCACATCGAAGTGGTTGATGTTTCCCTGCGGCGCAATGATGCTCATGACGGGGAGGGCAAAACCCAGTTCGTGCTGGATCTCGGCCTCCATCCTGCCGGGCCAGTCGGCGGAGATCAGGTTGCCGCCGATGGTGTCGGTGTGGTTCGAGATGTTGGTGATGAGCAGGGCCGGGAAGCCGTTCTGCCGGATCTCCATCATCAGAATGGCATGGTCGACTCCTCCCTCCGGCCGGACGATGTCGGGATTGAGCTTGCCGGGATTGGTCAGGATCTTGCCGTTTTTCATCACGTACCGGCGGTTGAAGGCCAGTGTGGTGCATTCCGTCCGGGCCGTGTAAAGTTCTGCGGGGGCCAGGGATGCGCAGGCGTTTTCAAGAGCGGTCACGGTCTTTTCGCGCAGCTGCTGCATGTAGTCCTTGTCCGTGTAGTCGGCGTCGAAGATCTCCGACGTGTAGGGGCCCGTGTGCGTGTGGGTGGCGCAGTAAAGCACTTTGCCCGCCAGCGGGGATTTTTTCTCGGTCAGGATCTTCTCGACGCCCTGCACGAAACCCGCGAGGATGTAACAGAGATCGTAGGAGACGATCGCCGCATAGGATCTGCCGCTGGTACGGAAGACCGCCGCTTTGAGGGAGAGACGGTCGAGGGCTCCCGTGTTGGGCCGGGGATTGAAGTACCCGCAGAGCGGAGCGCCGAACCGCGGCGTGATGTCTTCTTTTGCGAAACCGAACTCGAACTTGTTCATGATTTTTCCTTCCTTAAGAAAAAAGTTGAAGTCGGACGGGCGTTTCCCGGCCGGCAGTTGAAGTTACAATTCCGGGAGCGACAGAAACTCCTTCAGAGCCTCCTGCCACTGCGGCATGGGGGGCAGGCCCGCCAGGCGCAGCATCATCTTGTCGAGGCGTGAATTGGCCGGACGGGGCGCCGGACGGGGATATTCGTCGGTCCGGCAGGGCACGACCTTTTGATCGATGCCTCTCTGCCGGAAGATCTCCCGGGCGAATTCCGCCCACGACGCCTCGCCTTCGCAGGTAAGGTGGAACGTACCGGTCAGCTCCCGGGCGTTCAGGATGTCCCGCAGGCGGCGGGCCACCGCCAGCGCGGACGTCGGATTTCCCCGCTGGTCATCCACCACTTTGAGTTCCGGACGGGTGCCGTCCGCGAGTTTGAGCATCGTGTGCACAAAGCTGGGACCGCCCTTGCCGTACAGCCACGAAATGCGGCAGATGACGTGATCCGGGCAGTGCCGCCGGACCGCTTCCTCTCCCGCGAATTTGCTCTTGCCGTAGACGGTACTGCCGCCGCTGGGCACATCGAACTCGTTGTAGGGCCGGTCCAGACCGCCGTCGAAGACGTAATCCGTCGATATGGCGATCAGCCTTGCCCCGTTGCGGCGGCAGGCCGAAGCGACGTTTGCGGTGCCGAAGGCGTTGAGCCTGTAGGCCAGCTCCCTTTCGGTCTCGCACTTGTCCACCGCGGTCATGGCGGCGCAGTGGATGACGGCGTCGGGCCGGGATCTCGCGACGACCGCGTCAAAACCGCGGGCATCGGTGATGTCGGCCTCGGGGAGATCGGTCGGGATGATCTCGAAATCCGTCAGTTCCGCGGCCAGCGTCCGCCCGAGCATTCCTTTGCCGCCGGTGACGAGAACTCTCATTTCAGATACTCCTTTTTTGCATAGTCGAAGAGCTCGGCGTCCTTGAAAAGGGGATTTTTTCTGTCTTTCTCGGAGAGGATGGTCCGGCTCCTGTCGATCCGCCAGTCGATGCCCAGGGCCGGGTCGTCGAAGGCGATCCCCCGTTCGTGGGAGGGCATATACGCATTGTCGCACTTGTAGACGAAGATCACCTCGTCAGACAGGACGACGAAGCCGTGCGCAAACCCCCGCGGGACGAAAAGCTGGCGTTTGTTTTCGGCCGAGAGCTCCACGGCGACGTGTTTCCCGAAAGTGGGCGAACCCCGGCGGATGTCCAGCGCCACGTCGAGCACGGCCCCCTCGATGACCCGCACCAGCTTCGCCTGGGTGTAGGGAGCCGCCTGATAGTGGAGACCGCGCAGAACGCCCGCCCGCGACTTGGATTCGTTGTCCTGCACCCAGCGGCAGTCGATCCCGGCGTCCCTGAAATTCTTTTCGTTCCACGACTCGAAAAAGTAACCGCGCGCGTCGCCGAACACCCGGGGTTCGATGATCTTCACGCCTTCGAGTTCCGTATCGGTCACATTCATTTTTCGATCATTTTCATAAGGTACTGCCCGTAGGCGGTCTTGAGGAGATCATCGCAGCTTTTGCGGACATCGTCGGCGGTCATCCACTTGTTCTCGTAGGCGATCTCCTGCAGGCAGGCGACCTGAAGTCCCTGACGTGTTTCGATGGTCCGGATGAAGTTGGCGGCGTCGAGCATGCTCTCGTGGGTCCCCGTGTCGAGCCATGCGTAGCCGCGCCGGAAGACTTCGACGTTGAGCTGTCCGCGCCGGAGATAGGCGTTGTTCACGGCGGTGATCTCAAGCTCTCCCCGGGCGGAGGGTCTGATCCCTTCCGCAATGCGCACGACGTCGTTGTCATAGAAATAGAGTCCCGTCACCGCATAGTTGGATTTGGGATGCGCCGGCTTTTCCTCGATGCTGACGGCCCGGCCGTTTTCATCGAATTCCACGACGCCGAAGCGCTCGGGGTCGCAGACGTAATAGCCGAAGACCGTCGCGCCCGTCGTGCGGGATGCGGCTTTTTTGAGCAGGGCCCGCAGATTCGCCCCGTAGAAGATGTTGTCTCCCAAGACCAGCGCCACGGGATCGGGACCGATGAAATCCTTGCCGATGAGAAAGGCCTGAGCCAGGCCCTCCGGCTTCGGCTGGACGGCGTAGGTGAAGTTGACGCCGAAGCGGGTCCCGTCCCCCAGCAGACGGATGAAGGAACCCTGGTCCTCCGGAGTGGTGATGACGAGGATGTCGCGGATCCCGGCGAGCATGAGCACGCTGATGGGGTAGTAGATCATGGGCTTGTCGTAAACGCCCAGCAGCTGTTTCGAGACGCCTTGCGTGATGGGATGCAGTCTTGTTCCCGCGCCTCCGGCCAGAACAATGCCTTTCATATGTTGCCTCCTCCCGTACCGAGACGTTCCATTTTGTATCCGCCGTTCAGGACGTGCGCGCACCAGGTGTCTCTGTTGCGGAGGTACCAGACCACGGTCTTGCGGATGCCGCTTTCGAAAGTCTCCGCAGGTTTCCACCCCAGTTCCCTTGCGATCTTCGACGGATCGATGGCGTAGCGGGCGTCGTGACCGGGGCGGTCTTTGACGTGGACGATCTGCTCTTCGTACTTCTTCCCGTCGGGCCGGGGCGAAAGTTCGTCAAGGAGGGAACAGATGGTTTTGACCACCTCGATATTGGTCTTTTCGTTGTGTCCGCCGATGTTGTAGGTTTCGCCCGGTTTTCCCCTGGTCGCCGCGAGGTACAGCGCGCGGGCGTGGTCCTCGACGTACAGCCAGTCGCGGATCTGGAGCCCGCTGCCGTACACGGGCAGTTCCTTCCCGTCCAGGGCGTGGAGGATGATCAGCGGGATGAGTTTCTCGGGGAAGTGGTACGGCCCGTAGTTGTTGGAACAGTTGGTGATGATCGCCGGCAGGCCGAAGGTGCGGTGCCACGCGCGCACGAGGTGGTCGCTGGAGGCCTTGCTGGCGGAGTAGGGCGAGCTGGGCGCGTAGGGCGTCGTTTCCCTGAAGAAGTCGCCGGGTCCCTCCAGATCTCCGTACACCTCGTCTGTGGAGATGTGGTGGAAGCGGAACCCCGCTTTCCCCGCCTCATCGAGGCCGGAAAAATACTTTCGCGCCGCCTCGAGCAGCGTGTAGGTGCCGACGATGTTGGTCCGGATGAATTCGCCGGGGCCGTCGATGGAGCGGTCCACGTGGCTTTCGGCCGCCAGGTGCATCACGTGGGTCGGGCGGAAAGAGGAAAAGACCGGATCCACGGCTTCCCTGTCGCAGATGTCCGCCTTGACGAAAGTGAAGCGGGGAGAACTGGAAACCGGGGCGAGATTTTCGGGATTGCCGGCATATGTCAGCTTGTCCACGACGCACACGGCGTCCTCCGTGCCGCCGATGATGTGACGCACGACGGCGGAACCGATGAATCCGGCTCCTCCCGTAACGATGATCCTGTTCATGGATAACGTCTGTCCCTTTCTGTCCTTCGGGCCCGCGGCGGAGTTCCCGTCCGCACCGGGGACGATCCGGTCGGAGCCCTGAAACAACGACTGCCGGATAATGTACCTCCGGGAGGGGGAATTGTCAAGCTTTGTGCGGAACTTTCGGGCGGCCGGGCCGTTTTTTGTTCCCTTTTTGCTCTGCGTTTCTTGAAAAAACGGTTTCGCGAGGTTACATTATTGCAGAATGTGTTTTTTCGTTTTTGAAACGCGGGAAAAGAGGATTCGTTCATGCGGAGAGTTGTCGTAACCGGCTGCGGGGCGGTTTCCTGTGCCGGAAACAGTGTGCCCGAGTTGTGGGATTCCATGGTCAACGGCCGGTGCGGTCTGGGACCTGTCACCAAGTTCGACGTGTCCGAGTACCGGACGAAGATCGCCGGGGAGGTCAAAAATTTCGACATCACCCGGTATATGAGCGCCAAGGAGGCCAAGCGTCTTGATTTGTTCTGCCAGTTTGCGATCGCGGCGGCGGACGAGGCGATGGCCGAGGCGGGTCTGGCTCTCGATCCCGCACTCCGGGGCATCGACAACCGCCGCTTCGGCGTGCTTGTCTCCACGGGGATCGGCGGTCTGATCGTCATTGCCGAGCAGCAGAACATTTTGCGCGACAAGGGCCCCGGCCGCATGTCGCCTCTTGCGATCCCCATGATGATCGGCGACAGCGCGCCGGGGTGTCTCTCGATCCGCTACGGGGCGAAGGGGCCGAATTTCGCCCTCATGTCCGCCTGTGCGACGGGGTGTCACTCCGTGGGAGAAGCCTGGTGGATGATCCGCCGCAACGACGCCGATGTCATGCTGGCGGGGGGGACCGAAGAGAGTGTCATGCCCATCTGCCTGGCCGGTTTCGCCGCCATGAAGGCCATGAGTCAGCGCAATGACGATCCCCTGCACGCCAGCCGTCCCTTCGACTTGGACCGCGACGGTTTCGTCGCATCGGAAGGAGCGGGGGTCCTCGTTCTCGAGGAGCTGGAGCATGCCCGGCGCCGCGGCGCGAAGATCCTCGCTGAGGTCATCGGCTACGGCGCCACGGGAGATGCGTTCCACATCACCAGTCCCGATCCTGAGGGGGCCGAGGACGCCCGGGCCATGAGCATCGCCATGGAGCACGCGGGCATACGGCCGGAGGAGGTCGATTACATCAACGCCCACGGCACGGGGACGCACCTCAACGATCTCTATGAGACCAAGGCGATCAAGCTGGCTTTCGGCGAGGCCGCTGCGCGGAAGATCTCCATCAGCAGCACCAAGGGAGTCACGGGGCACGCGCTGGGCGCGGCGGGCGGTTTCGAGTGCATCGCCTGCGTCAAGGCCATCGGATCCGGGATCGTGCCGCCAACGATCAACTACGAGACGCCCGATCCGGAGTGCGATCTGGATGTGACGCCCAACACGGCCGTCAGACGCGACATCCGCGTCGCCGTCAACAACAACCTCGGTTTCGGCGGACACAATGCCGCCGTCATATTCAGGCGTTACGAGGGCAAATAACGAAAAGCGGCCGTCAAATGACATCACCGTCGATCTCGAGAAGAACTGTTCCGCTGGCCCTGACCGGATTTTTCAATTCGTTCAGCGACAGCGGCTTCAAGGTTTGGGCGGTCCTCGCCGTCCTGGGCAGCAGTTTCGATTATTTCAGGGACTCGGCGTTTCTGCTTTCCATTGCCGCCGTCTGCATCCTGCCGCCGCTGCTTCTTCCGGTGTGGAGCGGGTTCCTCGCCGACCGGCTGCCCAAGCGCTACGTCGTCATCGCCGTCAAACTGCTGGAGCTTCCCCTTCTGGGATTCGGCGCCTACACCATGTCGGGACTGAACTCCGCCAATGACGGCTACTGGATCCTCACGGCGATATTGCTCTACTCCATTCTCGGGGCGTTTTTCACGCCCGCCTTCGAAGGGCTCCAGCCGGAGACCTTCAGCGAGCCGGAGCTCTCCAAGGCCTGCGGGCGGATCACCTCCGCGGGCACGCTGGGGCTTCTGACCGGGGCCGCGGTGATGCCGTGCGCCTTCCACCTTCAGGCGTGCCAGTACGTCATTCTGGCGGCGGTGATCGGCGGGATCGTCTCAGCCGTGAGCATCTGTCCCGTCATCTCCCCCGTTCAGCTCCGGCGGGAGATGGCCTACCGCTGCGGTTCGACGCTCAAACTGGGCTACCGCGCACTTCGGGTCCATCAGGGGGTCCTCGCCGCGGCGCTGGGGGATGTCTGCTTCATCGCTCTGGGCGTCGCGACCATTCCCCTGCTGGTCCTTTTCGGACGCTATTCCCTCGGCATGACCGATTCGGCGAACATCGCCCTGCTTCAGCTCGCTCCGGGGACGGGACTTTTGATCGGTTGTTTCTGCGCCGGGGTGTTCTCCGGGAACAGGATCGAGCTGGGGCTCGTGCCCCTCGGCGCCCTCGGAATGGCCGTTTCCCTGCCGCTGATGGTGTTTTTCCCGGGAGAGGGGACCCGCATCGTGGTCGACATGCCCGGCGGATTTTCGGCCAGCATCTTCGTCTACACCGGAGCGTGGTTCTGGGCCACCTTCGCCGGTTTCTCCGGCGGCGTGCTGATCATTCCCCTGCGGTCCTTCGTTCTGCAGCGGCTCATCCCCAATCTCCGGGGGGCGGCGCTGGCGCTCAAGAACGCCGCCGCCTTCGCCATCTGCTCCGTGGCCATGCTGCTGGCCGTCTCCTGTGCGCTGGGGGGCGGCGGCGTCCAGGGGCTTCCTCCGCTGCTGCACGACATCACGTCGGTGATGCCCCGCATTCCCTTCCAGGTCCTGCTGATCGGGTTCGGTCTGACCGTCTTCATCCTGACGGTTTTTTCCATGTGGCAGCTGCCCAACTTCATGCTGCGCTTCATCATTCTGGCTTTGGGGCATTCGCTCTACCGGCTCAGGATCTCCGGCGCGGAGAACATCCCCGAGCGGGGACCGGCGCTGCTGCTCTGCAATCACGTTTCGGCTGTGGACAGCGTGCTGATAAGCGCCTGTACCAGCCGGCAGATAAGATTCCTGCTTTACGAGGATTACTTCTCGGTGCCCCTGCTGGGGGCGGTGGCGCGGATGACGGGCTTTTTCAAAGTCCCCTCCGCCGGCAAGGCCAAGAGCATGGGGCTGCTGCTGGAAAACATCCGCCAGCATCTCGAGCGGGGCGGGCTGGTCTGCGTGTTTCCCGAGGGCCGGCTCACCCGGAACGGTCTCGTCGGCGAATTCAAGACGGGGTACGAGAAGATGCTGCCCGAGAATGCGAACATCCCGATCATTCCGGTCAACATCTCCTTCGCGTGGGGGAGCGTGTTTTCGAATTTCTTCAACCGGGCCGGCATGAGGCGCAAGGTCTCCTTTCCCTTCTTTTCGGCGGTGACTTTCGGACCGCCCGTGCCCCGGGGAACTTCCGCCTTCGAGATCCGGCAGAAGATCATCGAGCTGGGCGCCGAGGCGGCGGAGAGTCTGCTGCCGGGCGAAGTGACGCTCCATCACGCCATCGTGAAGCTGGCCAAGCGGCATTTCCTGCGGAAGATGTTTTCCGATTACGGCGGCAGGGAGTTTTCGGCGTTCGCGCTGGCGGCGGATTCCGCGCTGCTCAGCCGTTTTGTCCGCAAGCGCGTCCCCTCCGACAGCAGGTACGTGGGGACTCTTTTGCCCAACAGCACTTACGCGGCCAAGGCGATCCTCGGCATCCTGATGGCCGACAAAACGCCGGTGCCGCTCAATTACAGCACTTCCCAGGCCGTCTTCGACTGTTCCGTCGAGAAGGCGCGGCTGCCCCTCATCATCACCAGCCGGGCGTTTCTCGAGAAGATCCGGATCACTCCCGGGGAGAAGGCCGTCTGCATCGAGGACATCGAGGAGCAGTATTCACTCTTCGCCCGCTTCATCATGAAGACGGGGCTTTTCCTGCTGCCGACGGGGGAATTCATGAACATGATCTCGCCGCTCTCGGCCTTCGATCTCAAGCGGGATGCGGCGCTGCTGTTTTCCAGCGGTTCCACGGGCAATCCCAAAGGGATCCGGCTCTCCCACCACAATCTGAACAGCAATGCCCGGTCCGTCGGCTGCGGGCTGGCGGCGGATCCCTCGGATCTGATCGTGGGCAATCTGCCGCTGTTCCACTCCTTCGGGCTCAACGTCTGCTTCTGGATGCCGGTCCAGCGGGGGATCCCCGTCGTGTTCATCGCAAATCCCCTGGACGGGCAGGCTGTCCGTTCGATCATCTCCGACCGCAAGGCGACGATGCTTTTTGCGACGCCGTCGTTCCTGCAGAAATATCTCCACCGGTGCGACGGGAAGGAGCTGGCCAGTCTGCGCCTGATCGCCACGGGGGCCGAGAAGCTGCGCGCGGACATCGCCGAGCGGGTTCGGAGCCTCACGGAGGGCCGTTTGGAAGCCGTCGAGTGCTACGGCTGCACGGAGCTTTCCCCTGTGGTCTCCATCAATCTGGCTCAGGACATCGCGGAGCTCGGCAGAAAGGCCGGCTGTGACGACAGCATCGGCCTGCCGCTGGAAAACATTTCCGTACGCATCCTCGATCCGCTGCAGTTCACCCCCGTCGAGCCGGGGGAGGAGGGGATCCTCTGCGTCAAGGGCTCTCTCGTCATGCAGGGATATCTCGACGACGAAGCTCAGACGAAAGAGGTGATGACGGGCGAGTATTACAAGACCGGCGACATCGCCCGCATGGAGAAAAACGGTTATCTCCACATCTGCGGACGGCTTTCGCGTTTCAGCAAGATCGCGGGCGAGATGGTTCCCCACGAGATGGTCGAGCGCATCATCAACGAGATGTGCCGGTGCGAGAACCGCGTGGTGGCGGTGGGCGGAATCCCCGATCCCTCCAAGGGCGAGGCGCTGCTGGTGCTCTATACGGATGAGATGCCCTTCACGCCGGAGCAGATCGTGGATCAGCTCCGGGAGCGCAGTATTTCCAACCTCTGGATCCCCAAGGCCAGAAATTTCCACCGCGTGGACCAGCTCCCCCTGCTGGGCAGCGGCAAGCTGGATCTCTCGCTTCTCCGCCATATCGCCGAAGAGATCGCCGAAAGGGAAAACTGAGACCTGCAGACCGGGGGGCGGCGCAAAAAAAGCCTCCTCCGGAGGAATATCCCTCATGTGGACTGCGCGCGGGGGGGGAGAACGGGCGGAAAACTTACTCGACGGAAAGGACGCTGTTCAGCGTACCGAAGTCGTTGGCCGCGAAGTTGTGGTTGGTCTCGTCCATGATCCACTGGCCGTCGATGACGAATTTGTATTCGTAGTACCCGGGCGCCAGCTCCATGGTCAGCAGGAAGCACTTTTCTTTGCGGTCGTAGGGCACGCGGGTCGCCGCGGGATCCCAGTCGTTGAAGGAGCCGGCGATGCACACGACCTGATCCGGGTTTCCCTCCAGACGGAACTCCACCCTGCGCGTTTCCGCGGAACCTGTTTTGCTGACTGTGATCACGGCCTCATGTCCTTTTTTTGTTGCATGAACGTCTCTTAATATAGCACGGATCGAAAAAAAATCAATCCCCCGATCCGTTCCGCCGCCATTCGAGCGGCACGGACCCGTGGGCTTTTTGCGGGGGCGCTTGCGCCGCCCCGTACCCCCCGGCGCCCCGTGCGACCGGGAGCGGGGGTGCCGCAGGACCGTTCGACGGCGACCGTCTCGGTGATCTCTCATCTCTCATCTCTCATCCCTTGTGCGCCAAAATGCATGTAAAACGGCGTTTTTAATGCTGTTTTTGCGAAAGTTTGGGAGAATGTTTTTTCTTAATTTTGCGTTTCTGAGAGAGCGCCTATTGCTCAAAAATCAAAAAAAATCAAAAAAAACAGAAAAAGTCTCTTGAAAATACGGAAAATGGAGTTAAATTCTACGCGATGCAAAAATCAGAGGGGCTGGCCCGCCGCCGGATGCCGTCGTGTCCGGGGCGTTCCGTTCCTCCGGCTTTTGAGGCCGCACACAAAGTCAAAGAGGTGAATGATGAACGCGTATGCACAGAGAGTTTTTGACGAGCTGAAGACCAAGGTTCCCTGGGAGAAGGAGTTCCTGCAGAGTGTGGAGGAAGTCTTCAACACCCTCGGAGCCGTCCTCGACGAGAATCCCCAGTATGAGGCGAACCGCGTGCTGGAGCGCATGGTGATCCCGGACCGGGCGATCTCCTTCCAGGTCCCCTGGCTCGACCGGAACAACAAGATCCAGATCAACACCGGTTACCGCGTGCAGTTCAACGACGCGCTGGGCCCCTACAAAGGCGGTCTGCGTTTCCATCCCAGCGTGACGCTTTCGGTCATGAAGTTCCTCGCCTTCGAGCAGACCTTCAAGGACTCCCTGACCACGCTGCCCATGGGCGGCGCCAAGGGCGGCAGCGATTTCGACCCCAAGGGCAAGACCGATTTCGAAGTCATGAATTTCTGCAAGTCCTTCATCCGCGAGCTTCATCACCACATCGGCCCCGATGTGGACGTGCCCGCGGGCGACATCGGCGTCGGCGGCCGTGAGATCGGTTATCTCTTCGGCGAATACAAGCGCCTGACCCACCGCTACTGCGGCGTGCTCACCGGAAAGGGCATCGGCTGGGGCGGATCGCTCATCCGGCCCGAGGCCACCGGCTACGGCGCCATCTACTTCGTTCAGGAGATGCTGGCCCGGCGCAACGACTCCGTCGCGGGCAAGACCGTGGTCATTTCCGGTTACGGCAACGTGGCTTGGGGCGTGGCCAAGAAGGCCAGCGAACTGGGCGCCCGCGTCGTCACCATCTCCGGCTCCAAAGGCTATGTCCACTGCGAAGGCGGCCTGACCGGCGAAATGATCGCCTTCATGCTCGAACTCCGCGAGAAGGGGCTTGATCTTTCGGTCTTCGCCGACAAGTTCCCCGGATGCAAGTTCTATGCCGGACGCAAGCCCTGGGAAGTCAAGGCCGACATCGCCATGCCCTGCGCCACGCAGAACGAGGTCAACGGCGAGGACGCCGCGAAACTGGTCGCCAACAAGGTCATCCTCGTCGCCGAGGGGTCCAACATGGGCTGTCTGCCCGAGGCCGCCGCATGCTTCCAGAAGAACGGCGTGCTCTTCGCCCCCGGCAAGGCCGTCAACGCCGGCGGCGTCGCCACCAGCTGTCTTGAGATGTCCCAGAATGCCGGTCACACCAACTGGACCAGCGCCGAAGTCGATCACAGGCTCCACGACATCATGGTCCACATCCACGCCGCCTGCGTCGAGTGCGGTTCCCGCAAGGACGGCACCGTGGACTACATCGCCGGCGCCAACATCGCCGGGTTCAAGCGCGTGGCCGACGCCATGGTCGCTCAGGGGATCTGACGTCCCGTCCGAACGAAAAGAAACGCCGGTTCCGGAAAATTCCCGGGACCGGCGCATTTTTTGTCCGCGTCCGTCAGGGGGTGTACACGGCGGCCTCGATGTAACAGCTGGGGTGTTCCCGGGTGATATGGTAGTAGACCGTCATCACCCGGCCCGGCTCCAGCTCCAGACTGACGGGGTAGCCGAGGTCGGAAGTGAGTCCGTTGTCCCGGAGGATCATTTCGTTTTTCAAGTCCCAGGTTTTTCCCCCGTCCCGGCTGATGCACGCGCGGATCCCGAAGGGATAGTACCGGTAGCCGTAGGTTGCCAGCAGACGCCCGTCTTTGAGGACCAGCAGATGCTGGGGGTAGCCGCGCACGGGGGTTTTGACCGGCTTCGTCCAGGTGCGGCCTTCGTCTTTGGAGAAACTCAGGCGCATGAAACCGTCGAAATCCACCCGGATCGCCGTCACCAGAGTCCCGTCGGGCAGGATCGCCGTGTGGGGTTCTTCGCAGGCGGGGATCATCCGGTGATCGCCGTTACCCGTTTCCATGACCAGTCCCAGCCGTTCGGTCTTCGAAGCGTCGGCGCTGATGCGGTACATCCAGATCCGCCGCCTGTCGCGCTCCCGGCGGACGACGGGCTGATAGAAATATCCGTCTTTGAACGCGGGCCCGTGGGGAGAAAACGCGTTCACGAGCTTCCGCGTCCAGGTCTTGCCATTGTCGGCGCTGAACATGTACTGCGAGTAGTAGTAGGGATAGCCTTTGGCGTTCCCGGCGAAGGCGGTGGGGCCGGGATACTTTTTCGCGGTGTGGGGTGCGCGCATCCAGCTTTTCCACGCCATGTTCGTCACCAGGATCCGCCCGTCGGGGAGGGTCTGGATCGAGGGATCCCTTTCGTCGGTCACGGTGTCCCAGATGACGAAGGGGGCCGACCAGTTCCGGCCGCCGTCTTTCGAGAGCGTCATGCAGATCCGTCCGTAGGGGCAGACGTGGCCCTCGCCCTCGCGGAACACGGCGGCCAGCTGACCGTCGGGGAGTCGGGCGATCCCCGGGAAGGCCAGATGCCGCCCGGGAATGGCGCAGACGGTGAAGTATTCGACGGGCCGGCCGTTGACGGCGAGGGGGCTGCCGATGACGGGCCCTTTGCCGTCATCCCGGCCCGGGGCGTAGGGACAGGCGACCGAGACGTTGCGGATGAGGCCGCTGTAGCCCCGGTCGGAATGGTCCTTCGACGAGGCGCCGAGCAGAAGGGTCGCCTGCTGCCGGGGAACGGGGAAGGTCAGACGGCATTTCAGAACGGGACCGTGATCCAGCTGAAGCGTCAGGAGCCCGTTCTCCGGCTCCAGCGTGCAAACGACGTGATGCCAGTTCTCCCAGTGGTGTTTCGACGGAGTGAGGATCTGGACGAAATCCTTTTTGTTCCCGCCGGTCAAAATGGCTTTGATCTCCTTGTCGGGCGACCGCGGGGAACACTTCAGCTGGAGCGAGAGATTGCCCGCGGCGAGAAGACGGGGGTATTCATTGGTCTGTTCGGCGTCGTCCCTGTATTCCAGTTCGATCCGTATCCCCCGGCTGACGTCGATCCGCCTGTCGGCGAGGAGCAGCGTCTGCGCGTCTTTCTCGGCCGCCCGGAACCGGAAGACGGGTCCGTTGATCTCAGGTTTCAGGCGGCCCGGGATCCAGCGGAGCGCCGGTTCTCCGGCGCAGGCGGTCGTAAGGATCGCGGCACAGATGAGCGGAAGAATTTTTTTCAGCATGTTTGCCTCCCTGATGAAAGAATTTTATGCATTTGCCTCGTCTCGGTGATTTTTCCCGCCGCAGGGCAGGGTGATGGTGAAGGTTGCGCCGCCGCCGGGCGTGTCGGTGATCTCGGCGCTGCCGCCGTGGATGCGGGCCACGGCCCGGACCATGGCCAGTCCCAGACCGTTGCCCCGTTTCGTCCGGCTGCTGTCCAGACGGACGAAGCGTTCGAAGATCCTCTTCTTGTCCTGGTCGGGGATGCCCGGACCGTTGTCGATGACGCGCAGTTTGACCGCCTCTTCCCCCGCGTCCAGCCGGATGACGACTTTGCCGCCTGCGGGGACGAATTTCAGCGTGTTGTCGAGGAGATTGCCGATCATGCGCTGCAGTTTGATCCGGTCAGCGGCGATGACGACGGGAGCTTCAGGGACGTGGAGTTCCCAGGCGATGCCGTTCTCCTCCGCGGCCGGGAGATAGAGGTCGTACAGCCGGCGCACCAGTCCGCACAGATCCACGGGCTCCTTTTTGAGGTACTCGATGTTGGACTCCGTGCGGGTGATCTCCAGCATGGTGTTGATGATGGCGACCATGTCGTCGCACTCCTCCGCGATGTTGCCGAGGGCGTCCGTCCAGACGGCGAAATCCTTGGGCCCCGCGGCGGTGACTTCGGCCAGGCCGCGGATGCGCGTCAGGGGCGTTTTGAGGTCGTGGGCCACGTCATCGGTGGCGCCCCGCAATTCGTTGAGCAGACGCTCGGTGTTGGCGCTCATGGTGTTGAAGGCCGAGACAAGTTCGGATATCTCCTGCCCGTGATAGCGTCCCTCGACCCGCCGGGAGTAGTTGCCGCCGGCGATATCGGAGGCGGCCGCGCCCACCTTGCGGATGTCGGAGGCGATCCTCGAAGAGATCAGCCACGCGACGAGGATGCCGACGCCGAGGACGGGCAGTCCGATGGCGAGCAGATCGGTGACGTAGTGTTCCACACGGGTGTGCAGCTGCGTGAGCATGTGCCCCGCGGTGAGGATCGTTCCGTCGGGGAATCTGCACGAGAGGCTCCGGGCGCTGCCGCATGTCGTCGGGATCTCCGAAAGGTTTTTCTCCAGTTTCCCGGGAAAGTTGGAGGATCTGCACACGGTTTTCCCCGCGGGATCCGTGACGCGGAAAAAGAGAAGCCCCCCCCGGGATTCCTTCTGCCGGAGCAGAAGACGCCGCCTGAGCAAGTGGATATTGGGCTTGGGATTGAGCAGACGGGAGTAGATCCTGCCCGTGCCCGAGCGCCGCATCATGTACACCTGATCCTCCACGTGTCCGAAGAGCGTGGGGGAACTGCCGGGATCCGTCACGGCGGGTTCGAAGGCGATCAGCGGGACGAATCCCGGCAGATGGTCGTCGAAGGCCGTGATGAGGTCGGCGGGCAGGTCGTAAACAGGAAAGTCCAGGCCCAGATGAGCGGCGTTCTTGCCCACGATGTAGTCTTTGCGGCACTGCGAGAGAAGTTCCTCGAGCTGCTGGTCGATCCGGCGCAGCAGCAGCTGATAGAGATTGTGTCCGACGAAGATGATCGTGGCCGCCGCGACGCCGACGAAGAGCGTCGTGAACCACAGCATCACCTGCGCCCGGATGGAAATGGTATGTTTATTCCAGGACATACCCGAACCCGCGCACGGTGCGGATGAGCTTGCGGTCGAACTCCTTGTCGATTTTTTCCCGCAGACGGCAGAGGCGGGTTTCGACGATGTTGGTCTGGGGATCGAAGTTGTACTCCCACACGTGCTCGAGGATCATGCTCCGCGAGACGATGTGTCCGGTGTTTTTCATCAGATATTCGAGGAGTGAAAACTCCTGCGGCTGCAGATCGATGCGTTTCCCCGCCCGGGTCACCTTGCGGCTGAGCAGATCCATGGTGAGGTCGGCCACGGTGAGCTGGGTCGGCGGCGTGAAGCTCTGGGAACGCCGGAGCATGGCCTGGATCCGGGCCAGCAGTTCCGTGAAAACGAAGGGCTTGGCCAGGTAGTCGTCGCCCCCCGCCTGAAGACCGCGGATCTTGTCGTCCACGGAGCCTTTGGCGCTCAGGAAGATCACAGGCGTGACGCAGCCGTCCTGCCGGGCCTGCCGGACGATGGAGATCCCGTCCATGACGGGGAGCATCACGTCCACGACGGCGATGTCGAAGGCGCCGGACTTGAGTTTTTCGAGGCCCTCCTTGCCGTCGGCCACCGCCGTCGAGGTCATGCCGGACTGGGCAAAGCCTTTGGCGATGAAATCGGCGGTCTGCGCGTCATCTTCGATCAGCAGGATATTCATCTTTCTCCTCCTTTGCCGCAAGCAGCGGATATTTCTGCGACGGCCATGGCGGCCGCATAGTCTTTTTCATGGGAGATGGAAATTGCCCACGACAGGATCCCCGCTGCGGCGGAGGTCTTTGCCGCGGCGCCCGAGAGGCGGACCTGCGGCGCGCCCCGGCCGTCGGGCAGGATCTCGATCTCCGCGGGGGAACAGTCTTTGCCGAAGCCGCAGCCGAGGGCCTTGGCGACGGCCTCCTTGGCCGCCCATCTGCCCGCGAAGAATTCCGCGCGTGCGCCCCGGGTCTCGGCCACGGCGAGCTCAGCCGGCGAGAAGATCCGCTCCCGGAAGCCTTCCTCCCGTTCCAGCCGTTCGATCCGGGCGATTTTGACGATATCTATCCCGCAGCGGTACATGAGGAGACCTCCCTCGGGCCGTTCCGTGAAAAATCTTCTTCGACCAGACGCATATCCTCGCGGATCCTCTCCATCAGCGCCTCGGGGGAGGCGAATTTCCGCTCGGGCCGGATGAAGGAATAAAGTTCGAGCACGATCCCGGCTCCGTAGAGATCGCCGTCGAAATGCAGCACGTGCACTTCGACCCGGCGGGAAATGCCGCCGAAGGTGGGGGCCAGCCCGATGTTGACCGCCGCCGGATGGAGGAGGTTCCCGAGCCGGACCCCCCCCGCGTAGACGCCGTCCGGCGGCAGGACGCCGCAGGAGACTTCCAAATTGGCCGTGGGCGCTTTGAGCATCTTTCCCGCGATGCCGTTGCCCTGGCCGACGGTCCCGAAAAGCCGCACGGGCCGGGCCAGCAGTTCCCGGGCGTGGTCGAGTTTCCCCGCGGAAACGGCCCGCCGGATGGCGCTGCTGCTCACGGTCTCGCCCGCGATGACCAGTTCTTCGCAAGGAGAAAAGCCGATCCCGTTCGCCTCGGCGAACGCGGCGATGACGGTTTTGTCCCCGGCCCCGAAGTGACCGAATCTCCAGCGGCTGCCGACGCAGATGCCGGCGAGATGGAATTCCGGGGCGCTCCGGAGCCGCTCCAGAAAGTCGAGAGGCTCCATGGCCGCGAATTTCTGATCGAATTCGATGACGCCGACGAGTTTCGCGCCGGCATCCCTGAGCAGTCGGCGGCGCTCCTCCATGGGGAGCAGCAGACGCGGCGGATCGTCCGGACACAGGACCTGCCGGGGATGGGGGTGGAACGTCACCGCCGCCGGAACGGCGTGACGGCGGACCGCCATGTCGCACAGTTCGCTTATGATCTTCCTGTGGCCGAGATGGACGCCGTCGAAGACCCCCAGCCCGAGGACGAGGGGAACGCCTCCTCCGGGGAGGGGCACGTCGAATTTTATCAAGGATGTCACGATTGTAATTTCCGGTTGTCCGCCGTATATTATATGCAGATGCCGCCGCTTCTATTTAAAATACACTCGAACGGCATATCCGTCAAACGGAAAAGAAACATTTTGGTGAGAGTTATGAAAACGGTTCTGTATCCCGGATCTTTCGATCCCTTTACCAACGGGCACTACGATCTCGTCTGCCGTGCGGTCCAGCTTTTCGACAAGGTCATCGTCGCCGTGGCTGTCAATGCGGGCAAGAGTCCGATGTTCACCCTGGCCGAGCGCCGGCACCTCATCGAGCAGTGCTGCGCCGATCTGCCCACGGTGGAAGTCGTCGTCATCGAGGGTCTGCTGGTGGATTCCCTTGAGCGTTACGGCGTGCAGGCCATCCTGCGGGGACTCCGGGCGTTCTCGGATTTCGAATACGAACTGCAGATGGCCCTGATGAACCGCAACATGCGGCCCCAGTGCGAGACGATCTTCCTCACGCCGACGCTGAAGAACTCCTTCGTCTCCTCCAGTCTCGTCAAGGAGGTGGCCAGCTACGGCGGAGACGTCCGCCGCTACGTTCCCGATCCGGTGGCCGAGGCCATCATCCGGAAGAACCGGGGCGAGGATATATGAAAAGCACTCTTCTGGAAAAGAGCTTCCGCATCCTCGACCGCATCGCCTCTTCTCCGGCGCCGGTGACTCTCAAGGAACTGGCTTCGGATCTTGAGCTGAACGCCAGCACCGTGAGCCGCATCGCGTCGGATCTTGCCGCGCGCAATCTCATCCGCAAGGCGGGGTACCACAGTTTCGTCCCCTCCACGGGGCTGATCCGCCTGGGGCTGGATGCGCTGGAGACGCCTCTTCTGCGCGGTGCGTCGGCGCTGCTGAAGGAGCGGGTCTCCGAGCTGGGTGTGAACGGAGTTCTGGCCGGCATCGACGCCGGGCGTCCGGTCTGCCTCTGCGCCCACGAGGCGGGGGGGACCGAGAGGAGGCTCCCGCTCCCGTGGGACTCCCCTCTCGTCTCCGTGATCCTCGCTTCCCGCGGTGATCCCGGGCAGGCGGAAAAATTTTTCGATCTCTTCTCTGCGGACGTCGTGCCGCGCCCGGATGCCCGCGCGCGGGAGCTGTTTCTCCAGCGGTTCCGCGCGGCGTCCGAACGCGGCTTCATCGCCGTTCAGGATCCCCGCCTGGGCTGGAGCGTCAGTTTCCCCGTTCCCGCAGGGACCGACATCTACGGCGTCTGTCTCTACGGCAGTGCCGCCGAGAACCGCAGCATCGACCGGATGCAGTTCGAGTGCTCCCGTCTGGCCTCCCGCCTTTCCTCCCTGTTCAACGAGCGGCGGCAGGGAAGGTATGAGGTATGAGGTATGAGGTATGAGGTAAAAGAGATGAGAGATGAGAGATGAGATGGCAGGAGACGGGCCGAGGGGGAAATTACCGCGGCCCGCGGGCAAAGAAGTCGCCGATCAGATCGCAGTCGGACAGCTGCGTGGCTACTTGAACCTCTGCGGCTTCATCGTCACCATACGGGCTTCGAGCGAGTAACAGTACAAGCAAGGGGGTCCGGGGGGAAGAAAATCGCGTGAGCGACTTTTCGTCCCCCCGGCGGCAAGCCGTTGCAAAATATGTGCATGCACTTTCCGCAAAAAAGCGGGAAGTGCATGCATTTATTTTGCAACACGCATTTCCAGCCCGAAGCCCGCGTGCCTCCGGCCTACTCGCCTCCCCGTGCTACGGGGCGCCGGGGGGTGCGGGGGGCGGCGCAAGCGCCCCCGCGTAGGCCCACGGGCTCCGCTTTCGCTCCGCCGCGCTCAGGCGAGGGCGCCGACGATGTCGCGGACGGACTTGAAGCCGTGGCGGTCGAGATAGGCGTCGATGCCGTCGATGACTTTGAGGGGGGCAAAGGGATCGACGAAGTTGGCGGTGCCGACGGCGACGGCGGAAGCGCCGGCGAGGAGGAACTCCACGGCGTCGTTCCCGGTCATGATGCCGCCCATGCCGATGATGGGGATCCTGACGGCCTGGGCGGTCTCGTAGACCATGCGGAGCGCGACGGGTTTGACGGCGGGGCCGGAGAGTCCGCCGGTTTTGTTGGCCAGGACGGGCCGCCGGGTCTCGATGTCGATGCACATGGCCGAGAGGGTGTTGATGAGGGAGACGGCGTCGCTGCCGTTCTCCTCGGCGACGCGGGCGAAATCGCTGATTTTGGTCACGTTGGGGCTGAGTTTGGTGATGAGGGGGAGCGTCGTGGCCTTTCTCACGGCGGAGACGACCTGGGCGGCGAGGACCGGATCCGTGCCGAAGGCCGCGCCGCCGGCTTTGACGTTGGGGCACGAGATGTTGATCTCGAGGGCGGTGATGCCCTCCCGTTCTGCGTCGAGCCGGGAGGCGACTTCGGCATATTCGGCGACGGTGGTGCCCCAGATATTGACGATGACGGTGGCGCCGCTTTTGCGGAGGAAGGGCATGTAATCCTTGCCGTGGAGGAATTTCTCGACGCCGGGGCCCTGGAGACCGATGGCGTTGAGCATGCCGCCGGTGACTTCTGCCACGCGGGGGGTGGGGTTGCCGTGGGAGGGGGTCATGCGGATGCCCTTGACCACCACGGCGCCCAGGCGTGAGATGTCGTAGTACCGGCTGTACTCGAAACCGTAACCGAAGGTGCCGGAGGCGGTCATGACGGGGTTTTTGAGTTGGAATTTACCAAAATCGACAGAGAGGTCAGCCATGATGTTCAGTCTCCGGTATAGACGTCTTCGAGGTTGAAAACGGGGCCCTCGGCGCAGGAGCGGGCGTAGCGCCAGCCGTCGGCGCTGCCGGGGTCGTTGACTTTCACCACGCAGGCGAAGCATGAGCCCACGCCGCAGCACATGCGGTGGTCGATGCTCAGCTGGCCGGACTGCCCGATTTCGCGGAGGAGCCGGGCCAGGGCCATGAGCATGGGGTGGGGCCCGCAGGCGCAGAAGAAGAACTTTTCCTGCGGCCGCTCTTCGAGGAGGCGCGGAACGAGTTCCGTGACGAAGCCCCGGGTCCCGGCGCTGCCGTCGTTGGTGGCGATGCGGACGTCGAAGCCGGCCTTTTCGTATTTATCCGTCAGGATGACATCGGCTTCGGAGCGGGCGCCCAGCAGGAGGACGCCTTTTTTTCCGCGGGTGAGCATGAAGGTCGCCGCCGCACCGTAACCGCCGCAGACGGCCACGGGGGTGGCGTCCGGGGGAGGGGTGAAACAACTGCCCAGGGGACCCATGATGTCGCAGATGCTTCCGGGCCGGAGGCCGCTCAGGGCGGCGGTGCCCTTGCCGACGACCTTGTAGACTATCGTCACGGTCCCTTTTTCGGGATCGGTGTCGCAGATGCTGAAGGGGCGGCGGAGGATCCAGTCGTTCCGGGTGTCGTCGATCCGGACGTGGACGAACTGTCCCGCGCGGGCTTTTGATGCGATCTCGGGCGCACAGAACGCTGCCGCGTAGTAGTCGCCTTTGAGATTGACGTTGCCGATCATTGTTCCGGGAGTGTCCATAAAAACCTCGTCAGGAGATGTAGGGATTGGTGACCCGTTCGCGTCCCACGGTGGTGGAACGGCCGTGGCCGGTGTAGAGGGGAAGATCCTCCTCGCGGGAGAGGATCTCCCGGCGGATGGATTCGATGAGCTCGTCGTAATTGCCGCCCCAGAGGTCCGTCCGGCCGATGGAGCCTTCGAATATCGTGTCGCCGGTGAAAAAGGCCGATTTGCCGCCGTGGCGGAAGAGGAATCCCGTCCCGCCGGGGCTGTGGCCGGGCATCCGGGAGATGACGAAATCCCCCGCGGGGTCGAACTCCGACACCTCCGGACGGTCCACGGCCCTTCCGTAGTAGGGGAAGATCTGATTGTCGGGACTGTCGTACAGCGGTCTGTCGGCTTCCCCGAGGAAGGTTTTTTTCACGCCCAGCGCGGAGGCGACTTTTCCCGCGGCTCCGATGTGGTCGGCATGGGCGTGGGTGAGCAGGATCGCCGTCTCCAGCGCGTCATATTTTTTTGCGTGGCCGATGATGACGTCGGCCTCCGCACCGGGGTCAATGACGTAGAGGTGCCGGACATCCTCCAGATAAACCAGATAGCAGTTGGTCGAGAGAGGCCCGGTCGGCAGGATTTCGATCTTCATTTTATTTCTCCGTTGGGGATGAGTATGATCTTGCGGGCCGTGGGCCGCGAGAGCCGGCGGCGGAGCTGGAACAGCTTGTCGCAGTCGTCCGCGGGGACGATGCCCGAGGGGATCTTCAGCCGGCAGTCGATCTCCAGTTTCCCCCGGGAGACGGTATAGTTCCGGGAAAAGAGCCCGATGTTGTAATCGCCCAGTTCCAGCTGCGCGGAGCGGTTCTCGTTGACCGTGTATTTGTCCGGGAAGGCGATCTCGTACCGGATGGCCGTGTTGACCGAGCGGTTCCGCAGGAACGGCGTCTCGCGCACCTTCTTCACCGAACCGGTCGATTCGGTGAAGGTCGAAAAGTACGGCAGGTCGAATTCGAGGAATTTCCCGGTCCGCACGGCGAAGCCCGGACACGTCAGCGTGTACTTCACCATGCCGGGATAAACGCTGAAATCCGTTTCCGGCGTCCCTTTGATCCGGGCCGCCCGGGAGAGATCCGCGGCCAGTTCCGAAAAGTGCCGTTTCCTCAGTTCCGGAGTCAGCTCCGCGTAGAGCCGTTTGGCGGACTCGAATTCGGACCCGCGGTAAAACCCCGTGACGGTCAGCTCCGCCGAGCCGTCATCGGCGATCATGATCCGGACCAGATGCCGGGAGCGGCTCTCGTGTTTCCCCGTCTCGCGGAGCGACTCCAGACGGCGGTTTTTCAGCGAGAGAACGATCCTGTCCGCCGAATTGACCGCGCCCAGCTCGGCGTAATGCGACGTGTCGTTGAGAAAGAGATCCAGCGCCGGGACGTAGAGCAGAGCGCCGCTGAAGATCGGCTGCGGATAACGCTCGAAATGCCGCGCCGCGAACATGGTGTAGAGCATGTTCGAGACCGCGAAAAACTCCACCTCGATCCCCGTCGCCCGGAGCAGGGCCGCCAGCAGGATGGCCCGGTCGGCCGAGTGGCCGTAGCCGGATTTCAGCGTCACGTCCGCCGGAGAAAGCTTCTCCAGCGGCAGCGATTCGAACCCGGGCCCCGCGGCGCGGATGTACCGGGCGGCATAGTCTCTCAGCACCCTGACACGGCGGGTCAGCTGCTCCTCTTTCGTTCCGTCCGCGGGAACGTTCTTCACCAGATCCCGGGCCAGCGCCGCCGCGCGGGGATTCCCCTCCGGCGAGCTCAGACGCATGAACATGGCGTTCAACCGGGTGGCGTAGTCCGACAGCCGTCCCGAAGAGACCATGACCGCCGGCGTGAAGTACCATCGCGGCGGCTGATTCGTCTCCGCCTGGATCCGCCGGGTGCTGGAGGCCTTCCACGACAGGATCCGCCGGGTGCCTTCCAGTTTTTCCCGGAACTCGATGCCGTCGGGCAGCGGGGACCAGCGCAAGAGCATCCGGGAAGGCAGATCGATGATCCGGATCCGGCTCACCGCGGGCGACGCGCCCGAAAAAGTCAGGAGCGCCGAAAAATACGGCCGCGTCAGAGTCCGCTTGATCCGCATGCGGATCTTCGAGCCCGTCTCCACGCCGGGGAAACTGGCCGCGAGGACCTTCGCTCCCGGATAGCGCGGCGCGGAGGAGTTCCAGCCGGCATCCATGAGATTGATCTCCACCTTCCCCAGCTTGCGGACTTGCCCGGAGGGTGAAACCACCTCGCCCGTGATCTCGGGCTGCTCGTTGACCGGATTGAATTCCATCCGGAAATCCCCCGACTTCTTGACGCCGGAATAGGTCAGCACCTTGATCTCCAGCTCCTGTTCCTCCGTCCACGCCACAAGACTCTTCAGCGTATACTTTTTCGTGTCCTTCAGAATGACCGTGTCCGCTCCGGAGAAGACCGCCGCCATTTCGTTTTCGGCGATCCGTCCGTAATCCTCGACGACCACCGGCAGGGCCCGCTTTTTCATGTCCATCTTGCGCAGGACTTCCCGGGCGGAAGCGTACTGCTGCGGCGTGAATTCAAGAGAATCCACCGAAAACAGGCGGCTGCCCGTGATGAGACCGTCTTTTTCCCCGATCCTGCGGGACCAGCGCAGAAGCCCCTTCGCCCCCTCTTCCTCCGCCTTCGGCATCCCCAGCAGACGCAGATGCCGCGGGATCTTCAGCGTGAAATCCTCCTTCACCGAAAAGGTCGAGGGGATCTGCAGTTTGAATTTGCGCTTCTCCAGTCCGAAGGAGCCCAGCAGAAATCCCGACGCCCCCACCGCGTCCCCCAGCTCCGGCAGCTGGAGCGCCGCCGGACTGCGGGTGTCGGAAAAGACCCCCTCTGCCGCATAACTCAGCCTGACATGCAGAGGCTTCGACGTGTCCCTGACCGGCACGGGAAGGATCTCCAGCTTCACAAGCGTCGCCCCCGGGATCGCCCGCGCCAGACGCCGCGAAAAGTACTGGTCCGCCTCCTCCGGAGTCCAGCGCGACAGCGCGTTGCGGTAGATCTGATCGTTGACGCCCGTGAAGTCCAGCTCCATCGATCCCGTCAGCCGGCCGTTCCCGTCCAGCTCCGAGCGGCTTTTGATCGTCAGCCGGTTGCGTTCCGGCGGCGGCGACGGCGTGCGCCGGAGCTTGTCCCCCTCCGGACGCGCCGCGAGATAGCTGCAGTTGGCCAGCGTCGCCGGGAGAAGCTCCCCCGCGTTCTCGTCCGTCGGATCCATCAGTATGTATTGGCCGTCTTTGCCCGCCACCGCCGTGATCGCGTGGTTGAAATACCCGTTGGGCACGTCGTCGTCCTTGGGCGCTCCGGCCATGATCAGCACGGGATACGCCTTGAAGCCCGCGATCTTCAGCATCGCCGTCAGCAGCGCCGCCTTGTCCCGGCAGACACCGTACCGCCTGTGGAACGTCATCGTCACGTCGTGGGGCTCGTACCCCGGCGCCTCCGACTCCGGCGTGATCCCCATGTAACGGATCTTCTGCGACACGAACTTGAACAGCGCCCGGATCTTCTCCTCATCGCTCTTTTTTCCCGCCGTCAGCTCCTTCACCTGCTTTTTGATGGCCTCGTCCGCCGCGTTCAGCCGGGGACGGCACAGAGCATCGTACCACTTGGAGATCTCCTCCCAGTTCTTCGCCGTACCCACCAGAAGCCGCTGCACCGCCGTGTAAAGCGGCGGCATGTCCGGCTCCGGGATCGCCTGCGGCACGTTCTCCGCCTCCCAGCGGTAAAGGATCCTGTCGCCCGCCGCCTTTTCGCTGAACTTCACCCCGCTGCCAGCCGGGTCCTTCACCACCTTCGACCGCAGGGGATTCGACTTCGGACCGTCGATCGTGACGATGTATTTCAATATCGGCATATTTCCCTGCAGCGCGATGTAATCTCCCCAGAACCCCGGGATCCGCGCCTTTTTGACCGTCGTCCGGGTCTTGATCCCGACCACGTCGCCGATCTTCACCTCGGGAAACGTCAGCGTCAGAATTTTGTTCGCCGGGTCGTAAATGTTGCTCCCCATCTGCCCCGGCTCGATGGAGACCTTCGTGTGCGCCGCGGGATCCAGCGAAATCACCTTGCCGTTCCTCAGGATCATCGCCTTTTCCACCGTCACCGCGCCGTAAGACGCGTTGAAGTGGAACGTGAAACTGCGCAGCTGCCGCCGCCCCGACTCCGTGAGCACCTTGTGATAGTATTCGTCCGTCGAGACCGACAGCCCGTTCGCCTCGTATCTGATGTCCTCCCGGTCGTACAGCAGCACCGTGTCCGAATCAGGAAACCTCTTCTGCGTCGCATCCTTCTCCGCCTGAACAAGTTCCGCCGTCGGAAGCTCCCCCGCCGCAAAAACGGAAAACGCCGCAAACACGCACAGCAGGACCGCAAGTCTTCTCCGTATCGCTTTTTTCATCGTTCTTTCCCTTGATATGGATATTGTTTCCCTTCCTCCCCAAATATAGCACGATTCCTCCTCCTTTCCACCGAAAACGGGAAAATAGCCGTTTTTTTTCCCTTTCCACTGGATTTTTTCGCCAACGCCTGTTATTTTTTACACATTGCCCCTCTCTTTTTTTGCCCGGGTGGCGGAATGGCAGACGCAGCAGACTTAAAATCTGCTTTCGAAAGAAGTACGGGTTCGACCCCCGTCCCGGGCACTTACTTTTCTTCTCCCGGTGAGAAGAAAAGTAAGCAAAAGAAGAGCCGGATATTTTGGGTTTGGGGGAGGGGGGCTGCCGGGCAGTCATGTCCGACCAGTCCGACAGGTCCGACCCGCCTCCGCCGAGACTGCGGCGGGCAAGCAAGTCCGACAGACAAAAAACGCTCGACTTTCCGGGAAAAGAGGTTATCCTGACCCCGCGTTCAGAAACGGTATTCCCAGTATTCCCAGTGTTCACAGTCCCCCGGTCTTCCCCCTCCGCCTCCGCGGGAGAGCAGGAGGCGGCGGTTTCGGCTGACGGGCCGCTTGCATTTGCCGTTTTCCGTGGTATGTTATGGAGCGCGGGACGCGCGTAAGGACGGCAAAGATGTTTTTCGAATATCATTTTCACGGATGTGCGGGGCACAAGACCATCGAGCTGGACCGGAAGGCCTACGAGGAGATGTCCCTTTTTCTTGCGGAGAAGGGTGAGACCGACGCGTTTCTGGCGGGCTTCTCAGCCGCGCCGGTGGACGAATTGGTGCGGTGTCTGGAGTTCTGCCGGGAACTCATGGAGAGCGCTCCCCTGCCGGGAGCCCGTCTTGCGGGCGTCTATCTGGAGGGGCCTTTCCTCCATGTGGCGGGCGGCATGACGGCGTCGCTGCTTGCGAAACCCTCCGTCGAGGCGGCCAGGCGTCTGGTCCGGGCGGGGCGCGGCATCCTGAGAAACGTCGCCGTTGCCCCGGAACTGGAGGGCGCGCTGCCCGTCATCGAATACTTTGCCTCCGAGGGGATCCGCGTCTCCGCCGGGCACTTTTTCTGCTCGCCCGCGAAGCTCCGGGAGGCCGTGGCCTGCGGGATCACCGGGGTGACGCATTTTTGCAACAACGGCGAGGGGCCCCTTTGCAATACCGACGGCGTTTATCACACCGACGGCCCCTTCCTCGAGATCCTTTCCGACGACCGCCTGACCGTCGAAATGATCTGCGACGGCGTCCATGTGCCCCCCGAGCTGGTGAAGACCGTCCGGCGGGTCAAGGGCCGGGAGCGCTTCATCGCCGTCACCGACGGGTGCGCCGCCACGGGACTGCCGGGAAAGCGCCTCGTCTTTCCCGATCCCGTCGGGACCCCGGCGGAGTTCGACGTCCGCAACGGGGCGCTGTACATCGCAGGAACCGACAAACTCACCGGCAGTCTCGCCACCATGAACAGAGTTTATGCGAATCTCATCAAATTCTGCGGTCTGACCGACGAGGAGGCGCTCTACGCCTGTTCCGGTCTGCCGCGCAAATTTTCGGGAGTCATTCACGACCATGTATGAGAAAATTCTCGAGCGTCAGCAGAAGATCGTCGACTACACCAACCGGGCGCGTTACTACAAACTGCCGGAACTGCCGGAGCGTCAGGCGGAGCTCATTCGCGGAGACAAAGCCGTCGTCGTCTGCGGAAATCTCCTTCGCGCCTACTTTTTCGAGCGCGGCCTGTGGCGCAAAAAAGCCGAATCCGACCTGGGGGAGGTGAAGCGCGCCGCCTTCGATCATGACGGCATCACCGTCGAGACCACCTGGGGAACGGAGCGGATCACGGTCGGCGAGGACCCGGAGGAAAAGGAGCTTTACTTCATCCGCGACATCCACTATAACTGCGCCGGGAACGCCCTTTACCGCACAAGTTACTTCAACGAGGGGCCCGTGGCCGACTTCACTTACGTCTCGTTGAAGTGGATCTCCCGCAAGATGAATCAGGGGGCGTATCCCTTCGACAAAGACTGGAGCGACTACCTCGCTTCCGCCGCCAACAACCGGATCTTCTTCACCTGTTCCGGGCATCTTTATTTCGGCGAGGCCTACCGGGAGACGGATATCGACCGCGTTTCCGAAACCGAGCGGGAGGACACGGAACTGGCCCATGTCTTCCGGCTGCGGACGCCCGTGGAGGGCCCGCTGGATCTGTGCTTTTTCTGGTTTTTCGGCCGGGGAGGGGAGGACCATGCGGGGGTGCTCTCGGACGTGATGTGGCGTCTCGACAAGTCGCCCGTGCACACACCCCAGACCGACATGGCGGACTTCGTCGAAAAATTCGTCTCCATCTGGCCGCGTTCCGAGCTCAAAGGGGTGGAACAGGGCGATCATTATGCGGCCCACTACTTTTCGGAGTTCTTCGGGCAGTTCAAAGACGGCTACCGTCCCCCGGACCAGTTCGGCTGTTCATGGCTGGAATACGACCTGCTCAAAGCCAATGAATTTTACCGCCGCTGGAAGGAAACCGGCAAGGCGGAATACCGCGAGCATACCGTCAAACTGCTGAATTACTATCTGTACAATCATTACGTAGGCAATTCAAAACTGACCTATCCGTTCCACACCGGCGACTTCATGAAGGACATCATGCCGTTCTGCGAAAAGACCGGCTGGGGCGCCCCCTTCGAGGCCGAGGCGCTGGACTCCCTGGCCCTGCCGGAGATGATCTACGACGCCATGACGCTGTATCTGCAAGATGAAACCCTGTTCCAAACGAAATATCCCTTTACGATCGCGGATGACGTGCTGAAACTCCAGCAGCCGGACGGCCACTTCCGGCGGCTCTACAACGCCGACCTCACGCCGAAGGAAAAAGCCGGCTGGGTCAGCCAGTATTCCGAAACCCAGACCTGGATCCCCGCACTCATCAAGATGTATCAGGCCACCAAAGATGAACGGCTGCGCACCGCCTATCTCAAGACCGCGGAACGCTGTCTGCTGGACATCGAGGAGCAGGGGCTCTTCGCCATGGGCGGCTGCGAGACCGATTATCCGGACTTCTGGGACGTGGACGGCTACCGCACGATGCTCTGGGCGTTTCTCGACCTCTACGACGCGGAGCATGACAAAAAGTGGCTGGATGCCGCGGAAAAGGTCCAGCGGTTCGGCAGCGTCATGCAGATGGGCTACAACATCCCCAACGTGCCGGGGAGTTTTTACGATAAGATCGGCTGGAAGTCCCGGGGCATGATCTCCACCAGCTACTACACCTGGCCGGACTACTCCCGCACCCAGTGCACTGCGACGGGCAACCAGTCCGTGGCGTGGATCGCGTATCTTCTGATGCGCCTCTACCGGGCGACGGGCAAGGCCGTCTACATGGAGCGCGGCATCGCGACCTTCCGTCAGGTCATGCTCCACCGGGACGAAAAGAGCCTCGAGGGCAATCCCCACAAAGATCAGATTTTGTACAGCATCTACGAGAACAACCCGCAGATGGACGACGAGTCGGGGCTCTACAAGCACAGTTATCCGGAAAACAGTTATTCGCTGTTTATCGACCTGTATCTGTATCTCGGAGACATTCTGCGGGAATTCGGCGGCATTGCCGTTTATCCCGGCCGGAAACAGGCCTTCGGTCTGGACTGCGTGACCGTGACGGGCGCGGACTGGGACAAGGGGGAGATCACGGTCCGGAACGAGCTCGACCGGCCCCACCGCACGACCCTTTTCATCGGCGGCCGGGAGGAGAAAACCGTCTCCTTTGCCGCGAAAGAAACCAAAACCATCGAAATAGGATGAGGGAAAAATGCAATACTTGAACATGCTGCCCTATCAGGTGAGGGAAGCGATCGACAAAAACTATCCCGTGGCCCTGCCGCTGGGGGTCATCGAGTACCATGCCGAGCACCTCCCGCTGGGCGTGGACTGCTTCACGTGCATCGACGCGATCAGCCGGGTCGAAAAGCGCCGTCCGGAACTGGTCGTTCTGCCGCCCTTTTACTACGGCGCGGCCTCTCTGGCCGTGGCCAAGCCCGAACGCAACGGCACGGTCCAGGTGGATTCCGAAAAGATCATCCCCGTGGCCGAGGAGATCTTCCGGGGGCTGCTGCGGGTGGGGTTCCGCAACATCCACGCCTTCGTCTCTCACCAGACGGAGGAGTTCTATCAGGGCATGCCGACGGATCTCGCCTTCCGCTTCGCCGCGCGGCACGTGATCTTCGAGTATCTGGAAAAGGAGTCCGGCGAGGGCTGGTGGGGAACGGAAAAATTCAGCGCCTATTACTCCGGCGGCAACAATCCCTTCAACTGGATCGGTATCCACCCGATCCGCGGGCCCGAGACGAGAAAGAAGTACGGCGGGGATCACGCCGGGAAACTGGAGACCAGCGAAGCCATGGTCATCTGCCCGGAACTGGTGGAGATGGACCGTCTGGACGAAACCATCTGGTTCAGCCGTCCGGCGAAGGACGCTTCTCCCGAATGGGGCGACGGCGCCCTGGAAGCCTCATCATACGACATGGAAAAGATCCTCTTCCGGTAACTTGCCGGGAGGGGGCTCCCCCGGAAAGGAAGGTCACTCCTTGTCCTTCTCTTTCGCTTCGAGTTTGGCGAAACGGGCGCGGTCGGCCAGCGAGACGTTGCCTTCGACCTGACCGTTGTCGAGGATGTCGGCTTCGCGGTGTTCCAGATCGCGGAACAGTCTCACCAGATCGATGGCGCCGCCGATGCCGAACCAGAAGGTGGTGACGAAAGCCACGATGCCGGGGACCAGCAGCGTGGTGACGAAGAAGTAGAATCCCCACCACTTGAGCGGCCACGGCGACACGAGGTTCCACAGCGCCACCGCCGCGAAGCTGAGGATGAAACGGTAGACGAAGCTGTACCAGAATACGCCCCAGGCGATCACCCTGTCGCCCCGGGTGTATTCCCCGTTGATCCCCACCATTTTGCCGAGGACCGTCTTCAGCGTCATGCGGACGGGCTTCTTTTCTTCGCCGCTGTCGCTGTAGATGCCGCGGTGGAGCATCCTGTCCAGATTGAAGGGCTCCTTCTGCGTCGCCAGCGAAACACCGCAGTAGATCGCCAGCGTGATGAACATGGTGACGAGGTAGATCTCATAGGAGTTGATCGGGAACTTCACGGGATCCATCTTCCAGACCACGTAGGGGTTGAAGGGCGCGGAGACGATCTCCAGCCACTTGCCGATGGGTTCCGTCCAGCCGCGGGAGGCCAGGAATGGGTAGACGATGTCCGCCCAGTTGCGCTGCACGGCGATGCCGCCCAGCGCCAGCACCATGCCCGTGAGGAGCGACGCCCAAGCGCCTTTGGTGTTGCCGAAGCGGCTGTACAATCCGAAGATCATCACGGGGCCGCAGCCGCCCATCCACATCATGGTCATGATCGTGACAAAGAGGTTGATGTAGTCCAGCTGGGCCATGAAAAGACTGCCGCAGCAGTAGAAGACGCCGATCCCGATGGAGACGATCCGCAGCAGCCGGATGTGCTGGGCGGGCGTCGGCGCTTTTTTGCAGAACGGCAGGATCACGTCCTGTGCGACGGTGAGACTGGCGCTGAAGATCCGGGTGTCGTCGGTGGAGATCATCGCAAGGACCATCAGCAGACAGAACATCCCCATGATGACGGGCGGCAAAATGCGGTGCATCCCGGCGGCCATCATCAGCTGGTAATAGAGCGTGCGGTACTGCTGGAATTTGGAGTTCCCCTGCGCCTCGCCCTCGTATTCTTTGAAGGCCTTGTGCGCGACCTCCATGTAAGGCGTGTCCAGATCTTTCTTGTGGGAGAGCGGGGCGTCTTTGCCGATCTGGTGCTTGAGTTCCGGAACGGCCTTGATCCGGGTCATGAAGTCCTGCCGGTGGACGGGGGAGACCAGTTCCTCGGCGATGTGGCGGCTGAGATCGATCTTGATCTCCCGGGCCCGGGCGGAGAATTTCTGATGGTTCAGCACGGTGATGATGCCCAGCGCGATCAGCACGTAGAAGAGGGTGTTCAACGCCCCCCGCCAAGTGCCCAGCACGCCCGCCATCTTCTGTTCGTGGGGCGACTTCGCCGCGGTGGAGTACCCCGCGCCGATCCAGCTGGCCCGGTGCAGGATCGACGTCATCAGCGTCATGAACACCATGAGCAGATTGAAGTCCCGCAGGTTCTTGACGTCGAAACTGTTGAGAAAGCTCTCCCCGGGCACCCGGTCGCTCATCACGGGGATGATCTCCTGCGTCCAGCTGAACTTCCAGAGGATGAACACCACGAAGACCACCATCAGCGGGAACAGCACCATCCCCTGGATCGAGTCGGCGATCAGCATGGAGAGCGTGCCCCCGCAGCAGATGAGCGAGATCGCAAGAACGAGGCAGATGACGATCACCAGCATGAACGTCGGCACCGTGACCCCGAAGACCGTGAAGGTCCGCGGCAGATCCAGAAAGTAGATGAAGAAGCGTGCGGCGATGGCCGGCATGATCATGTTGGCCAGCATTTCCGAGATGGAGCGCAGTCCGGAGGCGAAGATGCGGAAGGACCGGCTGTAACGCATCTCGAGGAACTGCCCCAGACTCATGGCCCGGGTCTCCCGGAAGCGGTAGGTGCAGTAGCCGTAAAGGCCCATGGCGATGGTCAGCGGCATGATGAGACTGTTCCAGAAGGCGATGGCGAATCCCGTTTTGTAGTGGACTTCGACGTAGGCGATCAGTCCCGTCACGGCCAGGGCGCTGGCCACGTCGCCCATGCTGAGCACGTAGCGTCCCGCGCACCGCCCCGCGGAGAGGAAGTCCGCCACGCCGTGCACATATTTTCTCGAGTACATTCCCAGCGAGATCACAAGTCCCGTGGGGATGATGACGATCAGCCAGTCGATCCAACCCATTTTTCCGTTCTTCCCTTTCGGTCGATTGCCAAAAAAAATCCACGATCCGGGGGAAGACGCGGCGCCCGCGGGCGCGGTCCTCACCTCCCTGGCGCCGGGAAGAGAAACGACAATGCCCCGCACCCGACGTCCTAAAAAATAGCCCGCCAACGGGATTTTGTCAAGTCCGCCCCCCCGGGAAAGCCGGGCCGTCTTGATTTTATCTTTTCCCGTGATATGTTATAAGACACGGAGTCATTACTACGGAAAAAACATCTTCAGGAGCGTGTTTCCCATGGCCGACAAGGAAAGCTGCGGCGGCAATCCCTCCGCGGGAGGGCTGGACGCCATCATCGTCAAGAACAGTCTCGCAAAGATCAAAAACAAACTGGTCGTCATGTCCGGCAAGGGCGGCGTCGGCAAAAGCACCGTCGCCGTCAATCTGGCCATCGCGCTGGCCATGGAGGGCTATGCCACGGGCCTGCTGGACATCGATCTCCACGGTCCCAGTGTCCCCAAGATGCTCAAACTGGAGGATGAGGCCCCCGAGACCGACGGCGAACGCATGATCCCCGTCTCCTTCGGCGGACTCAAGGTCATGTCCGTGGGATTTCTCCTCCGCGATCCCGACGAGGCTGTGATCTGGCGCGGACCCATGAAAATGGGCGTCATCAAACAGTTCATCACCGACGTCCTCTGGGGCGAGCTGGATTATCTCGTCGTCGACGCCCCTCCCGGCACCGGCGACGAGCCCCTGACCATCTGTCAGCTCCTCGGTCCCGAGGCCGGCGCGGTCATCGTCACCACCCCCCAGCAGGTCGCGGCCCTCGATGTGGCCAAGTCCGTCAACTTCTGCTGTCAGCTCGAAATGCCCGTCGTCGGCCTCATCGAGAACATGAGCGGGTTCGTCTGTCCCCACTGCGGCGAGGTCACTGAGATCTTTTCCGCCGGGGCAGGGGAGGCCCTCGCCCAGAAGTTCGGCATCGAGCTGCTGGGCAGGATCCCCATCGACCCCGCGATCTGCCGCGACGGCGATGAGGGGACCCCCTTCATCCGCCATGACGCCAACACGCCCTCCGGCCGGTGTTTCGCAGATATCGTCAAAAAGATCACGGGCGCCGGAGCCGGAAAATGAACATTGCCGTCGTCTGCACCGGGACGGAACTGCTCAAAGGCTCCACCGTCAACTCCAATCTGGCGCGTCTCGGCGCCGAAATGACCGCCTCCGGGATCCCGCTGGCGCTGGAGATCGCCGTGGGCGACCGCCGCGAAGAGATCGGCGGCGCCATTTCCTCCGCCATGAAGACCGCCGACGTCTTGATTCTCTGCGGCGGTCTCGGACCCACCCGCGACGACATCACCCTCGACGTCGCCGCCTCGTTCTTCGGCTGCCCTCTGGAGCGCTCCCCCGAACTGGAAAAAAAGGTCGTCGACTTCTGGCACAGGATCCACACCGGCCACTGTCCCGAGGGGCAGCTGCGTCAGGCCCGCGTTCCCAAGGGCGGCCACTATCTGCCCAACCCCGTGGGCTCCGCTTCGGGACTGGCTTTCTCCAGTTTCTACGGCGGCCGGATGCGCCACGTCTTCCTTCTGCCCGGTCCCCCGACGGAATTCGTCCCCATGATGCACGATCACCTTCTGCCCGAACTTCTGGAACTCGATCACGACCGCCGTTTCACGTGCGGCTTCCTCGCGGCGGGCGTCGGCGAATCGTTCCTTTCCAAGGCCGTCGAGCCGGCCCTCGAAAATTATCCCGTCGAGATCGCCTACACCGCCGTTCCCGAGGGAACGAAGCTCTTCCTCGAGGGCGACGATCCGCAAATCGTCTCCGAAGCGCTGGAACGTGCCCGCTCTTCCGCGGGCGAGGACGCGCTCCCCGCGGGCGTCACCGATCTTTACGCCTATCTTGTTTCGCTCCTCGCCGAAAGGCATCTCTCCTTCGGCACCGCCGAGTCCTGTACCGGCGGCCTCATCGGGACTCTCATGACCGACATCCCCGGCGTTTCGGCGTTCTACAAGGGGACCATCGTCTCCTACGCCAATGAAGTCAAGCGAGATGTCCTCGGCGTGCCGCAGGAGATCCTCGACACCCTCGGGGCCGTCAGCGAGGAGACTGCTTCCCTCATGGCCCGGAACGCGGCGCGAGTTCTCAACTGCGACTGCGCCGTCTCCACCACCGGCATCGCCGGTCCCGGCGGCGGCACACCCGAGAAACCCGTGGGGCTCGTCTACGTCGGCTGTTTCCTCGCCGGCGAGACGACCGTCCTCAAACTCAACCTGCGGGGCGGACGCGAAGCCATCCGCCGCCGCGCCGCCGCCCGCGCCGTTTATCAACTGGTGAAACGACTCCGCTCATCCAATGCTCAGCTTCATCAAAATCAGTAATTACGTCCTGATCGAATCCGCAGAACTTGAGTTTGCCCCCGGATTCAACGTCTTCACCGGCGAGTCCGGCGCGGGCAAGTCCATTTTGATGAGCGCCGTCGATCTCCTTCTCGGCGGACGCGCCGACCACGGGGCCGTCCGCGGCGGCTGCTCCCGAGCGGAGATCTCCGGCATCTTCGTCGTCCCCGAAAATCTCAGGCCCCTCGTCGGAGAGCGGCTCGATTCCGCCGACATCCCCTTCGAAACCGGCAGCGGCGAGCTTTGCATCCGCCGGGTGCTGACCCCTTCCGCCGTGCGCAACTACGTCAACGACTCCCCCGTCGGCGCCAAATTTCTCGCCGATCTGGGCGCGCTCCTCATCGACCGCCACGGCGCCGGGGAACAGCTCTCGCTCCTTCATCCCGCCCGGCAGCTCGAACTCCTCGACCGGTACGGCAGCCTCGTTTCCCTGCGCGCCAAGTGCGCCGCCCTCTCTTCCGCCATCGGCGAACTGGACCGCAAGATCGCCGAATTCGAGGCCGGGATCCCCGACGCCGCCCTGGCCGACCGGCTGGCCCTCATGGTCGAAGAGATCAGCCGCGTGGATCCCGCTCCCGGCGAGGACCGTGAACTGGAAGCACGGCACCGTCTGGCCTCCAACGCCCAACTCGTCCTCGCCACCGCTTCGGAACTTTCCTCCGAACTTTACGAAGGCGAAAACGCCGTCGCCGACCGCCTCGGCAACGTCGTCCGCCGCTTGGGCGAACTGGAGAAGATCGACGAAAACTCCATATCCTCCCTCGTCTCCCGCTGCGTCGAGATACAGGAGTTCGTTTCCGACCTCTCCCGCGACATCTCTGACCTCGCCTCCCGCATCGAACTGGATCCCGCGGAGTTTGCCGCCCTCGAAGAACGCATGGCTTCTCTGCATACCCTCAAACGCCGCTACGCCCCCTCCATCGAACTTCTCCTCGAAGCCCGAGAAAAGGCCGAAAAACAGCTCGACGACTTCCGCCGCGCTTCCGTCAAACGCAAGGAGTTCCTCGCCGAAAAGGAAAATTTGAAAAGTCAGCTTTCCGCCGCCTGCGGCGAACTCTCCAAAGCCCGGAAAAAGGCCGCCGCAAAACTCGTGAAGGAACTTGTCTCCCGCCTCGAAATGATCGGCTTTACCCACGCCCGTCTCGAACCGGAGTTTTCCGTTGTCCCCGATTCCGCCAACGGCTCCGACCGCTTCGAACTGCTCTTCTCCGCCAATTTGGGCGAGGAGCTCCGACCCCTGCGCAAGATCGCCAGCAGCGGCGAACTCTCACGCATCATGCTCGCCTTCAAGATCGTCCTCGCCGATTCCGACGCCATCCCCACCGTCGTCTTCGACGAGATCGATATGAACATCGGCGGCGCCGCCGCGGAAAAAGTCGGCGAAGCCCTCAGCCTCCTCGCCCGCAGCCGCCAGATCCTCTCCATCTCCCATCTGGCCCAGGTCGCCTCCAAAGCCGACCGCCACTTCCTCGTCGAAAAATCCGTCTCCAACGGCCGCACCTTCTCCACCATCCGCCCCCTCACCGACCCCACCCCCGAACTCGCCCGCATGTCTTACTTTCTTTTCGGAAGAAAAGAAAGTAAGACAAAGAAAAGCGGGTAAACGCTTTTTTTCAAAAAAAGCTTGGCAAAAATCCCGCGGCGTGTGCGGGCCCCCGAGACGTTCCTCCGGAAGAAAAGAAAGTAAGACAAAGAAAAGCGGGTAAACGCTTTTTTTCAAAAAAAGCTTGGCAAAAATCCCGCGGCGTGTGCGGGCCCCCGAGACGT
>JAFSTC010000035.1 GCA_017450705.1 Lentisphaeria bacterium | reverse complement strand
TGCGGAAATGTGCTGAGGAAGAGATCGTGCTGGCAAAACGTCTGCATGAATTGGTCCGATGCGATTCGAGGATCGGTTTTGAGGCGAGCAATCATTATTTTTATTCCCTGAACGATTTGAAGGAAAAAATCATTTCCTGCGCTGAAATTCTTCGGGAACTGGAATCCGACTCGCCGCAGAGGGAAACAAAAAAGACTGTTTTTTGAACAAAAAATTTAAGGTTTTACAAAGGACACCAACGTCATTACAGGTATGGAGGCTGCTGTTTTATGGAGAAAAAACTTCGAATTGGAATCATCGGCATGGGATCGCGCGGTACCGACTGCTTTGGAATGCGGCTCAAGGAACGAAGCGATGTCGAAATCGCTGCCTTGTGCGATCCTAATCACGTACGCGCTTCCGCAGCGGCAAAAATTCTGAATATCAATCCGCCCGTCTATATCAATATCGACGATATGGCGGACAAGGAACAGCTTGACGGCGTCATCATCGCCAGTCCCGATTGTTGCCACCGCGACTGCGCCGTGACCGCATTGAAGCACGGTTGGAATGTCCTGATCGACAAACCCCTCGCAACCAATGTCGCCGACGGACGCGATATTGTCGAGACGGCCAAACGGTCGGGAAAAATCGTGATGATCGGCTTCAATCTCCGCCACAATGCCGTGTTGAAGCGGTTGAAGGAAATCATCGATGGGGGGACGCTGGGCAAAGTCTTCCTTGCCGAAAACCGGGAATTCTACGATGGCGGACGAACCTACATGTCTCGCTGGAATCGGTTGTTTTCGAAAACCGGGGGGCTTTGGAATCATAAGGCCAGTCATGACTTCGATATTTTCAATTGGCTGTTGGGGTTTCCGAAGCCTTTGCGCGTGACCTCGTTTGCTGCCGTGAACGTGCTCAATCGCGAAGGCATCCCGTTCCCGGTTGAAGCCGGTCACGAACCCGGCCCCTCATGTAATGTGTGCCATTACAAAGACAAATGTCCGGACAAATACATCCTTTCCGAGAAATTGCTGGCACAATGGGGGCCCGAGGCCCAGGCCGTCGACGGATATGTCAAGAACCTTTGCATGTATCTTTCCGACAAGGACAACCATGACAACGGCATGGCGATGGTCGAATACGAGAACGATATTAAAGTTGGTCTGTTCGAAACCTTCATCGGCAGCAAAAACGACCGTATTTATACGATCGTCGGAGACCGCGGAATGGCGGAAGTCAGCTTGACCGATCGGACGATTACCATTACTCCGCGCTGGGGCGGCGAGATAGTCACTTATCATATCAACAAGGAACAGGGCGGACACGGCGGAGCTGATCCCCGTCTGGTCGATACCTTCTGCAACGTATTGCGAGGCGAAGAAGAGGCCTCTTCCACTGCGGAACAGGGACTGGTGGCAACTGCGCTTGGACAGGCTGCCGAATTTTCCCGCCGTCAGCACAGAATAGTGGAAATGTCCGAAATCCTCGGCTGAAACGAGAAGTAACTTCAAAACTTTATTGTTGGGCGAAAATCAAACTTTCGAAATTGGTTTTACGGAGATCACAGAATGCAAAAACAGAGCTGTAAATCACTGACTGTTGCAATGCTGGCATTGTTGGTGGGTGTGTCGTCCGCTGCCGAAAATGTCCGGTTGCTCATCCCCGAAAAGCTCTATGCCGTTCCGGGCGTGGAAATGAACGTGTATTTCAACAATATCGTGACCGTGATCAACCCCGCCAATTATGTGTTTGACGTAGACTGCGAAAAAGGGCGGAACGACTTGAAAAGATGGCGATTTGCCCCCAAAAAGGAAGATGTCGGAACCTGGAAATGGAAAATCCGTGTCATCAGTGAAAACGGAGTCGCTGCAGAAGCCGAATCGGAACTGGTAGTTGTTCCGGAAGATGCCGGCAAGGGCAGGAGATTCTCTTTGCTTATGATCGGGGCGAGTCAAACAGGCGCAGGACATTATCCCAATCGCGTGGCGGAGTTGATGCAGAGGCCGGGCAATCCGGAATTCACCAGTATTGGAACCCGAAGCCGTGGGCTCGGCAGACACGAAGGGTACGGAGGCTGGCGCTGGGATTCGTTTCTGACACGCTGGGCCGTCATGGGACAATCCCAAAACGACGGCATGCACCCGGATCGACCGCTCGGTCGTAACAGTCCGTTCATCTTTGAAAAAGACGGAAAGGGAGTGTTCGATCTCAGCGAGTATTTCAAACGCAACAACAGCGGAAAAATTCCCGATGCGGTCAGTTTTCAGTTGGGACTGAACGATTTTCTCCGGGCCTCAGATGAAACTCTTGCCGAAATCACGCAAAAATCCATGGCAAACATGGAGAAACTGATTGCGGAATTCAGGAAACTCAAACCTGAACCGGCAATCTTTGTGTTCCAACATATCCCCGGCGCGAGCCAGGATGGTTTCGGAGCGAATTATGCCTGCAGACAGACCAGTTGGCAGTACCGTAAAAATCTGGATTACTATAACCGTGCGCTTCTTCAGAAGAGCAAAGAACTGAAATTCAATATCGTCCCTGTTTACATCAACATTGACACGGAAAACAATTTCCCGACAATGAACGAGTCGGTCAACGAGGGAAATCCCTCCAAAATCCGGCGACAAAACAACGGAGTCCATCCTGCCCGAGCGGGGTACTGTCAGATGGGCGATACGCTTTACTGTTGTCTGAAAGCCTGGCTGGAGGAGAACAAACAGAAAACAAAATAAAAAGAGTTAAACTGACCACTTAGTCGAAACAGCATAAAAAGAGAGGACTCGCGCTTTTGCGTGATCCGGCAACAAAAAAGAAAGAAGGGGAAATTATGAAAAAATCGTCAAACCCAAGTTGCATAACCGGAGCTATGCGATCCTGTTTCACTCTTATCGAGCTCCTCGTCGTGATCGCCATCATCGCCATATTGGCCGCCATGCTCATGCCCGCCCTGCAGATGGCCAGAGCAAAAGCGCAGGCAATCTCCTGTGCATCCAACATCGGCCAGTTTGCCAAAGTTATCATGCAGTATGCGTCCGACCACGGGGACTGGGTTCCGCCCAAAAAAGACGGTCCCCGTATTTCAACCTGTGCACACAGTTTCTGGGCAGGCAATCTGGTCAAACAGGAAACAACTCCTGCCGGATACTTCGCACCCTACGTGCACGCTTACACAACCAGATCCATCAGTGATTTCGGTTTGATAACATCAAGCGGGACTTACATGAAATTCGCTTGTCCGGCGCAAACCCCGCTGACACAGGGAACATCTAAATACACGCTCGGAACCAACAATGAAACCATCAAAGACATGGTCGGTGTTTTCCTGCCGAAATTGAAGTATCCCTCCCGAAACTTCCTGCTGATGGACTCCAAGAGCAGCTATATCGACCTCTCGTGGAAAAGCACTGCATCCGAGGCAGACAATTGCCCTTGGCCCATCCATTCCGACGGCTGCAACATTATGATGCTGGACGGGCATGTGGAATACCGCAAGATGGCGGCAATCCCTGACATCTACAATTATAATGCACGCAACGAGAAGTCGTTTTGGGAATACGGGCCTTCATATTGAGTCTGACGGGAGAGGACAATGAAAAAGAAAATCGTGACAGCCGCCCTGCTGACAGTCTGCCTTCTGAGCATGGCGTCGCCCCCGAGAATCACGGAAATATCCGGTGAGATAGAAAAAATCCGCGAACTTGAAATCGTTGTGGAGAATCGTATCCCGCTTCTGGATTTCGCGGCCGGAGAACTGCAGGAATTCCTGAAGCAGGCCACCGGGGTCAAGTTCCCGGTGGTATCACAGCCGTCGGGCAGTAAAATCGCATTGATCTTGGGCGACAACTCGTATTCGAAAGCTGCTGGAATTGACGTGAACAAACTGCCGGACGAGGGTTATTACATCATCCGGAAAGGGAAACAGGTGTTTTTGGCTGGTCGGGACGATCGGGAAAAAACGCCGCTGCAAAACTCGTGGGAGCAAGCCTATCGGCGGGGCACGCTGAGCGCAGTATATGATTTTTTGGAACGCTTTGCGGATACCCGGTTCTTCTTTGTCGGACCGCACGGAACGGTAGTCCCGTCCAAAGGGGCGCTGTACCTGCCTGAAAAAATCAATATTCTGGAACGACCGGACATGAGTTTGCGGAACTTTTCATCGGCGTTCAAGCGGATCTGCTACCCGGGCTACGGTGAAAAAGGGCGTCCGAACGGGGATAGTCTGACCAGAGTTCGGCTGCGTTTTTCCGAAACCATGATTCAGTATGGACACGGCCTGACCCGTCTGGATCTGATCAGACGTTTTGGAGAGACCCATCCGGAGTATTTCGCCCTGATGACCGATGGTCGCCGATGCAAAGAAAGTGATATCCGGCATACAGGCCATCTCTGTTTCAACAGCGGGGTCAGGGATGTGATTTTTCAGGATGCGAAAGCGTGGCTGACTCATCAGCCGTCATCCAGTCGGGAAATTTCCCGCTGGCGCTACAACAACGGGGGCAAAGGATTCTTCAACATCATGCCGCCCGACTGGCTGTACTGGTGCGGCTGCGAAAAGTGCCGAAAAATCGCTGAACCGGGCCGAGGAAAGATCTATAGCGATCCGAAACAGCGTCAGGCTGTCAGCAATTTCATGTGGGGATTCACTGCGGAAATCGCAGAGCGGCTGAAAAAAGAAGGAATCAAGGGCGGAGTGGCGCAAATGGCCTACTCTCCATACGACAAGATACCGGATTTCGACCTCCCGGACAATATCCGAGTCCAAGTGGCGGTGCTCGGGCTGGGAGCAAACCGGAACGATACCGAAAAAATCCGTTCTTGGTATAAAAAAATCGGGAACCCAGTCGCTGTCTGGACTTATGCGATCGGAAAGCACATGAACAAGGTTATCCCCGGCGCTCCGCCAATGTTGCCACGGCGCCTGGGTGAATTCATAGATGCCAATAAAGGCTTGATCGACGGCGGCTATTTTGAATCTGAATCCGATTATCAGTTGTTTCAGTATCTGAATTACTACATTTTGTCGAAAAAGTTGTGGAACAACAGCTTGAGCACGGAAGAAATCCTGAACGACCACTATCGCGTCATGTTCGGCAAGGGTGCCCCGATGATGAAAAAATTCTACGATGCGCTGGAAGAAGCCTGGGGCACAAAAATACTGGGCAATACCGTCGACACCGGACTTGGACCGGTTACCCGCATTCCAACTGCCCACCAGATATGGACGACAATCTACTCGCCGGAAAAGATGAAGGAATACAACGAGCTCTTCGACCAGGCATTGAAAGCCGCGGCCGGCAACAAGAGCGCAGCCAAACGAATCAATTTCATCCGGAAGCATCTGCTGGGACCGCTGGAAGCCGCACTGAAACAATATCAGGAAAATCAGGATGCTCTTGATTCATGGCTTGCCCATTGTCCGGGGACAGTCTGGTTGCGTCCGTGCAAGAGCGAGATCAATGAAGTCAATACAAAAGTCACTCTCTCCCGGAGTCAGGAAAATCTGACCGTCACCTTCGACTGCGAAGAACCCCGCATGGCTGATTTGCTCGCAACTCATACGGGGCGGGACAATTCGGAAATCTTTGAAGATTCCGATGTGGAGGTGATGCTCAATCCATCGGGAGACCGCAAGGTGTACTATCATTTCGCAGTTAACGCCAATGGCGCGTTGACCGATTACCGTTGTGAACAGGGCAAGATGGGCGACATCAGTTGGAACAGTTCTGCAGTCGCGCAGACGATTAAGCGGACCGATGGCTGGACTGTGGCTGTAACGATCCCTCTGAAAGACCTGGGGGCAATCAATGATTCGTTCCCGGTCAATTTCTGTCGGCACCGTGCGTTGAAAGGGACCAAATTTAAGGTGTCCGACTATCAGTGGAGTCCGAACTCCGGTCTCCGCGGGGGATTTCATGCGATTGAAAACTGGGGCAGGATATCCTTCAAGCCGGACACCAGAAAATATCTTCTGAAAGAAGATTTTTCCGACAGAAAAAAACGTCATTGCTGGCGCAGCGGCGGTGTCAATGGCGGGCAAGAATATGGTCTTGACAACCGAATCTTCATCACTGACGGGCAAAGCATGCATTTCAAAAATGTCAAAGAGATGCGGATGAGCTCCGGCTTCAAGCTGCCGGAAATGAAGCCGAATACGAAATATCGGCTGACCTATTTTTTGAAAACCAGAAACTTGGTGGGAAGACGCGGAGCAGGGATGTATCTTTATTTCAACAAGAGTAAAGGGATTGCCCTTCCGCGAATTCGTGAACTCGGTACGACGCCCTGGCACCGGATAAGCATGGAGTTCACCACTCCGGCGGACACAGGTCAAGGAAGGGAGGCCAGGCTGAGCATGTGGATCTGGAATGCGGAAGGTGAAGCATGGTTTGACCAGATAGAAGTCACAGAGGTTTCGCCAAAACAATAAAGGGAAAACAGTATCACAACGCAGTTCGAGACCGCTCTGCTGCCGGTGTGTGCTGCTGCCGGCAGCCTGCGGTTTTGATTGTGCCCAAAACACAATGGCGTCAGCCTTTTCTTCTGCCGACAGAATTCGATTTTACAGGAGATACTCTATGAAACTGAAGTTTCAGATCCGTGCAGTCCAGATTGATTTGGCCCGGCAGATGGAAACTATCCCGTTCTTGAAAGGATACATTGATTTTATTGCCGAAAACCATTACACTACCTTGTTTCTTTATCTGGAGTGGCGGGTCCGCACCAAAACCTTCGACATAGGGGAAAACGAAGGTTATTCTGCAGAGGAGCTCCGGGAAATCATCGACTACGCGGCACGGTACGGAATCAACGTGGTTCCCGGTCTTGCCACACTCGGACATGCCGAACTGCTTCTTAAACAGAAAAAATTTGCCTCCTGTTCCGAACTGCGCGAGGGCATCAAGGGCAGGTTCGGTCAGACCTTCTCTTCGGATTTCTGTCCTTCCCTGCCGGAAACCCGTACTTTTCTGGCTTCCTACCTTTCTGACGTCGCTGAAATCTTTACCGAAACGCCCTGTTTCCATGTCGGAGGGGATGAAGTCTTCGATATGGATTTCTGTTCGAAATGCCGCGGGGAAGCTCCGGATTTTCCAGGGGAGGCAAAACTATATCTGGGACACTTCAAATTCGTCCACCAGGTGGTGACCAAGCTCGGGAAGCGCATGATGCTTTGGGATGACATGTTTGAATATTATCCCGATATCCTGCCCGATATGCCGCGCGACATCATCATGGTCAACTGGCAGTATCAGGAAAATGTTCGAGGTTATCTCGGACACTTCTGCAACTGCTGTTTCCATGATCGGCTGAAAGAATACGACCGGCTCGGTTTCGATTATCTGGTCGCCCCGGCAGATTACTGCTGGAACAATATCGACACCTCGACCGTCCATGGAGACAACTATCATCCCCTGGGCGGTCTGCTGACATCCTGGGAAAAATCGGCATCTCTGCTTTACAAATTTTTTCCGACGACAGCAGCAACCGGTTTGCTGTGGGGCCATGCCGTTCAGGATGCCGGCAACGCAATACGGTTGACGGCTGCCAATCTGTTCGAAATCAACGATGAACCGTTTCTTCATGCCATTGCACAATACGCCGACTTGGCTCACCGGATGCCGAATGTTTCCCAGAGTTCACTTTGCTCCTTCAGCTTTTTCGGTCCGAATTCTGAACGGTTTTACGCCCTGCAAACCCTCACTTCGATCCTGACACAGTATTCTGACAGAGTTCATTCCGATCGGGCAAAAATTATCCTCAACGACATTTTGGCTGACTGTGCTCTGAAACTGCTTGAGGAACGCAGTCTGCGCGCCTGTTGGAACCGGTTCAACGGACTGTCAGGAGAGGCCCCGGAAACGATTGCGAAAGAGGTCGCCGATGCCGGAAAGAAATATGCCGATTTTTATATTCATCATCGCCGAGATTGCGATGTCAAAAATTTTCAGGGAATGATCGAAAAATGGGTTCGTGCCCTCCAGAAAATCCCCCGGGATATCGCCTCAAAAGGTTTTGTCAAAGTCCTGTTAGTTCTACCTGATGGTTACGGCGTGGAGCGCATCCGAATTCTGGTAAACGGCAGGGAAATTGCCTCCGGCGTATTTAAAAATCGAATTGAAGATACGATTTTCGAAAAATACTTTTTCATTTCATCCGCTGCTGTCGTGAAGCAGATCACTTTTGAAGCACAGGGGTTCGCCGGGGAGGGATTTGCCTATGTTTCCGCACAGACAGCCAAAGGGAAATTCATTCCGGAAGCCATTGCGGGATGCATCGGCATTGTCGAACATCCGGAACACTTGCTTTCTCCCGATGTCAATTTCACTTATCTGGGCAGTCAGAATTCCATCGGCAGTTTTCACGACCGCACTATCGCAGAAATGGTCAACAGCATAACAGTTAATATGAAAAAGGTGAAATAACAGCTTTTATTGAATGTAGAATCTTTCCAAAAGTCTTGACTGCAACGTTCAACGAACTTTGGACGCCGCAGATGGCTTCACAAATCGGTCTAAGGGGGATTGCAGGATGCGATCAATTTTATTAGTGGGAGTTTGCCGCTCATTGTTCATTTTCGACCCTTCCTGTTGCTCGAGAAAGACACTTTTTCCTCTTGGAAGTTCGCAAACAGAAGCAGATAAAAAGGGGGAATAATCATGATCCACATATATGGAAAAACCGAAGCCGGGATATTGACCGTTGAAAGCGACACGCTTCTGACCGACATTGAAATAACCGATACGGCAGGAGAAAAAATCGAAACGGCTGCCCTCTGTAAAAAAACACAAAACGGCATCTTTACGACCGTTCTGGATGCCGCGAATCTGAAGCCGTGGTCGCCCGAACATCCCGTCCTTTACGACCTCAGGGCAAAAGATGTTTCACAGCGATTTGGTTTTTGTGACCTCCGTACCTTCTCCAACACCGACGTCCTGCTCAACGGCGAAAGGATCTATCTGCGCGGCTGCATCCGGGGGATAGAGGCCCACGAACACCCCAACATGACCGGCGGTTCCCTCAAGGATGCGGCGGTCAAGTACATCCGGCAGGCGAAGAAATTCGGCTTCAATCTGGTACGCTTCCACAGCACGATCCCCACGCCGGAATTCGTCGAAGCCGCCGACGAGGAAGGTTTCCTCATCCACATGGAGATCGGCTTCGCCTACGAATATGACTCCGCCGGCAACAAAACCGCTCTTGCGATGGATAACGCCGCATGGCGCGAGACGATCTTGAAATACCGCAACCATCCCTCCGCGGCGATGTTCTGCATCGGCAACGAAATGCACAACTCCGGACATCAGCCGGGTGTTCACAAACTCTACGCGATCGGAAAGGAACTCGCCCCCGACAAACTGATCCTGGACAACTCGGGCTGGGGCGAATACGACCGGCCGACCGCCGACATCTTCGCTCAGCACATCGCCTACTACTTTCCCTACAAACATCATGCGGAAATGTTTCGGACCGACGACTGCTGGCGGATCAACGGTTCAACTTATGACGTGCCGCTTACCGCCGAAGCACAGACTGCCGACTGTTCCGCCGCGATCCGCAGGGAAGCGGTTCCGCTGCACCCGGTACTGGCACACGAAGCGATGCACTACATCGACGTTCCCGACTACGACGCGCTGAACCGAAAATTCGATGATTTCTGTGCTCGGGTCGGAGGGGAATACCTCAAGGCCAACGGCATCAGAAAACCGCGTTTCATGACCGAACTCCCGCAACTCATCGACCGCAAAGGACTGCGCGATAAACTGCCCGATTACATCAAAGGTTCGCAGGAATTCAAGAAGATGGCCTACAAGGTCTATCTCGAGAAGATGCGCGATTCCGCACTCTGCGGCTTCGAGATGCTGCAGTTCGCCGACTGCCTGAAATACGAGAACAAAAACGGGATCGTTGACTGCTTCGACGATGACAAATATATCGACGCCAGGTGGATGCGCGCGATCAACGACGACGCGGTGCTGCTGGGGTGTTTCGAGAAGGAGACTTTCTTTTATGACGAAGCGGTAAAGATGACCTTGAAAATCTCCGACTTCCTGCCGTCGCCTCGGATCCGCGGGACCGTCACCGTCGCGGTGAACGGCAAAGAAATCTACTGTGGAAAAGAGGTCGCGCTGGCCGGCGGTCTGCAGAAGATCGCCGAAATCACGCTGAATTTTACACCTAAAGCACGAGCGGAACGTGCGGAGATCGCCGCACGGTTCGTCTCTGCAAATCTGACTCTGGAAAACAGCTGGCACATCTGGCTCTATCCCCATGCGAAGCCCGCGTGGATCCCCCGACAGGAACTGGCCGACAGACGTCTCGCCGAATGGCTCGCCTCCTCCGGCGCGGCAGTCGATTCCGACCGGATCATCACCGACCGGCTGACCGACGCCGTATTCGAACACCTCGCCGAGGGACGGCATATTCTGCTGCTCTATCACCGCGACGCGCCGGGGCATCAGTATTATCTCCCCGGAGCGCTGGAACGCTTCAAGCCTTGTATCTGGGACCGAGGAAGCAACCTCGGCGGCGTGATCGCTGAGCCGCTGCTCCGCGAAGCGCTGGCGTCGGAGCGTTATTTCGATCTTGAAATGCAGCCGCTTCTGGAAGGATGCTACAAGGTTTGTCTCGACGATTTTCCGGCAAAGGCAAACGAACACATCTTCGGCATCGACAAGCCGGTGCGCGACCGGATGAAGGGACTGATCCACGGCATCAAGGATTTCATCGACGCCGACACGCTGCGCGATTTCTCGCACCTCTTCACGGTGAAGGTCGGCCGCGGTCTGCTCACGGTCTGCACGACGCTGCCGCCGGAAGGGTGGCGGATCGGCGATCCCGTGGCGGAGAACGTCCTCGCCTCACTCTGCGATCATCTCGACGAACTGACAGCTTCGGAATCCATCGGACCGGAGGTTCTCGAGAAATACCTGCAGCGAACCTCCGCCGCCGGCATCCGTAAAGAGGATGTGATGAACCACTTCTGGGAGATCGACAACAAACCCGTCGAGGATACGCTCTACTGGGAAGAGGTCCAAATCGACCTGAGCAAGAAAAAGGCATGACGAAATAAGATTGGAAGCAACATGAACAACCTCAATCGCAGAGTCGGTTGCAGGTCGTTTTAATCCACAGAGGAGGAAAGGGACTATGGCGACAAAGAAGGTCAAGGTCAGTTATCAGCAGGCGATGGAGGCGTATTTCAGAAAAATGTCAGATGCGGAATTTATCCGGACATTCGATGAGATGCACGACAAGGAAATCAGTGAAAAATATACCGTCATGCAGTCCAAGTTTCTTCCTTTTTTCGAGGCCAACCTGAAGAAAAATGACTACTGGGAACTGTATGACGAATGGGAATCCAAGTGCGCGGATCTTGAACCGTATCTTGAGCAATATCCGGAGTTGATAGCTCAATTACCGCTTCACGAGCTCTGGACCCTTGATCCCTGGGAACGGCTGATGCTGCTGATTCGTTTTCCGGAGGAAGCTGCCGTTGTCAAACAGACCCTCGAAGGCAACGACATCTGGGCAACGACCCTACCGATACTGACTCCGGCACTCCAGAAAAAGGCGGCCGCCCTTTGCCCGTGGAAAACCCTGACCGCTTACCAAAAGCGTTACATGGCTCTCAAATCCGATGTACTGAAAAAGATTATCTCCGAACTGTGAAACCACTGCCTTCATAAAAAGGAATACCCCCCCGACAGTTCAGGCGCACTACCTCCGATAGTGTTCCAAAAACTCGGGCAAAAAACTGAAACGGCCTCTCCCGCTTCAATGGGAGGGGCCGTTCCGTAAAGGCATTTTTCCAAATTCAAACCGGTTCAGTCATTTTTGCGGCGAAGTATCGTGCAGGACTCACAAACTGATGCCGTCCCTCTCGTCATTGTCTTCCGTGCGGTCGGGCTCATCAACAGTGAAAAGGGAAAAGTTATGCGGCTCTGTCGGCTGCCCCCGCCAGATCGCTTTCCCCAGGTAATACAGCCGGTCGATCACATTCTCGTTGGCCGCCTTGGGAATATAGCACTGACCTTCAAGTATTCTCTTGCGTCCATTGTAGTGGATTTCGGTTTCTATGGCCGCCCTTTTTATATGACACGCCTTGGCCAGTTCGCTTCCCATCTCGTTGAAAAAGTTGTTGATGCTTTTCTCGATCTCGGGCAACGGCGTCGATTCAGTTACCGTCTGCGCCACAACAAACCCGAATTCTCTTTTTTTCGGCGTATGTCTCTCCATTTTTGCTCCTTCTTCCGACATAGCGGGATCCTCGAACTCATTTTCTGTACTCATTTTTGTTCCTCCTGAGCTGGGTTATACTATCCCGAAAGATTGTGTTTTTTTACTCCGGGACGAAAAAACATCCTCCCCGTTCTCCTGAACGATGATGGAGGACGGGGAGGACACGTATTCGTCGGGCATGAGGAAAGATGGAGGCGGAGGGGAGGAACGAACCGGCATCCGGAGGTGAGCTCCGAGCGCAGACGGAATCATCATCGAAATGCCCGTTCCTGTCAGTCGCGTTGCGGGCGGATGTTGGTCCCGGTCCCGTACGGGTTGGAAACGGGACCAATGTTCGCGCCTCTCCCCTCCCGAAATTCAGAGATCGGCACTGGCGGCCCTTGGGGCAGTCAGCCGCGCTCTTCCGGCTGACGGGCGTTCCCATAATCGCACGGATAGAGAGCGGCAGGATAGCTCAGTCGGTAGAGCAGGGGGCAAAATCCCGCTTGAATTTGTTGAAAATGAGGCTATTTTAGCTGTTAGTTGATTGTTAGCTAATCGGGTCGAAACAGCGGGCTTTTGTCGGTATTTAGGCACTTCTTCTAAAAACAGGCCGGACCCTGTAAACAAAGACGCCGTAAGTTCAGTTTCAAGAACTTACGGCCGAAAACGGACACAAAAAATGGTGGCCGGACCCAGAATCGAACTGGGGACACGGGGATTTTCAGTCCCCTGCTCTACCGACTGAGCTATCCTGCCACTCTCTCACCTAATATATCACCGCTTTTTCCGATTTTCAAGCCGGATTTTTCCCTTTTCCGCGGAAAAATCACCAGTGGAGCACGATCATGGCGTGGCAGACAAGCTTTTCCAGCGTCACTTCGACAAGTCCCTCCCGCTCCGTGAAGGGCAGGACCGTCCCCTCGGGCTCCAGCGTGACCTTCCTTATCTTTTTCGGCAGACGGAAAGAGAATTTCACGCCGTAAACCGGGTTGAGCTCCTCGATCACCTGAACCGGATGGCTCTCGCGGATGCGGTCGGTGTACAGGACGCTGCGCATCCCGCGGAGGACCGTTTCGGCGTACAGGGCGTGGCAAACGTAACGCCTCTTCGCCTTCTGCACCAGCAGCGAGATCCGGCCCTGGGACGGCAGATCCGTCGTCACGAGCAAGTCCGGCCCGATCAGCGCCCGCAGCGCCTTCAGCAGAAAGTTCTTCAAAATCACGCTGCCGTAATTGGCGTACAGCCGGAACACCGGATGCGCGAAATACAGGATACTCCCCGTCAGTACCCCCGCGTCGAAGCCCGAGGGCTCCGGACGGAACGGCGTGTGCTGGTGGGAACAGAAATGCCGGTAGTCCCGGTTGAAATAGGGGTCGTAAACCCGCCCGAGGGACTTCCCGCCCGTGACACGGATCTTCTGCGAAGGATAGTACATGACGAAGGGCGTCGTCACTTCGTCGGAAAACTCCGGCGCGATCTCCACGTAGTTGGGGAAGAGATCCGTCTCGCCGTCGTACCGGAGCGGCAGATCGAAGGCCGGCGTTTCGCTCTCCGCCTTCAGCAGCGCCGAGCCGGAGACAACCAGCTTGCCGCCGTCCGCGAGGAAGGTCTTCAACCGTTTCCTCAAGGCGGCGTCGGGCCGCAGACCCTCCGGGAGAATCAGCACCTTGTAAGGCGAAAAATCGTTCCCGTCGTCCAGACGGTCGAAGGGGATGTGCCCCTCCAGCAGCAGACGCGACAGACCGATCTCGGCGTTCTCGTCCTTCCTCAGCGGCTTGTTGAAGCCGTCGGGGGAGAGGATGGCGACGTTGGCCGCGCCGGCGGCGCCGCGGCACCAGGGCTCCTTCTTCTCGACTTCGGCGTAGGCCGCCCCGATCAGGCGGCAGGTGCTCTCGTCGGGCGCGCCCGAGGGATGGAGCTGGTCGCCGATGCTGCAGCGGGCCCCCTGGGCCAGCATGGCGGCGCACTCGTACCGCAGCGCGTTGGGGTGCTTGAAGCCCCCGAACTCGCCCCAGGTGGTGTGGAATTTGCCCGTCATGCCGAGGAAGTCCCGGTCCAGCGTGCGGCAGAAGGCCGCCAGAAGCGGGAAATGGTCGTAGCCCCAGCCGCCGGTGGGCAGGGACTCCAGCTCCAGATGGCTGTAATAGGGCAGCAGGCCCCGGTTGCCCGGCGTCAGGAGATTTCCGTTGTTGTGGAAGACCGGCATGTCGGCTCGGACGCTCCGGGCCGCCGCCGTCACGCGTTCCATATACTTTTTCAAGGTGCGGCGGGCGAAACGCAGCCGGTCCAGCTCCTTCTCGGGATCGTACCCCTCGCGCGCCATGTCCCGCAGGCAGCGGGAGCAGCAGCACTGGCCCTGGACGATGATGTCGAAGAACATGCCGTCGGCGTCGGGAAAGAGGCGCGCGGCCTCTTCGGTCAGGCGGCAGAAATAGTCCAGATAGGGCGAGTTGAAGCACAGTTTCTTGAATCCGGCCCGGAGCGGGGAGCCCGCCCAGCCGGACAATTTCCCCTCGGGAGAGACCTCCCGCCAGCCGGGTTCAAGTTCGGCCACGCGGTTGTTGAGCCCGGCGGAGAGATAGATCGGCACGTTCACGCCGATCTCGTGGCCGGCGTCGATCTGGGCGCGGAGCAGGTCGAAAGAAAGGCCCGGATGCCTGGCGCCGACCTCGGTCGGATGATAGCTCCAGCCGTGGTGGCAGCAGGAAAAACAGGTGACGGAGTCCGCGTGGGCCGTCTCGAGACTCGCCTGCCAGCGCTTTTTGTCGAAGGCCTTCCCGATGCCGGGGATGGCGGGCGAGGTGTGGAAATCCAGATGGATCTGGCGGAAACGCAAACTGTCTTTTTTCATCGCGGCTGTTCTCCCGAATTTTTTTCGCGGCACGCAGGAAAAATACCCCCGTTCGGCGGAAATTTCAATGGGGAAAACGGAAAAATCGGCCCCGCCGCCTCAGGAAATCACCGCCTTGCCGCCCCGCCCGGCGCTCAAGCGTTTCCCGCCGGGCAGAGAGAGGCCGTCGATGCGCACGTTTTGCCACTTTTGGGGCATGCCCCCGAAGAGGCGGAGTTCGCCCGAGTTGGTCGTCCAGGCGCACATCTGGGTGAAGGCCTCCAGAAATCCGCCGCAGCCGTCCAGCTGCATGATCTCGCTTTCGGCCTTGGGGCGGGCGATGTCGTGCCGCCGGTGGGCGATCAGACTCAGCATCCGGGGCAGATAGACGGTGGCCAGGCCCTCGTTGACGAAAATTTCGCGCCAGAGATTCAGAAGCTGCATGGGGGCCTCGTTCAACCCCCGGCGCGTGAAGATGATGCACGCCCAGGGGATCCCCCACTCGCTCCACTTGCCGATGCCCCGGCCGATCCAGTGGGTGACGGCGTTTTCGACGACCCGCTCCAGCTCCGGCGGAAGGGGATCCGGCAGCGAAGCAAAGGGCCAGATGCACCCCAGATGGGAGTGGTGCCGGTGGCACACGTCGAGATCCTGTCCCTCCCAGATGCCGATGCGCGGTTCCTCGTTCCGGGCGTAGCTGTCGTACCCGTACACCGTCGTGAAAGGCGGGACCTTGTCGAGGATCTGCCGCCAGACGGGCCGCTCCGGCCGCTTCAATTCGGCGGCCAGCTCGATGAGGATAGCGGCAAGTTTCCGCACAGCCGCCAGCTGGTACGAGGGATCCCGCCCCGCCACGGCGGTCATGTTCTGATTGGAGGCGGCGTACTCCGCCGAGATCGCCACGGGGATGTGGAAGGCGTCGTCCAGCATCTCCTCGTACCCCCGCATGACGCCATAGATGTAGGGGAACGCCCGGTCCCGGAGAAAAGTCATGTCGCCCGTGTGGCGGAAGTGGTCGTAATAGAGCAGAGCCGTCCACGCGCCGCAGGCGGGATCGAGGATGGATCCGGCGGAGATGCCGCCGCACTGGCGGCCCCGGTCGTCCACGGCGTGGGTCTGCCACAGGGCGTCCGATACGCCGAAGAGCGCCCGGGCGTTGTGCTTCATGCTCTCCTGAAAGGCGGGACTTTCGATCATGTCGAAAAGGGGCAGCTGACACTCGGGCAGGCCCAGACGGCACAGCGGGCCGTAGATCATCTGCACGTTGACGTTGAAGTGGAAGTCCCCGGACCATTGCGCGGGCTGGTACTCCTCGTGCCAGGGGCCCTGAAGTCCCGCCGCACGGCCGTAAGGCGCCGTCGCCGCGGCCAGCTTGTAGAGGCAGAAGTCGTAAAATTCATTCCACCAGGGATCGGGCGTGGTCACGCGGGCGGCAGAGGAAAAGACATGCTCCCACCAGCGGGCGGTGAAGGCTTTTTCGCTCTCACGGGCGCTGTCGTCGCAGGCGTCGCCGGGAAAGAGCTTCCAGCCATAGTCCGTTTTGACGCAGCGGACCGTGTAGGCCGGGTCCTCCGGGAGCGCGATCCGCCAGCCGTCGGGGAGTTTTTCGTAGGGCGGCACGCCGCAGGAGGCGTTGAACTCGGCCACCGCGGGGATGTCCGAAGCGGGGACCGCCGTCACGGCGACGATCCGGCGGCCGGGATCCTCCACGTAGAGGATGTTATGCTTCATCACGACGACAAGCATCAACTCGGCGCGGTCCGAGAGGCGCACGCAAAGACGGCCCGTGCGGTAATCCAGTTTCGCCTCGCGGGGGACGATCCCCGAAACGAAACGGAACTCGAAGCGCCCCGCGGCCAGCCGGTGGGGAGCCCCCGTGACCGACGCGTCCCGGTGCATCATGGCGGAAAGCCCCCGGTCGCACCCGTGCGCTTTCGCGTAGGCGACGAGATCGGCGTAGCGGTCCCGCCCGTCGATGAGCCGCCCCGCCCGGTGATCCCAGAGACCGCTTTCGTTGACGGTGACGCAGAGCGTCTCCTCCCCCCAGACCAGGACCCCGAAATCGCCGTTGGCCAGCGGCACGCCGCAATGGGGCCGGGCGAGGGGAAATTCAAATGTGACGGATCCGTTCATGACGCCTCTGCCTTTGTTTTACCGCCCTGTCCCTTTTCAGGGAAGCGGCGTATTTTAACATACACCGGGGGAGGCGCTTTTTCAACAGGGGGAAAAGCGTCAGGGCTCAAGCGCGGAGGCGATCTCGCGGTACTTGCACAGGATCCGCGAGGCGGTCGTCCGGGAGTAGGGATTGGACCGGGGCGCGTCTTCGTAGCCGCCGCGGCCGTAATTCCACGCGTTGGGGATGTAGCCGCTCTCGTTGGTGTACGTCCCCGTGCCGTTGGCCAGCGCCGTGATCATACAGCACTTGCCGGCAAAAATGTCCTTCCGCACGGCAAGACCGATCTCCGTGAAGGGCTCGCTGGGCAGCGACGCAAGCACGAAGGAACTCCCGAAGGCGATCCCGGTGAGATACAATCGCATGTTCTCCTTGTTCGACGCCTTTTCCAGCAGGGCCGAGGCGAAGTACTTGAGCACGGCGGGAACGCCCTTTGCCAGATCCTCGCTGGTGAAGGTGCGGCTGTCGATGTCCTCGTCGGGATAGAGGGCGACGGTTTTCTTCGCCTCCTCGATTTCCTCCTGCGGGATCTCCCGGGGCGGAACGACGACGGTCCCCGAGAAGGGACGCAAACTCTCGCCGGTCACGGGTTCGAGATCGGCCAGCGCCTTGGAGACCGTCCCGGCGTAGCCGCGGCCCAGACGCTCCGCCTCGGCGTAGGAGTTCTGCTTTTCCGGACTGGACACGTCGAAGTGATTGATGTTGCCTTCTGCGCCGATGAGGGGGCAGACCATGCTGCCGGGCCCCAGTTCCTGCTCGACGATCCGCCGCAAAAAACCGGGCCAGTCGGCGGAGACGCCGGTCCCGCCGATGGTGTCGGAGTGATTGACGATGCTGCTGAGCAGAAGTTTTATTTTCCCGTCGGCCTTCACCGCCAGCAGGGGGATCTCGGGGTCGATCTCCCCCTCCGGGCGGACGATGTCGCCGTTGAGTTTGCCCGGATTGGTCTTCACTTGGCCGTTCTTCATCCAGAATCTGCGGTTGAAGAGGAAGCGGCTGTCCGCGGTGAGCCCCTGAAAGAGTTCGCCCTCATGCAAATTCCCCGCGGCCTCGGCGAGGGCCTCCGTCGCCTGCCGGACGAGGAACGGAACGTAATCGGGATTGAACCCCTTCTGCCGCGAACGCACCTCAGGGGCCGTGTGGGTGTGGATCGCCGCCATGGTGACGTTTTCCCGGCCGAACCGGGTCAGGCCCGCCTTGCGGATGCCTTCGAGGAGCGCGTCGCAGAGATACAGCGGCATGCAGACGAGGTCGAAATGCAGGATCGCGGCTGTCTCGGCACCCTTTTCGAACACGATGGCGCGGACCTCGATATCGTCCAGCACATGGTCCCACATGCGCACGTTGAAGTAGCCCGCAAGAGACACGGGGACCTGGGGATCGATGCAGCGGCGGGCGGTCCCGAACATGATCTTCATTTTTGCGCCTTTCCCTCTTCGCTGGCCGTGATGCTGGATTTCTTCCCCGACGACGCCGGGTAGATCACGCTCCGGCAGCAGGGCTTCCCGTGATCGATGATGTCGTACTGCGCCACGTAGCCCGCCTTTTCGAGCACGGGGATCACCCAGCCGGGACAGTGGTTGCAGTAGCTGTAGCAGGGACTTGCGTCGTTGTCGAGGACCTTGCTCAGGCTGGGACACTTTTTCATGCGCTTGACGAGGCGGTCCTCATGGAGCTCCAGCTCCAGCTCGCAGTTCTCCTCGAAACGGATGTGGTCCCAGTACTCGTACATGCCTTTGAGGCCCTTCTCTTTGAAAAGGGCCAGCGTGTGCATTTCCTGATGTTCGCTGATGGACCGGTAATAGGCCTGCATCTCCTCGGGAGGCAGGGTCTCCAGAAATTTGAAAAGCTCGTTGTAGAAACGAACGAAGTGGTCGCTGGGGATCATGGCTTACTTTTCCTTTCTGAAGATCTGCACGCAGTGGTCGTCGCCGATATGCTCCACGGCACTCGTCCAGCCCGTGCCCTCGCACATCCCGGCATTGACCTCGCTCGTCTGGAGGCAGTTGATGGGTTCCACTGGCAGGCCCAGACGCCGCAGATGCTTGTGCGCCGGGCACTCGAAAACCTCGAAGCGGATCTCGTTTGCCGTGACCTTGAGGTCGAATTCGGCCCCCTCCCTGTGGTAGAACCAGACCAGATGCTCCAGCAGTTCCGACGGGTCGTTCTTCGCCAGTTTCTCGCGGATGGACTTGTAGACGTCATGGCCCGTGCGGCGGAGGATCTCCTTGATCTTCTCCTCGCCGTAGCGTCCGGCAAAGTACCGGATGGCGCTGTCTGTGTTGCCGTGAAAGTCTCGGTGCAGTTCGTTGTTTTCCTGATAACGCAGCATTTCAGTCCAGCTCCTCCTTCATGTCAGCGAGGCACTTTTCGATCCGCGCCCGGGCGGCGTCGTTCAGGGAATCCATCTCCTGGGCAAGCGTCAGCGGCGTCGAGATCAATCCGAGCTTGTGCAGCGCGTACTTCTGCCCGTTCCAGACGTTGGAAAGACCGATCCCGTAAACGCCGTGGAAAAGGCGGATCATGTTGTTCTGCGCGGCAACGGCGCCTTTGACGTCGCCGGCATCGACGCACGCGGCCAGTTTTTTCATCATCTTGGAGCAGAGCGCCCCCATGCCGCAGATCATGCCGTCGTACCCGGAAAAGAGCGCCTCGTCGGCGGCCCACTCCTGCCCCTCGAAGAAGAGCGTCTTGAAAGCGCGTTCCTCACGCAGCAGAAGCAGCTCGCGGCGCAGCCACATGTTGGAGGCGGAGTTTTTGATGCCCTCAAGATTGGGATGCTTCATCATCTCCGCGAACTGGTCCAGCGTGAAATTGACGCCGTTGTTCGGCGGACAGTGGTAAAGGTAGACCGGACGGTCGGCGGCGTCGAGGATCTTCAGCGTCGACTTGACCGGATCCAGTTTGGAAGTCTTCCCCGGCGGCATGAAGACGTAGGCGGCGAAGTCGTACTTTTTGTAGGCCTCCATGATCTCCAGAGAGCGGTAGACGCTGGTGCCGTTGATCCCGACCAGCAGCCGCATCCGGCCGCGGATGGATTGCGAGGCGTATTCGACGGCCTCTTCCTTGAAGCGGTCGGAGAAACTGCCCCACTCCCCCATGGAGCCGAAGAGGAAAACCCCGTCGATGCCGTGGCGGATGTTGCGTTCGAAGATGTTGCTCAAGCCCTTCCTGTCGAGACTGCCGTCCTCCAGAAGGGGCGTTACGGTGGCGCTGATGACCTGTTTTTTCATTTTTTCTTCTGTTCCTGTTTGGAAGTTATGTTTTTCGCATCCCTCTCGGCCAGCCATGCCTTCAGCCGGCAGTAGAGCGTGTCGCCCATCTGATCGTACCCGGCTTTCGCGGGATGGACGCCGTTGTTCTGACGCACGATCATGACGGGATTCCCCTCGTTGACCGGCTCCTTGATCTGCGGGTAATTGTTTTCCGTGTCGATATTGATGTAGACGGGAACGATGACGAATTTGAGTTCCTTGCTCTTTTTGAGCAGAGCGCGGTTGTAGTAGTCCAGATTTTTGCGGTACTGCCAGCTGGTCCTCCCGTTGGCGTAGCTCCGTCCGAAGCCGTCCTGCCCCGCACCGGGGATATGCTGGAAAACGAAGATCTCGGGCGCAGGCTCGAGCTCCCGGAATTTCGCGATCAGTTTTTCCATATTGGCCGTCGATTTCCGCGTGATCTCGGCGATCGTCTCATCGGTGGCGAGGAAAAAGTCGTTCAGGCCGAGCTGGAAACTCACCGCGTCCGGCGCCTTGCCGCCGTTGTTGATCTCGAAATATTTTTTGAGATCGAACACCCCTTTCCCCTCCCGGTCCGGAAAGAGGAAGGGACTGTTGAAGTTGAGGGGACGGTTCGGGTGCATGCCGTCGTTTTTGGCATCTCCGGCATACCCCCAGCGGGTCAGGAACGAATCCCAGCGCCAGCCGCCGTAGCCCTCGTGTCTGGCGGGACCTTTTCCGCGGGTCCCGATGCTGACGAATTCGGGGTTGCCCGGCCGCTTCATCAGCTCGGCCACGCGGTTGGGATAAAATCCCTGACGGGTCTGGCTGGCGCCGACGATCAGCAGGGAGAATGGTTGACCCTTGCCGGCGTCTTCCGGCACGACGACAAGCTCCGACTTCGCCTCGGCGACCACGCCGGAGGAGCCGATGACGGTGATCTTCCACTCCCAGGTGCCCACGTCCTCCTTCCGGGGCGTGAAGCGCCATCTTTTGAGATCGTTCCGGCCCTTTTTGCAATCCACGTCGAACACGTAATTGGCGGGGTTGATCACCGTAACGATGTTGTTGAAGTAGACGTTCATTTCCACGCCGGGAACGGCGTAGATCTTTTCCGGCACCAGCAGACGGACGTCCTCAGCGGCGGCCAGCACGGCCGCCAGAAAGAACAGGGCGACAAACAGCGTTTTTTTCATTTTCAAGACTCCTGTGGTTTGGAAGAAATTTCACGCAAGATCGGGTCACGGTTCCAGAGCTTCCACTTCGACCCGGGAGATCCTCGGCGTCCGCAGGCCGTTGACCGCGCCGAGTGCAAGTTTATACTGGATGAGGTCCCCGGCGGAGCAGGAAACTTCCCCGGGATTCTTCCACGGCGCCCGGACGAGCCCGTCGGCATCGGAAGCGCTGCGCAGGAAGACGTTGACCCAGGTTTTCTCCGGGATCTCCGCTTTGAGCGACACCCGGAAGCCCCGGCAGTCTTCCTCGACTTTGTGCGGCTCCGACGTGTAGTACTCCTCGGGGCCCCGGTCGAGCATGTTCCCCGGCTGGATCGTCGTCATGCCGTGGGGCCCGCAAGTCGGGAGCTTCGTGCAGCGCGCCTCGTTGAACCCTTCCGGCCCGTTCCACCAGACGGCGGACCAGCCCTTGTGATCGCCGTCGATCTTGTGGTTGGCGACGGCCAGATCGATGTAGCCATCCTCGTTGAAGTCGCAGGCCACCGCACCCGAAGCGGAGTGGGTGAGGAGAAGCTGACGGTCCAGATTGCCGAAATGTCCCTCCCGGTTCCAGTAGAGGAAGGAGGGGATGTCCCGGTCCTTGCCGCCGTGGTAGCTCCCGACAAAGATATCCAGATAACCGTCGTTGTTGAAGTCGGCGACGGCGAAGGAGTCGGCGGCGTCGCCCCGGAGCATGCACTTGCGGGCTTCGCTCAGCCCCTCGGGCCCGTTCCAGTAGATGTAGACGTAGCTGTGATGGGGCTGGCGGAGCGTCAGGTCCCCGTCTTTGGGCGTTTCGGTGTGGCCGCCGATGATAAGATCGGGATAGCCGTTTTTCGTGAGATCCGCCGCCGTCGCCGCCAGACCCCGGTAGGTGGCAAGCTCGAAGGAGCGCTCCATGGAGAAACCCTCGGGGCCGCCCTTGAGCACCAGCGTGCGGCCCGCTCCCCGGGGCGCGATGATGTCCAGATAACCGTTGTTGTCCAGATCGACCGCGCAGAGCCAGCGCAGGGAGTTTTTGGAGTTGACCTCGATGGTGTCGTAGGTCTCGAAATCATCTTTCCCGTAGAAGATCCGCAGATCGTTCCAGTGGTTGCACGGGGTGACGATCTCGAGGTAGCCGTCGTGATTGAAGTCCCCTGCGACCACACCCCAGCCGATATCGGTCTTGAGCGTGCGGCTCTTTGCGGGCTCGAAGCCGCCGGGCCCGAAGTGGTGCAGATGATGCCCGGGATCCAGATGGAGGGAGTTTTCGGAGTTGTTCCCCACCAGCAGTTCCGGCCAGCCGTCGTCGTCGAAATCGGCGCAGAGGGAGTCCACGGCGCACCAGGAGGGCACGGCGGTCATGCGCTCCGGCGCGTATCCGTCGGCGCTTCCGTGGTAGATGTAGGTTTTGTCGAACCCCACCGTGCTGCGGGAAAAGTGGTTGACGAGAAACACCTCGGGCGGACGCCCGGGGTTGCGTACGGGGAAGACCCGCCGGGTGTCCTCGCCCACAAAACGGTTCGAAATCTTCCCCTCGTGATCGCAGAGCAGCGTTTCGCACCGGTAGACGGAGGAGTTGCCGTTGGAGGCGAAGAAGATGCCTTCGGGCGAGATCGCCGCGTCGGAGGCGGCGGGCGTCTCCACGGCCGCCCGGGAACCGTCCCGGCGGATGATGAAACTGGCCGGACGTCCGGCGACGGCCAAAATCCCCGTTGCCTCGTCGTACGCGGCGGCCACCGCGCCGGGCACGATCTCTTCGCCGCATCTTCTCACCTGACGGCCCCGGGCCTCGAAGAACAGCACCTTTTCCCCGGTGCACCAGGCAAGTTCGTTTCTTCCGCCCCGGAAAATCGTGCGCATCTGCGGGAAAACCTGGATCTTGCGCTCGGTGTTGCTTTCAAGAGTGCCGCAGCTGGCCGGACGCCGGATCTCGGCCTCTTCGGGGAGCGGAACGGCGCAGGCATCTTCGACCCGGATCCCGTCGGGACCGCCCCAGTAGACGGAAGCGGAGGAAAAGTCCGACCGAACGGCGATCAGTTCGTCGAAGCCGTCCCCGTCGAGATCGGCGGAGACCACCTGATCGGCCCAGATGGGCAGATCGACGTAGTTGGCCCACTCGAAACCGACCTCCGTCTGGCAGAAGATGCGCACGTTTTTGTAAACGGGCTGAGCGAAGGCCAAAGCGAGCTTTCCCCCCGTGAAGCGCCCGGCGCAGACGCTTTCGGCCCAGGGCGTGGGGATGCGGATGCGGCGGTCTTCGGAGTAGGGCTCGGAGGAACCGAAATAAATGTCCGTGGAGGCGAAGGGAGAAACCATGTCGTACCGGCCGCAGACGACGAGATCGGTGTACCCCCGGTCGTAGAGGTCGGCGGCCAGTCCCGCGATGCTCCCCTGCCCCGGCAATGCCGTGCAGTGCCCCTCCATGTCCCAGAGGAAGCTCGGCGCGGATTCGTGATGGTTCTGACAGTTGGCGAAAACCAGATCGAAATAGCCGTCACGGTCGAGATCGTACTGGAAGATGCGCTGCAGGACGCCCTTGCGCGAAACGTAGAGGTTCTGCCCGCCGTTCCCGAAGGCGCCCCGGCGGAAAGCTTCGAACCCCTCGGTGATCCAGGTGCTTTTCATTTCGGCAAGTTCAAAGCTCCATGTAAAGATGAGTCACCTTCGAGAAAGTTTTCACCTCGGTGACGCCGTCGCGGAGCCACGCATGGGGAACGAGGATCGGTTCGGGACCGCAGGTCTCGTGGCCGTTGACGAGGATCTTCCCTTCGGCGTCGGTGAAAAGTCTTGCGTCGCCCGAGGGGGCCTTGCCGATGCGCAGACGCCAGACCGTTTCGCCCGAAGCGGGAAAGACGCCGCGGGGGAGCTTGTGGGTCCTGAGCCAGTTTTCATAGTAGCCCGGGATGCGGTTGCACTGGTCGAGATCGCCCAGATAGATCTCGCAGTCGTCCCAGCCGGGGTGGACCCGGCGCGGCCGGGAGGTGACGATATCCGGATCCTGCACCTCGTTGAAGATCTGCCGCCCCTTGGCGATGTAACCCAGCTGTTCGGAGGGATCGGCGCTCTTCTTGAGAAGATCCGACGAAAGCGGCGGCCGCAGCATCTTCATGCAGTTGAAGACCTGCAGACCGTCGGCGCCGCTCCAGTAGGCGCCCGCTGCGAGGCCCCGGGCGTCCTCGGGCGTGATGACGGCGCCCCGGTACTTCACCTCGCGGCGCCAGCCCTCTTCGAGGGTGACGATCACGGGCAGTTTTCCCACGATGGTGCGCCACCTCTCCACCGGCACGTCGAAGTTGCCGCCGCAGCCGAAGTTGCCGACGAAAAGATGCGACAGCACCCCCGCCTCGACCCAGCTTTTGACGTCCAGCCCCAGTTTGAGGGCCGATTCGGGCGTGACGGGCACGCGGCAGGCGAAGGGCTGTCCCAGACGGTCGCGGAGTTTTTTGAGCATGTCCGTGATGAGGTGCGCCCGCTCAGGACCGGTCTCGCGGGGGAGATGGGCGGGCCAGCGCATCCAGTCGAGGAGCACGTTGTCGGGTTTGTACTTTTCGAAGGCCTCGACGATGAAATCGGCGTACATGTCGCGGATGCATGCGTGGGAGTAGTCGAAGCCGTTCTCGCAGGGGATGTTCCCGGGGATGCGCAGCTCCGGATGATCCCGCCAGAAATCCGTGTGGATCTGGGAGTTCTCGTCGTGGCCGTTGTGCATGTCGTTCATGCGCACGTCGATCCACGCGCCCATGCCCAGTCCCCGGGCGCCGGAAAGCAGATAGGCGTTGGAGTCGATGCCCTGGGCCTCCAGCACCGCCATGTTGGCCCGGCGGCGGAAGCTCCAGTGCCGGGCGTCGCCCCGCAGAGCCGGCTGATAGGGCCCCAGCCGGATGTCGAAGCCGTCCAGATAGCTCTGGAACACGCTGTTGCGGAAATTGGCGATCTGGGCGTTGACCCCCACGATGTAGACGCCGACGCTGGTCTTGCTCAGGTTCTCCAGAATGGCGTCGAGATCGAACTTCGTCATCGTCCCGGCCTCGAACTGGTAGAACCGGGCGTCGCTGTCTTCGTCGAAATAAAGTGTGCGCTTCATGACCGGTCTCCTATTTCTTCTTTTTCTGGTAAACGCGGACATAGTCGACGGTGAAGGCCGAAGATCTCCACGGTTTGCCCTCTTTTCTGATCTTTTCCGCGAGATTGCGGTGAAGGCCGAAAGAGACAATGATGTAGAGCGGCGCATGGGAGACGGGGTGGTACGCTTTGTCCAGGGCGTAGCTTTCGACGCCGTCGATGAAGAAGCGGTAGCCGTCGGGGGTCCACTCCAGCGCGACGGTGTGCCAGCCCTCGTTGAAGCCGGGCATCCGGCGGGCGATGGTGCCGCCGCTCTTGATGGTGTATTTTTTGCCGTCGAAGGCCCTGTAATGGGTCGTCTGCGAGATCTGGTTCATCGAAGGCAGGATGCACTCCATGATGTCGATCTCGTAACCGTTCTTTTCGGGGCCCAGATCGACCTCGAGATTGCTGTTTTTGGGCATGAGCCAGAAGGCGGCGTTGAGCATGTCCTCCTTGTGCAGTTTGAAACGGCACTCGAAGTAGCCGTAGGTCGGCGTGAAAATCCCGTTGGTGTGGGGAAAGGCGCGGTAAAAGATGTCGTTCTCGAACTCGTAGACAAGCTCGATCTGCCCCTTGCCGTTCAGCCGGGCGCAGCGGGGCGTGTCGACCATCGTCTTGCGCTTCTTGCGGTAGTCGAGGACGTAATTGACCCATTTTTTCGTATCCAGCTTGTCGCCGTCGAATTCATCGTGCCAGACCAGTTCGTAATCGTCCGACGGCGGACCGCTGCGGAATCCCGCGGCCTTGGCCTTGGCGTAGCGGGCCTCGAAATCGTCGTTGACCAGCAGCCGTTTGGAGCCTTTGAGCCCCTTTTCGGTCAGCGGTTCGAGGGTGGGACGCTCGATGATGAGGCTTCCCGTGCTGCCGCTTTTGATGTACATGACGAACCGGCAGATGTCCCGCAGTTCGTGGACGAAATCCACTTCGAAGTAATACCAGTCGCTCTTGATCCTTTTAGTGTCGAAGCGGAAGCCCCTGACGTCCCGGAACGCCTTGCCGATGACGCCGATCTCGCCCGATCCGGTGAAGTTTTCGCCGCGGATGTAGCCGCTCACGCGGTACTTTTCTCCGGGAACGAGATAGAGCCCCACCTGACCGATCACCACGGCCGTGCCCGGCACGGCATTGAGCTTGAAGGCCCGGTACTTGAGCCCGGTGACGTATTCGAATCCGCCCTGGGGCACGAGATTCATGTTCCACTGTTCCGGCGGAACGCTCTTGCCGTACTTGAGATAGGGGTTGTCCAGCAGGTTGTTGATCTCGATGTCCGCGCGCTTGTCGGTGTGCTTCGACGCCGGGACGTACTTGTCGGCGCGGCACACCGCCGCGGCAAGGAACACTGCGGCGCAGACGAGAGTGATGCGGCGAAAACGTCTCATTGTTCTCTTCCCTTCGATTGTCTTCGTTTTTTATTTCAAAAAATCCCGGCCGAACGGCGGAAAGGCGCCGGCACGCAGAAACTCACCGCTTCTTCTTCTGATACACGCGGACATAGTCGACCGTGAAGACCGAGGATCTCCACGGCTTGCCCTCTTCCCTGATCTTTTTCGCGAGATTCCTGTGGACGCCGAGGGAGAGGATGATGTAGAGCGGCGCATGGGAGACGGGGTGGTATTCTTTGCTCAGGACGTAGCTTTCGACGCCGTCGATGAAGAAGCGGCAGCCGTCGGGGGTCCACTCCAGAGCGACGGTGTGCCAGCCCTCGTTGAAGCCGGGCATCCTGCGGGCGATGGTGCCGCCGCTCTTGATGGTGTATTTTTTGCCGTCGAAGGCCTGATAATGGGTCGTCTGGGAGATCTGATTCATCGAGGGCACGATGCACTCCATGATGTCGATCTCGTAACCGTTCTTCTCCGGCCCCAGATCGACCTCCAGATTCCGGTTGCGGGGCATGAGCCAGAAGGCGGCGTTGATCATATCCTCCTTGTGCAGTTTGAAACGGCACTCGAAGTAACCGTAGGTCGGCATGAAGGTCTCGCGGGTGTGGGGATAGCCGCCGTAGAAAATACCGTCCTCGAACTCTTGGACAAGTTCCATCTGCCCCTTGCCGTTCAGCCGGGCGCAGCGGGGCGTGTCGACCATGGTCTTGCGCTTTTTGCGGTAGTCCAGAACGTAGTTGACCCATTTGGTGGTGTCCAGCTTGTCGCCGTCGAACTCGTCATGCCAGACCAGCTCGTAGTCGTCCGAGGGCGGGCCGCTGCGGAAGCCCGCGGCTTTGGCTTTGGCGTAGCGGGCTTCGAAGTCGTCATTGGCCAGCAGCCGTTTGGAGCCCTTGAGGCCCTTCTCCGTCAGGGGTTCGAGGGTGGGCCGCTCGATGACGACGCTGCCCGTGGCGCCCTTCTTGATGTACATGACGAACCGGCAGATGTCCCGCAGTTCGTGGACGAAATCGACCTCGAAATAGTACCACTTGTCCTTGACCTTCTTCGTATTGAAGCGGAAGCCCTTGACGTCGCGGAAGGCCTTGCCGATGACGCCGATCTCGCCGCTGCCCGTGAAGTTCTCGCCGCGGATGTAGCCGCTGACGCGGTATTTCTCGCCGGGGACGAGATAGAGCCCCACCTGACCGATCACCACGGCCTGATCCGGCACGGCCTTGAGCTTGAAGGCCCGGTACTTCACCCCGGTGACGTACTCGAAGCCGCCTTCGGGCACGGGGTTCATGTTCCACTGTTCCGGCGGAACGCTTTTGCCGTACTTGAGATAGGGGTTGTCCAGCAGGTTGTTGATCTCGATGTCCATGCGCTTGTCGACGTGCTTCGACGCCGGGATGTACCTGTCGGCCCGGCACGCCGCGGCGAGGAACAAAACGGCGCAGACCAGAGTGATGCGGTGAAAACGTCTCATTGCTCTTTCCCTTGTTTTTTTATTTCGGAAATCCCGTCCGGGACCGGCGGAAAAACGCCGGTACACGGAAACTCACCGGGACTTTTTCTTCTGATACACGCGGACGTAGTCGATGCTGTAGACCGACGACTTCCACGGCTTGCCTTCTTTGGCGATTTTCGCCGCGAAAGTCCTGTGGACCTCGAAAGAGAGGATCATGTAAAGCGGCGCATGGGCGATGGGGTGGTACGCTTTGTTCAGGGCGTAACTTTCGACGCCGTCGATGAAGAAGCGGTAATTGTCGGGCGTCCACTCGAAGCCCACGGTGTGCCAGCCCTGTGACAAACCGGGCATCCGCCGGGCGATGGTGCCGCCGCTCAGGATCGTGTACTTCTTGCCGTCGAAGGCCTTGTAGTGGGTGGTCTGGGAGATTTGATCCATCGAGGGCAGGATGCACTCCATGATGTCGATCTCATAGCCGTTTTTCTCGGGCCCCACGTCGACTTGCCGCTTCCTGTCGGGCGGCAGCAGGAAGAACGTGGCGTTGAGCATGTCCTCTTTGTGCAGCTTGAAGCGGCACTCGAAGTAGCCGAAAGTGGGCATGAAGGTCGTGCGGGTATGCGGAAAGGGCGTGTAGAAGATGCCGTCCCTGAACTCGTTGACCAGTTCCAGCTGGCCCTTTCCGTTCAACCGGGCGTAATGAGGCGTATCGATCATCTGATTGCGCTTCTTGCGGTAGTCGAGGACGTAATTGACCCATTTGGAGGTATCCAGCTTGTCGCCGTCGAACTCGTCGTGCCAGACCAGTTCGTAATCGTCCGAGGGCGGACCGCTGCGGAATCCCTCGGCTTTGGCCTTGGCGTAACGGGCTTCGAAATCGTCGTTGGCCAGCAGGCGTTTGGAGCCCTTGAGGCCCTTTTCGGTCAGGGGTTCGAGGGTGGGCCGCTCGATGACGACGCTGCCGGAACTGCCCTTCTGGACGTACATGACGAACCGGCAGATGTCCCGCAGCTCGTGGACGAAATCCACCTCGAAGTAGTACCACTGGTCCTTGACCTTCCTGGTGTTGAAGCGGAACCCTTTGACGTTCCGGAAGGCCTTGCCGATGACGCCGACTTCTCCCGTTCCTTCGAAGTTCTCGCCGCGGATGTAACCGCTGACGCGGTACTTTTCGCCGGGAACGAGGTACAGCCCCACCTGACCGATCACAACGGCCTGGCCGGGGACGGCGGTGAGCTTGAACGCCCGGTATTTCAGCCCGGCGGCGCAGGAAAAGCCGCCCTCGGGAGGCTGAGCCATGTCCCATTGGGCGGGGGGAACGTTTTTGCCGCCCTCCTTGAGATAGGGATTGTCCAGCAGGTTGTTGATCTCGATGTCCATCCGCTTGTCGACGTGTTGGGCGGCGGGAACGTATTTGTCGGCGAAACACGCGACGGCAAGGAACGCGGCGGCGCAGACCGCCGGAAATTTCGGCAAAAACGGCATGACGGGGGCTCCGGGGGCTACTGGGTCACGACCTGATTCACGCACCACTTGGCCACGGAGCGGTAGAGGCCGTTGGTGAGAACGTAGTACTGCAGTTTTTGGCCCACATCGAAGCGGATGAGTCTCAAGGATCCGTTCAGCATGTTGGCGCACTGGCCGTGCCGGATGTCCACCAGCCCCACGCCGGTGGAGTTGCCGGAGAGCTGACTGCTCTTCCAGCGGGTGCTCTCCGTGGCGCAGAAGGTGTCTCCGCCGATGAACATCCGGTCAATGGAGATATATTTGTCCCCCGCCTGCGGCGGATTGTGATTGGTCACTTTCCGGATGACGCCGAGCTTGAAGCCGTCGGCCGCAAGACAGAGCCCGTAGGGCTGGGTCGCCTCATGGCCGCGCTGCCCCTGGAGCGTGGGGCAGAAGAAGACCTTGGGCATCAGCGCGTCGTTCCGGTAGGTCGCGTCCGACGAGATCTGCTTGTACGTGGGCCCGCCGACGTAGGAGGAAAGGCGCGAAAAAAGGGTCGCATGGGAATACTGGGAAAAGGTCCCCACGTTGTGCCAGTACCAGTTGTCGTTGTCCGACAGATAGGATGCAAGGGCCAGGGAAACCTGTTTCAGATTGTTTTCGCACAGGGTGTTCCGCGCCCTGTCCCGGGCCTGGCTCAGCGCAGGCATCAGCATGCTCGCCAAGATGGCGATGATGGCGATCACGACCAGTAACTCGATCAAAGTGAAAGCGGACCCGCCCGGCGCTTTCCGTCCCGTCCCGGTTTTTCCCCTGTTCATCTGAACCTCTCCCGTTGAATTGCGGCTGAAAATTTTTTACGGACGATAAAATGTAATCTTCGAATTAGTGTTATTCAATGCCTTGAAAATATTAAATTTCATGATAAATTATAAAAAATCAACGATTTTGTTCCAATAGAGGACGCGACGAAGTGGAATATCCGGAAATACCCGTTCCGAGACGTTACCGGAGCATCTCCTCGGGCGTGCGGAGAAGTTCCTCCGGACTGCCGGACAACGTGCTGGTTTACGACCGGCACAAGATCAATCCCCGGGCGGGGTTCTTTCATCAGAACGACGCGTTTTTCGTCATCTACTGCGTCCGGGGGTCCGGGACCGTGTGTCTGGACGAGGATTTCTTCGATTTCCGGCCGGGGAACATCCTGCTGATGTTCCCCTGGCAGATGCACTGCTACCTCGATCTGGAGCTGCCCCGGCGCTGGCTCTACGTCCGGGCCGAATGGGATCCGCCCGAGACCGTCTACCGTCTGCGCAACCAGCTGATGACCGCCCGGCCGGAGGAGGTGGAACTTCTGGCCCGCATGGCGCGCATCTGGAACGAATGCGAAGAGAGCGCGGCCGCGTGGAAGGCTGATTATCTTTCGGGCATGACCGCGACGCTGGTCTGCGGTCTGCTGGACCGCTGCCGGAACGCGGAAACGGTCCTCCGTCCCGTGCCGGGCAAACACCGGCTGCTGGAAAAGATCAACGGCTACATCTACCAAAATCTCGGCCGCCCCTTCAACATCCAGCAGATGGCGGCGGAACTGGGGTACTCCCCCAACTATCTGGGGGCGGCCTTCAAGGGAAAGTACTTCATCACGCTGGAGGAATACATCAAAACCCTGCGCATCGACCGGGCGAAAAACCGCCTGTCGGGGACGACGCTGAGCGTCGGGGAGATCGCGGCGGAACTGGGGTTCTCCTCGCTGTACTCCTTCTCGAACTGTTTCCGCCGGACCACGGGCCGATCGCCGACGGAGTACCGCAGCGCCAGCCGGAAGTGAACGCCCCGGCTCCCCGTCGGCGTTGACGATTTTTGAAATTTTTCGATATCCGGCTTGATTTTCGCGATATCACGCCATATATTCGGCAATTTCGGCGGCGCTTTGGACGTTAAGCTCGGGGGACGTTGGAACATCCGGGTAGCCGACCCTTTTTCATATGGCTCTGTTCCCCACATGGGTAGGTTTAACGCAAGCCGCCGTTTGAACGCGGGCCGTCCAGCCGGGAGAGAGACAACCGCTCCGCGGTTTTCCCTCCCCGGCCCCCTCCTTTTGTTCCTTCCCGCGGCGAGCGCGGACCTCGGTGTAGTTCCCTTCTGAAGTTGCGCGCCTGCGTTCGGCCGGGCTGCGCCCGACCTCTCTCGCGGCTTAATGCTCGACCTCCGTTCATCTGCGCTCAAAAAACTTGAGCGCATCCGGCAATCTCGCGATTGCCGGTTCATTCACATTCGGTCTGCGAGAAGAGGCGGCGACCGCCTCGCCTCCCGTGGGCAAAGTGTGCCGTCGAGACATTCTTCTCCCGTTACCGCCCCGTATGGGGAACAGAGCCTTTCATATTCGCCTGAAAATGCCGCCCCATCCCCGGGCGGCGGTCAGTCCTGCCTGCTGACGGAGCTCACGTGTTTCAGGAGTGCCTCGTAGTCGGCGACGACCACGTAGAACATGTTGAGGATCTCCAGGTGCGCGAAGGAGTAGACGATCCTCTTCCCCCCCTGCTCCACGCTGAAAAGGCCGAACTCCTCGCCGTGCTCCAGGATCCGCTTCCGGATCTTCGCCGTCTTGAAGAGCGGCGTCTTGAACTTGGCGTTCTGGTGGTATCTGCCGGGATCGAAGGTCTTGTTGAAGTACTCCGATTTCGAGGAGAAGATCGTTTCGCCCTCCAGATTGATGACCGCCTTTTCGATCACGTAGGAGCCGACGTTTCCTTTGGTGAGGATGCTCCGGGTCAGCCGGTTGACCGAAAGGTCCAGTCCCGCGACGCCGCAGAACTCCCCGTGGAGGTCGAAGATCTGGATGGAACAGGGGATGGAGAGCCCTGAAACGGAATCGAGGTCCATATAGGGCTTGCCCCAGACGGGACCGGTCTGGCGCAGGGCGTCCCGGTACCACAAACGCTCCCGGGGATCGATGTCGCGGGAGTAGTTGCCCCGCCAGGGATACAGCAGCTTGACGCCGCTTTTCGACCCGATGAAGACCGACCGGATGGGCGCTCCCTTGTAGAGGTAGTCCGCCTTCAGCTTGCCGTACTCCTCCTTGGAAAACCCGTAGCCGGACTTGCTGCCCAGAACCACCTTTTTCATCTTGGTCAGCACGGGGGAGACCTTGCGGATGAACTCCCGCCCGGCGACGAGATCCGCGTTGGGCGCGACGGTGAAGATGCCGAAATCGAGCCCGACCAGCCGCTTGTAGTAAGGGGAGTAGAAGACGCCGGATCCGGGCTCCTTCATCTTGTCCATGGGGGGATGGAAGGCCTCCTGCCCCTCCGAGACTTTGCCCTCGGTATTGTAGGTGAGCAGATAGGCCGCGATGCGCGACAGCGCCGAAAGCTGCTCCTGGATATGGAGCGCCGTGATGTCCAGATGCTCCGCCACGATGGCCGTCCGGTTGTAGAGGAAATTCATCGCCAGCTTCTGACGGCTCATCTCCTGCGCGTCCTTGAGCTGCCGGTAGATGGCCAGCGCCGTGACGGAGGCAAAGACCAGCAGGAGGATGAGGGAAGACACCAAAAATCCCCTCCGGTGATGGTAGAAATACCGGGCGGTCTTCATGGCGGTGTCGTCGGGCAGCGCGGATATGGGCAGTCCGCCCATCCAGCGCCGCAGATCTTCCGCGAGGTCGGAGACCGTCTGGTACCGGTCCTCCATCCGGTACGCCGTCGCCTTGCGGATGATCGCCACGAGGAATCTGTCGATCTTCCACTTGAAAAGATGTTCGACCGGCTCCAGGTCGCCGTTGACGATGCGCTCCATGTACTCCCGCTCGTCCCGGCCCTTGACCGCGGACTGAAGGGTGACGACCTCCTGAAGGATCAGGCCCAGCGTGAAGATGTCGGAACGGGCGTCGCACCGTTCGCCGCGGAGGGCTTCCGGAGAAAAGTAGCGGGGGGTGCCCGCCAGCTGTTTCCCGTCGTCGGGGGGATCGTCCGCCCTGGGGATCGTCCGCGCCAGTCCCCAGTCCATCACGTAGACCTCCATGTACTCGCCCAGCATGATGTTCTCGGGCTTGAGGTCCCGGTGCATGATGTTCTTGTGGTGGGCGTAGGCAATGGCGTCGCAGACGCGCAGGAATATTTCCAGCCGGCGGCGCAGCAGGGCGTCCTCGTCGAAGTTCCGGATCCCCTTGATCCGGTAGTTCACGGCGATGTTCCGCAGATAGTCCCGCAGGGTCTTGCCGTTGACCAGCTTCATGATCAGGTGGACGCCGTCGTCGCGGTCCCCCGTCAGGCCGTAGACGGGAATGATGGAGGGGTGGTCCAGCTGGGCGGTGACTTTGGCCTCGGAGATGAAGGATTCGACCATCTCCGGCTTTTTATCGGTCTCCTCCTTGAGGGACTTGACGGCGACGATGCGCCGCAGGTTCTTGTCCTGTGCGATGGAGACCGTCGCATGGCCGCCGTTGGCGAACTCCTCGAGGACGGAGTATTTGGTATCCAGCTTGCTCAGCGGCGCGGAAAGATTCGCGGTGGTGTCGGGCTCGACGCTCGTGTAGTGCCGGATGTCCGTCCGGCCGATGATGTCCTCGATCTCCAGCTTCTTCCTGCCGAAGGAGGACGCGATCTTGTGAAGAGGCGTCGTGTTCCGCGACTTCCGGACCTGGGGACGTTCGATGACGATCGTTCTGTTGAAATCGTCGTTCACCTGATCGTCCAGTGACGCATTCCGCGTCGGATAAACTGTCGTTTTTTCGTCCATTCCCAACCCCCGTCCGCCGGACCGTCTTCCGCCGGCAAACGAAACGGCGCCCCCGGTTTCGTGGGGGGCGCTCCGTCTTTACGATAATAATGTAGCACCGTTTCCGGATTTTTTCAATCCGGACAACAGGCGATCCGCCGGAAAAAACGGCTAAACGGAACGGATCTTGAGGTGGCCGCCGTTGTCGTGGACGATGCGCTTCCCGGACTTGCGGGCGGCGTCGGCGTCGGCGATGGCCTTGCTCAGTTTTTCGGAGCCGAGGGTAAGGCACTCCTCCTCGATGAGACGTCCCAGCTCCGCGGAGGCCTGCTCGGGGTAGCCCATGACGCCCAGTTTTATCTCCTTGCGCTGGCTCGTCCGCACAACCTCCTGGGGCAGATCGGAGAAGCTCTCCCGCAGCTGGTAGCTGTCGGGATCCTGCCGCAGACCCTCGGCGATCTCGGGCGCGTCCAGCTGCATTTTTTCCATCCGGACGACCTCAGGACACCAGTGGAGCAGAAGAGAGGTCTCCGCCTTGGCCGCGTGGTAGTCCCGCTCGTCGAAGAGCCGGGTCCACGTGGGGGAGAAATCCCAGATCTGGGTCAGAAGGATCATGGCGTCCTCCAGTGCCGGATTGAGCCACTTCAGGATGCGGAGAGACTCCTTGAGCTGCAGCAGGCTCTCGCTGCCGCCGTGGCCCGGGATGATGATGAAGTTGCGGAAACCCTGGAGATGGAGCGACTCGATGATCTCCCCCACCAGATTGCAGAAGGTCGTGGGCTTGACGTTGATGGTCCCCGGGAACATGCCGCCGGAGAAGGTGTAATTCAGCGTCGGCGCGATGAGGCAATCCAGTTTTTCCGCCAGGCCCCGGCTGATGTACTCCGCGTTGCGCACGTCGGTGTCCAGCGGCAGGTGCGCCCCGTGCTGTTCGCTCAGCCCGTAGGGGATGATGATCGTCTTTTTCTTTTCGAGGTACGCCCGCACTTCCGGGAAAGTGCAGTCCAGCATTTTGTGGTGTTCCAGCATTTTTTCGATGATTCCTTATTTTTGAAATTCCGCCGGGGAACTTCCGTTCCATCCCCGGCGCAGACGCTGACACGAAAGACACGAAGGCGTGTCGCACAGCATGATGAAGGGATCCGCCGCGACAAGCCGGGAGCCGACGGCATCCAGCTCCGCCATGTCCATGACCATGATCCGCCCGGGACCGAGGGCGCTTTTGGCGATCCGCAGTCCCGAGGCGCAGGCGGCGCGGAAAAACTTGATGCTTTTTTCGTCTCCCTCATAAAAATCCCTGTGGCCCGGCAGGTTGCGGGGCATGGCGACGGTGCGGACGATGCCGTTCTCCCGGACGCGGCAGAGGGTGTCCCCCACGCCGGGCAGACCGAAACGGTCCTCCAGAAAATGGAGGAAAGTCGTCGAATCCAGGCCGCTGCCGAAATGGACGATCTTCCCCTTTTTCCGCAAGGCGAAGGCGAGAGGGCTGTTTTCCCCGACGGGGGGATCCTGCGGACCGTGCTTTGCAAGGGCTTCCGCGGCATCCCGGCCGAAGCCGCACCAGCTGTGGGTCAGGTGGCGGCTGCGGGGATATCCCTTTTGCACCAGATATTTCGGCAGCGCCCCCGTGACGATGCAGTCGGGATCATTCATATCCATGGGGCGGAACCACGACAGGCGGTTGGGTTCCTCGAGGAAGATGAAGGGCGACGTGAAGGCGGCGAAAAGAACGGTCCCCTCGGGCCCGACGGCCTCGCGGAAGGCCTCCTCCACGGTCTCGAGACCGTTCTCGAACTTGCCGAAACAGGAGAGAGAAGAGTGGACCAGCAGAAAGTCCCCCTCCCGGACATTCGCCTCCCGCAGGGCCGTTTCGATCTCCCCTCGGGCGATCCCGGCAAAGCCGCCGAGGGAGACGTAGCCGTACCGCGCCAGATACAGCACGGCCCGGACGAGTTTGGCTATTTCCCGCTCCGGGATGAGGCGGCGCATCTCATGCTCGCTTGCCCGGATCAGCGCGGCCAGATCCCGGACGCCGTCCATACCGCTCAAAACCGCCGCCAGCGGCCCGTACAGCACGCTCCCCGGCAGCAGGACCCGTTCGCGGAACGGCACGCGCGCCAGATCGAAGGGGAATCCCGTCGTCAGGCGCGAGGGCACGATCTTTTCCGCATAGTCCCGCCACGGCGAGCGGGGGATGTCGTCGGCGCAAGACGCCGCCGTGCCGCCGCCCTCCCCGGCGGCCTCCTTCCACAGGCCGCGGACGAAGTCTTCCGGCAGGAAGCGGGAGAAATTTTCGAAGTCCCTTTTCAGCATTTCGAAGCGGCGGAGGAAATGCTCTTGCGCCGACCCCACCGCCCGGGAAGCCTCTTCCTTCAGGAGCCGCCGCGCCGTTTCAGCCGCGCGGACCGCCATCTCCTTTCCGGGCGAGAGGAGGGCCGACACCAGCGCCGTATTCAGGGCGCAGGCCTTTCTCAAAGCCTCCCTGTCGATGAAGTCCATGGTTTGAAGGGAGTTGTGGTAAAGCCCCTCCCCCCGCCGGATGGGCCAAAAGGTCGCGACGCCCGTGGTGCTGTCGCACAAAAACATGTCGTCGTCGTAGGGACAGTCCGAGGAATCCAGGACGGCCACGGGGGGGAAGTCCGCAAATCCCGCCAGCTCCTCCGCCGTCCGGTGCAGGAGATAGTTGCCGAAAAAGGGCGTCCCCGCAGCGGCGCAGCGCAGGTCGATGCTCCAGTCGTTCCGGACGCACATCGCGTCGTAATCGCAGGCGCCGATGACTTCGGAGGAGAGGTTTTTGTCCCCCCGGTGCACGGCGTAGGCGGCGAAACCGTAGTGCTCCATGCCGAAAAGCAGCCGCAGGGAAAACTCCGTCTCCCCCTCCTCCAGGATCCTGCGCGCCGTCTCCAGCGCGCAGGCGACCCCGGAAGAGTTGTCGTTGGCCATGGGTTCGTACAAATGGGCGTAGAGCCACAGTTCTTCCTTTCTGCGGCCGGGGATGAGCGCCGTGACGAGGTCCAGTTCCGCCGGGGATCTCCGGCCGTCGGAGAGCACCCGGACCTGCACCTCACCCAGCGTCACGGCCCGGCGGAGAAGCGTCCCCCGCGCGGGAGAGATGGAAAAAGCGACAAACTCCCGGTCTCCGGCGTTGACGTGCCAGTTGTCGTGCTCGGTGAAAGCGGTGTTCCACAGCACGCCCTCCGGCGCGTCGGCGGCGTTGAAGGAGAAATCGCTGATGACGCCCCGGGCGCCCAGATCCAGCAGATACGGCAGGGCGCGGCAGCGGCAGTCCTGATCCAGCGGCGTCAGAACCAGCGCGTCCCGGGGATCGAAGCCCGCGAGCACCTGCTCGTAGGAGAGGACGCGCATGACCTCCCCCCCCGGGGCCGTGGCGCAGCTGCCCTTGATGAGCTCGAAGGGATTTTTTTCGTAATCGGCGATCACCGTCCCGGGGGGGATCCCCGGGGCGGCGAGGACGGTGATCTTGCCCTTTGCGGCCGTCCAGCCCAGCGGGGAGATCTTGTCCTGCCAGACGGTTTTGCCGTCCGCCGGGAACGTGAGACGCTCCACGCCGGGGATCCCCGCTTCGCGGAGCAGCGCCTCCGCCGCCCGGGCACTCGCCCGGTACGCCTCGAAGGTCTGAGGCCGTTCCAGAGCCAGCAGACGGGCGCTCTCGGCGAGGATCCGCTCCGTGTCGATCCGGGGCAGGAATTTCAGCAGGCGGTCTTTCACCGGCCCGCCTTCATCTCGCGGACGGCCTCCACCACCGCCTGCGCCTGGTACTTGAGCTGTTCCTCCGTCAGCGGATACAGCGGCAGGTGGGTGTAGCAGGAATAGAACATCCTCTCGGTGTTGGGACAGGTCGCCGCGATGGCGTTTTCGTCGTATCCCAGGTCCTTCATGATCTTGAACCGGTACATCGGCCCGAAGTGGGTGATGTTGGTCAGACCCTTCTGCGCCAGCTTGGCCGCCAGCTTCTGGATGTCGCCGCCGACCTTTTCGGGATCGATGCGCAGCAGGTAGAGGTGGTGGGTCCCGTAGGTCTCCGCCGTATCGGGCTTCTCGGTCAGGATCCCCTCCTCCTGAGAGAGGACTTCATTCATGTATTCCGCGGCCTTGCGGCGGATGGAGATGATCTCGTCCAGCCGCCGCATCTGGAGGAGCATGCCCAGCGCCTGCACCTCGGTGGCGGAGTGGTTGAGGGCCACCTGGGGCCGCCCGAAACGGTCGGTGAGGGGCGAGATGTCGTACAGCCAGTCCTTGATCTTGCGGGAGAAATCCAGCCCGAGGAACCGTCCGCCGGGGAACTGGGGGCCGGCCCAGTCCTCGTTGGAGAGCAGCACGCCTCCCTCGCCCAAAGCGTTGATGTTCTTGACCTCGTGCAGCGAAAATCCGCCGAAGTGGCCGATGCTGCCCAGTTTCCGTCCTCTGTAGGCGCCGCCCATGCCGTGGGCCGCGTCTTCCATGACGATGAGGTCATGCTTCTTCGCCAGTTCCATGAGGGGATCCATGTCCACGGGGTACCCGCCCAGATGCACGGGCACGATCATCCGCGTCTTCGGCGTGATCTTGCGTGCCACGTCCGCGGGATCGAGGTTGATGGTCTCGGGGTCGATGTCGGCGAAGACGATCTTCGCGCCCATGCTCAGGGGATAGGCCATCGTGGCGATGAAGGTCACCGCCGGCATGATGATCTCGTCCCCGGGACCGATGCCCGTCAGCTTGTAGGCGATCTCCATGCCCCCCGTCCAGTTGTCGACGAAACAGGCGTACTTGGAGCCGAAGTATTTTTTTGCCGTCTCCTCCGCCTCGGCCACCTTTTTCCCGAGGGTGAGTTTCGACGCCCGGCCGGAGACCTCCGCCAGCTTGCGGATCTCCTTTTCGACGTTTTCCAGCTGCCCGGCGTAAGCAGCGTTCCCGGCGTCGGGGAGCAGGAACTTCACCAGCTCCGACGCATCCATGCCGTTGTAGAATTCTCCCACCGCGTGCCAGGGGACCTTGGCCGCTCCCACCGCATAACGGAAATCACCGCCCGACGACTTCTTTTCGCTCATTCCGACACCCTCCTGACAAAATGTTGTTCCCGGTATCCCGGATGTTGTTCCCGGTACGCCACAATATACTTGCATTTTCCCCGCTTTGCAATATATTAAAATAATACGATCCGTCAAATAAAAGATAAGAAAGGACATCCGGTCATGCGGCGGGTGTGGGAATCCCACGGTTTCAGGGAGATATACGACGTCAACACGACCCCTTTCGAGCCGGGATGCGGACTCCGCGTCCAGACGTTCTGCCGTTCCACCAGCTACAGGAACTGGAAAAACGGCACGGATCTGCCCCGCCCCGCCGTCATCGCCTTTTTAATACTTTCAGGCAGACAGCGGCTCGCCCGGCGCGACGGATCGTGCCGGGAGCTGGGGCCGGGATACTTTTCCCTCATCGACCTCCGGAGCGTGGACGCCGACTTCATCACCCTCAGCGAAAAACTGGAACGCTACTTCATTCTTCTGGAACCGGGTCCCGCCCTCCTGGGGCTCGTCGGGCAGATGTTCCCCGGCGGACTCCCCGCCTTCCAGGCCAAGTTTCCCGACCGGCTCCGCCTGTGCTTCGAGGAGATCCGCCGCGAGATCACCCGGCCCGACGCCGACGACGCCGGGATCGGCGGCGCCGCCTACCGGCTGCTCCACGAGGCCATGACCCAGCGCCCCGCGCTCACGCTGCCCGAACCCCTCCTTCTCGCCCGCCGGTGCATCGACGCCCGGTTTCCCGACGTCCGCCTCTCCCGCGAAGACGTCGCCCGCGCTTCCTGCGTCAGCGTCTCCACCCTCGCCGCCCTTTTCCGCACCCGCCTGGGCTCCACCATCGGCAGCGAGATCCGCAGCAGGCGTATGGAAAAGGTCCGCCAACTCCTCACCTTCTCCAACAAACCCGTCTCCGAGATCGCCGCCGAATGCGGTTTCTCCTACGCCTACTACCTCTCCCGCGAATTCCGTGCCGTCCACGGCATGACCCCTCTCGCCTACCGCCGCCTCTCCCGTCGGCAATCCGACGAACCGGGACCGGAGTCCGCGACCCGGGGAGACGGATAGGTCCGGCGGCACGCGAGCCGCGGCAAAATCTCCCCGGTCCGCTGCCTGTCCCTTCCGCCTCATGCCGCTTTCCCGGAGCCTCCGTTCCGGACATAACGTCTTTGACGACAAGAAGGGAATTTTTCGTGTTTTTTTCAAATTCCGCGGATTTTTTCTTGATTTTTGAGGATTCAGAACGTAGATTAAGTCGATTGCACAGTGCGCGGGGGGATCGGCTGCGGATGCAGAAGCCGGGGCGGTTTCGGCAATGTCCGGCATCGCCGACGGTGCGGCGGCGTTCCCCGTCGGTCCGGCCTCCCGGATCGCCGTCACTCGTTTTGCGGATTTTGTTTTGTTTTAATATAGTATATAGACGACCGAAGAAAGGGTATGGAAGAAAATGGCTGATTATTACGTTTCCAGCGGTGTGACCTCCACCGGGGTCGTTCTGACGGCAGACGATTTCATGGGTGTTCTCAGCGGCGGAACGGCCTCGTCCACGACGGTCAACGCCGTGGGCGGGATAGCGGTCTCGAGCGCCGGTTCGGCGGACATCACCGCGGTCAACTCGGGCGGCAGCATGACCGTCTCCCGCGGCGGCCGGGCGACGAACGTCACCGCCGCGGAAGGCGCGGTTCTGGACCTCACCGTCGCGCCGGAAACGTATGTTCAGGGAACGGTCCGCGGCTCGGCCCTTCTGATCGTGAGCGCGGGCATCTCCGGCTACGCCATGGAGTCCGGAAGTTTCCTCACCGTCGAGAGCGGTTTTGCGGACGCTGTGGCCGTGGGTTCCGGCGCCGGGCTGCTGGTCACGGTGAGCGGTGCGGTCAACTCCGCCGCGATCGACGCGGGAGGCAGCGCGTATATCGCCAGCGGCGGTACGGCCAACGAGACGGTCGATCAGGGCTGGATGACCGTTGAAAGCGGCGCCGTCGTCAACCACACCACCGTCCGGGGAGATGTTTCGGGCGGAAGCGCCGTCATGTTCCTCTCCGGCGGCATCGCCAACAGGACGACGATCGACCGGCAGGGGCGGGTCGTCGTGGAAAACGGCGGCGTCGTCAACTCCACCACCGTCGAATCCGGCGACGCGCTGCTGGAGATCGTGAGCGGCGCGGCCAACAGCACCACCGTCAACGTCGGCGGGAGCATGGTCATCTCCAGCACAGGCCAGGCGCTCTCCGTGCTTGAGAACGGGGGATACGTCTACATCTTCCCCGGCGCCGGCGTCACCTTCGTTTCAAACACCTTCTCGGGCGTTGTCCTGACCGGTTCCCAGTCCGCCACGGTCCACTCCCGGACACAGGCGCTCGACACGACGATCAACGTCAACTGCGACCTGATCGTCTCCAAGGGCGGCGTGGCCAGCGGCGTCACCGTCGACGGCGGCCGTTTCTTCGTATCCTCCGCCGGAACGGCATCGGCCGCCGCGGTCAACGGCGAAAACGGCATCATGTACGTCGAAGACGGAACGGCGGCAAACGTCACGGTCCACTCCGGCGGCAGTCTTTTCGTCTCCGGCAGCGGTGCGGTAACGGGGATCGTCGAAGACGGCGGCAGAGTCGATGTCGCCCCCGGGGCGGACGCAGGGTTCGTCTCCAACACCTTCACCGGCATGGCGCTGGCGGGAAGCCAGAGCGCGACGGTGCACTCCGGCATGACGGCAAACAACACCACGGTCGCGGGCGAAATGACCGTTTTCAGCAGCGGTTCGGCGACCGGAACGATCATCGTTTCCGGCGGCAGCGTGACCGTTTCCGGCGGCGGTTCAGTGCTCGACACGGCGGTCAACTCCGGCGGCAGCATGATCGTTTCCGCCAGCGGTTCTGCGTTCGATACGGCGATCGGCGCGGGCGGAAGCGTGACCGTTTCCGCCGGCGGCTCGGCGGCTGACACGGCGATCGGCTCGGACGGAAGCATGACCATTTCGGCCGGAGGTTCGGCGCTCGGAACGACGATCGCCGCGGGCGGAAGCATGGCCGTTTCCAGCGGCGGCTCGGCCGCGACAACCATCGTCGACGGCGGCAGTTTCACCGTGTCTTCGGGCGGATCGGCAGCCTCCACCACGGTCAACGCCGACAACGGCATCATGCACGTCGAAGACGGCGGTGCCGCAACGGGCACCACGGTCGACTCCGGCGGCAGTCTTTTCGTCTCCGGCGGCGGCACGGCCAACGACGTCACGGAAAACGGCGGCAGAGTCGATTTCGCCTCCGGGGCGGCCATCAATTTCGTCTCCCACACCTTCACCGGCGTGGCGCTGGCGGGAAGCCAGAGCGCGACGGTGCACTCCGGCACGACGGCCAACAGCACCACGGTCGCGGGCGAGATGACCGTCTTCAGCAGCGGTTCGGCGACCGGAACGACGATCGTTTCCGGCGGCAGCGTGATCGTTTCCAGCGGCGGCACGGCTCTCACCGTCGCGGTCGACTCCGGCATCATGACGGTCTCTTCCGGCGGGTCGGCCTCCGGCGCCGCGATCGACATCGACGGAAAAATGAACATCTCCGGCGGAAAGGCGACCGGAAATACGGTCAACGGCGGCATCATGGATCTCTACGCCGGATCGGCGGCGGTGACCGAGGTCAATGCGAACGGCGTCATGAACGTCTCCGGCGGAGAAGCCTCTGCCACCACGGTCAACTCCGGCGGGGAAATGAACGTCTCCGCCGGGTCGGCGGCGGTGACCGAGGTCAAGGCCGCCGGCGTCATGAACATCACCGACGGAGAAGCCTCCGCCACCACAATCGACGCCTCCGGCACGATGAACATCTCCGGCGGCTCGGCGACGGGCAATACGGTCGACGGCGGCGTCATGAACGTCGCGGGCGGATCGGCCGGAAGCAACACGGTCAACGCCGCGGGAACGATGAACGTCACCGGCGGAGATCTCTCCGCCACCACGGTCAACGCCTCCGGAACGATGAACATCTCCGGCGGCACGGCAACGGGCAATACGGTCGACGGCGGCGTCATGGACGTCGCGGGCGGATCGGCCGGAAGCAACACGATCAATGCCGCGGGAACGATGAACGTCACCGGCGGAGAAGTTTCCGTCAACACGGTCAACGCCGACGGCGCGCTCGACGTCGCGGGCGGATCGGTCGGCAATACCACGGTCAACTCCGCGGGGACCATGCTCGTCTCCGGCGGAACGGCGAGCGCCGTCACGGTCAACGCCGGCGGTGACCTGGCGGTTTCCAGCGGCGGTTCGGTTTCGGGCATCGACGTCGTTGCCGGCGGGTTCATAGGGATCGCCGTCGCTTCCAACACCTACGCTCAGGGAACGAGCGCCGGGACGGCTTTCGAGATGAAGGATGCGGCGATTTCCGGCTACGCCATCGGTTCCGGCGACCGGCTGGGCGTCGAGAGCGGCGGTCTGGCCTCCTCGACCACGGTCAACTCCGGCGGCCTCCTGACGGTCTCCCAGAGCGGCGAGGCCCGCGTCGTCACGGTCAACGCCGACGGTACCGCCGTCGTTCTGAGCGGCGGCACCATGACGGATGCGGCCGTCAATGCGTCCGGAGAGGTGAACGTCTCCGGCGGTGCGGTCAGCGGCGCCGAGATCCTGGCCTCCGGCGCCATGAATGTCTACGCCGGCGCGGTCAGCGGCACTGAGATCAAATCCGGCGGCACGCTGGGTATTTCCGGCGGCGCGGTCAGCGGCACAAGCATCACGTCCTCCGGCATCATGAACGTCGCGGGCGGTTCGGCTTCCGATACGACGATCGACGCCTCCGCCACGATGAATATCTCCGGCGGTACGGCCACAGGCAATACGATCGACGGCGTCATGAACGTCGCGGGCGGCACGGCCATCGGCAACACAGTCAACTCCGGCGGCAAAGCGGACATCTCGGACGGCACGGCGGCATCCACCACGATCAACGCCGGCGGCGAGATGACGGTCACGGGCGGCACGGCGACATCCACCACGGTCAACGCCGAAGCCGAGATGACTGTCACGGGCGGCACGGCGGCATCCACCACGGTCAATGCAGACGGCGTCCTCCGGATCTCCGGCGGTACGGCGGAAGATACGAACATCAACGCGAGCGCCGTCGTTTTCGTCGAGGGAAGCGGTTCGGCCTCCGGCGGCACGGTGGGCTCCGAGGGAAGTCTGTTCGTTCAGAACGGCGGTTCGGCGATCGGCACGACCGTCAGTTCGGCGGGCAGCATGGTCGTGCAGAGCGGCGGTGCGGCCAGCGGCGCGATGATCGGTTCCGGCGGCAGCATGGTCGTTTCCGCCGACGGCGCGGCGGACGGCACGACCGTCAGTTCCGACGGCGTCCTGTTCGTGAGAAGCGGTCTCGTTTCGGAGACCACGGTCGCCTTCAACGGCGTCATGCATGTCGAGAGCACAGGTTCCGCGGCGGCCACCGCGGTCAGCGGCGGCAATATGATCGTCAGTTCCAACGGCGCGGCGGACGGCACGACCGTCCACGCCGCCGGTGTCCTGTACGTCGAAAGCAACGGTTCAGTCACCCACACGACCGTCAGTTCCGCGGGCTTCCTGCTGGTGGAAAAGAACGGGCGGGCGGACGGCACGACCATCGGCGCCGGCGGCGGCGCCCTGATCGAACGCGGCGGTTCGGCCTCCGGCGGTATGGTCGGTCCCGACGGATCCATGTATGTCGAGAGCAACGGCTTCGCGGAAGGATTCTCCGTCGCATCCTCCGGGGCCGTTTTCCTCAAGGGCGCCTCGACGAACGATTTCACGGTCGGTTCCGGCGGCAGCATGGTCGTTTCCAGTGCCGGAACGGCGACCTCGACGATCCTCTCCGGCGGCAGTCTGTTCGTTTCAAGCGGCGGTGCGGCCGACAACACCACGGTCGACGGCGGTGTCTTCGTCGTCTCCGCCAATGGTTCCGGGACCACTGCCGCGGTCAACGCGGGCGGCAGTCTGACCGTCGCCGCGCAGGGATCGGTCACTTCCGCCGCAGTCAACGCCGACGGCAGCATGTCCGTCGAGAGCGGCACGGCGACCTCCACCACAGTCGCCTCCGGCGGCAGTCTGGCCGTTTCGGCGGGCGGGACGGCCGGCGACAACCTGATCGACGGCGGAAGCGTGACCGTTTCCTCCGGCGGTACGATATCGAAGACCGGGGTCGTCTCCGGCGGCTCCGTGCACGTGGAAGGATCCGGTACGGCGAACAGCACCACGGTCGGTATCGGCGGCAGTTTGACCGTTGCCGACAGCGGTGCGGCTGTCGATGTCACCGAAGACGGCGGTTTCGTCGATTATTCCTCCGGCGCGACGATCAATTTCGTCACTCACACCTTCAGCGGCGCAACGCTGTCGGCGACGCAGAGCGCGACGCTCCACTCCGGAACGACGGCCCTGGACACCACGGTCAGCTCCGGCGGAGAGATGTTTGTTTTCAGCAGCGGCTCGGCGGGCGGAACGGTGCTCGACGGCGGCAGCATGAGCGTCTCCGGCGCGGGCACGGCGACATCCACCACGATCAACGGGAACGGGAACATGACCGTTTTCGCCGGCGCGACGGCGACGGGCAATATGATCTTCTCCGGCGGAGTGAATGTCGCGGGCGGCGCGGCGGATTCCACCACGGTCTCCGGCGGCAGCATGACCGTCACGGATAACGGGACGGTCTCCGGCGCCACGCTCGACGGCGACGCTTCCCTGCTGGATGTCGTGAGCGGCGCGGCAACGGATATCCAGGTCAACATCGGCGCCCGCATGAACATCGCCGCCACAGGATCCGGGGCGGGCATCGTCGAAAACGGCGGTTTCGTCGATATTGCCGATGGCGCGGCGGCGGCGATCGTCGCCCACACCTTCAGCGGCGCGATCGCGGGAAGCCAGAGCGCGACAGTGCATTCCGGCACCACGGCCTCCGACGTCACGCTGGCCGGCAGCATGCTGGTCTTCAGCAGCGGTTCCGCCACCGGAACGATCGTCTCGGGCGGCAGTCTGACCGTCTTCGCCGACGGTTCGGCGACTTCCGCCGCAGTCAGCGCTTCCGGAAACATGACGCTCTCCGGCGGCAAGGCGACTTCCACCACGGTCTCCGACGGCGATATGACGATCTCCGGCGGCACGGCCGATTTCACCACGATCGGTTCCGGCGGCAGTCTGGCCGTCTCCGCCGCGGGCGCGGTGACCTCCACCACCCTCAACGCCGGCGGGAACATGACCGTTTTCGAGAGCGCGGCCGCTCTGGACACCTTTATCATCTCCGGCGGCATGACCGTCGCAGGCGGTTCGGCCGACAGCAATACGATCCTGGGCGGCACCGTGACCGTCACGAGCAACGGAACAGTCTCCGGCAACACGCTCTCCGGCGACGATTCCCTGCTGGACGTCGTGAGCGGAACGGCCATCTTCACCACCGTGGGCATCGGCGGCCGCATGAACATTGCCGCCACCGGATCGGCGACGGACATCGTTGAAAACGGCGGTTTCGTCGACGTGGCCGAGGGTGCGGCTGCGGCATTTGTCGCCTGTACCTTCATCAGCAGCACGATCGCGGGGAACCGGAGTGCGACGCTCCACTCCGGTACGACGGCTTCCGCCGCCACGCTGGCCGGCAGCATGCTGGTCTTCAGCAGCGGTTCCGCCATCGGAACGATCATCTCCGGCGGCAGCCTGACCGTCTTCACCGACGGGACGGCCGACTCCGCCACGCTCGACGGCGGCGTCCTGACGCTCGCCGGCGGCTCGGCGAACTCCACCACGGTCAGTTCCGGCGGCATAACGCTCGCCGGCGGTACGGCGACAGCCACTACCGTCAGTTCCGGCGGCAGCATAACGGTCCTTGACGGTACGGCCGATCTCACCGCCGTCGACGGCGGCGAAATGGCAGTTTCCGGCGGTACGGCGGACTCCATCACGATCGACGCTTACGGCACCGTGACCGTCTTCAGCGGCGCAGTCGTCAGCACAACGATCCTTCCGACCGGCCAAATGCTGGTTTCCGGCGGCACGGCGACGATCACCGCCATCGACGGCGGCGACATGACACTCTTCGGCGGCGAGGCGGTCTCCACCACGGTCAATTCCGGCGGCGGCATGACGCTTTCGGGCGGTACGGCGAACTCCACCGCCATCGGCTCCGGCGGCAGTATGTGCATCTCCGGCGGTACGGCGACGTCCGCCACTGTCGACGGCGGCGTCATGGATCTCTGCGGCGGATCGGCAACAGCCGTCGCGATCAACGACGACGGCATCATGAACGTCTCCGGCGGTACGGCGACAACCGTCACGGTCTCCGGCGGCGCAATGAACATCTCCGACGGCGCCGCGAGCGGAACCGCGATCAGTTCTGCCGGCATCGTGACAATGACCGGCGGCACAGCGACATCAACCACCGTCAACGCCGACGGCGTCATGAACATTTCCGGCGGCTCGGCGACGGCCACCACGATCAACAGCTCCGGCGCCATGAACATCTCCGGCGGTGCGGCGACGTCCACCGCGGTCTCCGGCGGCACCATGAACATCTCCGGCGGCTCGGCGGCAATCACCACCATCGACGGCGGCGTCATGGATCTCTACGACGGATCGGCGACCTCCACCACGGTCAATGCCGACGGCGTCATGAACATCTCCGGCGGTACGGTCGGCGAAACCACGGTCAACGGCTCCGGCGCCATGAACATTTCCGGCGGTTCGGTCAGCGGCACCACGGTCGGTTCCGCCGGTATCGTGACCATGACCGGCGGTTCGGCGACGGCCACCACGGTCAACGCCGACGGCGTCATGGACATCTCCGGCGGCTCGGTCAGCGACACCGCGGTCTCCGGCGGCGTCATGAACATCTCCGGCGGCTCGGCGACGGCCACAGCGGTCGACGCCGCGGGCGTGATGAACGTCTCCGGCGGCGCGGCCAGCGGCACCGAGATCCTGGCCTCCGGCGCCGTGAACGTTTACGCCGGAACGGTCGAAGACAACACGATCAACGACCGGGGAAGCATGACGGTCCTCGACGGTTCGGTCGACAGCACCACGGTCCACTCCGGCGGCAGCATGACGATCTCCGGCGGTACGGCGACCCACATCGTGGAAGACGGCGGATTCGTCGGTGTTTCCGGCGGGACCGCGAGTTTCGATGCTCACACCTTCAGCGGCATGGTATTCTCCGATGGACGGAGCGCCACTGCGCACGCCGGGACCGTGGCCGCCGATGCCACGCTCGGCTCCGGCGGCGGACTGTTCGTTTACGCCTCGGGCGCGGCGATCTCCGCCACGGTCAACGCCGACGGCAGCATGACCCTCGACGGCGGCGAAGCCGAGTGGACCACGATCCACTCCGGCGGCAGCGTCGACGTCTTCGGCGGCGGTACGGCCAAGTGGACGACAGTCAACGCCGACGGCAGCATGACCATCGGCTCCGGCGGCGCCGCCACGTCCGCGACGGTCGAAGCCGGCGGCAGCGTGACCGTCTCCGGCGACGGTGCGATCAGCTGGGGCACGGTCCATGAGGGAGGCGCGCTCACGGTCGACACCGACGGCGAAGTCCGCTGGACCACGATCGAAGGCGGTCTGGACATCAACGGCGGTTTCGCCAATCTCGTCACGGTCGGCTCCAACGGCTTCGTCACGGTCCGGAACAGCGGGTGCGCGAGCTTCACGACGCTGAACGCCAGCGCCAACATGGGAGTCGAAGACGGAGCCCTGGCGGCCTGGACCATGGTCAACGAGGGCGCCGCTCTGGTCATCGGCGACGAGGGCAAGGCGGAACGGACCACGGTCAACGACTCCGGCAGCATGATCGTCGCCTCCGGCGGTTCGGCCTCGGCAACCACGGTCAACGCCGGCAGCATGGCCATTGAAGGCGGCGGGACGGTCAACGGCATCACCATCAACGCCGGCGGCTGCATGTATATCTCCAGCGGCGGCACGGCGACGGGCCTTATGGAGATCTCTCAGGGCGGCGTCATCTCGGCTTACGAAGGCGGCATCATCGGCTTCGATCTCACGGAGACCCTGCCCGGAACGGCGGCGCTGGTCAACGATCTGTCCCTGATCCTGGGCGATCCGAGCTACGTCATCACCGTCAAGGTCGATCAGGAGAAAGGCAACTACAGTCTGGCCGACGGCGCGGTCGGGTTCAACAGGACCGTTACGATCCGCGCCACAAACGGCGCCAGCGACACGATCGATGTCAACGCCTGCATCCAACTGGAAGGGCAGTATTACACGCTGCTCCGGACTGCGGGCCGCCTGACCCTGACCGTCGGCGATTCTCCCGAGCCGCCGGTTTGCCTCCCCGGAGACCTCAACGCCGACGGGCGGGCGGACATCATCATGTCCATCACCGAACCGGGCCACGGTGCGGAAGGTGCGACGGGCGCGTGGCTGATCCAGTCCGATCAGACCCCCGTCTGGGGCGACCTGAGTCAGCGCAACCCGGGCTGGGAGATCTTCGGCACAGGCATCACCCTGGCCGGGAAGGCGACCAATGACGTCTACGTCAAGAGCACCGACAACATCATCGGCGCCTGGGTCACCGACGACACGGGCCACGTCACGGGCTGGGAAACGGTCGGCCAGTTCGACGCCGACACCCAGATCCTCGGCCTCGGCGACTTCAACGGCAACGGCCAGACGGATCTGCTCCTGCGCAACGTCAACGGCGCCGTGGGATGCTACTTCACCAGCGGCGAGACCACAGGCTGGAACTACTTCCAGAGCCTCGGGGACGAGTGGCACCTCGATGCCATAGGCGATCTCAACGGCGACGGCCGTTCCGACGTGGTCCTCTCTCACGACGCGGGCTTCGCCGGCAGCTGGCTCACCCAGGAAGACGGCACCATGGTCTGGGCCGATCTGGACACCCTCCCCGAAGGATTCGCCATCATCGGCACGGGCGACTTCAACGGCGACGGCATCGACGATGTCCTGCTGCAGAAGGGCACCTATTACGGCGCATGGCTCGTCGAGGACGGCAACGCCAAAGCCTGGTTCGGCCTCGGCGACCTCGGCGACGTCACGGTGGAACAGATCTCCGACTTCGACGGCGACGGCAGGGACGATCTCAGGATCCGCACTTCCGCGGGCGACCTCGGCACCCAGCTCGTCAAGGGCGCCGACACCCTCGAATGGCGCTACTACGGCAGCGTCGGATCCGAGTGGAGCACCCGCCTTGCGGCGATCTGACGGCCGACAGGTCTGACAGACCGGACAAGCCAAACGGGCCGGATGGGCGACAGCCCTCCGGCCTTTTTCGTCTCTCATCTCTTTCCGCTCTGCGGAAATTGTCTTCCCGGGTTTGAAAAACGACCGGGATGTGTGTATATTATCCGATTGGAGGAAAAGATCCAACAGGGAGTTCGAGAGATATCATGAAAGCAACGGAACTGCGCAAAAAGTATATCGAGTTTTTCAAACGCAACGGACACCGGGAGATCCGGAGCGCGTCGCTGATCCCGGACAACGATCCGACCTGTCTTTTCACGACGGCGGGCATGCATCCCCTTGTCCCCTATCTCCAGGGGGCGAAGCATCCCGGTGGGACACGGCTCACCGACTGCCAGAAATGCATCCGCACGGGGGACATCGACGAAGTGGGCGATCCCGTGCATCTCACCTTCTTCGAGATGCTGGGCAACTGGTCCCTGGGCGACTATTTCAAAAAAGAGGCCATCGGCTTCAGTTTCGAGTTCCTCACGGGGAAGGAGAATCTCAACATCCCCGTGGACATGCTGGCCGTGACCGTCTTCGCCGGGGATGAAAACGTGCCCTTCGACGAGGAGGCCTTCAGCCTCTGGCGGAGTCACGGCATCCCCGAGTGCCGCATCGCCAAACTGGGGCGCAAGGACAACTGGTGGGGCCCCGCCGGCACCACCGGCCCCTGCGGCCCCGATACCGAAATGTTCTACTGGACCGGACCCAAACCCGCGCCGGAAAAGTTCGATCCCGCCGACAAGCGCTGGGTCGAGATCTGGAACGACGTCTTCATGCAGTACAAGAAGAACGCCGACGGCTCCTTCGAGCCCCTGGCCCAGCGCAACGTGGATACCGGCATGGGTCTCGAGCGCGTCACCGCCGTGCTCCAGGGAAAAGCCAGCTGCTACGAGACAGAGATCTTCGCCCCGATCTTCGCGAAACTGGACGAGATCCGCGGCATCGCCGCCCCCGCGGAGCGCTGCTCCTCGGAACGCATCATCGCCGACCATCTGCGGGCGGCGACGTTCATCATCGGCGACGGCATCACTCCCGGCCGGGTGGATCAGCCCTACGTGCTGCGCCGGCTCATCCGCCGCGCCATCCGCGAAGGCCGCAAGCTGGGCATCTCGGGCAAGCTCTTCACCAGTTCCATCGCAAAAGTCGTGATCGGCGAATTCAAGGACTTCTATCCCGAGCTCGAGGAGCGGCAGGAGATCATCGTCCAGGAGCTGGACCGCGAGGAAAAACAGTTCGGCGTCACCCTCGAAAACGGCATCAAGGAGTTCCAGAAACTCATCGACCGCGTCCCCGCCTTCGTCGAACGCAAGGTCATCTCCGGCAAGAACGCCTTCAACCTCTACGAGACCTACGGGTTCCCCATCGAGCTCACCTGCGAAATGGCCAAAGAGCAGAATTTCACCGTCGACATGGCGGGCTACGAAGAGGCCTACAAAAAGCATCAGGAGATGTCGAGGGCCGGGGCCGAACAGAAGTTCAAGGGCGGACTGGCCGATCACTCCGTGGCCACCGCGCGGCTCCACACGGCGACCCATCTGCTCCAGGCCGCCCTGCGCAAGGTTCTGGGGACCCATGTGGAACAGCGGGGATCCAACATCACCGCCGAACGGCTGAGATTCGACTTCTCCCATCCCGACAAGATGACCCCGGAACAGCTGGCGGAGACCGAGAAGCTGGTCAACGAAGCCATTTCCCGGGACATCCCCGTTGTGTGCGAGGAAATGGACGTGGAGAGCGCCCGGGCCAAAGGCGCCATGGGCCTTTTCGGCAGCAAATACGGTCAGGTCGTCAAGGTCTACACCATGGGCGACGTGAGCTGTGAGATCTGCGGCGGCCCCCACGCCTCCCGGACCGGCGAGCTGGTCAGCTTCAAGATCCTCAAGGAGGAGAGCTCCAGCCGCGGCGTCCGGCGGATCAAGGCCGTCATCGGCGCCGCCCAGTAGAGCGGGAGGGACCGGTCCATGCGCAGCAGCGATTTGCTTATTTCCGACAAAGACGGCGTGTACACCGTCAAGGTGAGCGGGCGGGCGAATTTCGAGTATGCCGTGCCCCTGCGGGAGATCGCCAAGGGCAGCGGCGTCTTCCGGAGTCTCGTCATCGATCTCGGTCCGTGCACCGCCATGGACAGCACCTTCATGGGCGTCCTGACCATGCTGGCGCTCAAGACCCGGCGCGACAACACCCGAATGACGCTGTACAACGCAAATCCCGCGCTTCAGAAACTTCTCCGGGACTTGGGGGTCATCAAACTTTTCACCTTTGCCGAGGGCAAGGTGGAGCTGCCGGAGACCTCCGCCGCCGAAGCGGAGGGCCCCGGGCTCCTCGACACCGCGGAGACCCTTTCGGAAGCCCACCACACGCTGATCGACGCGGAACCGGCGAACATGGAAAAATTCCGTGACGTCGTCGCCTTCGCCGACGCCGACGTCCGGCGTCTGAAGGGAAACGGTCGGGAGGGAGCGTCCTCCCCGGAGAACGCCGAATAACGAATCAACAGGAGAAAAGATCATGCCGGGCCGTCTGAAACTCGTCCGTCCCATCGCCTTTTTCGACATCGAAAGCACCGGGGTGGTTCCCCAGCGCGACCGCATCGTGGAGATCGCCGTCGTCAAACTCTGGCCCGACGGACATCAGCAGACCACCGTCCGCCGTCTGAACCCGGGGATCCCCATCCCCGCGGGCGCAACAGCCATCCACGGCATCAGCGACGCCGACGTGGCCGACGCCCCGTCCTTTGCCGACATCGCCGAAAAACTCTTCAACTACCTTTCGGACTGCGATCTGGCCGGATACAACATCACCGGTTTCGACGTGCCGATCCTGGAGGCGGAGTTCAAGCGCGCGGGATACGACTTTGCCGCGGTCAGCCACAAGATCGTCGACGCCTACAACATCTTCTGCAAGCTCTATCCGCGCACCCTGACAGCCGCCTACAAGTTCTTCTGCGGCAAGGAGCTCGACGACGCCCACAGCGCCGGAGCAGACACGGCCGCCACGCTGGAGGTCCTTCTCGGCGAGATGGACCGCCACGCCGAACTGCCCGATGACGTGGACGGGCTGGCCGTCTTCAGCGACCTGGCCGGTCCCGACGCCGTGGACCGGGGCCGCCGCTTCAAGTGGAGCGGCGACGAGGTCGTCGTCAACTTCGGCAAGAACGCCGGGCGGACCCTGCGCGACATCGCCGAGAACGATCCCGGGTTCCTCCGCTGGATCCTCCGCGGCGATTTCGCCGACGACGTCAAGGAGGTCGCCTCCAACGCCCTGATCGGCAAATTCCCCGTCCGCGGCGGCAATGACTGAGGAGCAGAAAGAAGAGATCCGCCGAATCGCCTCGCTGCTGGACGACCCGGATGAGACCACCGCCCTCAACGCCATGGCCGAACTGCTGGCCCGGGAGGACGAACTGGGGGACGTGCCGGCGGAACTCCACGAAAGCCGCGATCCCATGCTGCGCCGCCGGGTCCACCAGCTGGAGGCGGCCCTTCTTCTCCGCCGCCGGCGCAAGTACTTTCTCGCCCGGCTCTGCTCCCCGGAAACGGATTTCGCCGATCTGCTGGTGGACGTGCATCTGCAGTGGTTCGACAACGACTGCCGCCCCGAGATCGAAGCCTCCCTCGCCGGGTTCTTCCGGCGCGCCTTGAGCAAAAAACTGGTCTCCCTGGAGGACATCGCCGCCTTCATGACCGGGGAAAATCTGGCCGCGGAACCCGACACCACCCTCAAGCCCGAACTTTACTGCATCGGGAGCATCCTCTCGGAACACACCGGCGCCGCCTCGCTCCTGGCCGGTCTGGCCGTGCGCATTGCGGGCGGCGAGAACGGCCCCTTCCGCGTGGGAAGAGTGCTGGACGATTTCGCCGTCTGCGACCGGAGGAACCGCATCATGCTCCCCGCCCGCAACTGGCGCATCTTCCCCCCCCGCGACCCAAAGGAGATCACCGAGTGGGATACCCGCAACATCCTCCGCCTGGCCTCGTCCAATCTCTTCTCCGCCGCCGTGAACGGCGACAGCTTCCGCTACATCCTCACCATCGCCCAGGCCCTCACCGGAACCGGCGACGACCGGATCCTGGACTATTTCCCCTACCCCTACCACCCCGCGGACGACCCGCCCGACGGCGGCCCGCCCGAAAGGTGAGGGAACTTCCGGGGGAGGGGAAAAACTTTTTTTCACGTGAAAAAAAGTTT
>JAFSTC010000034.1 GCA_017450705.1 Lentisphaeria bacterium | reverse complement strand
TAAACCCATAACAACTTGCCTTGAGCACACAACCAAAGGAAAGGACATCGCCATGAAGAAAAGAAGCCGTCATCTCTCATCTCTCATCTCTCATCTCTCATCTCTTCAGCGTAAAACGGCACGCCGTTTCACGCTGATCGAGCTTCTGGTCGTGATCGCCATCATCGCGATCCTCGCGGCCATGCTGATGCCCGCGCTGCAGCAGGCCCGGGAGACGGCCAAGAGCGCGGACTGCATTTCGAAGCTCAAGCAGCTGGCTTTCGGCGCGATGACTTACGCCGACGCCAACGACGGCTTCTTCATGCCGCCGGCGAAGGACAACTCCAAAAGCGGGTACGACGGCAAGACGGAGAGTTCCTGGTGGGGCGTCCTCGTGAAGCACATGGGCATCCCCAAGCGCACGGGCAAGGATATGTCGAAGAGTCCCGTTTTCTGCCAGTCCTACGGCGGGTCCGACGCCTGGGACGACTCCCAGCGCCAGATCACCGATCCCAGTTACGGCTGGGACAGCACGCTGGGGTACGGCTGGAAGTACGGCGTCAACCTGACGCTGCTGCGGCACTACTCCCCGAGCACGTCCTCGGCGACGGGATACGCCATGGGGCACCCCATCAAGCGTGAGGCGATCCGCCGCCCCAGCAAAGTGTTCCAGTTCGGAGACAGCGCCAACTACCGCGTCGGCGAAACCTCCGTCTGGTACGGCGTCTCGCATCCGCATTCCACGCTCAGCGGCCGGCACAACGAGAAGGGGAACGTCTCTTTCTTCGACGGCCACACCGGAACCTATGTCCCGCTCCAGATGCCGAGCTATCACTGGAGCTGGTACTCCAACAAGCCCTGGACCTGGAATTTCTGAAGAACGGCGAAAAGGGAAAAGAAGCATGAAGACCGGTTCGTTCATCTGCGCCGCTCTGCTGACGGCCGCGGGGCTTTTCGGAGCCGAGTGGAAGATCAAGGACGGCGCGGGCAGTCTCACGCTCAAGGATTCGAGTCCGGCGAGGATCGATCTTAAGATCGAGACGCCCGAGACCGTCACGTGGGCGTGGGAGGACGACCGGGCTTCGTTCCTCAACATCGCGGGCGGCCGCATCACGGGCCCCGCGGAGAAACTGCTCTTCCCCGACGGCATGACTCTCGAAGTCGTCTTTGCCGCCAACCTGGCGGCGGGAAAGGAGTGGCTGCCTCTCGTGACTTGCGGAAACAGTTTCCAAAACGGCTACTCCGTCTGGATCCGCAGGAACGGTCAGCTTCTGGTCTGTCTCTCCGGCACGAACCGGGGGTACATGCTGCTTGACGCCAAGCTCCGGAACCTGCGGGACTATACCTTGAAAGTCATCCGCGGGGGCAAGCGCGTGCTGGTGCTGCTGGACGGCAAAGTCCTCGCCGACGTGGTCTGCACCGGCAAGGTGAAGCACACCCCGGGCGAGCCCTTCCGTCTGGCCAGCACCCCCAAGTGGAAATTTTACGGCAACCTCTACTCGGTCAAGCTCCGCGCCTTCGAAGACGGGGACTTCGATCAGAAGATCGTCGCCGAGGAGAAGATCTCGGGGTCGGAGATCCGGCCCGTGGAGGGCATTTCCGATCCCGAGGGCACGGTCGTCCGCGCCGATCTTTACAATGCCGTCCCGCGTCCCAAAATCGGCCGGGTGTATTCCAACAGCGAATGGGTCTTCCGCAAGGCTCCCTTCTTCCCCGCGCCCTCCGAGGGGGTGCTGCACTGCGCCGACAATCCCGACGAGCCCGACATCGTCTACGACCCCAAGCTCAAGGGCGTCTATGACATCTACTTCGGCCTGCGGGCGACCTACAACGACACCGATCTCATCGTGCGGCTCCCGGGGAAAAAGGAGGGGGTCCGCGTGCGGATCATGGCCGTCGACCGGCAGTCCGGGACCCACAACAACACCGAGATCCTGATCGCAAAAGACGTCAAAATGGACGGCGGCAAGCTCACCTTCCTCTCCGGCGGGCGCATGTATCTGGGGTATATCAAGTTCATTCCTTCCGCCAACCGCAGGAAGAAGGATTATCCCAGGTGGAAATGCGTCACCGTGGCCCCCGTGAAGGAGGATTTCAAACAGATTTCGGACAAACTCATCCGCAGCCGCATCGCCAGGGGCTACTTCATCGAACGCAAGTACGTCGACGGCAAAAAGCCCCCCGTCCCCTCCGCCGCGTCGGAGAAGCTGGGGTGCATCGTGAACGCCCATGACTGGATGGATCTCCTCTTCGAGAACGCCGTTCCAGCAAAGGATCCGGGCAAGGCCGCCCTCGCGGCGTCGGCCGCCCCGGGCGAGCACGAACCCGCATGTTTGAGCGTCTACGGCCTGCGGGATTTGGAAAAAGTCTCCCTCTCCGGCGGGAAAGCGCTGAAAAAGGCCGGGATCGCCAGCCGGATCGCGGTGATCCGCAGTCTGCCCAAGCGCTCCACCAACATCTACGGCCCCTCGGAATTCATTTACGGGCCCCAGTATCTCGAACGGACAAGCAAAACGAAAGTGGGCAAGGGCGTCTCCAAGGAGTTCTGGATCACCTTCGAGGTCCCCGAAACGGCGAAGCCGGGCACGTACCGCGACGTTTTCGAGCTCGTGACGCCGGGCGGGAAAATGACGGTCCCCGTCACCGTGACCGTGCGGCCCTTCAAATTGGACAAGCCGGTCCGCGAGCGGGTGGGCCTGTGGGGCAGCGCCCATGAACGTCATCCCGAAAAGGCGGCCGAGTTCCGCGCCCGGGGCGTCAACGCCGTCACCATGCATCCCGAGACCGATCTCATGATGTCCGGGACGAGTTTCGACCGGCTGGAGAAGAGTCCCGGCGCCCGCCTTGTCGCGGACCTCGAGGGCTGTCTGGAATCCGTCATCGTCAGCACCCATCCGCTGACCCGGAACACCTTCGGGTATCCCGGCGGCGAGGAAAAGTTCCGCAAGGCCGTCGGGCAGGTCATGGCCTACGCCAAAGCGCACAACTGGCCCAAGGTCTATTTCTACATCCAGGACGAGGCGCTGAGCAATCCCCATACCCTGAAACTGGCCGTCTGGGAGGCGCAGCAGCTCAGGGCCTGCGGCGTGCCGGTCTTCTCGACCCACATCTGGTACAAGACCACCCGTCCGTTCCAGAAGGAGGTCGATCAAATCGCCCCGCTGGTGGACGCTTTCTGCGACCGGTACAGCACCCGCAGTCTCTGGTATGTGGACAAGTGGGAGGACATGCAAAGGCGTGTTCTCGCCGAGGGCAAGGAACTCTGGTCCTACAACGCCGACCGGGCGATCCTCTTTTCGCAGCCGGCCATGAAGCGCTTCGCCTACGGCTGGTTCTTCCGCACCGTGGGGAAGGACTGCGCGGGGCAGCTCTCCTTCACCTATCACCGGAGCGTGGAGTCGCCCTATACCGATCTCGACGGCGAATCCGGCGAGTGTGTGGACTTCTGCTACATCTATCCCGCGGGCAAGGGCCATGCGGGCGGTTGCTCCATCGACTTCGAGGCTCTCCGCGAGGGCATCGACGATCTGCGCTACATCGTCACGCTTGAAAACCGCATCGCCGAGGCGAAGAAAAAGGGGCTGACGCAGGAGGCCGCCGCGGCGGAAAAGGTGCTGACCGACCTCGAAAACAGCTTCGACTTCGGCAAAAACTACGTGAGCAAGTCGGTGTTCCTCGACTCCGTCTTCGACAGGAGCTGGGAGAAAAACGGCAAACGCTATTGCTCCGGCCGCCGCAATCTGCCCAACGGCTGGCGCTTCGAAGACTATCACGCCGCCCGCGAGAAACTCGCGGCCGCCATCGCGCGCCTCACGGCCGCGATGGCGAAGAGATGAGAGATGAGAGATGAGAGATGAGATAAAAAACGTCTCGGCGGCACGCTTTGCTCACGGGACGCGAGCGGGTCGCCCGCTCTTCTCGCAGACCGCTGTGAATGAACCGGCAATCGCGAGATTGCCGGATGCGCTCAAGTATTTGAGCGCAGATGAACGGAGGTCGAGCACTAAGCCGCGAGTGAAGCCGGGCATCGCCCGGCGGAACGCAGGCGCGCAACTTCAGAAGGAAATTACCCCGAGGCCCGCGCTTGCCGCGGGAAGGAACAAAAGGAGGGGTCCGGGGAGGGAAAACCGCGAAGCGGTTGTCTCTTCCCCGGTTGGCGGGCCCGCATTTCGACTTTGGCCGCCACGCAGCTGACCATGCGGGAAAAAATAACCAAAGGATAAAAAATAAAATCTTACAACTTGCCTTGAGCACACAAACCAAAAGAAAGGAAACCGCCATGCAGAAAAACAGCCGCCTCCTCTCATCTCTCATCTCTGTTATGTAAAAGTCAAGGGCCTGAACCTGTTTTTTGCGTTTTTTTGCAGGCAGTGTCCGATATTTTCGCACATTTGGTTCTGACGGATCAGAGTTCCACGCGCGAAGGCGAAGCTG
>JAFSTC010000033.1 GCA_017450705.1 Lentisphaeria bacterium | reverse complement strand
GCGGCTGGACAGGTCGGAGATGTTCCCCGCGGCGTCGACGGCGCGGAAATACACCGTGCCGTTGGAGGAGAGCGTCACGCCGCCCGCGTAATCCAGCCACGTCGTCCCGTCGGGACTGTACTCTTTACGCGCGGCGTCGGCACCGAAAGCCGCCCTGACGGTGACTGTCCCGCTGGTCGGCGTCGTAACGTCCACGGAGGTTTCGGGAGCCTCGGGCGGGATTTTGTCTATCTTGTCCACGACCACCGTTTCCGCCGAAACGTTCCCCGCGGCATCGGTCGCGCGGAAGTAAACCGTCGCGTTCTCACCGACGGTGACTTCGGAACCCGCCGTCCACGTTTCGTTGTCGAAACTGTACTCGATTTCTGCATTTTCATCGCAGGCGGCGGTGAGGGTGACGTCTTTATTCGTCCAATCGGCGGGATTGCCGGTGACGGTGAGGGTCGGCGCGGTCCGGTCGATGTTGGCGACCTGATAAGGCGTGACGGCGGATTTGCCGGTGGGACCGACGCTCTTGAAATACACCGTCCCGTTCTCCGTTACGACGACGGGAGAAGTGTAGGCGAGCCACGTCTCGCCGTCGAAGCCGTACAGTTTCTCCGCGACGTCGCCGCCGAAGACGGCGGTGACGGTGACATTGCCCCGGGTCGGGCTCGTGAAGTCCGCCGAAACCTCGGGAGCGTCGGGGAGAGTCTTGTCGATGTTGGATACGACGTACTCCGTCACTTGGGAAACATTCCCCGCCGCATCGATGCCGCGGAAATACACGGTGCCGTTTTCCGTCATGACGACGCCTGACGTGTAAGCGCTCCAGTTGTTTCCGTCGAGGCTGTACTCTCTCTGCGCCGCATCCCCGCCGAACTCGGCGGTGACGGTCACGTCTTTGTTGGTCGGCAGGACGCTGTCCGCCGACGCCGCGGGCGTTTCGGGCGGGATCTTGTCGATCTTGTCCACGACCACGGTCTCGGCCGTGACGTTCCCGGCGGGATCGGTCGCGCGGAAGTAGACTGTCCCGTTCTCCGTGACGGTGACTTCGGAGCCTGCCGTCCATGCCGCATTGTCGAAGCTGTACTCGATCTCGGCCTCTTCGCCGCTTGCGGCGGTGAGGGTGACATCCCGGTTCGTCCAGCTTTCTGGATTGCCGGTCACGGTGAGGACTGGCGCGGTCTTGTAGATATTGGAAACGGTGTAGCTCGTGACTGCGGCGCCTTCGATGGCGTTGACGCCCTTGAAATAAACGATCCCGTTCTCCGTCATGACGACGGGGGAAGTGTAGGCGGTCCACGTCTCGTTGTCGAAGCCGTAGAGCTTTTCCACTGCGTCGTCGGAGAAGAGGGCGGTGACGGTGACGTTGCCCCGGGTCGGACTCGTGACGTCCGCCGTGACGGTGATCTCGGGCACCGTTTTGTCGATGTTGGAAACGACGTACTCCGTCACCTTGGAGATGTTCCCCGCCGCATCGATGCCGCGGAAGTAGACGCTCCCGTTCTCCGTCATGACGACGGGGGCAGTATAGGCGAGCCAGTCGCTGTTGTCGAGACTGTACTGCCTCTGCGCCGAATCTTCGCTGAACACGGCGGTGACGGTGACGTTTTTGCCGGTCGGCGCCGTGATGTCCGCCGAGGCCCTGGGGGCGTCCGGCGGGATCTCGTCCCCGGCAACACGCAGTGTCAGGGTGCTGTCGGTCCGGACCAGGGTATAGGTGCAGTCGTTGTGGGAAAGCGGCGCGCCGTTGACGACGACAGTGCCGAGGTTTTCCGTCGAAGTTCTGACCGAAATCGCCGCCGAGAAATCCGCCGCACCCTCGGCCAGCGTGTAAGTCCCCGTCGCCTGACCGCCGGAAACGGTGATGGTGTACGTGGGCGTCCCCTTGATCAGCGACAGATCGTTGACCAGCGCCGTGTTTTGGGAAGCGAGCGCCGAAATGTCGAAATCAATGATACCGCCGCTTGATACCGTTACCCCGCCCCCGCTTTCGATGGTGAGCGGCCCCGTGACCTTGCCGCCGCGGGAGACAAACATCCTGCCGCCGGAGTTGACAGTTGTGCTGTCGGCCGTGCCGCCGCTGAAGACAAACATACTGCCGTAGTAATTGACGGTGGTGCTGGTGGCCGTGCCGGAGCTTCCGACATACAGACGACCGCCGGAATTGACCGTGGTGCCGTTGGCCGTGCCGCCGCTGGAGACAGTCAGATAGCCGTAGTAATTGACGGTGGTGCTGGTGGCCGTGCCCCCGTCGTAGACGGTCATCTTGCCGTCGGGATTGACGGTGGTACTGTTTGCCGTGCCCCCGCTGGAGACAGTCAGATAGCCGGACCCATTGACGGTGGTGCTGTTGGCCGTGCCGCCGCTGGAGACAAACATACTGCCGTAGCGATTGACGGTGGTGAAGTTTGCCGTGCCGCCGCTGGAGACGTGCAAATCGTAAGATCTGTCAATGATGCCCCCGGAAACCGTATCTCTCAGCTCGAATGCGGAACCGTCGATCGTTCCCTGAATCAAGGTATCGGATGCGATACCGAAGACCAGGTTTGCCCCACTGACGGCGACGATGTTTGTCGCCGTGCCGCCGCCGGAGACCATCAGATAGCCGCTCTGATTGACGGTAGTGTTGTTGGCCGTGCCGCCGCTGCAGACTGTCAGATAACCCCAAGAATTGACGGTGGTGCTGTTGGCCGTGCCGCCGCTGGAGACATACAGATTGCCGCCGTCATTGACGGTGGTGCTGTCGGCCGTGCCACCGCTGGAAACATACAGATAACCGCTGGAATTGACGGTGGTGCTGTTGGCCGTGCCGCCCGAAAAAATAATGGTGGAGTTGCCGCTTGTTATCGCTAATCCGGTTGTGGAATCGTATTTCGAGATCAGTCCGCCTTTTCCGCCGTAATAGATATTGGCATCGTGTTCCAGGTAGGTAACGTCTGCCCCCTCTGAGGAAACGACCTGTCCCCGCCAGGGATCGAATACGATGCTCGCCGTGCCGCCGCTGGAGACAAACATACAGCCGCCGTAATTGACGGTGGTGCTGTTTGCCGTGCCCCCGCTGCAGACTGTCAGATAACCCCAAGAATTGACGGTGGTGCTGTTGGCCGTGCCGCCGCTGGAGACAGTCAGATAGCCGGACCAAATGACGGTGGTGCTGTTGGCCGTGCCGCCGTCGTAGACGGTCATATCGCCGCTGCCATTGACGGTGGTGCTGTTGGCCGTGCCGCCGCTGGAGACGTACAGATGACCTAACGTATTGACGGTGGTGCTGTTGGCCGTGCCGCCTAGGGAAACATACATGTAGCCGTTGTTGACGGTGCTGTTGGCCGTGCCCCCGCTGGAGACGTACAGATAGCCGTAACCTTTGACGGTGGTGCTGACGGCGGTCGTTCCGGAGTGTAACGTGGCGGCCTTGGACAACATCAATCCGGAAAAGGTATTGGAAGCAAAGGTGACATTCGCCCCCTCGGCAACAGCGACATATCCCCCGTTCTCCATGATCGCCGTTGCCGTGCCGCCACTGGAAACATACATATAACTGGATGAGTTGACGGTGGTGCTGTTGGCCGTGCCCCCGTCGTAGACGGTCATATCGCCGCCGGAATTGACCGTGGTGCTGTCGGCCGTGCCGCCGCTGGAGACATACAGATTGCCGCCGTCATTGACCGTGGTGCTGTCGGCCGTGCCGCCACTGGAGACGAACATACGGCCGAAGCGATTGACTGTGGTGCTGTTGGCCGTGCCGCCGCTGGAGACATACAGAGCGCCAACAATCTCACCATGAGAAGTATGAGAGGCACCATTGACGGTGGTGGAGTTGGCCGTGCCGCCGTTGGAGATATACAGATAGCCCCCGTAGTTGACGGTGGTGCTGTCGGCCGTGGCGTTGGCAACGACCATACTTCCGCCGTTATCGACGGTGGTATAGGTCACCGCGCCGCTTGTCATGACGTACATGGATCCCGTGACTGTTTTTCCCGCCATGGTCATGGCGGAGGAAAACTGAGACTCTCCCGAACCGAAATACACGCCGCTGTAACTGCTGACGTAAGTCACGATCGCGCCGTTCTCGGCCTCCATCACGCCGACAAAAGGCGTCCACGCGACATTCAGCGCCGTGCCGCCGCTGAAGACATGAAGACTTCCGCCGGAAGTAACGGCGGCGCCGATGACCGTGCCGCCGCTGGAGACATACAGATAGCCGCCATCACTAGATCTGGAGCCATAATAGCCATTGACGGTGATGCTGTTGGCCGTGCCGGAGTTTTCGACGTACATATAGCCGCCCGAGACGGTGGTGCTGTCGGCCGTGCCGCCGCTGGAGACATACATCCTGCCGCCGGAATTGACGGTGGTGCTGTCGGCCGTGCCCCCGCTGGAGACATACAGATAACCGCTGGAATTGACGGTGGTGCTGTTGGCCGTGCCCCCGCTGGAGACGTACATACGGCCGGCCCAATTGACTGTGGTGCTGTTGGCCGTGCCCCCGCTCCAGACATACAGATTGCCGTTTAAATTGACGGTGGTGCTGTTGGCCGTGCCGCTTGTCATGACGTACATGAAGCCCGTGACTGTTTTTCCCGCCATGGTCATGGCGGAGGAGAGGAGGGTCTCCCCCGGACCGAAATACACGCCGCTGTAACTGCTGACATAGGTCACTGTCGCGCCGCCGTCTGCCCACACATACCCGACACAGGGGGTCCACACGATATCCAACGCCGTGCCGCCGCTGGAGATATACATATAGCCGCCCGAGACGGTGATGCTGTTGGCCGTGCCGCCGCTGGAGACCGTCATCACACCCGAGACGGTGGTGCTGTTGGCCGTGCCCCCGCTGGAGACGACGATGCGCCCGCCGTAATTGACGGTGGTGCTGTTGGCCGTGCCCCCGTAGACATACATCCTGCCGCCGGAATTGACGGTGGTGCTGTTGGCCGTGCCCCCGCTGGAGACCATCATGCTGCCAGCGGAATTGACGGTGGTGCTGTTGGCCGTGCCGCCTAGGAAAACATACATGTCGCCGTCGTTGACGGTGCTGTTGGCCGTGCCGCCTAGGGAAACATACATGTAGCCGAAGTCATTGACTGTGGTGCTGTTGGCCGTGCCCCCGCTGGAGACAGTCAGATTGCCGCCCGAGACGGTGGTGCTGTTGGCCGTGCCCCCGCTGGAGACTGTCAGATAACCCCTAGAATTGACGGTGGTGCCGTTGGCCGTGCCGCCGCTGGAGACGTACAGATTGCCGCCCCAATTGACTGTGGTGCTGTCGGCCGTGCCGCCGCTGGAAACATACATGTAACCGTTGACAGTGGTTTTGTCCACGGCGCCGCCGCTGTAGACGTACATGGATCCCTTGACGTCTTCGCCCGTCACGACCGCCGCGGCGGAAGAGTAGACGATATCGCCCGAGCCGAGCCAAACGCCCGAGAGCGGGGCGGCATAGGTCACCACGGCCCCCTCCAGCGCTTCCACGGTCCCGACACAGGGCGTCCACTGAAGATCCAGCGCCGTGCCGCCGCTGGAGACGACGATGCGCCCGCCGGAACTTACGACGATGCTTTCCCCCGTGCCGCCGCTGGAAACATACATGACGTCGCCGCTGGTCAGCACGGTCCCCGACACGGTTTGCGAAACATAATACTCAGCCATCTTTTTCCTGTCTCCCTTTTTTTCAGACTATGTCCAAAACAAAAAATTTTTCCAAACTTTTTCCCGGGGAGGAAAATCACTCCCCTCCATTTATATTAATTGCCCGAAATCGTGAAAATCTTTTGCGTTTCAAAAAAATTTTTTCCGGATCCGCCCTGTTCCGCCTATCCCGTCTGCCGCTCCCGGGGTGGCGAGACCGCGGCGGGTCCCCGCGGTTCTTTTGCGAAAGGACTTGCATAAAACGGGAAACGGGAGTATATTTTCCGCTCCGGAAAAAAGACCCGCGGACAAGACGGGCCGGAGCGGTATCGGGAGGGAGGCAGATCATGGGAGAACAGGAGCTTTTTCGTGCGCGGTCGCGCGCGGCAGTGACGATGTTCTTCATTTTCTTCTCGCTCATCGCCCTGCGGGCGCTCCAGCTGGCGGTCATTTCGCGGGAGCGTTTTCTGCGGGCGGGGGAAAAGATCGCATTGAAACGCGGCCTCCTCGCCGCCCGGCGGGGACGCATCATGGATAAAAACAAGGTACCGCTGGTGTGGAGCGAACGGCATTTCGAGCTGTGGACGACACTTTCGCCGGGAGCGGATCTCACGCAGAATCAGCGTCGGACGCTGCAAAAGATCTTTCCCGCCGAAACGCTGCCGATCCTGCCCGGGAACGCCGCGCCGCTCCGCTTCCGCCTGACGGAAAAGGAGATCGAACAGATCGAACCCCTCATCCGGCGGGGATTCCCGCTGAAGATCCGCTCGAAGACGACGCGGGTCACCGTCGATTCGCCGAAGGTCAGGACCCTGGCCGGCGTCGTCAGAAACGGCAGCGGCGTCTCCGGCTGGGAACGCCAATACGATTTCCGTCTCCGGGGACGGGACGGGGCGTATCAGGTCATGCTCGACCGCAGAAGGAAATGGATCGACGCCACGTGGAAAATGACCCGGCCCCCGGTCGCAGGAGAGGACGTCGTCCTGCCCATCGAGCTGGAACACGCGGAGGAGACCGCAAAAAAATGAGATCGGTCTCCGACATGTTTTCCTGTGAGAACCGGGCGGCCGTGTGCACGTTCCTGCTGGGGCTCTGCGGCCTCTTGACCATCGCCAGCAGTCAGAGCGCCGCCGACAGGCCGCTGCATCTCGTGCTGCGGCAGCTGGCGTTCCTCGCCGTCGGCCTGGCCCTCATGGCCGCGACGGCCCGGATCCGGTTCGACTTCTGGAAAAAACACACGCCCGAACTGTTTTTCCTCTTCTGGCTTCTGCTTCTGCTCCTGCCCTTTTTCGGCTCCCGGATCAACGGCATGCGGGGCTGGTTCCGCATCGGCCCCCTGAGCTTCCAGCCCAGCGAGTGCGGACGGCCCTTCTTTCTGCTGGCCCTCGTGTCGGTCTTCTGCGGCGTCCCCGCCGGGATGAAACGGCTGGCCGCCTCGGGGCTCCTGACCGCCCTGTGGCTCACGCCGATCTGCCTTCAGCCCGATTTCGGGACCGTCATGATCTACGCCCTCGCCTTCCTCGTCATCTACTTCCTCTCGGGCGCGCCGTGGAAACATCTGCTTCTCCTCGCAACGGGAGCCTGCGTTTCGGCTGCGAGCATCGTCGTCGCCCATCCCTACGTTCTGAAACGGTTTTCGGGATTCCTCTTTCCCGAACGGGATCCCATGGGCAGCGGCTGGCACGTCCGCCAGTTCGAACTGGCCGCGGCCCGGGGACACTGGTTCGGCTCCAAGCTGGGAAGCGCGGTCTGGAGCAACGCCTATCTGCCCTTCTCCTACAACGATTCCGCCGGGGCGACCCTCATCGAGACCCTCGGTCTGGCCGGAGCGGCCGTTCCGGCCCTGCTGTTCATCGTCCTGCTCCTGGCCCTGCACCGGCTGGCCGGACGGCCGGGACTCTCCGGAACGGCCCGGCTCTTCATCGCCGGAACGGCGGTATTTCTCGGACTTCAGGTCCTCGTCCACATGGGGGTCAATCTGGCGCTGCTGCCGCCCTCGGGACTTGTCCTGCCCTTCATCAGTTACGGGGGGAGCTCCCTTGCGGGCTGCTGCGCCATGCTGGGGATCGCCCTCTCCGCTTCCGGAGAAAACGACGGAAAGACCGGATCATCAACCCTTGCGACATAAAGGAAAAATCGACATGGAACAGCACAAGGAAAAATGGGGGTCCCGCTGGGGATTCCTTCTCGCGACCGCCGGTTCGGCGATCGGACTGGGCAACATCTGGAGATTCCCCTACGTGACGGGCGTCAACGGCGGCGCGGCCTTCGTCTGCGTCTACATCATCGCCATCCTCGTGGTGGGGCTGCCCCTGATGATCGCGGAACTGGCCATCGGCCGGGCCGCGGGATGCCATCCGGCGTGGGCCTTCGACCGCTTCACAGCCGGGAAACGGACCCCCGTGACGGACGGCCTCGGGGCGCTGATGATCATAAGCGGTCTCCTGATGGTTTTTTTCGACCGTCCCGGATACGCGATCCTGCTCCTCGTCTTCGGCATCTTCCTCTCGCTGAAAGGCTGGAAGTGCGTGGGCGTCACCACCGGCGTCATCGTGCCCTTCATCATCATGTCCTACTACGGCGTCATCGGCGGCTGGACCGTGATCTACATGGTCAAAGCCTTTGCCGGAGGACTCGAATTCGCCACGCCGGATCAGGCGGCCTCGATATTCACCCCCATCGCCCGGGCGGACGAGGGCCAGGAAATGATCCTCTGCGGCGCCCACGGTCTCTTTGTCGCAGCCGCGGCCGCCGTGGTCTTCTGGGGCGTGAGGAACGGCATCGAAAAAAGCTCCAAGGTGCTGATGCCGCTCCTGTTCCTCCTGCTGGGAGCGCTGGTCCTGCGGGGGATCTCCCTGCCGGGCGCCTCCAAGGGACTGAAGTTTTTCCTTTCGCCGGACTTCAAGGCGCTGGGCCCCGAAAGCGTCCTCATCGCCATGGGACAGGCCTTCTTCACGCTGAGTCTGGCCATGGGCATCACCATGACCTACGGCAGTTATCTCACCCGCGACGTCAACATCATCCGCAGTTCCCTGCTGGTGATCGGGCTGGACACGCTGGCGGCCGTCCTCGCCGGGATCGCCATCTTTTCCTCGGTGTTCGCGATGAAACTGGATCCGGCCCAGGGGCCCGGTCTGGTCTACATGGTCGTTCCCTCCGCCTTCAACCTCGTGCCGGGCAATCTGGGCTGGCTGTGGAACGGACTCTTTTTCATGATGCTCACAATCGCCGCGCTGACCAGTTTCATCAGTCTGCTGGAGCCGCTGGTGGGATACGCGACAAGGCAGTTCAAAATCTCCCGTCACGCGGCAGCCGTCCTGTGCGCCCTCTGCGTCTATCTGGCCGGACTGCTCTCAGCCTTCAGCTGTACGGACTGGCGACGCTTCAGGACTCTCGAGAAATTCTTCAAAACCTTCTTCCACGACGCGGGCCCCAGCTTCTTCGACATGGCCGACAACTTCGCCAGCAACTGGATGCTGCCTCTGGGCGGCCTCGCCATCGCGGCCTTCACGGGCTGGGTCTGGGGCAGCAAAAGAGCCGTCAAAGAGGTTCGCCGCGGAACGAAATCCGGGCGGCTCGACACCAATCTGCTGGTCCTTCTGGCCGGCTTCAGCGCAAAAGAGTATCCGGGGCAATCGCTCTTCACCCCGGCGGTGCTCTGGTCGATCGCCATCCGCTGGATAACGCCGATCCTGGTGATCTTCGCCTTTCTGTACGGCATCGGAGCCCTCTGAAAATGCCCCCCGGAAAAGATTTTTCCGCGAAATCGGGATCCGGCAGACAAAAGAGAATTGATTTTTTCGGGACACGGCGCTATATTAACCGGACGACGTGATCCGCGATTCAACCGTCAAACAGCGAAAGGGGGTGAGCAAGTTGGATACCGAAGTCAGCGTGAAAAAAGGTGAACTGATCGAACGCGCCCTGCGCCGTTTGAAGAAGAAACTGGATAAAGAGGGGACTCTCAAGGAGCTTCGCAACCGCCGCCACTACGAGAAGCCCAGCGAAGTCAAACGCCGCGAAGCCAAACAGCATCGCCATTGATCTTCACGAAAGATCCGGAGCCGGTGTTCGGCCCCGGATTTTTTTTGACTTTCTTCCGGCCGGGAAAAGGTTTTTCCGGGTCTCCGGCTTGAAAAGAGGGACTTGACTCTGTATTTTATACACGGGAAAGAACCGTATGTTTTTTGGGAAACTGAAAAGGATCGTCGAAGTGCACTCGCAGGACCGCCGGATATCTTCCGCATTATGCCGCCTCGCCCTCTGCGGCGCCGCCGCGGCGCTGCCGCTTCTGCCCGGCTGCGGCAGAAAGGCGCCCCCGCCCCCGACGGAACGCATGGAACTGGTCGCCCGTTTCTTCGAGAGCGTCAAAAACAACGATTCCAACGCCGCCATGCGTCAGGGAGTCAAACTGCGCTCCCTCGACAGACACAATGAGAGCATCGCGCGGCTGGTCGAGATCCAGCAGTGCAACAGTTACATCGGGACCGCCCAGAAAATGGTGAACGCGGGCGACATCGCCGGCGCGGTGAACGTTCTCGAACAGGGCGTGAGGATTTACCCCGACAACATCACGCTGAGGGAACTTCTGCCCCGCGTGCGCCAGCTGCGGAATGCGAAAAATCTCATCGGCGGCATGCGGCAGGCGTCCAACTCCGTCTCCATGCGCTCGGCCCTGACCGCGGCGAAGATCGGACTGGCCGCAAATGAAACGCCGGCGCTCCGCAATTATTTCGCCGCTTACGAGCGCAGGATACACGAAACGGAAAGACAGGAGAAGATCAGGGAGGAGATAAAAGCCCGCGCCGAGGCCGCCGAAAAGGCGAAGCAGCAGGAAAAAAAGACTGCCGTTCCCCCCGTTCCGAAAAAGCCTCAGCCCGCTGCGAAGCCTCAGCCCGCCGCGGCTCCCGGGGTCCAGCCGCCGGACACCGCGGAGAAAAAGTGAAAAAGCTGCCGCTGATCGTCTTTTTTACGGCGGCCTTCCGGCTTTTTTCGGCACCCGTCCTCCCTCTGCCCGATGTGATCGCCCGCGTCGACGGGCAGGCGATCCCCTCTTCGGAAAAGATGAAGGGGGCGTGGGCGAAGGCCCTCTTCGCCCTGCCCGACGATGTCTCGCAGGAAACGATCGACAGATTGTTCCGCACCTTCGTCGATGAGATCATCTGGCAGCGCGAGATCGTTCTTCTGCTGGAGGGGGCCGGGTTTCCCCCCGACAGGGAGGCCGCGGAAAAGTATCTGGCCGCCTGGAGAAAGGTCCTGCCGGACCCCGAAGCCTGGAAAAAGTACGCCCCCTCCCCCGAAGCCCCGGACACCCGACTGAAGGGCGCGCTTCATTTTTATCTTGAGAAGACCGTTCCCGGGAAACTCGCCGTCTCCCGGGAGGAAGCCGAAGCCTGCTACCGGAACAATCCGCAGCTCTTCCGCGTGCGGGGCCGGACCATCCTCGGGATCATGGAGATCGCCGACCGGGAAAAAGCGGAGGAGGCCCATGCCCTCCTCCTTCAAGGCAGTTCCTTCGACGCCGTGGCGCAGAAATACGCGTCCTCGGGAAACGCCGAGCCGACCGAAGAGCTCCTCGCGCTGACGGCAAAAATGAAAGTCCGCGAAACGACGCCGCTCCTGAGATCCCCCGGCGGCTGGATGATCGCCCAGGTCAGGACAAGGACGCAGGATTCGTTCATCCCGTTCGAAAAGGTCCTGCCGCTGATCCGGCTCCAGCTTTCGACGAAAAAGGAGGGCCCCGCCCTCGCGGAGATCCTGAAAGCGAGACTGGCCGGAAAAAAAATCACGTACGCTCCCCCTCCCCGGCCCAAATGATATCGGCCGCAAAAAAGGGGATCGTCTTTTTTTTGAGTTGAATTTGACCGTATTGCGATGTAAATTAATGGCGGCGTGCGGAATGCCCGCCGCAAAAATCATCAACCTTGGGTAGATATCATGAAAATCAAATTCGGTACGGGAAGACGCTGTACAAATCCGGAAGTGCCCATCTCTCTTGCGGGATACTTCAACAAGCGCATGTGGAACCAGGTCCTCGACGATCTCGAAGTCCGGGCCGTCGTTTTCAAGGAAGGCGGCGATTACACGGCGATCATCCAGTTCGATCTGCTCAGCATCAACTATCTGCTGTACAAAGAGGTCTTCTCCGCGATCAAAGAGGCCGGTCTGAAGGGATTTTCCTCCAAAAACGTCCTCGTCTGCGCCACCCACGCCCACACGGCGCCCGACACCTTCGGCGACAAAAACAGCATGGTGTACCGCCAGTTCGCCGCCAAAAAGGCCGCGGAAGCCCTCAAGGACGCCATGGGGAACATCTCCAAGGGCGAACTTTATTACGGCATGACCCAGGACGGCCGTTTCCTCTTCAACCGCCGTTACTGGATGAAGAACGGGACCGTGGTCACCAACCCCGGCAAACTCAACCCGGACATTCTCCGTCCCGAGGGGGAGATCGACCCCCAGATCCCCATGCTGGCCATCAGGAACGAGAACGGCATCGCGCTGCTCATCACCAGCATCGTCAACCACACGGACACCATCGGCGGCTGCGGCGTCTCCTCCGACTGGCCGGGCTTCATGCGCCGCAGACTTGAACCGCAGATGGCTCCCGGCGCCATGGTCCTGCCCCTCGTCGGCGCCTCGGGCAACATCAACCACTTCGACGTCACCACCGACATGAATCAAACCTGCTACGCCGAACCCAAACGCATCGGCGAGGGCTACGCGGAGACCATCGAGAAAGCCTGGAACAATCTCACGCCCGCCCCGGGCAAGAAGATCCGCGTGGCGACGCGCAAGGTGAAGACCTCCCCGCGGGCGATCGATCCGGAGGAGATCGCCGCCGCCCGGGCGACGGTGGCAAAGTATCCCGACGTGGATATCTCCAAAGTCGGTTCCGAGATCGACCTGACCAGCGAGGATCTGGCCAAAGGCGCGCCCTTCGCGCTCAAATACTTTGCCGCGAGGCTGCTGGAGCTGGCGGAGAATCCCAAAACGCCGAACTTCCTGCTCACCAAGATCGAATTCGGCGATCACGTCGTGCTGGCCTCTCTGCCCAGCGAGCCCTTCACCGAGATCGGACTGGCCTTGCGCAGATCGGTGTTCCGCGACAAGTTCTGCGTCGTCACCTCTCACGGCAACTACAACGGCGGCAAAGGCTTCGCCGGCGGGTACATCCCCAACGCCTGGAATTACGGCCGCGGCGGCTACGAGACCACGCCCCGCAGCAGCGGCTTCGGAACCGAGACCGCGGCGGCTCTCATCGAAAACTGGAAAAAACTCGCCGCCAAGTGACCCGGCTGACATCCAAAAAACACGGCTCGGAATTTTCCGAGCCGTTTTTTTGCCCTCTGCAGGGCGGAACGAAATACCGGTCGTTCAGCGGATGTCTTTCGTGGCCTTGATCCAGGCCTCGGCGATGAGCTGGTGTCCCGCGGAGGTCGGATGCACGCCGTCGTGCAGCCAGTATTTCGAAGGCGCCTTTTTCAGCGCGGCATCCAGCAGGCTCTGGGTGGGGATGAAGATCGCGCCGAACTCCTTGGCCAGAGCCTTGACGATGGCGCGCCGCTGATCCATCTCCTTCACCCACGAATCGAGAACGATCTCGGAACGCTGGACGTAGGGTTCGAGCAGGACCAGCCGGACGTCGGGCAGGACCTCGAACGTCCACTCCAGCAGCATGCGGTAGATCTTTTCGTACCGGGGGACTTCCACGCCGTTGCCCCGCGCGAACTCGTGCCAGGTGTCGTTGACGCCGATGAGGATGCTCAGGATGTCGGGCTTCAGATTGAGCGCGTCGATCTTCCAGCGGGCGTAAAGATCCACGACCCGGTTGCCGCTGATGCCCCGGTTGAAGATCTGCCAGTCCCGCTTCGGTTCGTGACAGCGCAGATAGGAGGAGACCAGAAACGGATACCCCGACCCCATTCCCTGATTGGCAGGCGTGGCCTCGTCGCGGCTGCGCCCCACATCCGTGATGGAATCTCCCTGAAACACGATGACTCGACTCATTTTCAACATCTCCTTATTTTACCGGCACAGAAACGCGCCCGCGACGGCTGCGGCAATCAGCAGCAGCGTCAAGTTGATTTTTGTTTTTCCCAGCAGGACCAGCGCCGCAGCGAAGATCCCCGCTGCGGCAAAGTCGATCTTGAGTTCGGAGATCCGGGCCGGCTCGAACCAGGGGACCGGACCGCCGAGGACGGACAATTCGAAAAAGATCCACGCCGCGGCCAGGATCAGCCCGAAGGAGGCCGGACGCATCCCCCGGAAAAAGCCCCGCACGAGAACGCCCGACTCGTATTTGCGCAGCAGCTTGACCGCCAGGATCACGAGGGGAGCGGAAAGCAGGACCGCGCCGCAGGTCGCGCCGAGGGAGCCGAAAAATCCCGCCTGCTGGAAACCGACGAAGGTCGCCACGTTGATGAACACCGGTCCGGGCGTCACCTGAGAGACAGAAATGATCCGCGAAAACAACTCCGGCGACAGCGGCCGCGGCGGCGCGCCGACCAGATCCGCACTCAGCAGGGGAATGAGCACATATCCCCCGCCGAAGCACAGCGCGGAATACTTGACGAAAAGCAGAAAGAGAGAAAAAGGAGTCATCGCTTTGCCTCCCTCTTCAGCCGCACCCGGCAGACTGCTTCGAGGAGGATGCCCGCCGCGACGGCAAACGCGATCATGACGGGGGGCGAAAAACGGAGCACCGTGATGGCAAAAAAACAGATGAGGGCGATCACGATGCCGTCACCGGTCGTGACGGTTTTTTTGCGCATCTTCACCCCCGTGACCGCGACCATGGCGGCGATGGCAGCCGTCACGGCCCGGAAGGCCCCGCGCACGGCCGGCGCGGCGAAGAAATCGGCGAGAAACGTCATGCCGGAAGCGATGAGCAGAATGATGAGAAACGAGGGGCACACAGCCCCCAGCACCGCGGCCGCCGCACCGCGGAGACCGTCGATCCGCCAGCCGATCCAGGCCGCCGTGTTGCAGGCGATGATCCCGGGGACGGTCTGGGTCACAGTGAGCATTTCGACGACGTCGTCCTCGGTCAGCCACCCCTTCTGGGTGACGAACTCCCGCCGGGCGGCGGCCAGGATCGCGTAACCGCCGCCCACGACCAGCGCGGCTATCTTGAAATATGCCCAGAAAAGAGCCAGGTCCCGCTTCCACGGAGGAAGGGCGGCGTATGCCGGCGCTTCAGCATCACCCATAAGACTTCAAATCCATGTCGTCAAGTCGTCCGCCGTCAGCTTGGGGACGTGAAGGCAATCCTTGTCGTCGAGGTAATACCGGGTCTGTTCGACGCCGGAAGCATCCTCGAGGACGGGGGTCTCGGCGGGATAACCGACGGCAATGAGGTACAGCACCTGGACGCTGCCGGGAAGTCCGAGCAGTTCACGCGCCTTCTCCTTGTCGAACGCGCCGATCCAGCACGTGCCCAGCCCCAGGGAGACCGCGCCCAGCAAAATGTTCTGGATCGCCGCCCCGGCGTCGGCGTGGGCGACGGGACTTTGCATCTCCCGGTCCACGGTGACCGCGATGAAACAATCCGGCGCATCCTTGCCCCAGACGGGAGTGCGGCGCGGCGTGACGTAGCTGGCCCACGCCGTGAGATCGAACACGGTTTTCACCATCTCCCGGCTCCGGATCACGCAAAAACGCAGATTCTGCGCATTCCTCCCCGACGGCGCGACGCGGGCGAACTCGATCAGCTTCCGCAGAGCGTCGTCGCCGACACGCTCCTGCCGGTAGCGCCGGATGCTGCGCCGGGCCAGAACCGCTTTCGAAAACTCCATACCCACCTCCTGTTCGGCTGTAAAAAAAAAGGAGAGCACCTTCCTCCGGCACTCTCCGCAAACGTCGTTCCGGGAGCGCGGCGTCCGCCGCGCCCGGACCGGAGGGATCAGATCTCCACCGGCTTGGTCTTGGGAAGCCCCGTGACCTTGTCTTCGGGAATGCGCCCGTCGGCGCGGAGCACGTCGATGCGCTCGTAACGTTTCATGACATTGCGGACCTTGCGGATCTTTCCGCCGACGCGGAGACTCGGATGCTGAGACATATGATCACCTCTGTTGCTTTCAGTTTCGACAAATCGAAGGGTTTCATCCCGTTAATATACTCCGAAAAAAGAATTTGTCAACCCCTGAAACGCACGGAAAAGAGATTTTCCGAGGCACATCAGGTGTTTTTGGAGAAACGCCGCCTGTAATTGACGGGGGACAATCCCGTGACGCTCTTGAATCGGCGGCTGAAATGGAAGGGATCCGGATATCCGCAGCGTTCGGCGATCTCCCCGGAGGAGAGGGACGTGCCGATCAGCAGAGAGGCGGCCAAGCCCATCCGGTAGCGGTCGAGGTAGATCTTGGGCAGGACCCCCGTCCGCCGCCGGAAATGCTCCCGGAAACCGTTGATGCTCATGCCGCAGAATTCGGCCATGACACTTACGCTCCAGTTTTTTTCCGGATGCTTTTTCACCGCCTCCAGCAGGGGGGCGATCCCCTGTCCGACGGCGTCATTCCCGCCCCGGGAAAAGGTTTCGTTGTAGATGTTCAGCAGGATCTCCCGCAGAACGAATTCCGCGTTGAGCTGACTGTGTTCCGAGGGGTCGGCGGCCAGCTCCATCACCTGCCGCAGGACGGGGGCCGTACCGATCCTGTAGATGCCGTCGCGGAACAGACCGCATTTCTGCATGACGTCCGCGGCCGGACCGCAGAAATTGACGGTGTCCTCGACAAACTGACAGCCGGGGAGCGCGCCGTAATGATGCCGGACCCCCGGCGATACAAGAACGCACATGCCGGGCTCCAGCTCCACGGGATCGGAAGCATCCCCCCGCCGGTAGACGCCCCTGCCCTTCAGCAGGTGGGCGATGCAGTAAAATTCGAAATAACGCAGCTCCTCACCGGGAGGGCCCTGCGAGACGAAATCCCGGGCCCAGTTGAAGATCCACAACCCCGAATCACGGTTGATCCGGGGCATCCGCCGCGACGGCAGCTGATGCACGCAGATGTCGTCGCGGAAGATAATGGCATTCAAGTTTGTGTTTTTATCCATGTTATTTTCCCTTTCCCGATATAAATTAATGTCGGAAAGTCTGATTTTCAAACCGAAAAGGCAAAAAAAGGCGGCGGGCGTCCGTCCGCCGCATCCCGAAAGGAGAAAAGTCCATGTCAAAAATCGCAGTCGCACCGAAATTCGTCAGTGAACTGGACCCCGGGTTCACGCCGGGCGCCCTCTATCTGCGGGAATTCGCGAAACAGGCAACGGAGCCCTTCGTTCTGGCCGTCAAACGGCCCAACGGGGCGGTCTCCCTGCGCCGGATGAAGCTGCTGAAGGCCGGTGATCCCGACAGTCGCGCCGCAAATCTGCTGGTCGCCGAGCGGACGCTCAAATTCATGCTCTGGATGTACGGCGGCTGCGAGGTCCTCGTCGCCGGGGACCGGGAGATCGGGGAAGAACTTGCCAAGATCTATTCTCCCTCCGGGGCACGGTCCTTCGACCACGCCATGATGGGGCAGCGCATCTACAAACGGGATTTCACGGTCCGGAACATCTCCCTTGACGAGTGTCCCGAAGAGAAGACGCCGGAGATCCCCCTCGGCAACCATCTGAACGGCTGCCGCGTCGGCTTCGATCTGGGCGGCTCCGACAGGAAGTGCGCGGCGGTCATCGACGGCAAATGCGTCTTCTCCGAGGAGGTCAAGTGGGATCCCTATTTCCAGAGCGATCCGGCTTATCACAAGGCGGGGATCCGCGACTCCATCCTGCGGGCGGCGGCCCATCTGCCCCGCATCGACGGCATCGGCGGCAGCTCCGCGGGCGTGTACGTGGACGGCCAGCCACGGCTCGTCTCCCTGTTCCGCGGCGTGTCGGAAAAGGATTTCAAAGAGAAGATCTGGCCGCTTTTCGACGAACTGGCCGCCGAATTCAAGGTCCCCTTCGTCGTGGCCAACGACGGGGAAGTGACCGCCCTGGCCGGAGCCATGTCCATGCATTCGGACTCGGTCCTCGGCGTCTCCATGGGGACCAGTGTCGCCGCCGGGTTCGTCAACGCCCGCGGCAACATCACCGACTATCTGGACGAACTGGCTTTCGTGCCCATCGATTTCCGCGCGGACGCCCCTGCCGACGAGTGGTCCGGCGACACGGGGTGCGCGGTGCAGTACCTCTCGCAGCAGGCGGTGGCCCGTCTGGCTCCGGCCGCAGGATTCGACTTCCCGCAGGACATGCCCTTCCCCACCCGGCTGGAAAAGGTTCAGGAGGCCATGAAGCAGGACGATCCCCGCGCCGAAAAGATTTTCCGCGCCATCGGCATCTACCTCGGCTACGCGGCCGCCCAGTTCTCGGATTTCTACGGGCTGGTCAAAAAACTCCTGCTGCTGGGCAGAGTCAGCTCCGGACGGGGCGGCGACGTGGTGATCGAAACGGCCCGCGAGGTCGTCGAAACGGAATTCCCCGAGATCGCGGCTCAGCTGGAGTTCAAGGTGCCCGACGAGGAGTTCAAACGCCACGGTCAGGCCATGATCGCGGCCAGTCTCCCCGAAGTGGGCAAGTGAAGAAAGAAGGTGCGTCATGGCTGAAAAACTCCTCATCGAAAATGCCCGGATCATCTCTCCCGGCGTCGACCGTCCCGGCAGCGTTCTGATCGCCGGCGGCAAGATCGAAGCCGTCCTGAACCAAAACGCGGCCCTTCCCCGGGATGCGGAAACGGTCGACGCGGCGGGCGGCATGCTCCTGCCGGGTTTCATCGACGTCCACTGTCACGGCAAGGCCGGGGCGGACTTCAGCGATCCCGAACCGGGATCCCTTGAAAAAGTTGCGAAAGCCAAGGTGGCCGAGGGCGTCACCTCCGTCTTCGCCACGACCCTCACGCTTCCCGAGTCGGATCTGGCCTCGACCTGCGCTCAGGCGAAGGAATACGCGCGGCACCGTACGGGGGCAAAGGTCCCCGGGATCCACCTGGAGGGACCTTTCATCAATCCCAAATGTCTCGGCGCGCAGAATCCCGATTTCGTCCGGGAACCGGATGCGTCTCTGGTCGGGCGGCTGAACGCCATCTACCCTGTCAAACGCATCTCCTACGCCCCCGAGTGCGGTAACGGCCCCGAGTTCGCGGCGCAGATGATCGCCGCAGGGATCGTTCCCTCCGGCGCGCACACGGCGGCGAAGTTTCAGGAATTCAAAGCCGCCTATGACCGGGGCCTGCGCCACATGACCCATTTCTGCAACCAGATGACGCCGCTCCACCACCGGGATATCGGCATGGTCGGCGCGGGGCTGCTGCTGAGCGACACGGTGACGGAACTGATCTGCGACCTGATCCACGTCTCCGCCCCGATGGTCAAGCTGATATTCCAGGTCAAGGACTGCGATCACGTCATGCTGATCTCCGACGCCATGCGCGCGGCGGGGATGCCCGACGGCAGCTACACGCTGGGCGGTCTGCCCGTGACCGTTCAGAACGGCGCGGCCCGCCTGAGCTCCAACGGCGCGCTGGCGGGCAGCACCCTCGCCATCTGCGACGCGCTGAAAAACGTCGCCTCAGTCACGGGACTGCCCCTGTCTGAACTGGTCAAAACGACCTCCTTCAACGCGGCAAGGGAACACAAACTCGAGGGACTGGGCAAGATCGAACCGGGATACACCGCCGATCTCGTCCTGCTTTCGGACGAATTCAAGGTCCGGCAGGTCTTCATCGACGGAACGCGCTGTCTCTGAAAAACAGCGAAAAACGGATAAAAAGGGACATCCCGGGCTTGAAAAAAAGCCGGAATGGAGCTACATTATACGTCAAGATTGTATTTTCGACAGGAAAGGATCAGTCGTTCAAGGCGCACGTTTTCCGCTCCGCCGCGTGGAATTCGGTCGCTATCGGGCTCCCGGAGCGTTTCGGGGAACCGATACCGGGATTCCGCGGGTCTCTCTTGAAGTTTCGTTTCTTCCGGAGAGAGGCGCACGGCGGGATCCGGCGCGGATGACTGATCCTTTCAGGGAAATCAAATAAACCGAAAGGAATATCATGTCAGAAGAGAAGGTCAATTTTCTCATCGACGACAGCCGGAGCATGGAGATCTCCACCGGCAAAGTCGCGAAACTTGCCAACGGCAGCTGTCTCGTCCGCATGGGCGACACGGTGGTCCTCGCCGCCGCCTGTTCCGGCGAACCCCGGGAAGGAACGGATTTCTTCCCGCTTCAGGTCGACTACCGCGAAAAGTACAGTGCGGCCGGGAAATTCCCCGGCGGCTACATCAAGCGCGAAGGCCGCCCCTCCACCAAGGAGATCCTGACCTGCCGCATGATCGACCGCCCCATCCGTCCGCTCTTCCCCAAGGGGTTCTTCAATGAGGTGCAGATCCAGAGCGTCATGCTCAGCACCGACGGCGTCAATGACGCGGACGTGCTGGCCATGCTGGGCGCCAGCGTGAGCCTCATGCTCTCCGACCTGCCCTTCGACGGCCCCATCGGCGCGGTCCGCGTGGGCAAGATCGACGACAAGTTCATCGTCAACCCCACCCGCGAGGAGATGAAGAAAAGCTCCCTCGAACTGATCTACGCCGGCCGTCCCGACCAGGTCATCATGATCGAAGGTGAAGCCCAGTTCGTCAGCGAAGAGGATATGCGCAAGGCGATGTATTTCGCCAATGAAGCCGTCAAGAAACAGTGCGAGGCCCAGATCGAGCTGGCCCGCAAGGCCGGCCGCCCCAAGAAGGACTACAAGCTCTATCTCGTTCCCGAAGCGCTGCAGACCGCACTTGAAAACTTCTGCGCGCCCACCATCGAGACCGTCTGCACCGTTCCCGGCAAAGAGGACCGGAACAACGCGCTCAACGCGCTGCTCACCGAACTGCGTACCGCCTTGCGCGGCCGGTTCGCCGACATGAGCGACACGGACTTCGCGCTGGAGACCGCCAAGGGGTTCGACGACTACGTGCGGACCATCACCCGCAAGATCATCCTCGAAAAGCAGTTCCGTCCCGACGGACGCTCCATCACCGACATCCGTCCGCTTTCCGCCGAAGTCGGCGTCCTGCCCGTGGTCCACGGCAGCGCGCTCTTCTCCCGCGGCGAGACCCAGGCCCTCGTCATCGCCACGCTGGGCAGCGACAAGGATGCGCAGGAGTACGACGATCTCAACAGCGAGACCGGGATCGGTCTCAAGCGCTTCTATCTGCACTACAACTTCCCCAACTTCAGCGTCGGCGAAGTGGGCCGCATCACCGGTCCCGGACGGCGTGAGATCGGCCACGGCAACTTGGCGGAGCGTTCCGTTTCCAAGGTCGTTCCGGCGGATTTCCCCTACGTGGTCCGCTGCGTCTCGGAGATCATGAGCTCCAACGGCTCCACCTCCATGGCCAGCGTCTGCGGCGCGACCCTCGCGCTGATGGATGCCGGCGTGCCCATCACCGCTCCCGTCGCGGGGATCTCCTGCGGCCTGGTCACGGGCGACAACGGCGAGAGACTGCTCCTCACCGATATCCTCGGCGCCGAGGACCACTTCGGCGACATGGACTTCAAGGTCTGCGGAACGCGCACCGGCATCACCGGGTTTCAGCTCGACCTCAAGCTGCCGGGCATCCCCATCGACCTGCTCTGCGAGGCCATGGAGCGCAACCGCATCGCCCGTCTCAAAATTCTCGACGTGATCGAGGCCTGCATCCCGGCTCCCCGCGCGGAGATCAGCGAGCGGGCACCGCGGCTGGAAGTCGTCAAGATCAACCCCGACAAGATCGGCGCGCTCATCGGTCCCGGCGGCAAAAACATCCGCTCCATCACCGAGGAGACGGGAGCCTCCATCGACGTGGACGACTCCGGCGAGGTCAAGATCATGGCCACCAACAAGAGCAAGCTCGATGCGGCCAAGGAGCGGGTCCTCGCCTGCACCGCGGAGGCCGAAGTCGGCAAGATCTACCGCGGCAAGGTCGTCACGCTCCGTGATTTCGGCGCCTTCGTCGAGATCCTTCCCGGAATGGACGGGCTCCTGCACATCTCCGAAATGGCGGACTACCGCGTGAACAAGGTCACCGACATCTGCAATGAAGGGGACTACGTCACCGTCAAGGTCATCGACATCGACAGCGCCGGCAAGATCCGCCTGAGCCGCAAGGCGGCGCTCAAGGAGATGGATGAGAAATAACTCTCCGGATCGAGTGAAAAAATGATCCGAATCAAAACAGCCGGGGAGCGATTTCCGGCTGTTTTTACTTTGAAAAGCGGGACGCAAAAGGGCGTGACGGGGGTTTCGGCAGTACCGTCCGAAACATCCGGGGGCGGAAAAGGGAGAGGATTTTTATGATCCGCTGGGCATTGTACATTTTCCCGATATTGGTCAACTACATCCTGGGCGGTGCCTTCTTCATCGTCCCGCTGCGCTGCGCGCAGGCCTCCGCTCCCGGCTGGGTCGTCGGGGCGACGCTCTCCGCGTGGGCCTTCGTCTACGCCGTCTCGTCCTTCCTGATCGGCAAAAAAACCACGCCGGGCAACGCGGTTTCGCTCATCGTTTCCGCCGGGCTCATGATCGCGCTGGCCTCGGCCGGATTTCTGATTTTTCCCGACGTCTACCTGCAGTTCGTCTGGATCTCCCTCTACGGCGTGGGAGCGGCCGCGTACTGCACGGCGTTTCAGATCTTCGCCAAATCCGTCGAGCCGGATCAGAACGCGGGTGTCATCCGGGCCACGGGACTTTACACCGCCAGCTGGAGCGCCGGACTCGCCACGGGCCCCTTCGTCTTCGGATTGCTCAAGACCGGAACGAGCTTCACGATCAATCTCGTGATCGGTCTCGGCATCGCAGCCGGGATATATTTCATCTCACGGTCTGCAAAAAAAGCGCCGGTCTCCGCGGACGTCCCTCCCGCGGAAACACCCCTTCCCTCTTCGGACAAGCCGGATAAAGTCCTGGTCGGGTGGGTCATCGGCGGGACGGGCACCGTCGCCATTTTCATTCTCCGCAGTCTCGTTCCCTACCGGGAGAACCTGCTGGGATTCTCCCAGGCCCAGGCGGGGATCGTGATCGCCGCCGTGAGCTACGTCCAGGCGCTGACGGCCCTGGCATTGATCCGAGGAAAGACCTTCATGTACAGGCCCCTGCCCGCCGCCGCCGCGGGAGCCTGCGGCATCGCGGCACTGCTCATCTTCGGGACGGGGAGCACCTTTTTCCAGTTCATGCTGGCCGCAGCGCTTTTCGGCATCTACTCAGGTTTCTTCTATTTCATGTTCGTCTACCACTCGCTGATCTCGCCGGACAAGAGCAGCCGCTACGTGGCCGTCAACGAGGTGATCGTCGGAGTGACGGGAACGATCGGCCCCTTCGCGGCCGGTCTGCTCACCTCGCCTCAGACCAGCGGCGCGGCCTTCCCCGCGGCGGCGGTCCTCTCCGCGGCGGGGATATCGTTCGGAATCTTCTCGCTCCGGAGGACCGACGGATGACGACAGGAAATCAAAGAGCGGAACGGCAGTGAAGGGAAAAGTCATCATCGTACTGGACCGGCTGCGCAGCGCGCACAATACGGGCAATATCTTCAGGATCGCCGAAGCGCTCGGCGCCTCGGAGATCATCGCCTGCGGCTGCACGCCCGTCCCGCCCCACCCGCGCCTGGTGAAAACCGCCATGGGGACGGATGAAATGGTCCCCTGCCGCACATTCGACACCTCCCTCGAGGCGGTGAACGCCCTGCGGCGGGAGGGCGTGAAAGAGATCCTCGCCGCGGAACCCCTGCCGGGAAGCGTTCCCGCGTGGCGGAGAAACTATACTTTCCCTCTGGCGGTGATCTTCGGCAACGAGGCGCTGGGAGTCCATCCGGCGACGCTGGAAGCGGTCGACGGCACGATCTCACTGCCCATGTACGGAAAAAAGGCCTCCATCAACGTCGGCAATGCGGCGGCGGCCATCTTATATGCAATCGAAGCAAGGAGCGACTTGTCATGAAAATCAAACTGCTGGGAAAAAATCTCGACGACATCCGTCCGGTCCTTCGCTCTTTCGGGCTGGAGGAGTGCGACAGGGACTTCGAACTGATCGTCACCCACGGCGGCGACGGCGCGTTGCTGGGCGCCGAACGGGACTACCCCGGGATCCCCAAGTTTCCCCTGCGGGACGCGGCGACGGCCTCGCCCTGTCCGCGGCACGACGCGAAGACCCGTCTCGAAGAACTTGTCTCTGGCAAGGCCGTCCGCACTCTGCTGCCGAAAGTGGCGGCCCGCGCCCGCGGGAAGGAATCCATGGCTCTCAACGACGTGTTCATCCACAATTTCGACCGGGGCAGCGCGCTCCGTTACCGGGTCAGGATCGACGGGGAGCTGTATGCGCATGAGATCGTGGGCGACGGCGTCTGTCTGTCGAGCGTCCACGGCAGTTCCGCCTATTACAGAAGCATCACCCACAGTCTCTTCCGGGTCGGGATCGGTCTTGCCTTCAGCAATTCCACGGAAGAGGTGAACCACCTGGTGCTGGATCCGGGATCCCGCGTGGAGATCGAGATCGTCCGCGGACCGGGTCTGCTCGTCACCGACAACGCCCTCGTTCCGGAAACGATCCCCGTCGGGGACACCGTCGAACTTTACCAGTCGGAGCAGTGCGCCGTCATCCTCGGCCTCGACGGCTTCATGTGCAAAAACTGCCGTCTGCTGCGCCATCCTCACAAACAGCCCTTCTCGGGCATGGTGTGAAGCCCGGAGCGTCCCCCCCATGGGCATCTACAAACTGCACGCCCCCTTCCCTCCCGCGGGAGATCAGCCGGAAGCGGTCCGTCTGCTTCAGGAGGGGTTCCGGGCGCACAAAAGCCGCCAGACGCTTCTGGGCGTGACGGGATCGGGCAAGACCTACACCCTCGCCTGCGCCATCGCACAGGAGGAGCGGCCGGTACTGGTCCTCTCCCACAACAAAACCCTGGCGGCCCAGCTGTACAGCGAGTTCAAGAGCTTCTTCCCCGAGAACGCGGTCGAGTATTTCGTGAGCTACTACGACTACTACATGCCCGAGTCGTACATCCCTCAGACGGACACCTACATCGCCAAAGACTCCAGCATCAACGAGGAGATCGAGCGGCTGCGCCTCTCCGCGACAACCAGTCTGGTGGAACGCCGGGACGTGATCGTCGTCGCCAGCGTTTCGTGTATCTACAGTCTGGGCGCGCCGGAGGAATTCACAGACATGTGCGTCCGCATATCCCGGGGCGACACGCTCAGCCGCAACGATCTGCTGGCAAGACTGGTGGATATCCAGTACGACCGCAACGACACTGCCCCCGGCCGGGGGGAGTTCCGCGTCCGCGGCGACGTGGTGGACGTCTTCGAGCCCCAGAGGAACGATTTCGTCAGGATCAGTTTTTTCGGGGACGAGATCGACACCATCGAACGCCGGGACGCGGTTTCGGGCAAAGTCAAACTCCGCCCGGAGCTGGCGACGCTGTTCCCCTGCAAGCAGTTCGTCCTGCCGCCGGACCGGATCGCCAACGCCGCCGAAACGATCCTCGAGGAGATGAGAGAACGGCTCAAATTCTTCGAGGAAAACAATCTTCTCGTCGAGGCCCAGCGGCTCCAGCAGCGGGTGACTTACGACATCGAGATGATGAAGGAGCTGGGATACTGCAGCGGCATCGAGAACTACTCCATGCACCTCTCAAACCGCCGTCCGGGAACGCGGCCCTACTGCCTCTTCGACTTCTTCCCCGACGATTTCCTGACCGTCATCGACGAGTCCCACGTGACGCTGCCCCAGCTCCAGGCCATGTACAAGGCCGACCGGCACCGCAAGGAGATCCTGATCGAACACGGCTTCCGCCTGCCGTCGGCGCTGGAGAACCGGCCGCTGAGATTCGAGGAATTCGAGGCCGTGACCCGTGAGACCGTCTACGTCTCGGCCACGCCCGGCGAGTACGAATTGAGCCAAAGCGGAAAACCCGTGGAACTGGTGGTGCGCCCGACGGGACTCCTGGATCCCGAGATTGAGATCCGCCCGCTGGAGGGTCAGGTGGACGACGTGCTCGGCCTGATCCGCGAGACCGCAAACCGGGGCGAGAGGACTCTGGTCACGACGCTGACCAAGAAAGGCTCGGAGCGGCTGGCCGACTACCTGTCGGAGCTGGGCGTGCGGGCCTGCTATCTGCACTCCGAACTGGACGCCCTCGAACGGGTCCGCGTGCTCAACAAACTGCGCGAGGGGGAGTACGACTGTATGATCGGCATCAACCTGCTGCGGGAGGGCATCGACCTGCCCGAGGTGGCGCTGGTGGCGATCCTCGACGCCGACAAGGAGGGTTTCCTGCGGTCGGAGCGCTCTCTGGTCCAGACCGCCGGCCGGGCGGCGAGAAACAAAAACGGACGCGTCGTCCTCTACGCGGACACCGTCACCCCCAGCATGCAGGCCCTGATCGACCTGACCGCGGCCCGGCGCAAAAAACAGATCGCCTACAACAAGGCGCACAACATCGTTCCGCAGACTGTCGCCAAAAAACGCAACGTCACCATCAGCGAACTCATAGGCGCGGCGGAAACGAAAAAATCCAAGCTGAAAGCGCCCCGTCTGGCCGGGACCATGCTGGACGGCACGGCGGGGGACAACTTGGATCAGCTGGGGCTTTCGACAAAAGAACTGGACGCCCTCGTGGAAGAACTGACGGGAGAAATGCTCTCCGCGGCGGAGGCCCTCGAATTCGAGCGTGCGGCGCAACTGCGCGACCGGATCAAGGCATTGAAGAAAAAGTGATCTTTCACTCCGCGGCGGATGTTTCTTCTGTTTTGTCCGGTTCCGGAAGCGCGGCGGACGTTTCTTCCGCTTCCGCAGGCTCCGGAAGTGCGGCGGGGGGTTCTTCCGCTTCCGTCGATCCATCCGGTTTGCGGACGGTCTCGTAGAAAGCCGCCATGAAGACGCCCAGCCACGGAATGAGCCAGATCAATCCGATCCCCAGCGTGAAAACGGCGGCGAAAACGATCATCAGAGTGAACAGAAGTGAATAGCCGAAGAGCCGAAGCTTGTGGCCGTACATGATCTCACAGCTTTCCTTCATGGCCTCTTCCGCCGAGTACTCGGGGTGGTCCAGCAGGATGTAGATCGTCATGGCGTATCGGAAGGCGGCGACGAGGCCCGGAACGATCAGGAGCAGGATCCAGAGAAAAATGAAGATCATCACCCGGAGATTGGCCCACAGAAAGGTCCAATACCTGTCGAAAGGCTCGAAGGCGACGGAAAGCTCCGTTTTTTCCCCGCGGAACAGACGCAGCCAGAAGAGCATCATCCCCGCCGTCAGCGGGCAGAGCAGCAGACCTGCGAGACGGCCGAAAAGAGGGACCATCCCGGCCGCCATCTGGATCCCGAGGACGATACAGCTCGTCCCGATGGCCGCGCCCCAGCGTCCCTTGAGGGCCGCCCACGCGATCTTTCCCAGCTCCCCGAAGGAGCGCCCCGGAGAGATGATTTCATAACGTCCCATTTCCCGCCTCCCGCATTTTCAAGTTGCCGTCATGGTCCTGATGGGGAGTGAATATAACACGCGGATCCGGTTTTGTCAATACCCCTCATCCGGGACTGCGTCATCCCCGCCCCCGCGTGGATAACGGACAAAAGATCGAAAAAAAATTTTTTCACGCTTGTTATTGACTGGGAACGGGGTATATTAAGACGGCCGACAAACCCCGGAGAAGAAACATGACACAGCGACTGACAGCGAGCCTGGAGGATTACCTGGAGGCGATCTCTGAATTGATCGCAGGCGAAGGCCATGCACACACCAAGGAGATCGCGGGGAAACTGAACGTCAAGATGCCCTCCGTGACCGCCGCTCTGCGGCAGCTGGAAAAGATGGGGTACATCGTCTACAACGCCCACTACCCGGTGGAGCTGACGGCGGAGGGGAAACGCATCGCCGACGAGGTCGTCCGCCGCCACGGCGTTCTGAAAAATTTCTTCACCGCCGTTCTCGGACTGTCTCCCGAAAAGGCGTCGGCGACGGCGTGTTATCTCGAACATGCCGTCGACAGCGACACGATCCAGCGGTTCGTGATCTTTTCCCAGGCCATCGGCAACCGGCAGGACGCCCGGGAGCTTCAGGTCTTCCTGACCGAAGCCATGTCCTTTCTCGGAGGCGGCACGGGGGAGAAACCCCTTCTCATGTCGGAGTTGAGTTCAGGCGAGCGCGCCCGGGTCTTCCACATCGGACGCAATCTGCAGAACGCGGAAACGCTGCCCGTTGCCAAAGACGATGCCATCGTCTGTCAGAATTTTTCCCTCGACAGAACGTCCCTGCGGATCAGAAAGGGCGACACCGTTCTGGAGATCCCCGCCCGCGTGGCGGAAAACGTCTGGGTGCTTCCCCTGCCCTAACGCCGTCCCAGCAGAGGCAGAAGGAAGCCTCCGAGGGAGTTGCCCAGCGTCATCCACAGGGTGCGCAGAAGCGTTTCCCGTGTCCACATGCCGGCGACGGAAAAGTAGTACATGTCGGCGACGCAGTGTTCGAAGCCGCTCAGGATGAAGACCATCACGCAGAGAAAGACCATGGCCCCGCGGATGACGGAGGGCACCTCCTCCTTGCGGCGGAAGGTGTCCACGGCCAGAAACATGAGGATGCCGCAGAAGAAACTCAGCACGAGCAGACTGGTCCATGAGTCGGCAGCTTTGATCCGGCACAGGGCCTGCGCGCGTTCCGCAAGCGGCGCGCCCACCCTCGAAAACCGAAGGGCGGTCCCGACGCAAAGGGTCCCGAGAAAATTGCCGATCCAGATGACGGCCAGCGTCCGGAGATACTTCCCCGCAGCGGCTCCCTGCAGAACGAGATAGCCCACCGCGCCCGTGTAGAGCTTGAAGCCGCAGCAGACGATCGTGAGGAGCCCGAATCCGAAGAGGAAGGCCCCTGAAAACCTGTCCGGCACGGAGAGGAACACCGTGCCCGCCAGACCGATGAAAAGCCCCGCGGAGAACGCGCCCCGCAGAGTCGGCAGAAAATCTTTCATCTTTTCCCCCTTGTGGATATTTTCGGTAAATATAATGCAGGGAGAGGAAAAATGCAAGACCCGGAAATGTCCGCAGGCTTGCGCTGGTCTTCTTTCCGTGCTACATTATAGCGGAAAAAATGCGGGGAGCGGCATTCATGGAACTTTCGGAAAGAAAAATAGCGGCGCAGTTTCAACTGCTCGTCGGCGCGGCGGAGACGGTTTTGGCGGGCATGTTCGGCAGAAAGGCTCCCGCCGACCGGGAACTTGCCGCGTTCTACCGGACCAACAGACAGTGCGGCTCCAGGGACCGCGCTTTCATCAACAGGACCGTCTACACGCTGCTCCGGCACTGGGGCTGGGCGAGGAAACTTGCGGGCGAACGGCTCGTTTCCGAGCTCGAAACCGGGAAAGCGCTCCCCTCCGAACGGGACGTCTCCGCCCTGCTCTTTTTTGCGCTGGCCTGCGGCGGAAACGATCGGGAAAGCCTCTCCTCCGCCGCCCGCATCATCGGCGTTCAGGTCCCCGGCGGCCTGACCGCCCTCCCCCGGGAGACGCGGGCCGCCGCGGCGGCCGGAGCGCTGGATATCCCCATGACCTTCCGCGAGGAAGAACTGCTTCCCGAGTGGGCCCGGCCGCTTCTTCCGGCGGACTTCGCCCGGCGCATGCCGGAGAGGCCCCCCATGTGGCTGAGGATCAACCGAAACGGCCAAGACCATGTTTTGGAGGAGTTGGCCGCGGCGGGCGTCGCCGTCGAGACCTTCCCCGAGTTTCCCGAGGCTGCGGCCGTCTCCGCGCCCTCCGTCAATCTGGCGGTGCTCCCGTGTTTCCAAAAGGGTGAGGTCGAAGTGCAGGACCTGGCGAGCCAGTGCATCGTCCGCTTCTGCGCTCCCCGCAGAAAAGAACGCTGGTTCGACCCCTGCGCCGGAGCGGGCGGCAAGACGCTGGCCATCGCCGAAGCCATGGGCCGGACCGGTACGGTCGTCGCGGGAGATGTGAGGGAAAGGATCCTCCTGGAACTGCGCCGCAGGGCACGCCGCTCGGGGTATCCGGATATCGTGACCCGCTGTCACGACGGCCGTCCGTGGCGCGGCCTCAAACCCTTCGACGGCGTCCTGATCGACGCGCCCTGTTCCTGCTCCGGCGTCTGGCGCCGCGCCCCCTGGGGACCGTGGACGATGGAAGAGGCGGATATCGCGAAATATGCGGAAAAGCAAACGGGGATCCTGCACAGCTTTTCTCCCTGCGTCAAGCCGGGCGGCGTGCTCGTCTATGCAACGTGCTCGGCCTTCCGTCAGGAGAACGAAGAGGTCGTGGAGCGCTTTCTCGGAGCACATCCGGATTTCGTTCTCTCCCGGGCCCCCGACCCCTTCACGGGAGCCCCCGGGGACGGGTTCATGCACATGCCTGAGGGCTTCGACTGCGACATCATGTTTGCCGCGAAAATGGAAAGAAAAAAATGACGCCCTTCAACATCGTTCTCGTCGCGCCGGAGATCCCCCAGAACACGGGTTCCATCGGCCGGCTGGCCGTCTCGACGGGGAGCATCCTCCACCTGATCGACCCGCTGGGTTTTTCGCTGGACGAAAAACATCTCCGCCGCGCCGGGATGGACTACTGGAAACATCTCCATCTCTGCCGGTATCCGGACTGGGAAAAGTTTCTGGAACTGAACCCGGGCGCGGTTTTGCATCTCTTTTCCACCCACGGGAAAAAGAGTTATTTCGACGTCAGGTACACGCCGGGGGACTACCTCGTCTTCGGCCGCGAATCCGCCGGACTGCCGCCGGAACTCTACACGGGATACGCCGACCGTCTGCGCCTCATCCCCATGCCGGGGACCTTTTACCGCAGCCTCAATCTGGCCAACTCCGTTTCCATCGCGCTCTACGAGGCCCTGCGCCAGACCCGAACGGCGTGGGATTCAGCCGATATTCCCGCGAACGACCTCTCCGGGGAGAGTGCTCGCGCCTGAACCGATCCTGCGGCCCGGATAGACCGCCGTATGGATGCCCGTGTGGACGCCGCGTCCGATGACGGCTCCGAACTTCCGCCGCCCGGTGTCGGTCAGAATGCCGTCGGCAAAGGCCCTGTGATTTTTCCCGTCATGCCTGAAGTTGGAAATGATCGTGCCTGCTCCGAAATTTGTGTCCGGACACACGATGGAGTCGCCGATGTAACTCAGATGTCCGGCCGCGACATGATGCATGAGAATGCTGTTTTTGACTTCCACGGCCTGTCCGATATGGCAGTTGTCTCCGATGAAAGTGTTCCCCCGCAGATAGCAGTTGGGGCCCAAACGGCAGTTTCGTCCGATCACGGAAACGCCCTCGATAAACACGCCGGGAAGAAGGACGGAGCCCTCCCCCAGCAGAACGACGCCGTCGATCACGGCGCCCTCCCTGACTGTTCCCAGAAGACTGGACTCGAAAAATCCCGGATAGATCTCCTCCTGGATGCGCAGCAGATCCCAGGGATATCGGATGAAAAAGGAGTCCTCATCCGGCGACATCGCCCGCGAACGGTCTCCGCCCGCCGCAAGCGTGCGGCCGCCGGGAGCGGCAAGAAGAAATCCCTTCCCGCACTCGGCAAGGGTCTGCAGGAGTTCGCAGGAGGGCCAGAACGATGCGGAGACTTCTTCGACCGCGGGGACGGTTTTCCACCGTTCCCGGATGGTCGTTTCGAGAGTTCCCGTTCCCATCTCGAACTGAAGCATCGACTCCATGCAGTCCAAAGGGGCCAGGGATGAGGGGACGGACATATCCGAAAAGGCGATCATGAGCAGACCCCCTTTCTCACGGCGTCGCAGATGAGTCCGTGCCACTTTTCGGCCTCCTCCCGGGAGCGGGCTTCCACGAGGACCCGGAGTTTTTTCTCGGTCCCCGAGTAACGGACCATGATCTTTCCGGAACTGCCGAGAGCCGCCTCGGCCTCTTCGATCACACGGGTGACAAGAGGCAGTTCCTCCAGCGGAACTTTTTCCTGAACGGGGATATTGGTCAGCAGTTGAGGGAACTCCGTCATGAAACTGCCCGCGAGGGCGTTCAGCGTCATGTTTTTGCGCTTCATCAGCCGGAGCACATGCAGAGCGGAAATGATGCCGTCTCCGGTTGTCGCGTAATCGTGAAAGATCAGATGCCCGGATTGTTCTCCGCCGAGGTTGAGGTCCAGTTCGCGCATTTTTTCGATGACGTACCTGTCACCCACGGGGGTGATCTCCGTACGGATCCCCGCCTGAGTCATGGCCTCGACGAGACCGAGGTTGCTCATGCACGTCACGGCGATGGTGTCGTTCGACAACCGCTTGCGGGCCTTGTAGTCGAGGGCGCACAATCCGATGATCCTGTCGCCGTTGACGATGTTTCCGAACTGGTCGGCGAAAATGACCCTGTCGGCGTCGCCGTCAAGAGATATCCCCACGTCGGCACCGTACTCCTTCACCAGCCGGACCATGTTCTGCGGACTGGTCGCGCCGCAGTTCTCATTGATGTTGGTACCGTCGGGCGAAGTGGCGGTACGGATCAAATCGACCCCCAATTCTTTGAAAATGAGCGGAGCGATGTAGTACGCCGCGCCGTTGGCGCAGTCCAGCACAGCGCGTATGCCGTTGAGGGAGTGATTTTTGATGGAACTTTTGGCAAACTCGATGTACCGCCCCCGGGCGTCGTCGATGCGGAAAGCCTTGCCGATCTCCTCCGGACCGGTCATGGCGTGGTCGGCGATCATCCGGAAGACCTCCGCCTCGATTTTGTCTTCAAGTTCGTCCGGCAGCTTGTAGCCGGCTCCGTCGAAAATCTTGATCCCGTTGTCGGAGGCCGGATTGTGAGAGGCCGTGATCATGATGCCGCAGTCCGCACACATGGACCGGGTCAGATGCGCAATGGCCGGCGTCGGCATGGGGCCGATCTCGAAAACGTCCATGCCCATGCTGACCAATCCGCTGGTCAGCGCGGTTTCGAGCATGTATCCCGAAAGCCGGGTATCCTTGCCGATGATGGCCCGGGGTTTGGACCGGCCGCTCTCTTTGAAGATCGTTGCGATCGCCTTTCCCGTCCACAGGGCGATCTCCGGCGTGATCGGATACTGGTTGGCTTTGCCGCGAATCCCGTCCGTTCCAAACAATTTTGTCATTTTATCGATGTTCCTTTCTTATTCGACAGTTACACTTTTTGCAAGATTCCGGGGCTGATCGACGGAGCATCCCCGGCTTCGGGCGAAGAAATAGGCGAACAGCTGCAGCGCGACCGCCGCAACAGCCGGCAGAAGAAAACGCGAACACGCCGGCACGCGGATGATGTCCCTGACAGGCAGTGCATCGGGCATATCTTTCCCGGCGACGACGGCGATGACCGGAGCCTTCCGCGCCAGACACTCTCGGATGTTGCCGCAGACCTTTTCCCCCTCGTCCTCGGGATTGACCAAAGCGACAACGGGGACAAGTTCGTCCAGCAGCGCGATGGGACCGTGTTTCAATTCAGCCGCGTGATATCCCTCGGCGTGGACGTAACTGATCTCTTTCAGTTTGAGAGCGCCTTCCAGCGCCACCGGATAAAGATTGCCCCGTCCGATATAAAACATGTCTTCCGCCCGGACATATTTTTCGGCAAGAGCCTTGATGGCCGGCGCCTCGTCCAGCACTTCGCGGATCAGACAAGGAAGCTCCTCCGCTTCGCGGAGCAGGCGGGAGGCCGTCTCGAAGGGAAGCCGCCGATTGCGCCCGGCCAGCAGAGCCAGCAGATAAAGAACGACCAGCTGCGAGGTAAAAGTCTTTGTCGCAGCCACGCTCAGTTCCGGTCCGGCGCGCAGCGGGATCACCGAATCGGCCTCCCGCGCGATGGTGGACGCTTCGACGTTGCAGACGGCTGTCACCCAGGCTCCCTTCGATCTGGCCTCCCGGACAGCCGCAACGGTATCGGCCGTCTCACCCGACTGGCTGAGGGCGATCACCAGCGTCTCCGGTTCCAGCACGGGATTCCGGTAGCGGAATTCCGAAGCCTGCTCCACGGAAACTGGAATCCCCGCCAGACCTTCGATGCAGTAAGCCCCCGCAAGTCCCGCGTGGATGCTGCTGCCGCACCCCGCGATGAGGATGCGCGACACGCGGGCAAGTTCCCGGGGAGACAATCCCAGTCCGGGAAGCACGGCAGTGCCGCGGTCGAAGTCCAGACGGCCCTTCAGGGCGTTGCTGCAGCACTCGGGCTGCTCCATGATCTCCTTGAGCATGAAGTGTTCAAATCCCCCTTTGTCCGCAACGGATGTTTCCACGGGAAGATCGGAGATCTCCGGCCGAATCGGCCGGAGATCGGCGAGAGAAAATATCTCCGCGCCGCAAGGCGTCAACCGGGCGATCTCTCCGTCCTTCAGGCGAATGACGCGACGGGTGTAAGGAGCCAGCGCCTGCACATCGCTGGCGACGAATGTCCGACCGTCATCCAGTCCGATCACGACCGGACTGCCGACGGAGGCGCAAATGATCGTTTCGGGATGCCGTTCGAAAACCGCAGCCACGCCGAAAGCCCCCGAAAGCCGGCGCAGAGCCGACGCCGTACTTCGAAGCGGGTCGCCGTCATAATACTCCTCGATCAAGTGAGGAATGACTTCGCTGTCCGTCTCCGAGAGAAAAACATGCCCGGAACCGGTCAATTCCTCCCGAAGTTCGGCAAAATTTTCGATGATGCCGTTGTGTACGACGGAGATTCTGCCGTCGCCGCTGAGATGGGGATGGGCGTTCTCCGCGGTCGGAGCGCCGCAAGTGGCCCACCGCGTATGAGCGATGGCCCACGTCGCAAGGCAGTCGTCAGGTCCGAGAGACCTCTCCAGAGAACAGACCTTTCCTGAAATCTTCACGGTGCGAAGGGGAGAGCCGCCGAGCGTGATCCCCGCGGAATCGTACCCGCGGTACTCCAAACGCTTCAGACTGGCGATAACGACGGCACCTGCGGAAAGACCGCCCGTGCATCCTGCAATTCCACACATTTTTTCTTTTCCCGATTGCTTTGTTGTCAACGAAATCGAATGTGTGCAAAATTGCGACGGGTTAATATACCGCGATATCTCCTTTTTTCAAGACCGGATCGATGATGATTGCCGATTTTTAACACAGCCCCCCGGGACAATCCCGACCGCTGCGGTCACGAGGCTACTTCAATGCGCTCCCGGCAGGACGTCCCATGCCGTCGCGGTAAATGATCCGGTTGTCCGGCGGGGTCGCACTGCCCGCGGGACGGCCCATGGCGTCGCGGTAAAAGACCCGGTTGCCCTGCTGGGTCGCACTGCCCGCGGGGCGCCCCATGGCGTCCCGGTAGACCGTCCGGTTGCCCTGCTGGACCGCAGTTCCCGCGGGACGCCCCATGGCATCGGTGTAAAAAGTCCGGTTGCCCTGCTGACGCGCCGTACCCGCAGGGCGCCCCATGGCATCGCGGTAGATCGTCCGGCTGCCCTGCTGGACCGCGGTTCCCGCGGGACGCCCCATGGCATCGGTGTAAAAAGTCCGGTTGCCCTGCTGCCGCGCCGTGCCCGCCGGACGCCCCATGGCATCGCGGTAAATCGTGCGCTCACCGGAAAATGCGCAGACTGTGAAGAGAACTCCAAACAGAACACACAATGTCTTCAACATGATTTTCCTCCCTGTTTTCCTGCGTTCCGAGGATCAGACCGAAGCCAGATATTTATCCGCGATCTCAAGATAGTGCGCCCAGTCCTCCGGAGTCTGATTGTGTTTCCCCGTGCGGAGATGGTAACTCACGTCGCCCGTGACGAAAACATCCGGTTCGGGCATCTTGCCGCAGGGCAGCCCCTGCGAGCCGAAAAGCCCGTAGACCTCTTTCGCGTTCAGCGCGGCGAGGAACTCGCCCCGGGGATCGGCCCAGAGATCCTCCGTCGCGCTGGCCACGGCCACGGGACGGGGCGCCATGAGCGAGATCAGAAAGTGCTGGTCGAAGGGCATGGTCTCCTCGGCGGCCATGAAACGGCGGGACGAACGGACGAACCAGTGGGGAAAATAGTTGACGATGACCAGCCAGTTCTCGCCGAACACCCGCCGGGAGAGCGCCGCGCCGCCGCATCCGGAATCGTTGGAGACGACCATGGCGAAGCGGCTGTCCGTCGCCCCCGCCCACAACGCGGTCTTGCCGAGGCGGGAGTGTCCGTGGACGCAGACTCTTTTTGCATCGATCTCGGGACAGCTCTCCAGATAATCCAGAGCGCGGGAGAGTCCCCACGCCCAGGCGCCGATGGCGGTGTACTTTTCGTGAGAACCGCGGTGTCTCCGGAGATCCTCGAAAAGCGCGAGACAGCTGTACTCCCAGCCGTTGACGTTGTCGGGAAAAATATCCTCGTAGCACACGGTCGCCGCCGCGTAACCGCGCCGCACGACCTCTTCGAAACACCAGCGGTCCGCCTGGATCCCCCGCGACGACGGAGCGAAAAAGGCGGGATCCCGCACGTTGAGCATGTTGTCGGCACCGTAAAAAATCCGGGCCTCCCCGACGTCGGCAAATCTCCCGTCGTTGAAAGCGGCCGGGGTCATCATGACGTCCGCCTCCCGGGTGCAGCCGTGGTTGCCCTTGAAGTTGAGTCCAAGAAACGCCGGGACCGGCTTCTCCGCCTTCGACGGCACGTACAGGAGAAGGTCGAAGGAGAAACTTTTTCCGTCGTTCATGGCACAGGTGATGCGCACCTCCCGGCGGCGGGCGATGCCCCCCAGCGCCCCCTCTTTGGCGGAGAGGACCTCGAAGGTCATTTTGTCGGGACGGGGCGGCATGCAGCCGTACATCTCCCGCTCATAAAGCCGGATCACCTCCCGACGGCGGAGATCCATCCACTGCGCGGCAGTCGCGACCCGGCTGCCGCCGGGCCCTTCGAGAGGCGACGGAAGCGTGTATTCCGGCACGAAGGCCTCATCGGTATTGACGGCTTCGGCCCTGATCCGGGACTCGAGAGCCCGGAAACGGCCGGCGTCGTCGCCGATCTGAGAGGCGAACGCCCGTCCGGCTTCGATGTGAGGATATGTCTTCATCTGAACTCCGGCAAAAACGCCGGCCTCCTTATTTCTCCGGAGCCGGGAAATTGACGACATTGCTGGAACCGCAGCAGTCGCGGAACCCGCTCTTTTCATCGTAGGCCGAGAAAAATCCCTGACGGATGCCCTCGGGCAGTTTGACGGAGAGCTCGTCGCCGCTGAGCTGCGCCGGGGTCTCCTGCCACTTGCGGTTCTTCGGCAGGACATCTTCGCCGTCCGTCGTGTAACAGAAGACCGTTTTGATGAGCCCCTTGCCGCGGGAAAGCACTTTCGCCGACGCATTTCCGTCCTTCACGGTCATCCTGCCGACGACAGGCAGCGCGGGCGCGCCCTCGGCAAAATGATGCGCCATGCGGTGACAGGCGGGGAAACGGAATCCGACATGACTGTGGGGCAGACGCACGACCACGGACTTGGTGACCAGCTTGGGACAGGCATCCCAGGAGGCCTGAAGCGTGTCGAGCGTCACATTGGCGTCGTTGGTGGAGCACACCCAGTACATCGGCACTTTCGCCGCATGGACGAAACGGCCGTTGAGCAGAAAATTCTTCTTGGGATTGATGTCGCCGCAGTAGATCTCGACGGCGCCCTTGAAGCGTCCGTCCAGCGCCGTCACGGCGGTCCCGTACCAGCTGCCCCACGAAAGGCCCACATAAACGGTCTTCTCGGGATTGACATTCGGCAGACTGCGCAGCAGCGAGTGGGCCAGCACCATGTTGGCGACATTGGTCAAAACGTCGTTGCGCCGGCCGCCCTCGAGGGGGGCGTTGGGCTTCTGGCCGCGCTTCTCGACGGCGCGCTTCAGCGGGCGGCAGTTGTACCAGTCGATCATCAGGACGGCAAATCCCTTGGAGGCCCACAGCTTGGCGAAATAGGGATAAGCCGTTCCGCCGCCGCCGTGGATCAGCAGAACGCCGGGATAACCGCCCTCGGGCATGGGGGTCTTGGGATAGGCGATATAAGCGAACACCGGTGCAGGTTTTCCCTTGAAGGGAACGCCGTCGAAGAGGATGTCCTGCAGATCGGGATCCTTGCACTCTTCGATGCCGGAGGGCCGGTAGGCGGGAGCCTTGGTCAATTCTTCGAATTTCCAGTATTTCGCGGGATCCTCGTTGAAGTCAGCACAATACGCACACACGCCCGCGGCGATCCCGCACGCTGCGCCCAGCCATTTTTCCATACGAGACATAATGACCTCCTTCTCTCGTAAAAAGGGAAACTTCCGGAGTGTAATATACTTGACGCCCAATCCCTTTTCAAGCGCATTCCCCGAAAGGGCCGAAAAAAACCCCGTTCCCGGCAAAGGGAACGGGGTCGGATCGGCGATAGAGCCGGGGCGGGAATTACATCATGCCGCCCATGCCGCCGGCGGCGGGAGCGGCCTCTGTCTCCTCCTTGACATCGGTGATGAGACACTCGGTCGTGAGGAGCAGACCCGCGACCGAGGCGGCGTTCTGCAGAGCGGAACGGGTCACCTTGGTGGGATCCAGAATGCCGGACTTGATCATATCGACGTACTCGCCGGTGGCGACGTTGAAGCCGTAGTTGCCTTTTCCGGCCTTGACGTTGTCGGCGACGACACCGCCTTCGTAACCGCCGTTGATGGCCAGCTGACGCAGGGGTTCTTCCACCGCGCGGGCCACGACGGAAGCGCCGATGGCCTCATCGCCGGTGAGCTTCAGTTTCTTCCGGGCCGCCGCGGCACGGACCAGAGCGACTCCGCCTCCGGGGACGATGCCCTCTTCGACGGCGGCGCGGGTGGCGTGCAGTGCGTCGTCGACGCGGTCCTTCTTCTCCTTCATCTCGACCTCGGTCGCGGCGCCGACGCTGATGACGGCCACGCCGCCGGCCAGCTTGGCGAGACGCTCCTGGAGCTTCTCACGGTCGTAGTCGCTGGTGGTCTCCTCGATCTCGCGGCGGATCTGGGCGACGCGGCCCATGATGGCCTCCTGGGAGCCCTTGCCCTCGACGATGGTGGTGTTCTCCTTGTCGACGGTGACGCGCTTGGCCTGACCGAGCTGCTCGAGGGTGACGTTCTCAAGTTTGAGTCCCAGATCCTCGGTGATGCAGGTGCCTCCGGTCAGGATGGCGATATCCTGCAGCATGGCCTTGCGGCGGTCGCCGAATCCCGGCGCCTTGACCGCGCAGACGTTGAGGATGCCGCGCATCTTGTTGATGACCAGCGTGGCCAGCGCCTCGCCCTCGACGTCCTCGGCGATGATGAGGAAGGGCTTGTTGGCCTTGGCGACGGACTGGAGAAGCGGCAGCATGTCGTTGAGATTGCTGATCTTCTTCTCGTGGATCAGGATGTAGCAGTCTTCGAGGACGGCTTCCATGGATTCGGCGTTGCTGACGAAATAGGGGGAGAGGTATCCCTTGTCGAACTGCATGCCTTCGACCACATCGAGGGTGGTCTCCAGGGTCTTGGCCTCTTCGACGGTGATGGTGCCTTCCTGTCCGACCTTGGCCATCGCCTCGGCGATGATGTTGCCGATGGTGGTGTCGCCGTTGGCGGAGATGGTGGCGACCTGGGCGATCTTGTCGCTGACGCCGGTGGAGATGGCGGCCAGTTCCTTCACGACGGTCTCGACGGCCTTCTCGATGCCGCGCTTGAGTTCCATCGGGTTGCTTCCGGCGGTGACGTTTTTGAGTCCTTCGCGGTAGATGGCCTCGGCCAGGACGGTGGCGGTGGTGGTCCCGTCGCCGGCGACGTCATTGGTCTTGCTGGCGACGGCCTTCACCATCTGGGCGCCCATATTGGCATAGGGGCAGGCCAGCTCGATCTCCTTGGCGACGGTGACGCCGTCCTTGGTGATCTGCGGAGCGCCGAATTTCTTGTCGAGGACGACGTTGCGGCCCTTGGGACCCAACGTCGCCTTGACGGCCTTGGACAGCATGGTCACGCCCTCGAGAATGCCCCGGCGCGCCTCATCGGAAAAAACAAGTTGTTTAGCCATGATCTATTTTTCCTTCAAATAAGTTTCGTTTTCTTCACACCTGGTCCGGAGGGGAGTTACCCGACGACGGCGAGGATGTCGTCCTGGTTGACGATCTTGTACTCCTTGTCGCCGACTTTGACTTCGGTCCCGCCGTAACGGCTGGTCAGAACGATGTCGCCGACCTTGACGTCGAAGGGGATCTTCTTGCCCTTGTCGTCGTTCTTGCCGGTCCCGAGCGCGATGACTTTGAATTCCTGGGGTTTCTCCTTGGCGGAGTCGGGAATGAGGATCCCGCCCTTCATGACCTCGGTGTTTTCGCAGATCTCGAGCAGAACGCGATCGCCCAGCGGTTTGATGTTGGATTTTGCCATTTTTTATCTCCTTTTATTTTTGGACTGCACTTCCGTGCCGGTTGTTGTTTCTTTTTTTTACTCCACGACTTCGGCATCGACCACGCCGTCATCGGGCTTGGAACCGCCGTTTCCGGCCGCACCGCCCTGGGGCGGCGGGGGCGCTCCCGCGCCGGCCTGAGCCTGCTGCTGGGCAGCGTACACCGCTTCGCCCATCTTCATCGCGGTCTCCTCGAGGTCCTTCATTTTGGCCTTCATGGCCTCGGTGTCGTCGGCCTTGATGGCGTCCTTGAGGGCTGCGATCTTGCCGTCCAGCTGGGACTTCACGTCGGCGGGGACCTTGTCGCCCAGCTCCTTGATCTGCTTTTCCAGCTGATAGACCATGGAGTCGGCGTGGTTTTTCGTCTCGATCTTGTCCTTGGCGCTCTTGTCCTCGGCCTCGTGGGCCTTGGCCTCGTTGACCATGCGCTCGATCTCGCTGTCGGAGAGACCGCTGGAGGCGGTGATTGTGATCTGCTGTTCCTTGCCGGTCCCCAGATCCTTGGCGGTCACGTG
>JAFSTC010000032.1 GCA_017450705.1 Lentisphaeria bacterium | reverse complement strand
GTTCGAAGGAAAGACGCTGTTCGACATCACCTGGCGGGAATTCACCGTCGACATCACCCGGCACTGCGGTCTGAAACTGGTCGATGACAAGGAGGCCTGCGGCGGCAAGGCCATGTGCCTCGAAAAATCGCCCAAGAGAAAAGATCTGCACCGGAAGAAATTCGTCAGCGCGATCAAAAGCCGTTACCTGCTGAAAGACCTGCTGGTCTTCGACCAGAAGACATTCACCGATGAAAAGTATCATCTCTATTACTACGGCAGAATAACATTGACGCCCCTGTGCCTTCTCTGGGCACATTGGTCCTGGTATATCCAGCAGGATCTCGACCCCTATTACCGGGAAGACGGGGACAATGTGTTCGACGTGTATGTCTCCATCAAACTCCAGGGGCCGGCCTATTCCGAAAACTCGAAGAAGGCAAATGCCGTCTTCATCGACCGGATATTGCTGGTGAAGCCGTAAAATCAGATACTGCTTCGCCGAAGGGGGGGGCGGCAGTCCGACGGGTCCGGCAGACCGTCGTTTAGGGGTTCTCTCCGCCGCTCCGTCCGCCGTACTTTTTGCGGTAGAGCGAGGGCGGCAGTCCCTGGGCGCGTTTGAACTGGCGGCTCAGGTAGTTGACGTCGTTGAATCCCACGGCCGCGGCGATCTCCCCCAGGGATTTCTCCGTGGAGCGCAGCAGAAAGGCCGCCTCGTCCAATCGCAGACGCAGCAGATACTGCAGCGGCGAGACCCCGGCGGCATTTTTGAAGTTCCGCATCAGGGAGGATTTCGACATGCCCCCGATCCGGCACAGTTTGGCGATGGAGATCTCTTCGCGGTAGTTTTTGTTGAGATAGGCGATGACTTTCGAGACGGAGCCGTAATCGAACCCCGCGACGTGCCGCTCGGCGGAGTAACAGCGGGCCAGCCGTCCCGCCAGCGCCATGAAAATGCCGAGGGAGACGAAGTTGTTCCCCGGCGCATAGGTCTCGTGCTCCTCCGCCAGCGCCAGCGCCAGCGCTTCCGGGAACCGGAACTGTTCCTCCTCGACGTGGAAAGAGATGTATCCCCCGCTTTGGTTCGGGAGACACCCCGTCAGGATCGGTTTGAAGCCGGGGAGCAGCACGGCGTCCAGCCGGGAGATCGGCAGCGTTTCCGGGATGAAGAGGATGTTGATGAGGGCGAGATCCTCCGACACCTGCCGGTAGCTGTGGCTGACGCCCCGGGGAATGACGCAGACGTCGCCCCGGCGCAGGGGGATCTCCCGAACACCGTCGGTATGAACGCAATGCCCTGAGAGGATCAGCACCAGCTCCACGAAATCATGCCGGTGGAACTCCATCGCGTTCTGATGGCGTTCGTAGTACACGCTCAGGGGAAACGTGTCCCCGTCCCGGGTGAGACGGGCAAGCTCCACGATGTCGGGCTGCGGATGAAACATGCTGTCCTCCTGACTTTCAGCAAGAATATACCCCTTTTTTCCGCGATTGCAAGAGGGGCAAACTCCCCTTTGGCACTTTTGTGCTTGCATTTGCCATTTTTGTCATTGCAAAAATTTTTTTCAACGGCTATAATAGGGGGCGGTGCTCCGACATGGAGTCTTCACAGGAGAACGGAAAATGACTTTTCACCCGGACGGCATTCCGGACAAACGCAGAAGATGGTACATCCCCTGCCGGAGGATCCTGCGCGCCGAGGGCGTGGAGAACGCCGAGCGGCTCGTCGGCAACACGGCGTACCAGCCGGTGATCCACTACGTCCCGCCCCGGGTGACGATCCGGCCGGGGGGCTCGCTCCTGCTGGACTTCGGCAGAGCCTTCCACGGCGGAGTAAAACTTGACCCCTTCGAGAAGCCGGGACGGGTCAGGATCAAGTTCGGCGAGTCCGTGAGCGAAGCCCTCGGCCCCTCCAATCAGGACTGCTCCCGCAAGGACGCCCTCCTGGACTTGCCCGTCTGCGGGAGCCTCGAGTACGGCAACACCGTTTTCCGATTCGTCGAGATCATCAATGAAGGGGAAACCGTGATCCAGTGCCTCAACATCATGGGCGTCGCCCTCGAGCGCGATCTGGAAGTCACGGGTTCCTTCGAGTCCTCCGACCCCCGCCTCGACGAGATCTGGAAGACCGCCGTTCGGACCGTCCACCTCTGCATGCAGGACTACATCTACGACGGCGCCAAGCGCGACCGCATCGTCTGGATGGGCGACCTCCACCCCGAGATCAGGGGCATTTTGTGCGCCTTTTCCGACCACGGGATCATCCGGGACTCCCTCGAGTTCCTCATGGCCCAGGCCGGGCCGGAAGAACCCATGAACGGCTTTTCCACCTACTCCTGCTGGTTCGTCATCGCCCTCTGGGACTACTGCCGCGCCGCCGGCGACAGGGAATTTCTCCTGAAACACGCCGGTTACGCCGAAAAAATGCTCCGGGTCTTCTCACGCTTCATCGACGACCGCGGCGCGGAGGCCGTGCCCGGACGCCGCTTCCTCGACTGGCCCAACGAGGACAGCCCCGCGGCCAAACACGCCGGGATCCACGCGCTCCTCTTCTGGATGATGCGTTCCGGCGCGGAACTGCTGGCCGCCGCCGGATGCGATCCCGCGCCGTGCCTCGAAGCCATGGCGAAACTCCGCTGCCACGCGCCCGACCCCGCCGGCCGCAAGGCCCCCGCGGCTCTGCTGACCCTCACCGGTCTTGCCGATCACACGTCCGTGCTGGAGACCGATCCCTTCCACGGAGTCAGCACCTTCTACGGCTACTACATGCTGCTGGCGAAAAAGACCGTCCCCGCGCTGGAACTGATCCGGCGCTACTGGGGAAGAATGCTGGATTTCGGCGCCACCAGCTTCTGGGAGGACTTCGATCTCGACTGGACGCGGAACGCCGGGCGCATCGACGAGCTTCCCGTGCCCGGAAAAAAGGATCTCCACGCCGACTTCGGCGCCTACTGCTACAAGGGACTGCGCCACAGCCTGAGCCACGGCTGGAGCTGCGGTCCGGCGCCGTTTTTGAGCGAACGGGTCCTGGGCGTGAGTTTTCCCGAGCCCGGCAAAGTCATCGTCCGTCCCGACCTCGGCGATTTGACTTGGGTCCGCGGATCCGTTCCCGCCCCCGGCGGCGTCGTCACCGTCGAAGCCGACGCCAAGGGTTTCCGCTGCGACCTCCCCCCCGGCCTCGTCCGGATCGGGTGATCCCCCGGAACGGGACGGAAATCTCCCCTTTTTTCTCTTGAAAAGCCGCCGAACGGTGCTACATTAGGCGGCGGAGATACTCCGATCGTTTTTGGGCCGCAAACGGAAACTTGTTCAGATGAAAAAATTGAAGATCACCATGCTGGGTGCGGGGTCCGGATTCGTCCTGACCATCGCGAAGGAACTGCTCCACGATCCCGTCTTCGCCGACTGCGAATTCATGCTCATGGATGTCGCAAAAGACCGCCTCGCCGTCGCCGAGTCCTCGGTGAAAGAGGTCCTCGCCGCGGGCGAAAACAAGGTCACCGTCAAAACCGCGACCGAACTGCGCCCCGCCCTCGAAGGCTCCGATTATGTCATCACCTCCTGCGAAAAGAACCGCTACGCCTTCTGGGTCGACGATCTGCGCGTCCCCGAGAAGTACGGCGTGCACCAGATCAAGGGCGAAAACGGCGGCCCCGGGGGCCTGATCCACGGCATGCGCAACATCTGTCTCTACCGCGAGATCCTCGCCATGATGCGCAAAGTCTGCCCCGGCGCGTGGCTGATGAACTTCACCAACCCCATGTCCATCCTCTGCACCTATTTCAAAAACTATTTCCCGGACATCAAGGCCCTCGGGTTCTGCCACCAGGTCCACGGCTCCTTCGGCCTCATCGCCGAACAGCTGGGCTGGGAGCCCGGCGACCTCGAGGTCGTCACCGCCGGCGTCAACCACATGAACTGGCTCTTCGACATCCGCCACCGCCATACGGGAAAAAGCTGTCTGGAGGAGTTTCTTTCCAAGATCCGCGAGTCCAAATACTGGCACGAGAATTTCCCGAGCATCCCCGAACAGCGCTTCTCCCTTGAAGTCTTCGACGTCTTCGGCACCTACCCCGTCGGCTACGACGAGCACATCGTCGAATATATGCCCTTCTTCTCCGAGCCCGGGATCCAGAAGAAGTTCGGCCTGAAGAGCCTCGCCGAGTTTTACGAGGGCCTGACAAAGCAGAAATCCCACACGCTGGAGACCCAGCGCCTGCTGGGCAAGAATTACGCCAAGCCGCCTTTTCCCGCGGATCCCGATCACCCGTACTACGCGGAAAATCCCTGCAAGGTCATCACCGCGCTGGAGACCAATACGCCGACCTACTTCGACGCCATCAACATCCGCAACAACGGCGCCGTCGGAAATTTGCCCGACGACGTGATCCTCGATGTCCCCGGCCTCGCCGTCGGCGGAGAGGTCCGCTCCGTCCACGTGGGTGATCTGCCCGCCGGTCCCGCCGAACTCTGCCGCCGCCAGACCGTGCTCCACGAGATGATTTCCCAGGCCTGCGAAGAGGGCAGCGACCGTCTCGCCGTCCAGGCCCTCTGCCTCGATCCCTACGTCCACAGCATCGACCAGGCGAAAAACATCTGGCACGACTTCCGCGAAATCTACAAAGAAGAACTCACGACTTTCAAGTAAAAAGCAAGGGGGAAACCGGGGGAAGGGGAAAACTTTTTTTCGCGTGAAAAAAAGTTTTCCCCTTCCCCCGGGCCCCCTTTCCTTTTCAAAAAAAGCGGCGTGTTTTGAGGAGACGCACGGGGCTTATGGGGCTGTGACGGCCTCCCGGAGCCGACGTTCCGCGGCGGCATCGGTGACGTCGTAAAAAGCGGTCATCCAGCCGATCCCCGGATATTTTCTCGCCGGAAACGCCACGAGCTGGACGCGGCCGTCGTCGAAGCGGAATATCAGAAAACTTTTTCCGTTTTCGGTGCGGACGAGATGTTTTTCGACCACGCCCGCATCGTGCATTCGCGGAACGAATTTCACCGGCAGGGTCATTTCGCAGGGGCGGTGTTCCGGTCCGTCGAAGTGAAGCAGTTTCACGCGCCGCACCGTTTTGAAATCCCGAAAACGGATGTATTCATACATGCCCCGGTAAACGCCGATGCCGGCCGCGGCCAGAAGGGCGGCCCCGACCCCGGCACAGATGAGGGGATGCCGCAAGAGGACTGTTTTCATGCTCATTTTCAATCGTTCACCAATTTCGGCAAATACGCTGGATTCGACAGCCGCAGAGGAACTGTCATCTCGACGATGTTTTCGCTTCGCAATATAGATGATTTTTTACGGAATACAAGTTTGGTTTTGAGGCGCATTATTTGAAGGATGCGGGCGAACAAAGGCAGGGCGGTCGCGATTTCCTCTCCCCGGCTCCGTTCTCCCCCATAGCCGGGCGGCGGAGGACTTTCCTTTTCAAGGAAAACGCCGTACTTTGAGGAGACGGTTTCTCTGCCGCCGGGCCGAAGAGCGAAAAGAGCGGATAGGCCGGATAAGTCTGATAAGTCTTGTAAGTCACATGGGCCGGTCGGGCGAAAGCCCGCCGGCTCTCTCTCATCTCATACCCCCTCAAAACACTCCGCTTTTCCCGAAAAGGACGGGAGCCCGGCATATCGGAAGGCCCCGGAAAAAGCGGCGTACTTTGAGGAACCGATGCAAAAAAAGGAAAAATTTTCCGGTTTTGCGAAAAATGTGAAAGAATGAAAGCTCCCGGCGAATAAAAATAAATAGAGGGGGTGGATTTTGTGAAACCCTCGTCAGTCAAGTTCGGTAATTTTTATCCGGCAGCTGTGTTCGGGGAAAGGATTTTTTTATGGCAGCGTACAATATCAACTGCCCCCACTGCGGCGGGACACTGGAAGTTCAGGAAGATTGGAGCTGTATGGAAACAAATTGTCCTCTCTGTCAGGGCGCCTTTGTCATCCCTCCGCGACCCAAACCGCTCAACACGTTCAAGCGGACAACGCCGCCGCTTCCCCGCCCGGGGACCGCAACACCGAATTCGTCTATTTCTCGGACTGCGGGCAGCTCCGGCGGGGTTCGGATAGTTCCCCTTGCGGGGAAAGGCAAATTCACTCTTTACGGCGATTACGAAACTGTTTGGATGCTTGTCCGCCAGGTCATGGTTGACTGCGGGGCCAGGATCAGAGAAGAAAACATCGCGAACGGGAAAATCGTCGGCAACTGCAAGTACGGGATAAATGCGTTCGGCATGACGGTGACCGCCACTCTTTATTCGAACGGTGATTCCAACGGATTGGAATTCAGAGCATCGTTCACTGATGCTTTGGATACTTTCGGAGCCTGTTCCAAAAAAGTCCGCCAGCTGGGCGGTCGCCTCATGGCAACCTGTTTATCAGGCAACGCGGCGGCGGCTTCGGTTTCATCTGTCTTATCAGTCTTTTCCGCGGCAGAATATGGAGACTGAAAAAATGAATTACAGAAAAGTATGTCCGGAAAGATGCTGTAAAAAAGGAGATATTCAGATAGCGGACATGGGCCACGGCGAAGCCATTGTCTTCAAAAAGCAGGGGCTGTTCTGGCTGCGGGATTTCGGGGAATCGTCGGGAACACGGAAAACAGGATGTTCCGTGGCAAAGATCCTCGGCCAGGCGGCATGCGGTCCGAAGTGTCCCCTGCATTCAGGTTGTTTCTTCAAAAAAATAGGACAGGACGGTTTGAAATGGAATGCCGTTTTGAGCCACCCCCACGAGGATCATTTCGTTGGCTTTCACAGGTTGTACGAACTGTACGGCGGGAAAAAAAAGATTTTCGAAACGGCTTATCTGTCCCGGCTGTGTTCCTCTCCAGATCAAATGCATTCCCTGTCGAAAAAAATCGAGGAGTGTTTGATCATCCACTGCTTTACCCAACCCCGGGGAGGGCGGAGTTCCATCTCAAACGCCTTTAATTTTCTTGTCAGCGAAATTGTGATGTCCGCCTTGTCCCAGCAGGTGGTGCATCTTTCGGCAACAGCGAAACCGGAGCGCGGTTTCCCGGGGAATGTCCTTTTTCCGATAAACGACATCATAACCGATGAAAACGTCATGGGCGAAAACAGATTGGAACGTCTGGTGGACGATTTTTGGGAGCATCTTCCCGACACGAAAAGCAGCTTCAAGTCCGCAGCGGATGAGATAAGCGAAATACTGATGAAATATTGCCTTTCAGACCATGATGCTACCGGCGATGAAGCTGGTGACTACAATCAGATCTGTCAACAGCTCGCCAAGTTGAAACAGGATGCCCAGTTGCATTTTTCCGAGGGAAACAATCTCAGTCGGCTCCGCAATACAACAAAGGTGAACATCGACGATTCAAGTCTGATTTTCACCATGGAGCTTGATCCGGATTTATCCGAAGCGAATTACCCCGACTGTTGCAACTGCACCGCGGCTCCGCCGTGTCATTTGTGCGAAAAGAGCAAAAAGTGTGACGTGCCGACATGTCTCTTCGGGAATTTATACCGCAGCGATAAAAACGAGAAAAATACCCGACGATGGCTCTTTCTCGGGGACAACAATGATCCCATTATCCGCTCTTTATACACCGTTCCCCGGCTTCACGGAGAATTCCATTTCATAAAGGCGGCTCATCATGGTTCCCGTGGTGGAAACGTGTTGAAAAAGATGGGGGTGAAATCGAACTGCGTCATCTTCTGTTACGGTGACGGATGCAAGTGTAACGATCCTGAAATTTCTTATCTGGAGATTGCAAACTGTGTTATTTTTACCTCATTGAAAACCAGTCACCCGAAAAATACCCGAAATTCCATTTTTGACGCAGCCAATGCGGATAAGATCAAACTCTTTCAAGGAGAAAGGATGGTGAAGATAATGGACAAAAATTAGGCTTTAGGTTGGAAAAACATTACCGGGCAACAGTGATATTGACAAGGTTTGCAACTGCCGGAGCGTGGAGGACCACCGGCAAAAAAATGAATGCCGTCGGCAATGTCGTCTTTGACATTGGGAACCGCAGGTTTTTTACAAAAGTTGAGACAATAACTTATTTTCAATTCAAAAACAGGAGTTTTACTTCATGGCAACGTACACCACCATGTGCCCCTTCTGCGGAAAAGCAGTGGATGTTGAGGAGGAGTGGGAAGGTTCATCGGTAACCTGTCCTTGGTGTGATTGCGATTTCGAGCTTCAGCGGATAACCAAATGGCATTGGGTGTTAGGAATTGGCATGATTGTGTTTCTCGGTCTTGCTATTGGTTTTGCGCTGATAAATGGAAAAAATCCTTGGGCTCTATTCATCCCCGGGCAGTGGTGACAAAAGACTCTGTTCCCCATACGGGTAGTTTAATGTGGGCCGCCGTTGAAATACGTACCGCCCAGCCGGGAGAGAGACAACCTGTAATGCCGCCCTTGACAAACGGGGGCATTACAAATACTTGGGCATCCGACTGCCCTTCGGTTGCCGGTCCATTCACATTCGGTCTGCACGCTTGCAGGCGCCCCGCTCGCGTCCCGTGGGCAAAGGGAGCCGTCGAGACGCTCTTTTTTCGTTACCTGCCCACGTGGGGAACAGAGCTTAACAAAAAAATAATCTTGAAAAAAGTGGTTAAAATTATGAAAAATATCATTGAGAACATCCGATTTTTCTGTCTCGCGGCGGCCGTCCTGTTTTTTACCGGCTGTTCCGACAGTCCGAGTTGTTCTGAAAGTCCCGATGGAAACTACACGTTTCGTCTTCCCGGCAGCGTGAAGTTGGAAATGGTAAAAATTAAGGCGGGTTCCTTTATGATGGGCACTCCGCAAGGGGAATTGGGACGTTCCCCCAACGACAATGAGGAGAAACTGCATCAGGTCACTTTGGAAAAGGACTATTGGTTGGGGAAGTACGAAGTCACTAATGCCCAGTATGAAGCGGTAATGCCGTATGGGGGGTTCCCAAAAGGGTTCCATAAATATCCGGTACAGAAAGTACGTTGGCGAGATGCTAAAGAATTTTGCGACAGGATGAATGAACTTTTCAAGAATCAGTTACCGCCGGGATACCATTTTGATCTGCCGACGGAAGCACAGTGGGAGTACGCCTGTCGGGCGGGAACGACCACAGCATTGAACAGCGGCAAAAATTTGACCTCCGAGGAGATATGTCCCAATATGGGAGAAGTGGGGTGGTATTTTGGTAACAGCTACGGTTTAGATTGCGATGCGTCAGTTCGTTCCTACGGCGCTCATCCAGTGGGAGAGAAAAAACCGAATGCATGGGGTTTGTTCGATATGCACGGGAATGTGAGAGAGTGGTGTCTTGATTCCCAGAGCGACGCCCGTTTTGTACGGGGGGGCTATTGGTATGACTATGCCAGGGCGTGCCGTTCAGGGGTTAACGACTTTTACTTAGGAGGGGCGGAAATTAGCGCGGGGGGCAATCAGGGTGACGGCTTTCGCCTTGCGCTCGTCCCGGTTCAATGACAGGGCGAGGTCTTCTTTTTGCTGAAGCGGAGCAGGAAAGACGGGTGGCGACATGGCACGAATGTGTGTAGAGCCGAACAATAGTACCCATTAAAAGCATATTACATAAAGGTTCTGTCCCCATGCGGGCAGGTATGGTTGGAAAAATCTTGCTTTTTAAAAGTTCTGTTCCCCATATGGGACGGTTTGACGTGGGCCACCGTTGAATGCAACTTCGTCCAACCGGGGAAGAGACAACCGCTTCGCGGTTTTCCCTCCACGGGCTCCTTCTTTTATTCCTTCCCGCGACAAGCGCGGACCTCGGGGTAATTCCCTTCTGTAGTTGCGCGCCTGCGTTCGGTCGGGCTTTGTCCGCCCTCACTTGCGGTTTACTGCTCGACCTACGTTCATCTGCGCTTAAACACTTGAGCGCATCCGGCTGCCTTTCGGTTGCCGGTTCATTCATATTCTGCGAGAGGAGCGGGCGCCCCGCTCGCCTCCCGCGGGAAAAACGTGCCGCCGGGACGTGTTTTGCCCGCTGCCCCGGGGCGCATAAAATCTCTGCGGCAAAACCGTCACCCCAAGAATCTCCCCACTTCTCCTCCAAACACCCCGCTTTTCTCGAAAGGGATGGGGGCCCGGGGGAAGGGAAAACCTCTTTTCACGTGGAAAAGAGGTTTTCCCTTCCCCCGAGACGTCCGATCCTTCTCAGAGCATAGGGGCGTGGAAGGCGAAGACGGTGAAGAGGGAGAGGGCGGTGTCGGGGGCTTTCCAGGCGTCGGGGGGGAGTCCGGCTTTTTCGGAGCAGAGGTAAGCCAAGAAGTCCTCCTTGCGGGGGAGCTGTTCCCAGACCTGGGGCAGGAAGACGCCGCTGCGGCGGCCGCGGGAGACGACGACGCCGTGTTTGCCGGGTTCGATTTCCTCGGGGGAACTGGCCCGGCGGAGGGGGGAGAGCACGGAGATCTCGACGTCGAGGTCGGCCAGTTCCGATTCTTCCAGCGGGCGGAAGCGGGGATCGTCGAAGCCCGCGGCGCGGGCGAATTCGGCGGCGGCCAGATAGAGCGGCAGGCGGGCTTCCAGAGTGCCGATGCAGCCGCGGAGGCGGCCCTGGGCATGGAGCGTCACGAAGAGGGCCGCGGGGGCGAGGAGGTCCGGATCTTCCGGGCGGGGAGGTTCAAAGCGCCGTCCCTCGACGCCCGCGCGGAGGGTCTGCCGGACGGTTTCGAGGAGGATTTCCTGATTCTGCGGCGAGACGGAAAACTCCTTTTGTTTTTCCCGGCAGAAGAGGAGAGAGGCGTAGCCGACGACGCTGTGGGAGTCCGCGCCGGGGATGTCGCCCGAGTTGCCGCGCTTGAGGGTCACGCAGCGGGTGGCGCCGAGGCTTTCGGCCCAGGCGATGGCGGTGCCGAGGCCGCCGGCGGAACAGATGGGGGTCTCGACGCCGGGCTTCTGCTCCCAAATTCCGCCGTTTTTCCAGTCGCAGAGGGGGCCGATCTGGAAACTTGACGCCAGCTCCACCGTGTGCGCGTCCAGTTCGCGGGAGAGCGCGGAAGCGGGGTAGTGGGAGAGGTCCGTGCTGGAGAGGACGAAGATTTTGCGGTTTCCCTGACAGGCGCGGAGAAGCTGCGCGAAATCGCGGCAGTGGGCTTCGGTCACTTCGCCGAAGAGGACGGGCAGGATCTTTCCCGCAAAGCCGGTCGCTTGAAGAAAGGGCAGCTGGACTTCTACGGTGTGTTCCTGCAGATGGACGCGGTCGTTTTTGACGATCCGCGGGTCGCGCTCCATCAGCATATTGCAGAGGCCGCGGTCGACTTCGACCGTTCCCAGGGGGGTCTCGTAATGGGTGTAGCCGGGCAGGACGGCGACGACGCCGGGGGCCATCTTGCCGAAGTCGTGGCCGATGATGACGACGGTGTCGAAGACGCTGCCCTTCAACGCCTTGAAAACAGGGGCGGCGATGGCGGCCGAATAGAGGTAGCCCGCGTGGGGGACGGCCGCGGCGCAGATCTCGCCCGCGCTTCCGTCATAGGCGGGGGCTTGTTCGAGATACTGCTCCACCTCGCGCCGGAGCCTTTCGGGAGAACCGTCGTAAAAGCGCCCCGCCGCCGTGGCGGGACGGACCGATTTGGTGGTGAATTCATACGTCATCGTCAGATATTCCCCAGATAAATGTTGTCGAAGCCGCGGCTGCGGCAGAGATTCCTGATGCGGTAAAGGGTCTCGGCGGGCGTGGCGGGGATCCGGCAGCGCCAGGCGGGGAAGTAGGCGCTGAAGTGGAGCACCGTCTCCCGGCCGAGGTTCTCCCCGACCCAATCCAGCCAGTTATTCGTCATTTCGTCAGCGTCGTTTTTGCCCGGGATCACCAGCGTGGTGATCTCCAGATGGACGCCCAGTTTTTTCAGTTTCAGCAGGGAATCGAGGACGACGGCCAGACTGCCGCCGCACATTTCCTCATAAAACGCTTCCGAAAACCCCTTCATGTCGATGTTGGCGGCGTCGATCAGGGGAAAGAACTCATCCGCGGGACCGGGAGAGATCATGCCGTTGCTCACGAGGACCGTTTTGACGCCCTCATTCCGAGCGAGGCGGGCAATATCAATGGCGTATTCGGCGAAAACGGTCGGTTCGTTGTAGGTGAAGGCGAGCGAGGGGCAGTTTTCCCGTTTCGTGAGGCGGAGTATCTCCTCCGGGGGGACGAAGGGCCATTGCCGGGAGGGGGGATAACATTGCCGCGACAGGGTATAGTTCTGGCAGAAGACGCATCCCAGATTGCAGCCGAAGGTGCCGAGGGAGAGGACTTTCGTCCCCGGCAGAAAGCGGTTGAGGGGTTTTTTCTCGATGGGATCCACCGCGATGGAGACGGGATGCCCGTAGGCGAGGCTGAAGAGCCGTCCGTCACGGTTGATCCGCACGCCGCAGTATCCCGCCTTGCCCGCCGGGATGCGGCAGGCGCGGGGGCAGAGGCCGCAGCGCACGGAACAGTCCTGCTCCGCCGCCCACCACCGGGCGGGCGGCGCCGCCAAATTTTCCGCGCTTTCCATGAAAAGATCCCCCGTTTTACTTTATTATAGCATCTTTCGGCGGCTTTTCAAGGCGGCAAAAAATTTGTCGTTGGGCCGGTTGAAAAAGCGGCCGGGGCGGATTATTTTACTTCCGGAAAGAAAAACGCCGGGGGGAAGGCCCTCCGCGAGAGGGCAGTGGGGGCACGAAAATGGATTTCAAAACAGATTGGCAAAGGACGCGGCTTTGCGCGGCGCTGCTGTGTCTTTGCGTTTTCTCCGCCGCGTGTTCCGCCGACGCGGTCTGGTCCGCATCGGGTGAGCCCGCCGTTCCCGTGGGGCATCATACGGGGGCGCTGGCGCTTGCGGGAGCCGGGGAGGCGCTTGCGCCGCCCTCCCCGGACCCCTCCCGGCGCCCCGTGGCACGGGGAGGCGAGTGGGCCGGAGTCACGCGGACCGCGGGCAGAAAGACGTGTTGCAAAATAAATGTCTTCTTTTCCCGCTTTTCTGCGGAAAGAGAAGACACATATTTTGCAACGGCTTGCCGGAAGGGGAAAGACAACAGCGTCGTACCTCCGCTGTTTTCTTTCCCCCTTCACCCCCTATCTTCTCTGTTACTCGGGCGTACCCCCGTACGGTGACGGT
>JAFSTC010000031.1 GCA_017450705.1 Lentisphaeria bacterium | reverse complement strand
TCGATTTTCCATGATGAAAAAGCGTACTGCGAATGGGATAAGGATACCCTGAAAAAGTTGATAAAAATGGGTGTATTAATTATATCTATTGAACAATCGGGATGTGGGTATCACAAAAAATCTGAAGTCTCCCCGGGGGGACGGCAAAAACGGCAGAAAATCTCAGAATTCGGGCCGATTCTCAGAATTATTCCGGCAAAATCGGCCGCTTGACGGGGTCTCTCGTGTGTTTCATGCACACGGGGCAAAAAGTTATAAAACCCTTTGAGTAAACGAGTTTTAGCGGAAGTCGGAATTTTTCACTTCTCTGGGCAGATGGAAAAAAGGGCACAAAAAATGGCGGAGAGAGAGGGATTCGAACCCTCGGAGGAGTTGCCCCCTCACAGCATTTCCAATGCTGCGCCTTAGACCACTCGACCATCTCTCCGCGGCGTGTTTTATTAAAATAGCACACTTCGGACCGAAATGCAAGCCGGGAACGGCTGTTTTTCGCCCTTTTGACAGACGGAAGCCCCCCGGGAAGGGGGGCTTCGATTGTCCGCCGCAAGGCGGAAAGGAACCGCAGGGAACCTATTTGCCCGCGGCCAGCTTGGCGATCTGAGTGGCCATTTTGTCCGCCAAAGCCTGATCGGGAAGAACCAGGTCGGGCAGACGGCTGAAGGGGATCATCTCCACAGTGAAAGGCCCCTTGTAGCCGACCTTGTCAAGCTCGGCAAAGAGATCCTTGAAATCCACGACGCCGTCGAAGAGGTCGTCGCCGAAGCCGTGGAGCCCGCCCGCGCAGTCCGTTTCCGCGAAATTTTTGAGGTGAACGGCCTTGATGCGGTCACCCAGCAGCTCGGGAAAGTCCGAGGGACGGCAGTTGAGGCAGCAGTTGGCCGCGTCGAAATAAAGTCCCACGTACTTCGAATCAAACTGGTCGAGGAAGAGCTTCCACTCCATGGGGGAGATGAGGAAACGGTTCCAGACGTTCTCGAGGGCGATGGCCACCTTGAGTTTTTCCGCGAGAGGAAGAAGTTCCTTCACGGACTGGACCGTCTTTTCCCACACGGTCTTGTAACGGATCACGGGCCGCGACGGCTCCCACGCCACGCGGGTGGCGCCGGGAACGACCAGGATCGTCTCCGCGCCGATCCAGGCGGCGATCTGAAGATACTTGCGGCAGAAGTCCAGCGCCTTCTGTCTTTCGGCCTCGTCGTCGGTGCCGAGATAGCATCCCCAGCCCGCGCCGGAGGCGAGGGAGCGCAGACCGATGCCCTTATTCGCCGCATAGGCGGCGATCTTTTTGCACTCCGCTTCGGTGATGTCGATGGAGAGGGCGTCGCCGACGGTCAGCTCCACGCCGTCCAGGCCTTTGGCCTTGGCCCAGTCGATGAATTCATAGGGGGTCTTCTCTCCGGCGAATCCGCCGAAAACCCAGTAGTTGAGAGCCTTGTACATGATGGATCTCCCTTTGTGTGCGTTTTTTCAGTACCTGATTTCGACACGCTTGCCGGTGTCGACGGACTGCTGCTCGGCCGCGTTGATCTTGAACCCGTCGAGGACGGAGTCGAAGGTCTGGTATTTGTCGGGAAGGATCCCGTTCTTGACGCAGTCGATGAAGTAGGCCAGCTCCACGTGCCACCCGGTGGTGGCCGCGACCTGCGGGGTCTCGACGCGGCCGTCGTTCCAGAAGACCTTGAAGCCGTCGGCCATCCAGCGGACCGTGGCCTTCTCGCAGATGATCTGGAAGCTCATCTCGAAGGGGGTGGTCTTGGGAGCCATCCACGAACCCTCGGCCTCGACGACCGTGCCGTCGTCGTAGTGGAAGAAGGTGATGACGTGGTCCACGGCGTCCTTGCTCACGCCGCCGGTGACGCCCACGGAGGTCACGGCCTTGGGACGGCCGAAGAAGTAGCGCACCTGGTCGGTGTCGTGAAGATGCATGTCAAGCAACGCGCCGCCGGAGCGTTTGCCGTCCATGAACCAGTCGTCCCAGTTGTTCCCGGCGATGCTGGGGGAGAGGCGGCGGAATGTGGCCGAACGGAGCTTGCCGTAGGCGCCCGAGGTGTACTGTTCCCAGGCGTAGCGGTATTCGGGCCAGCTGCGGACGCACATTCCGAAGTTGAGATAGGTCTTGGCCCGGGCGTAGGCGGCTTTGATCTCGTCGGCCTGCGCGAGGGTCCGGGCGAAGGGCTTCTCGGCGAAGACGTGTTTCCCGGCGTCCAGGGCGGCCACGATGAGTCCGGCGTGGTCGGGGGTGGGGACGCAGATGTCCACTACGTCCACGTCGGGATCCTTGATGAGGTCGTAGCCGTTGTCATAGGTTTTGACCCCGGTCATGTCCAGCGGCTGGGAGTTGTCGGCGTTGCCGATGTTGCCGATGACGCTGGAGACGTCTCCGGCGCGCTTGCGGGGATCCACGTCCGCCAGGGCGACGATCTCGGCGTCCGGCAGTTCCCGGTAGATCCGGAAATGCGTGCTGCCCATGAATCCCAGTCCGATCAGACCCACTCTCACTTTTTTCATTTCTGTTTCCCTTTCGAAAAAGTTTTCCGTGCGCCCGGCACGGCTGTGAAAATTTCCCGACAGCAGATACTATACCCGGCCTCGGCGATAAAAACAATGGAAATATCCGTCTTTTGGTGGATTTTTCTGCAAAATATGCTAAATTATCGCCATCACGGAAAAAAAAGCCGCCGCTTTTTCGGCGGCGGAAAGGAATTGTTTTTATGACGAAGGAAAAAATGATCGGACCGGCGGCGGCCTGTCTGGTGCTGGCGTCCGCGGGCTGTGCGGCGCCGCAAGCCGCCCACCCGTCGGACACGCTCAAAAACAGGACGGTCGTTATGCGGAAATCGACGGAGAAGGCGCTCCCTGTGGTGCTGATCCACACATTGGGGACGGGAGCGGGTTCCGAGCCCGTGCCGAATCGGCAGTACGCATCGTGCGTCTTCGAGGTCGACGGCAAACTGTATCTTTTCGACGCGGGCACGGGGAGCTGCCGCACGGCCCACCTCAAGGGCATCGACATCACACAGCTCCGCACGATGTTCATTTCGCACCCCCACCGGGACCACGTGGGCGGTCTGCCGGACTTCTTCTGGAACATCCGCAAGCTGGTTTTCAAGCGGGATCTGCCCACGCCCGAGATCACGGTCTTCGTGCCGGACATGAAGATGTGGGACGTCGTTTTCAACATGACGAAGCTGGGCGGCATCTCTCGCATGGCCTTCACGCCGAAACTCATCGCCGACGGGACGATCTTCGACGACGGCAACATCAGGGTCGAGGCCCGGCACAACTATCACATCCAGCGCACGAAAGCGTCGGTCTACACCTCCTTCAGCTTCCGGATCACGGCGGGCAAGCGCAAAATCATCTACTCCGGCGACGTCAAAACATACCGGGACATGGGCGACTGGCTGGACGACTGCGATCTCTTGATGATCGAAACGGGGCACGCCACGGCCTCCTCGATCTGCGAGGGGCTCCGCCGCGAAGGCCGCGGCGTCAGAGAGATCATGTTCGTCCATTCCGGGCGGGAGATCCGCGAGGACTGCGAAGGGGCCCGCGCCCGGGCTGAGAAGGCCTGGGGCCGTCCCGTCGTCATCGCCGAGGACGGGTACACTTACAAGTTCTGACGGACGGGGAGAGTCGCGCCGTGAACGGTCCCGTTTCGCTGGATGTCCTGCTCAGCCGCGAGGTCTGCCGTCTGCTGGACAGCTTCGCCGCGATCCTCAAGACGCAGGTGATCTTCTACGCCGCCGGGGGCGAGATCCTCAAGCGGGGGCGGGATTGCAGCGTCAGCGCCTTCTGTTCCTGCGTCCAGGAAAAGTATTTTTCCTTGGAAACCTGTCAGAAGCTCGACCGCGAGATGCAGGAATTCACCCGCAGGACGGGCCGGATCCGCTCCTACCGGTGCCACGCCGGGCTGACCGAGATCATCGCGCCCATCCGGGTACTGGACGAGATCGCGGGCTTCGTGGGGCTGGGGCAATTCCGCACGTCGGACGACATCCCGGAGTTCATCCGCAGCGACGATGAAATGATCCGTCGCTATTTCGAGCTGCCCTGCTTCACGGAGCAGGAGGCGGCTTCCATGGAGGACATGCTCAACACGCTCATCGAGTACATCGTCAACAAGGAGCTGGTCTCCTTTCCGGGGAATCTGCGCTACCGGCGGCTGATCTGCTACATCGACAGGAATTTAGCCTGCGAACTCACCCTCGGACAGGCGGCGAAACATCTCAATATCAGCGCCTCGGGGCTGGAGCACTTCCTCCACGACAAATACGGAACGTCCTTCAGGCGTCTGGTGATCCAGCTGCGGCTCCAGCGGGCGGAAGAACTGTGGCGCGCCGCGCCGGACACCCCCGTGCGGGAGATCGCAAGCGCCGTGGGGATCGAGGACGCACACTACTTCTCGCGTCTCTATCACAAGGAGCGGGGCATCTCCCCCCGGGAATTCAAGGACCGGCTGTAAAACGCTCCCCGACCGTCCCCGTCGAACGTGACCCACAAAATGCGGTTCGCCTTGCGGCTGAAATAGATGTCGCCGCTGCCGCCGATGAGGGGCGAGCCCTCGTTGCCCGCGGGCAGCCAGCCTTGTGCCCGCAGAGAAGAATCCACGGCCCGGAAGGCGGCGCCGGACTCCCGAGGCACCCCCTCGAAAACGCCGTAAACGCTGTTGCTTTTGCTCAACTCCATCACCTGGAGCGGCGTCGCGCCGGGGGGAAGATCCGGCAGGTCCCGGGGCCAGGAGCCCACCGGCGGGAGCCCGGGGGGGCCTGCGATGCGGAACACCGTCACCGGTCCGATGCCGGGGGAGCGGACGATGAGCAGACGCTCGAGCATCCCCTCCGGCAGGCGGGCCGTACAGCGCAAAGTATCCCCCGAGGCGGCGAAACGCGCCCCTTTTTTCTGCAGAAAAGTCTGCATCTCGTCGAAGGTCGCGCCGGAGCGGAACAGTTCGAGGGTGAAGGCTTTCCCGTTGATCCGCACGGGCTCCCGGAGCAGGGGGGAGGCGTTTTCGAGACCGGGCAGGGAGACCCCCAGCGGCAGAGGCGCGGCCGATTTCGAGCCCGCGCTTCCCAGCGGCCTCAGCAAAAAGACCTCGCTCCGCAGCTCCCCGCAGACGAAAAGCGCGCAGGCGGTCAAAATTCCCGCCGCGGCGGAAAAGTATCCTTCTGCGCGCTTTTTCATCTTACGGCAGCCTCATCATCCACGTCGTATCGGCGACGAAGGCCAGGAGCAGGAGCGCCGCGACGGCGAGGGCGAGCCGGGGCGCGAACTCCCGGTACTCCACGTAGCGGGGCTGTTCCACCGTGGTCTTCTCCATCTTGTCGATCTCGTCCATGACCTTGCGCAGGGCCCCGGCGTCGTCGGCCTGAAAATAACTGCCGCCGGTGGTCTCGGCGATGGTCCGCAGCAGTCTTTCGTCGAAGTTGTCGCCGGCGGGGATGAAGCGGGGACCGAAGGTGTTGTCCAGCACGTAGGCGTTGGGACTGCCGATGCCCACGGTGTGGATGACGATGCTGAAGTCCTTCGCCAGCTTCGCGGCCTGTTCCGGCGTCAGCCGGTTGGCGGCGGTGTTGGCGCCGTCGGTGAAGAGCACGAGGACCCGCCGGGGAACGGAAGAGTTTTTCAGGCGGCCGACCGCGGAGCCGATGGGCGAGGCGATGCCCGTGGCGTCGCCGATCATCCCCGGCTGGAGCCGGTCCAGCTGGGCCAGCAGCCACGCGTGGTCCAGGGTCGGCGGTGCGAAGCTGTAGGCCAGATCGGCGAACCCCAGAAGCCCGATGCGGTCGTTGGGCCGCTTTTCGATGAACCGGCGGATCTCCTTCTTGGCGACATCGATGCGGCTTTGGATGCGGCCTTCGTTGATGGCGTTCAGAAGTTTCCGCGGGTCGGTCATGTCTTTGGGCACGTCGCAGGCCCGCATGCTGCCGGACATATCCAGCGCCAGGACCATGTCGATGCCCTGCGCCCGGATGACGACCCTTTCGTCGCCGGTGCGGGGCCGGGCCAGCGCGACGATGAGAAGCGCCGCAGCCATCAGACGGCAGGCCTCCGGCAAGGTCGGAGCCAGTCTTCTGCGGGCCACCGCGGTGAACGGCGCGGCCTGCGACACCACGATGGAGGGCCGTTTGCGCCAGAAACGCTCCAGCATGTACAACAGGGGCAGGAGCAGCAGAAAGAACAGCACCCAGGGATAGGCGAACTCAAACATTTTTGACCTCGCTTTCCGGGCGGGTGTGTCCGATGAAGCGTTCCGCGCCGGCGGCCGTGCGGTCGACGAGGGTCTTTTCCGGCACGGCCCGGGCGAATTTCACCAGATCGGCCTCTTCGATGAACTCCCGGAAGAAGGGACGGGAGTCCGGCGGCAGGCTGTCGCCGCAGCTGTCCATGATCTCGATGAACTCCTGGGCCGTCCGCCGGGTCACGGGCAGACCGAAGCGGCGTTCCAGATAACGGCGCATGAGTTCGACCAGGTCGATGAAGGCCCGGTCCGGCGGCAGCTGACCGGAGTCGATTTTGCGCCTCAGGTCGGCCAGTTCCCGCACGGCCCGTTCCCATTCGGTCAGCTCCCGCGGTTTGCGGGGGCGCGCAAGATAGAGGTACAGCAGGAGCGCCGCCGGGATCAGCAGCAGGAACCAGAGCGTCCAGCGGGGGAAGCCTTTGCGGACGGCGACTTCCGACGCCAGCTCCAGCTTTTCCGCGCCCGCCGTCTCGCGGACGTCGAACGCGGGGATCTTCGCCGTGAAGACCCGGGGGGCGTCGCCGCCGCGCCGGACTTCGAACTGCAGTTTCCCTTCGGCGGTCCTGCCCGGACGGACGGGGCGCAATGTGGCTTTCACATGCCAATTTCTCGTCGCGAAACGCAGTTTGTGCCAGGTGACGAGGGGCGACCCAGCGCAGACGGTCCCCGGCGGAGGCGTGACGGTGACGTTCTCCACGCCGCAGCAGAGGGGCAGGGGGATCTCGACGACGGCGGCAACATCGCTCCCCAGTCCCGCGCCGGACGCGGGAACGATATTCGCCGCAAGTTCGGGCACGGAGACGGGCTGTCTCCGGCTGACGATCCAGGCAAAGGCGAGTCCGATCACCCCGGCCGCGACGACGGCGACGGCCGCCGCGAGCAGGATTTTCAGCGCTTTTTTCATGCCGGCCTCCCCGCGCCGGAAGCGGCGCGTTTTCTGCGGCGGGAAAAGAAGTCGATCACGGGTTTGAGCACGTCGCCGCCGCTTTCGATCTCCACCAGATCCACTTGGGAAGCGCGGCAGACCTCCCGTTTGCGCGTTTGGGTGTGCTCCAGCTCCTCCTGAAGCCGCTTCATGTCATGCCTGCCGGAAAAGCGGACGAGCTGCCCCGTTTCGGCGTCCTCCACCACCACGGGGGATCTGACGGGCCAATGGATCTCCACCGGGTCGAAAAGCTCCAGCGCCACCACGTCGTGCTTGCGGTTGAGCAGTTTGAGACTGCGGGCAAAGGTCTCCGGGGCGATGAGGTCGCTGAGCAGAAAGATCACGCTTCTCTTGGAAAGCAGCTGGAGCGCCTCCCGGAGCGCAAGATCGATGTCCGTCCCGCGGCTCTGCGGCTTGAAAAAAAGCATCTCGCGGATGAGCCGCAGGGTGTGCCGCCGGCCTGAGCGGGGCGGCACATAAAGTTCGATCTTGTCGCTGAACATGAGCAGTCCCACCTTGTCGCCGCTGTTCCCGGCGCTGAAGGCCAGCAGGGCGGCCAGTTCGGCCGCGGTGCGGCGCTTGGTCTTCTCGGCGGAGCCGAAGGCCCCCGAGGCGGAGACGTCGACCAGAAGCAGGACATTGAGCTCCCGCTCCTCGACGAACTTTTTCACATAGGGTCCCCCCATGCGGGCGGAGACGTTCCAGTCGATGGCGCGGACATCGTCGTCGAGGGTGTACTCCCTGACTTCGTCGAACTCGATGCCGCGCCCCTTGAAGGCGCTGCGGTACGCGCCGCCGGTGATCTCGTCGACGATCCTCGTCGTGCGGATCTCCAGCAGACGTATCTGCTTTGCCAGTTCAACAGGCAGCATGGCTGTACCTCCTGATCCGGTCAGGGCGTACGCAATTCGGCCAGCAGACGGGCGATGACGGCGTCGGTGTCGATCCCCTCGGCTTCGGCCTCGTAGGAGAGGATGATCCTGTGCCGGAGCACGTCGGGAGCCAGTTCCTTCACGTCCTGAGGCAGCACGTAGGCCCGCCCCTGAAGCATGGCGTACCCGCGGGCGGCCAGCGCCAGCGCGATGGAGGCCCGGGGACTTGCGCCGAAACTGAGCAGTCCCGTGATGTCGTCCAGACGGGCCGCGCTCTGACGGGAGGAGAGTTCCGCCTTCCGTCCGGGCCGTGTGGCGATCACGAGATCGAGGATGTATTCGACGACCTTTTCGTCGATGTAGATCTTGTCGACGAGCTTCCGGGCGTTCTCCACGGCCTCCAGCGAGGCCACGGCGAGGGCGGAGAGCTCCGGCGCGGGATGGGCCATGCGGTCGATGACCGTCCGTTCCTCGCTCCGCAGGGGGTAGTCCACCTTGAGCTTGAACATGAAGCGGTCAAGCTGGGCCTCGGGCAGGGGGTAGGTGCCCTCCTGCTCGATGGGGTTCTGGGTGGCCATGACGAGGAAGGGCCGGGGCAGGGCAAAACGCTCGCCGCCGATGGTGACCTGTTTTTCCTGCATGGCCTCGAGGAGGGCGCTCTGGACCTTGGCCGGAGCGCGGTTGATCTCGTCGGCGAGGACGATGTTGGCGAAGACGGGGCCCGTTTTGGTCGCGAACTGCCCGGTGGAAGCGTTGTAGATCCGCGTACCGATCAGGTCGGCGGGGAGCAGATCGGGGGTGAACTGCAGCCGAGAGAACGTGCCGTCGAGGGTCTGGGCCAGCGTCTTCACCGCCAGCGTCTTGGCCAGTCCCGGGACGCCCTCCAGCAGGATGTGGCCGTCGGTGATGAGGGCCAGGAGCATGCGGTCGACGAGCGCGCTCTGACCGGAGATGATCCGGCCCATTTCGGCTTTGACCAGCTGGAGCGGCGATACGCCGATCCTCACCTGATCCTGAAGCTGTTGGATATCTTTCGTTTCCATTGTTCAAACCTCCTCTTTGAATGAAAATGGATGGATGCGGTCTTTTCCCTACTCCTCCGCAGGGATCCCCACGGAATGGGTCAGAAGGATCTCTTCGGTCTCGGGCATTTTGAGCTTGTCGTGCAGCAGTTTCCCCTTCTGGGATCCCTTGATGCGGCCGAAGCTGCCGATGGCGCAAGTGCCCAGTCCGGCGGAGGCGCAGTGCAGATAGATGTTCTGGCTCACGTAGCCGGTATCCATGACCGCGTAGTGGTGGCTGGCGGCCTTTTTGAGATCGGCCGAGAGCACGACGTACAGGGGCGCGTCGAAGACTCCGGCCCACTTGCGGAGATCCTCATCGGAGATCTTCACCGCCTGATGGTCCTGCGGATCGTAGAAGAAAGCGCCCTGGGCCGTGAGATAGTACAGTTTGACCTCCTGCCGGTTGACGGCGCTGGGAGCCGTGCGCTTGCCGTTGCCGCGGTTGACGCCGTTGGCGGACCACAGCAGATCGCCGATCTGCTGCGGATTGAGCGCATCGGCCTTGTAGCTGCGGACGGTCTTGCGGACGTTGAGCGCCTGCTGCAGCGGCATGCCGCCGGTGCGGGCGGGCGCCGGCAGAGCCTGTTCGGCGGGCGCGGCAAAGAGACTGAAGGAAGCGGCGGCGAGGAGAGACGGGAGAACCTTTTTCATGCTGACAGATCCTTTCTTTTATCGTGTTGCGGGGGGAGACGCGATGATTTCGACGATTTTTGCGGCGACGCGGGCCTTGCTGTCGGGACCGATGACCAGCGCCTCGCCGTTCCGGCCCAGCAGAGTCACGGTGTTGGTGTCGGTGCCGAAGCCGTCCGAAACGGTATTGGCGGCGATCCAGTCCAAATTTTTCTCCGCCAGCTTTTTGCGGGCGTTTTCCAGCAGGTTTTCCGACTCGGCGGCGAATCCGGCGAGGATCTGGCCGGGGCATTTCCTTTTGCCCAGCTCGGCCAGAATGTCCATCGTCCGCTCCAGACGGAGCACGAAGTCGCCCGGTTGTTTTTTGATTTTCTTCTCGCTGATCTCGACGGGGCGGTAGTCCGCCACGGCCGCGGCCATGATGACGAGATCCTGCCGGGGGAAGGCGTCGAAAACTGCCCGGGCCATGTCGGCGGCCGACTCCGCCCGGACGAGGGAAACCCCCTCCGGCGCGGGCAGACTCACCGGACCGGAAACGAGGGTGACCTCATGGCCCGCATCCCTTGCGGCGCAGGCGATGGCGTACCCCATTTTCCCGCTGGAGCGGTTGGAGATGAAACGCACCGGATCGAGCCGTTCCCGGGTCGGTCCGGCAGTGACGAGAATTTTCATTTTTTTCTCTTACCGGCGGCTGCCGAAGAGCCTCAGGATATACAAAAACAGGTTGACGAAATCGAGATACAGCGACAGGGCGCCGAAGATCGCGAGCTTCTTGCCCGTTTCCTCCTCCACCGCGCCTTCGCCGACGGCCACGGCCATCTCTTTTATTTTCTGCGTATCGTAGGCCACGAGGCCGACGAAGATCAGGACGCCGATGATGGAGATGACGAAGCCCACGGTGTTGTTGGGCCAAATCATGTTGACCACCGAGGCGAGGATGATGCCCAGCAGTCCCATGAAGCACAGGCTGCCCAGGGTGGTCAGGTCCCGCTTGGTCAGATAGCCGTACAGCCCCATGGCGCCGAAGGTGGCGCTGGTGGCGAAGAAGGTCTTGGCGATGGATCCGGGATCGTAAGCGAGAAAGATCCACGACAGCGTGAGGCCGTTCAGGGCGGCGAAGAAGAGAAATCCCGCCAGGGCCAGACCCGCGCTGATCTTCTTGATGGCGAAGGAGAGGCCGATCACCACCGCCAGTTCCAGCAGAACGAGCACGAGATAAAGCCCCGAGTGCCTGACGATCAGCTGCGCGTAATGCGCCGCCGTGTACCAGGCCACGGAACCCGTCAGGGCCAGACCCGCGGTCATCCACCCGAACACTCTGTTGACGAAGGCGTTCTGCAGGGCCGCGACCTCCTGCCCGTACACCGGGGACATCCGGGAATCGAATGTATTGTTCATAGAGCACACTCCTTTCAATTCGACATGTCTGTCTAATAAGATAACGCGATCCGCCGAAATTCCAAGCAAAAAAACATTTTTCTCCCGAAAAAATGCGGCCTGCCCGGCCTGTTGCCCGTCTGACTTGCCGGACATGTCGGACGAGCCTCAGGAATTACCACTGCCCACGGGCAAAAAAACGCAGAGAGGGCCGTTGTCAGACGGCCCAGCGGCAAATAAAACCTCTGCGGTTTCATCGTCACCATACGGGTATTGATGGCCCAGTCAAAATTCCCGACTTGTCTTGGCGCGCCTTGCAAAAGCGCGAAACAGCCGCTTTCTCGGGGTGTACCGCAGAAGGGTACGCCCCTCGAAATCGTCAGTCCCGCCATTTTTGCAATGCATCACCAATCCGGCGTCGCTGTTTTTGCCAGGGCCATCTTGCGCGAGTAACAGTACAAGCAAGGGGTCCGGGGGGAAGAAAATCGCGTGAGCGACTTTTCGTCCCCCCGGCGGGCGGGTGGCACCCGCTGGCGGATAACGGCGCGTTGCCCTTACGGGGACGCG
>JAFSTC010000030.1 GCA_017450705.1 Lentisphaeria bacterium | reverse complement strand
GCCGGTGACATCGACCACGTCCGAATCCCTGTGCCATCTGCAGCCGTCGGCGATGCCGCGCAGTGATTTGTCGGGATGCTTCGGCGGCGTGGCCTGAAAAACCATGGTGTAATCGGCGGTCTTCGTCAGCACGGCGGGTTTCGCGAACATGTCGATGCAAATATCCGCTTTGCCCTTTTTCCGTTCCACGACGATGTTGTTCCGGTTGGGATCGATGATCCAGTTGGCGTCGGAGCGGCACCACCAGGCCAGACCGTTCTCGACGCCGGTGAGCCACAGCAGGGAATTGTATTCCCGCGTGTCCCATTTCAGGCGCAGAAAACCGCCCTTCCACGGGGTGTATTCGGGCGTCAGCGCATAGCGCACCGCGCGCTCCGGCATGGACCAGCACAGCTGCAGAGAGTTGATCTCGAGCTTCGATGCGGGCGTGAGGGCAAGATCGAACTTGTACATGCCGTCGAACCAGACTTCGCCCCTGATCTCGGCCGTGCCGCCGTCGAAGCGCCCGGAAGCGGAAAGTTCGACATAATCGCCGAAATTTCGGCCGAACTGCACGCCGTCCCACGCGATGGGACTTCCGTTGAGCACGAACCGGGGCTGGGCGGCGAGCAATTTCTCCCCGCGGGAGACGGCCTGCGCGGGGAGGGGGCCTGAACCGAAGTCGTAGACCCGGTCCAGAACCAGAACTTGTTTCCCGTCGACCTTGACCGGGACCCACGGTTTGGGCACGCTGTGATCGACGCCGACCTTCAGGCGCAAAGGCGTCAGGTCGGGAATGGAAAGGCTCCTCTCTACCGTGAATTTCCCCGCCTGCGCCCTGAGGGTGTAGCGGGCGTTGTCGGGCAGATCATCCGGGATCGGCAGATCGACGGCGCACTCGGGGCGGTCTGCATGGAATGCTTTCGAGGAATAAATCTTTCCGTCGCGGCAAAGCGAGACGGATCCATCGGCCTTCTTCAGACCGGAGGCGGAGAAGTCCAGCCGGAATTCGATCCGGTGCGCCGAGGGGTAGATCCGGGTGTTCATGACCAGCGGCGGATTCACGACGAAATTGCGGAAATAGGTGTAAACGGTTTTCCCTTCCTTGTCTTTCAGCGTGACGGCCAGTTCGGACCGCCCGGCGGGCAGCGCGGCCTTGAGGCCGCTGATCTTGCTTCCGGAGGCGTCGACAAGTTCCGCAGACGCGGTCATGCCGTCGGGCAGCAGACAGCGGATATCGACTTCCCCCGCCCGCAGATCGCCCAAAGCTTCGATGCCGGCCGACTTGCCGCCCTCCCGCAGTTCGAGATCGCCGAAATATTTCCGGTCGGCAAATCCCTTGTTGGGTTCAAGGGCGCTCCAGGTGAAGCTGCCCCGGCCGCCGGATTTGTTCGAAACGCAGAAATTGGCGGCGATGCGCGTCCCGCCGCCCAGATCGATCAGGGGGATCTCCAGACGGGCGGTCCAGCCGTCCTTCGTGCTTTTGGCGGCGGTCTTCGCCTTGGAATCCCATTTGGGGTCGCCGTTCAAAGAGTCGTACAGAGTCCCGGCGGGGTTGACGATGAACTGGCGCTGTTTGCCGTCGGCGCCCACCAGATGGAACTCCACGGCGTCGTCCAGCCACAGCTCCCCGTCGCGGGTCGTTATGTCCTTTTTGCTCCCGGGGCCGGCGACCCGGTAGTCGAGGACGAGAGACCCTTTTTCGAAGGCCGCCGAAACATCCGCCCGGATCGTCTTTTCACCCGAAACGGGGATGCTCACGGGCAGCAGGGCGGGCGTGACGGCGAAGGGTTTCCGCACCTCTTTTTTCGGGGGGAAGACCTTTTCGTATTCGTCGCGGATCTCCGCGGGGGAGAGAACGCGGTCGTAGATTTTCAAATCGTCGTAGGCGGTCTGCCACTCGGGATCGACCTTCCAGCCGCTGAAAAAGTTGATCTGCATCCGCGCCCAGCGGATGGATTCGGGGAATTTCGGATCTTCCTTGAAGATCTTTTCCTGAGTCGATCCCGGCTTGGGCGGCTTGCCGTCCACATAGAGCTTCATGCCCTGTGCGTTCCAGGTGCAGTCGATCTTGTGCCACTCGCCCGTCTGCCATCCGGTTTTCGGCAGTCGGACGGAATGACGGTCCGAACCGTTGCGGATCGAAAACCAGAGCGCATCCGCCGACATGTCCTTGTTGACGATCAGCCGGTATTTCGTATCGCCCGAACGCACTTCGAAGAAGGTCTGGAAATGGCCGACCGCGCTCATTTTCCAGTTGACCGGTTTGACCCAGAAGGAGACGGTCCCCTGACGGGGATCGAAATTCCCGGTATGGGTGTACCCGACGAACTCCCGGTTGTCGAGGAGGACGGCGTTGCGTTTCCCTTTGGGGCCGTTGTACATCCGCAGCTGGAGCTCGGGCCGGATGCCCAGCGTCTGCGTTTTCGGATTTTGGACGAGATCGGGGATCGTCGTGTACTTGTCGAAACTTGTGTGCAGCAGCAGTCCCGGTTCGGCCGCAGTCAAAACCGCCGCCGCCAGCGCAAAAAGAGATAGAATTTTTTTCATGATGTCACCTTGTGCGGGCAGATTCCCGAAAGCGGCCTGTTTTTACTTGCCGTTTGCGGGGAAGACCTTTTCATATCCGGCGCGGATCTCCTCGGGGGAGAGGACCCGGTCGTAAATTTTCAAATCGTCGTAGGCGGTCTGCCACTCGGGATCGACCTTCCAGCCGCTGAAAAAGTTGATCTGCATCCTCGCCCAGCGGATGGATCCGGGGAATTTCGGATCCTCCTTGAAGATCTTTTCCTGAGTC
>JAFSTC010000029.1 GCA_017450705.1 Lentisphaeria bacterium | reverse complement strand
GCCACGAGTTTCTGGCCCGACAAGTCGATCAAGTTCGTTCTGGCCGAGTTCCCCGCCGAACTTGCGGCGAAGGAAAAGTCCAACTGGAAACTCGAAGTCAACTCCGACCGCAAAGTGCCCGCTCTGCCGGAACTCAAGTGCTCGCCTGACTCCGACGGTTTCGCCGTGGACACGGGGAAACTTGCCGCCACGGTGAGCAAGAGCCGTTTCTCTTTCCTCAACAACGTGAAAGTCGACGGCCAAAAGGCCGGGTCCTTCAGTTCCAAGGGGCTGGAATTCGTCGACGAGGCGGGCAAACTTTTCACATCGTCTCAAACGCCTCTGGATAAACTCTACATCGAGTCCAGCGGTCCCCTGTCGCTGACGCTGCGGGCCGACGGCAAGATCGGCGGGAGCCGCTTCACGGCGCGGATGACCTTCCACGCCGGGTCCGCGGTCGTGGACATCTCCATCCGTTTCCAGAACGTCGACCTCAAGACGGAGTTCACCGACTTCCGCAGTCTGTCGCTTGCCTATATCCCCGCCGCCCCCGCGAAAAGCATCAAAATGGAGGGCGCCGAGTGTCAGCGGATCCATCAGCAGGACGACAAGACCCTCAAGATCGACGACCGCCTCTTCAACCGCATGATGGGCGACGGCGGCGCGGCGGGGAGCATCACCTACGCTCTGCGCGACGCGGCGTACCGCTATCCCAAGGCGTTCAGCGTCGAAAAAGGGACTGTCAGATTCGAACTTCTGCCGCCCCTGCCGGGACCGGAATTCGGCAAGGACATGCCCTATTACCTGCAGTTCCCCTTCTGCGAGGGCGTTTACCGCATGAAGTGGGGCATGGGCTTCACCGAGGACCTCAAAATCGACTTCAGCGGCAAGACCTCTCCGGCGGAACTGGCCGCGAAGAGCGTGATCCCCGTCGTCGACCGGGACTGGGTGTACAAGACGAAGGTCTTTCAGGGCATCCCCCACGGCGGGGAAAATCCCTTTGCCGGGATCGACGAAGAGTGCCTCAAGGCCTTCTACCGGCACATGGAGTTCAAGGCCAAGCAGCGTGAATACGGCTTCCTGAACTGGGGCGACTGGTTCGGCGAGCGGGGCCGCAACTGGACCAACAACGAGTACGATCTGGCTCACGGCATGTTCATGCTGTATCTGCGCACGGGCAACCGCGACGTCTTCCGCTGGGCGCAGATCGCCGCGCGGCATCAGGCCGACGTGGACATCATCCATGCCTATCCCGATCCCATGTACGTGGGGGCCAACGCCCAGCACGGCATCGGCCACACCGGGCAGAGCCACAACACACCTTCGACGTGGAGCAACCCCTTCGACAGACATTATCTCGGCTCCAGCGGCCATACGTGGAGCGAAGGCATGACCGAAGCCTGGCTGCTGGGCGGCGACGAGATCGCCATGGAGTCCGCGCTTCTTCTGGGCGAGCATCTGGTCAACTTCATCGCGCCGACGCTGACCGCGCTCGGCTACCACGAGCGCTCCGCGGGCTGGAGCATCACGGCGCTGCTGGGCCTCTACCGGGCCACGGGCGGAAAACGCTATCTCGACGCCGCCCGTCTGCTGGTCGAACTGGCCCTTGACGAACAGAATTTCGAAATGGGCGGCGCATGGCCTCACCAGCTGCCCCTCGACCACGCCAACGGCCATAAGGACGCTTTCGGCAACTGCCCGTATCTTGTCGGCATCCTTGCCTGTGCGCTGCAGCGCTATTACCGCGAGGCCCCCGATCCCGCAGTGAAAAAGTCCCTCATCGCGGCGGCGGACTGGCTGTACAGGGCTCTGGACAAAAACCGGGTCGGCTGGTCCTACGGCACGGGCTGGGACGGCGAACTCTACTGGCCGCCGAACCAGAATTTGAACCTGCTCACAGTTCCCGGCATGATGGCCGGCGGTCGACTGGCCGACAGCAGGGAGAGCTACGACTGTTCCCGGATGGTGCTGGCCTGCGCCGCGATGACGGGCCTGAGCCCCGTGGGCAAGGAGCTTTCCCTGCGCACCTGCGTCCTGCCGCTGCTCTATGAAGAGATGGAGTCCTTCCGCGCGAGACATCCCGAAGTCGGCGGGGGCGACGCCCTGACGGACGATCTCATGGAGAAATTCAAGTCCGGAACAAGCGACGGTTTCCGTATGCGCGGTCCCGAAAACATGGCCTTCGAGGTGCTGGCTTACCGTCCGGCCAAGATCACCGTCGTCCGCAATATCACGGGGACGCGTCCCGACCTCCCGCCGGAATTCAAGTGCCGGATCACCGATAAGGACGGCAAGGTCCTCGCCTCCTTCGGCGGCGGGATCCGGGGAAAGGGCGAGTGGAAGGTCGAACTGCCCGCAAAAGGTGCGTACAAGGTGGAGATCGAAGACAGCTGCACCGGCGTGTGGGACGCGATTTCGCCGGACTGCCGCATACGGAGCGAACTGCGCAAAGGCTATCTCTTCGTCAACGGCGGCGTTTCCCGGCAGAACATCGTCATTCCCGGCGGGACGAAGGAGTTCACGCTCGAGTTTTTCGGAGCCCATGAAGGCCGCTGCAGCGCCTTCCTCTTCGATCCCGATGGCAAGTTGGCCGGAAGCGGCGCCGTCGTGACCTCGGGGCGGCCCCGCCTGCCGTGGTTCGAGGGCGCAGAAACGCTCCCGAAAGGCAGGATCGACGTCAAGGTGAAGAAGACCTCACCAAAGGAGACGCTGTGGAAACTGGTGGTGTTCACAGGCGGCAGCGTCCGCATGGACCTCATCGGCACCGAAGGCAAAGTCGAACTCGGACAAAATGAAAAAAACACGCCGCGCCCCTGACGCGGCAGAAAAAAATACGCGTAAGGTCACTTTCACCATGGAATACACCGTCACCGAAAAAACCGGCGCGGCCGTCCAGTCGGCCGTCGACCGCGCGGCCGCCGCGGGCGGAGGAAAAGTCATCCTTTCTCCGGGGGTCTACCCCTCGGGGACCATCCGCCTCAAAAGCAATATCGAACTTCATATCCCCGCGGGAGCCGTCATCCTCGGTCTGCCGGATCCGGAGGCGTACGACGACTTCCGCCACCCCGAGCTGGACGCCGTCGTCCCCGAAAAAAGCCGCAAGTGCCTGATCTCCTGCGCCGACTGCGAAAACGTCTCCGTCACGGGCCGCGGCGAGATCAACGGCAGCGGCCTCAGTTTCTTCGACCGAAACGTCCCCGAAGGAACCCCCTTCGCCAAACCCGCCCGCCCCCGGCCGAGGATGGTCCAGTTTTACAAGTGCCGCAGACTCCTCTTCGAAGGCGTCTCCTTCATCGATGCGCCCAACTGGACCTTCTGGCTCTCGGAATGCGAAGACGTGCAAGTTGCGCACATCCGCATCTTGGGCTGCAAACAGATATGCAACAACGACGGGATCGACATCGACGCCTGCCGCCGGGTCACGGTCGCCGACAGCACCTTCTCCACGGGCGACGACTGCCTGGTCCTGAGGGCAATCCGGAAGACCCCCGACACCCCCGCCGTCTGCGAACAGGTGTCCGTGACGAACTGCACGCTGAACAGCCGCTGTCAGGGGATCCGTCTCGGCTGCCCCAGCGACGATACCGTCAGAAACTGTTCTTTCCGCAATATCACCTTCAACGGCTCCGGCTCCGGCATCCATTGCGAAGCCCCCCTGCGCTATCTGCGCAAAAACTGCACGGGCTACCTCGACATCAGCGACATCATCTTCGAGAATTTCGACATCACCTCCGACCTCTACCCCGTCCGCATCGGATGCGATCCGGGGATCCGCCTCCGGGGCATCCGCCGCCTCGCCTTCCGCAATTTCAGGATCCGGTCGAAACGGCCGATCTCCCTCGAAGGCTCCCGCGAAACCATCCTCAAAGACATCGCGTTTTCGGACATCTCGGGCACCGTGGACGGCGAATCCCCCCTCTCTGCCAGATACGTCGCACACCTGAAACTTCAAAACTTCGATCTCACCGCCGCGACCGGTCCCGAAACCCCGCTGAAAAGAGTCGACTCCGACTCCTGGGAGACGCAGTTCTGACGCCTCGCCAGGGCCAGGCCCGTGGGAGGCAGGGAGGCGCTTGCACCGGCCGAACGTCGGCTCCGGCATAACTGCGGCTTGCCGGAAGTGGAAAGACAATCGCATCGTACCTCTGCGATTTTCTTTCCCCCTTCACCCCCTGTCCTCTCTGTTACTCGCACGCACCCCGTATGGTGACGGAGAAACCGCAACGGTTTTATTCGCCGCGGGGCCGTGAGGCTGTCCGACCCACCTTCGCCAAAGCTACGGCGTAGCGAGCAAGTCCGACATCTCATCTCTGTTATGTAAAAGTCAAGGGCCTGAACCTGTTTTTTGCGTTTTTTTGCAGGCAGTGTCCGATATTTTCGCACATTTGGTTCTGACGGATCAGAGTTCCACGCGCGAAGGCGAAGCTGAACAAACCGTCCGTC
>JAFSTC010000028.1 GCA_017450705.1 Lentisphaeria bacterium | reverse complement strand
TCGGAGGCGGGGCGCCGACTGTGAGTAACCCCGTCGAGCCGCCCCGGCAATCGGAGAGAGTAACTAAAATATCTGACTTTTTATTTTGCAGAACTTGACAAACACAATCCCTTCTGAAGTTGCGCGCCTGCGTTCTGCCGGGCGAATGCCCGGCTTCACTCGCGGCTTAATGCTCGACCTACGTTCATCTGCGCTCAAATACTTGAGCGCATCCGGCTGCCCTTCGGTTGCCGGTTCATTCACATTCGGTCTGCGCGCTCGCGGGCGACCCGCTCGCGTCCCGTGGGCAAAGTGTGCTGTCGAGACATTCTTATCCCGTTACCGACCCAAGTGGGGAACAGAGCCTTTCAAAAAAAGCGAGATATTTTGAGGGAGCCGGCCCCTTAACAGAGGCCGGACTCGCGGATGACGCGACCGTAGGTCTCCTCGCCGACGGCCTGGCGGAAGACGGTGAGCGACGCCAGCATCGTGCCCATCACCCCGGGCACGAGGGCGCTCTGACCGGCGATGAAGAAGTTGCGCACGGGGAGACGGCCGCAGAGCCGCGACTGACCGCAGACGCCTCGCACGCCGTAGGCGCTGCCCGTGGGCGGATCGTAGTCCCGGCAGGTGAGCGGCGTCCCCGTCTCTGCAAGGCGCAGATGTCCCTTGAACTCCGGGCAGACCTCCGCCAGATCGTCCGCGATCTCGGAGGCCATGCGGGTTTTGAGTTCCCGGTAACCGCTGTCGCTCCGCCGCTCCCGGCGGCTCCCCGGCGCCGTTTCCGGCGCGCCCGGGGGCATGGTGCGGAAGGCGGCGACCGTGGCGTGCGTTTTCCCGTCCGCGCCTTTCTCGCGTCCCAGCAGATAGCCCGTGCTGTAGGGGCCTTCGCCCCGCAGGATGGCATCCAGATCGTTGGAGGAGAAGAAGGAGACCAGTCCCGGCGTGAAGGGGACACTTTCGTCAACGGTGTAGTAGGAGCAGAAAAAGCTGGTGGTCTCGTGCATCCGCCGGATCCGGCGGCACAGCGAAGGCGTCATCGTCTGTTCCGGCAGCAGTTCCGCCGCCGACCGGGGGTGGATGGTGAAAAAGACCTGATCCGCGTCGACGGCAGAACCGTCCGACAGGACCGCCGTGTGACACGCGCCGTCGGGATCGGGCTCCCCGAAGCGCCGCAGGGTCGTCCCGGTGCGGATGGTTATGCCCAGCTCCTCCGCCCGGCGGCGGAAGGCCGAGATCATCGGGTCTCCGCCCTCCACGGGACGGGCCAGGTCGTCGAAGATCGCGTATCCCACCCGGGCGTGGAAACTCATGGCCGCCTCGGCGGGCAGCGACCCGTGACACATGGCGAAACTGCCCGCGGCGGCAGCTGCCGCTCTTCCGAGCCCGACGGATCCGCAGAAGTCTCCCACGGTCTGCATGTCGAAGCGGGAGATCTCCATGCGCGGCAGGGAAAGGTCGCTGAGATCCCGCATGGGGGTGTCGCGCCAGACCTCGGCAATGGCGTCGAAGAGGCTGTGCAGCGCGGAAGCGTCGTCCCTGAAATGACCGCTCAGGACCTCCTCGGTCCCCCGGAACCCGCTGCGGGCGGGGATCGTCATGTCGTTTCCGCTCTCCCGCAGGACGATGCGGTTGTAAATCGGCTCCGCCCGGTTCGCCTCCTCCAGGCCCAGCAGATGCATCAGCTGGGCCATGACGTTGGTGAATCCGCCGGAAAAGTGGTAGCCCGTGTCGAACCGGATCCCTCCGCGGGAGAAGCGGCGCAGATAGCCGCCGATCTCCGGCTGGATCTCCAGCAGCGTGACGCGCCGCCCGGCGCGGGCCAGCAGCAGGGCGAGGGTCAGTCCCCCAGCGCCCGACCCGACGACGATGCTCTGCTTCTCTCCCATCAGATGACCAGCCCTCCGTTGACGGCGATGACCTGCCCGTGGACGTAGCCGCTGTCCCCGCCGCAGAGGAAACTCACGACGCCCGCGACCTCTTCGGGACGGCCGAAGCGCCGCAGGGGGATCAGCGGCAGGACCGCGTCTTTCGGCAGCTCCTTCGTCATTTCGGTCTCGATGACCCCGGGGGCCACGGCGTTGACCAGAAGTCCCTTGCGTCCGACCTCGCGGGCGAGGGCCTTGACGGCGCCGATCAGGCCGGCTTTGGAGGCCGAGTAGTTGACCTGTCCGGCCTGTCCGGTCTGGCCGGAAGCGGAGGTGATCACGACGATCCGTCCCCCGTGCCGCGCCAGCATGCCGAAGACGAGGGGCTGCACGGTGTTGTAGAAACCGCGCAGATTGGTCTCCAGCACATCGTCCCACTGGGAGCCGTCCATGAAGGCGAAGAGGTTGTCTTTGGCGATGCCGGAGTTGTAGACCACGGCGTCGGGCGCGGTCTCGGCGAATTCGGCGTCCAGCGCTTTGCGGGCGCCCTCACGGTCGCGGACATCCAGTTCGAGGATCCGGCACGACCGGCCCATCCCCCGGACTTCCTCCGCGATTTTTTCGGCCTCTTCCCCGCGTTTCCGGCAGGTGGGCACGACGTCGAAGCCGTCACGGGCCAGACGGAGCGTGATCTCCCGTCCGATGCCGCGGCAGCCGCCGATGATCAGAGCTGTGCGATTTTTTCCGTTCATCATTTTCCTTCCCATCGTTTCAAAACAAGAGCGGCGTTGTGGCCGCCGAATCCCATGGCATCGATCAGGACCGCGCCCGCGTCCACCCGGGCCGGACCGTCGGCGTTGACGTCCAGAGGGCACTCCGGATCGCAGGCGGTGTGGTTGATCGTCGGGGGCAGCAGACCCGTGCACAGGGTCCTGACGGCGGCGACGGCCGCCAGAGCTCCCGACGCCGAAAGCGCGTGGCCGATCATGCTCTTGACGGCGCATACCTTGATGTTTTCAAGCGCTTTGCCGAAGACCGAACCGAAGGCCCGGGCCTCCACACGGTCGTTGGCTTTTGTCCCCGTGCCGTGGGCGTAGATCGCGCCGATCCCGGAAGGGGCGACATCCGCCATCTCCAGCGCGCGGCGGATGGCGCGGATGATCCCCTCGCCCGTTGGATCGGGGGCGGTGAGGTGGGTGGCGTCACAGCTGGCGCCGTAGCCCGCGACCTCGGCCAGGATCGCTGCGCCGCGGCTTCGGGCGTGCTCCAGCTCCTCCAGGACCAGCGCGGCGGCGCCCTCCGCCAGAACGAAGCCGTCGCGGTGAAGATCGAAGGGGCGGCAGGCCTTCTCCGGCGGCGAACCGCAGCTCAAGGCGGTCAGCGCGTAAAATCCGCCGGTGAGAAGCCGGTTGAGGCAGGCCTCCGCGCCGCCGGCGAGCATCATGTCGGCGTCGTTCCGGCGGATCATCCACGCGGCCTCGCCGATGGCATGGGCGCTGGAAGCGCAGGCCGAAACGGGGTCGAAATTGGGTCCGCGGAGCCCCCAGCGGATCGCCGCCGTGCTGCAGGCGGTGTTGGCGATGTATTTGGGGACGAAAAAGGGCGAAACGCCGTCGGGTCCGCGGCGGGCGAGGATCTCGGCGTTCTGATCGTACACTTCGACGCCCCCAGCGCCGTTGGAAAACAATACGCCGAAGCGGAAGGGGTCGCAGCAGATCTTTCCCGCGGTCCGTTCCAATCCGGCCCCGGTCATGGCCTCGTCGGCGGCGCCGACGGCGAAAAGGGTGTTGCGGGCCATGCGCCGGGCCTCACGGGGCGTCACGTCCTCCGGAAAAAAGTCCCGGACCTCCCCGAGGGGGCAGGCCAGTCCCGAACCGTCGAAAAGCGTGATTTTTCCGATTCCGCTGCGGCCCGCGAGAAGGTTCTCCCACAGCGCCGGGACGCTGTTCCCGGCGCAGGAGACGGCCCCCAGTCCCGTGATGACGACGCGGCGCTCCGTCATTTGACACCCTTCTCCGGGGAGAGGATCCCCCGTTGGCGGAGAAACGCGATCATTTCCCGCGGCCACCGGGCGGTCTCCGGATATTTTTCGGCCTCGGAGGGGGAGAGCAGCCCCATGCCGTGGGGACCGTGCTCGAAAAGGATCACGCGGCAGGGAATTTTTTTCTGTTGCAGGGCCCTTTCGAGCATCCTGGTGTTTTCGGGATCCACAGTCTTGTCCTCCGCGGTCGTCCACAGAAAGACCGGCGGGCAGTCCTCCGGGATGCGCTGCTCCAGAGAGAGCTCTTTCCGCAGTTCCGCGGGGGGATCGCCGCCGATCAGGTTGCCGCGGCTCGTCCTGTGGACATACGGGTCCTCCATGGTGACCACGGGATAGCAGAGGATCGCGAAATCGGGCCGGCAGGAGAGACGATCCGCGGGATCGGGGGCCCGGGGATCGGCGGGGGCCGGGCACGTGATGCAGAGCCCGGCCAGATGCCCCCCCGCGGAGGACCCCATGACGCCGACTTTACCGGGATCGATCCCCAGCTGCGGCGCGTACAGCCGGGTCAGCCGGATCGCCCGCCGGGCCGCGTCCAGCATGTCCGGATGGCGGCGGAAGTGCCCGAAAATCGAGCCGAGAGGATACTTGACGACGATCCCGGCGATGCCGTGGCCGTTGAGGAAACGGGCGTAGTCGTTGCCCTCCTTGTCCAGGGCCAGCACGCCGTAGGCCCCGCCGGGAAAGATCACCACGGCGGGAACGAGCTTCCTTGCGGTCTCCGCAGGCAGATGGATCCGCAGACAGCTGAAATCGTCATCTTTGCTCAGCCGGTAATAATGCGGATCCCCGGGGACGACGCCGGAAATTTCCCCGTCGGGCCGCTCCGGCGACACAAAGAGAAAGCACCCGGAGAGCCAAAGCGCCGCGACGCCGGGGATCAGACTTTTGAAGACGCAAGCCAAGGTCCGCGCAAAAAGATCTATTTGAAAAGATTTTTGGTGTCGCGCCCCACGTCCTTGCCCCATTTTTCGACTTTTTCGGCGCCCTTGACGAATCCGCTCTTCTGGGAGCGGTTGTAAGCGCACCAGGCGGCGGCTCCCGCGGCGGCGATGGCAAGAACGACGACGACGGTGACGACAAGCTTTTTGGAAGACTTCTTCATAGATCCCACCTCTTTCCCGGCGATATCGGCCGGCTGTTTTTTCCGCCGCCCGGAAGGCGTTCCCGGCGCGGCGCGATTTTCGAATATTTCCCGTGCCTATAATGTACAATACTTCGGAGCGAATTTCAAATTTTCCCCCGCTCCGGCAGACGCCATACCGGGGGTGCGAGGATCGGAAGAACCGTCCGCGACCCCGGCCCGGCGGTCCGCAGCGCTTCGGCGAAGGGCGCGGGGACCCCGCAGGGGAGAAGGCGCGGTCCCGCCGTCTCCGTCCCGGTCCCGATCTCCAGCGTGCCCAGGCGGTTCTCCCCGGGATCCGCGGCGAGAAGGAGCGCGCAGGCTCCCTCGGGGGAAGCGGGGACGCCGCCGCACCGCAAAGTCTCCACCGCGCGGGAGGTGAGACTTGCCTCGTCGGCGGCGACGATCAGGACGCGCCGGCAGACCTTTCCCGAAAGGAGGGTCCCCGCCAGATCCGCCGCCTCGAAAAAGGGATCCTCGAACCCCGCCAGCGCGAATGTGGGCCCGTGGATGCCGTACACCGCGCCCAGACAGGAAGCCGCCGCGTTGATGACCGAGTGGGAAAACCCCGTCGGCAAAATCTCCTCTTCGGGATAGTCGAGGATGTCGTCCAGCACCCGGCAGTTGGTCGACGCCGGACCGTAGGCTGTCACCGTCACGAGGGCGGTCTCCTCCCCGCCCGGCAGGGAGACGAGACGTTCCGCGGCGGCGAGGGCCAGCTGGGTCAGCCGGTCGGGGCGGCGCAGTCCGTACTTGCGGCAGAGCGCTGCCAGCTCCTCCCGCTCCGGCGCCCGCTCCGGCAGGAGGGAGAATCCGGCGATGTACGGCGTCACGAGCCCGGTGTCGGGAACGTCCGGACGGCATTTGCGGATGACCAGCGCGGTGTTCGATCCCCCGAAAGCCAGCGACGTCGAAAGGGCGGCACTTCCCGAAACGGGCACGCTTGTCCGGAGCGGAAACGCGGGCAGTTCCGGATCGGGAACGGAACAGCGGCGGCTCGGAGCCGCCCGGCGTTCTTCGAGCATGATCCGGGTGAAGACCGCCTCGATCGCCCCCGCCGCGCCCAGGGTGTGCCCTGTGAGGGCCTTGGTCGACTGGTAACGCAATTTTGCGCCGAAGATCCGGGCCAGCACCGCACCCTCCACGCGGTCGTTGACGGGCGTCCCCGTGCCGTGGGCGTTGACGAAATCGATGTCACCGGCCGTCAGTTCGGCCTGGGCGAGGGCCAGACGGACGGCCCGTTCCAGCTCCCTGCCGGAGCTCTCCGGCTGGGTGATGTGGAACCCGTCGGCGGTCTTGCCCGCGCCGCCCAGTTCGTATTCCGCACGGACGCCCCGGGCCGCGGCGCGCTCCGGCGCCTCGAGGATCAGGACCCCCGCGGCATCGCCCAAATTCAATCCGGAGCGCTTCGCGTCGAAGGGGCGGCAGGGCTCCCCGGAGCAGACCCGCAGGGCGTTGAACCCGTTGAAGGCGACCTTGCTCACCGAGTCGCATCCCCCTGCGATCGCGAGATCGCAGCGCCCGGTGCGGAGCCACTCCAGCGCGATCATCAGGGCGTCCGCGCCCGAGGCGCAGGCGTTGGAGACCGTGACGGCGGGCCCCGACGTCCCGAGAAAACGGCGCAGATATTCCGCGGGCATCCCCCGCACGTAGGACAGGGCGGGCGCAAGATCGCTCAGGTCGCCCTTCCGGATGCGGGCGTGGCAGGGGATGTTGTCGAGCTGGCACGCCTCGGTGGTCCCGACGGCGATGCCCACGCGGCGGGCGCGCAGTTCTCCGCGGGAGAGTTTCGCGTCCTTCAGCGCCTCCTCCAGCGCGTGCAGAAGAAAGCGCAGGGGCAGACCCTCGCCCTCACCCGTCTCCGGCGGATCCGGGATCTCGAAAACCGGCAGGGTCAGCTGTGTTTCGAAGCGGCGGGGAAGCCGCGGGACCGGTCCCTCCGGCGCGTACAGGCCGCGCCGGACGACCGGAACGCCGTCCCCCGGCGCCGAAACGACGCCCATGCCGCTGATGCCCGCGCGTGACATGAAAGACCTCCCCTACTTGGTGCGGTTGGCCATAATGAAGTCGGCGAGGGTGGCAAAGGTGGCGAAGATCTCCCGCCGGTTCTCCACCTGGGACTGGGGGATGCCGTACTTGCGCTGCATCAGGATCACGATCTCCACCGCATCCAGGGAATCCAGCCCCAGGCCCTCCTTGAAGAGCGGCTCGTCGTCCTTGACGTCGTCGGCGGTCTTGTCCATGAGCTGGAGCCAGTCGACCAGATTTTCCTTGAGTTCTCTGCGGAAAGCACTCACATCTTCGTTCATTTTTCCTTCTCCATCGGATCTATTTTTTCGGTTTTGTGACACGGATCTTTTTCGATATCCTTCCGGGAAACGTCTCCGCCGAAGCGGAAGACCCGGTACGGCCGGCGGCCGGCGGCCTCCTCCAGAAGTTGAGCGTACTGCGCCGCGGCGGGAGAGAGCTCTTCGGCGCGGAGACGGCGGCCCGGCGCCTCGGGGAGCGGTACGGGAGGACAGTAGCGGATCACGATCTTCAGGGGATCCTCATGCAGTTCGGCGAAGACCGGGACCGCGGGAACGCCGTTGCGGGCCGCGAGCATCCACGGCGACAGGGGCACGGCGATTTTTCCGCCGAAGAAGGGAACTTCCGCCGCCGCCGCCCCGGGGACCGGACGGTCCCCCATGATGATGACGGCCTCTCCCCGCTCCAGCGCGGCGCTGGCCTCGACCAGCCCGCCGGAAAACCCTTCGGTCGAGATCACGTTGAAACCGCTTCTGCTTTTGAGGGCCAGAAATTTATCCATGCCCTTCACCTGATCGGCCCGGGCCATGATGTTGATGACCCTTCCCCGGGAGCGGTTCATCAGATCCATGGCGGCCTGCCAGCAGTCGAAGTGGGCGAGCACGACCACGACGCCGCCCGTCTCGGGAAGATACTTCCGGTCCTCTTCCCCGATCGGCAGGGCCTTGCCGATCCCCATACGGTACGAGACCAGCAGCATCTTCGCCAATTCGTTCAGCAGCAGATGAAAGTGACGCCTGAGCTTCTTCTCGGATCCTGCGTCTTCGGGAAAGCGCAGCTTGAGATAGTCCGCGGCGGCGGAAAAGGCCCTTCGGTCGAAGCGGGCGTAGAACCACGCGACGATGCGGCTGAACCGGAGGGCGACGCCGAAACCGCCGCAGTGCATCAGCAGCCGGAAGAAGCCGATCCCGAAGCGGTTGCCCCGGCTGGCGTTGAGCGGAGCGTTTTCCTTCATGCGCGGGCCCTCCGGTTTTTCAGGAAAGAGGACGCCGCGAAGACGGCGATCCAGGAGATCAGCGCGAAGGCGGGCGCCAGCAGCAGACTGCCCAGCAGCCACTCCCAGAGCCGCAGATGCAGTTCTCCAAGACAGTTCTGCAAAGTGAACTGCGTCCAGAACACGCCGTGCCGCAGAAAATATCCCGTCTCGATGCAGAGGAAGGGCGACAGCGGCGGCATGAAGAGGTTCTGGATCGCCAGCGCCATCACCTTGTTGAGTTTGAAGCGGATGCAGACGTAGAGGATCACCGCCATGTGGACGCCGACGAGGGGCAGGACGGCGAGGAACGTGCCGACGGCCGCACTGGCGGCCAGTCCCGCCGGGTCGGCGTTCTCCCGGAGCAGACGGCGTATGAAATCCAGCGGATGAAGAAGTTCCCGGAAGCCCCCGGGAGAGGGCGGCGTCTTCACCAGTTTCCGGTGGGGCACGGGGAGCAGCTGCCGCGTCACGAGACACGTGTGCAGAAGCGTCAGCCGCAGATTGTCGCGCAGGGGGTCGAAGTGACTGATCCTTCCCCCCGGCGGGGTGTAGCTGACGGGGATCTCCACCTCGAAAAGCCCGTAGCCGCCCCACAGCAGTTTGACCAGAGCTTCTATCTCGAAATTGTAGCGGCGGCAGAAAAAGCGCGTGCCTGTCAGTCCCGCGACGGGATACACCCGGTATCCGCTCTGGGTGTCGGCGCAGGCCGTCCCGGTCTCCAGCCGGACCCAGAAGTTGGAGAAGGCCCTTCCGAAGCGGCTGGAGCGGGGCACGCTCCGGGCATGTTCGAAGTCCCGGCAGCCCACGATCACCGCGTCGGGATGGGCGTTCGAAGCGGCCATGAGCCGGGGCAGATCCCCGGGATCGTGCTGGCCGTCGGCGTCCATGACGATCATGTGTGTCACGCCGTCGGCCGCGAGAAGCCGGGCCGCCGCAAGGAGGACCGCCCCCTTGCCCCGATTCCGGCCGCGGCGGTACAGTTTGACCCCCAGCGCGGCCAAACGCGCGGAAAGCTCCTCCGGGAAATCCGGGGTGCCGTCGTCGATGACACGCACGTCGTCCAGATGCTGCCGCGCGCCCTCCGCCGCCGCAGCCACGGTGCCGAGATGCCGGTAATGGGGGATGACACAGGCGAAACTCACGGTCGTTCCTCCAGCGCTGTGAAAACTTCTTTCAGGGCGGAGGCCTCGGGGAAAGGAGAGCCGTCGAGCCGGGTGTCGGCCAAAAGCATGCAGACGGAAGACGAGGTGGTCTCTCCGCAAAGATAAGTCCCGCCGGGGGCGGCAAGAAGCAGTTCCTCCAGACGGGCGGCAGCCGGTTCGGTCCGGAAATAGGCGACCCGGCCCCGGCAGCGGAGGGTGATGGCCGCCTCGCAGCAGGGGATCGTGGGCAGAGTGGCCACGAACAGCCCGCCCCGGCCCGCCTCGCATCCGCAGGAGACGTAATCGCGCCAGTAGATGAGATCTTCGGAAACGCATCCGTCGCCGTTCCAGCCGAAGACGCCCGTCGATTCGAGGAGGGCGCCGCCCGAGTCCCACGCGGCCAGGAGCGCGGTCAACAGGACCCGGCGGACGGTCTCGCCGCCCCGTCCGAAGTCGTTGAGGTCGCCCGAAACCATGCCGGGAAGCGCCGTCAGGTGCCTCCGCGCCGCGTTGAGGTCGGCAAAGGGGCCGAAACTGCCGCGGCGGACCAGGGTCCGGAACGCTCTTTCCCGCGTCATCAAGGCGCCGCCCGTGATCTTCATAACGCCTCCAGGACCAGTGCGCTGTTGAGTCCGCCGAAGCCGACGTTGAGGGAGAGCAGCCGCCCGCCGCCGAGCCTGCGGGTCTCCGTCGAAACGCAGGCCCCCTTTTCCGGCGTGCGCAGTCCGGCCTGCGGCGGGAGGACCCTGCGCCGGGCGAGCTCCAGCCCCAGAGCGGTCTGCAGCACCCCCGTGGCCCCGAGGGTGTGCCCCAGATTGCCCTTCAGGGAAAAGAGCGGAGGCGGACCGCCGGGAAAGAGCCGGGCCAGCGCCGCGATCTCCGCCTGATCATTGTAGACGGTGCCGGTGCCGTGGCCGATCACGCCGTCGGGCGGCAGGCCGCCCAGCGCCTCGCGGCAGGCGGCGGAAAGCATTTCTCCGGAGAGGTCGGGGGAGGTGATGTGACGGGCGTCGCCGTTTTCCGCCGCGCCGGTGATCCGGCCGAAACCGGGTTCGGAGGCACTCAGCAGCAGGGCGGCGGCTCCTTCGCCCAGAGTCAGACCGTCCCGGCCGGCGTCATAGGGGCGGCAGACGTCGCGGGAAAGCGCGCCCAGCGCGGCAAAGCCGCTCGTGACGAATTCACCCGTGATGTCGGCGCCCAGGACCAGTGCGTGGCGGCAGGAGCCCCGCCGCAGTTCCCGCACGGCCACGGCCGCCGCGGTCTGTCCCGAGGCGCAGGCGGCGGAGATCAAAATGCCGCCGGGAATGCCGAAGATCCGCTCCGCGAGATGGAGGAACTCCTCCACCGTATCCTGTTTCCCGCCCCGCTCCAGAAGGTCGATCGCGCCGACGGTGGTCGCGGCGAAGAGCCGCGTGCCGGGAGGGATGGGGAAGGTCACGGCGTCCCGGAGTTTTTCCAGGAGCCGTTCCATGCGGGAGCCGGCCCCGCCGTCCAGCTCCGGATCGACGCCCAGCAGACGCCCCCGGGCGTCGAAGTGCCGGGGCGGACAAAAATCGGTGCGCCCGGCCAAAAGGGCGTCGCAGTTCTCTTCGACCGTGACGCCGAAGGCGGTGGCGACCGCCGTTCCGAGGATGGATACCGGTGCGTCAGTCATGCAATTCTCCGTTGCGCCAGCGTTCGCGCATGGCGGCCGCGGGTTCCGGGGGGAAGATGAGCGGTTCCCGGTTTTCGAGACTGCAGAACATCTGGACGGTGTACCCCGTGGCGCGGAGAGTCCCGTCTTCTCCCAGGATCGTGTAGGCGGTGTCGAGCCGGGCGCCGTCGTTCCAGAAGAGTTCGGCCCGCACCGTGAACTCCTCGTCCAGCACCAGGGGCGCGAAATAGTCCACGTGGGACTGGACCACCGGCGCGGCGACGCCGTGCTTCGCGTATTCGGCGAACCCGAGACCGATCTTCTGCATCAGCTCCGAGTGGGCCGCCTCGAAGAACCGCAGGTAGTTGCCGTGCCAGGCCACCGCCATGGCGTCCACCTCGCTGAAGGCGGTGCGGCGGCGGATGGTCGCCGACAACGGGGAAGGCATCCCCTCTCCGACGGTGAAATAACTCTTGCGCCTCCTCATAACGCCCCCGCCTTCAGCCGCACCTGGGCGCAGACGCTGCCTCCGACCCGGATGTCGGCCTGGATCTTCCACAGATCCTCCGCCTCTTCCTCCAGCTTGATCTTGAGTTCGGCGCGTTCGCCGGCAAAGACCGGCCGGCGGAAGCGGCACTGGGTCACGCTCCGGGTCGTCAGAGCTCTTTTCAGCACCTCCTCGGCAAAGACGCGCCCCGCCTCGATCAGACACACCCCGGGAACGATGGGGTTGCCCGGGAAATGCCCCTCGAATCCCCGGAACGCCGGGTCGAAATCAATGGAGCAGCTGTACCGGCCTTCCTCCGTCCGCTGCACGCCGGCCATGCGGGAACGCAGTTCCCCGCCGATGACCGAATCTTTTCCGTCCATACTCATTTGCACCATAATTTTCTGATCTCCAGATCAAGCGAATATCCGTACCCCGGACCGCGGCGGCCGTAATGCACGCGCCTGCCGCCGTCGCGGTATTCCGCCCGCCACGCGCCGGAAAAAAATCCCCCGCCGCGCTTTTCGGCCGTCCCGTCGCGGAACAGAAGCCACAGGACATCCTTTTCGGAATATACGACAATATACTCCGTTTTCTCCTCCGCGGCAAGCGGTTTTGCGTCTTTCGAGATGAAAATCTGCCGCAGATCGCCGGGAAGGGCCTCGAGAAACTTCAGCAGGCCCCCGGGGGCGTTCTCCGCGAGGACCGTTCCCGGGCGCGGCGCTTCGCCCGGTTTCCCGCCGCCGTCAAAAAGGAGAGCGCCGGAGCCGGGATCCACCCCCGCCAACAGGACCTTCCCCGTCCCGGGGTCGATCTCCGCCGCCAGAACGAAGCGGAAACGCCTTCCGGAAAAGGAGGCCTCCGTCACCGCCTGCAGCCGGAAGGGCGCGTCGGGATAAAGACGCATCCGCGGGGCCAGGAGTTCCCGCTGCGGATACGTCTCCCACGGCGCGGTATGGGAACACCCCGAAACGAACAGCAGGATCGCCGCTCCCAGAACGGCGAGGGTCTTTTTCCCTTCCGGCCGCGCCAGATGCGGCACGAGGAAGACGCCGGCGAGACAAGCGGCGAGGATCCCCGGCGTCAGCACCGCGCCGGTGCCGAAGAGCACCGGGTGGCGGGAGGCCAGGAGCGCGCCCGCGCCCGCGACGGTCGTCGCCGCCGACAGCAGGATCGGGTCCCGGATCTCCAGCTCCTCCGGACGGCGGAGCTGACAGACCGCGTAGATGCCGTAATCCGCCGCGAGTCCGGTCAGCAGGATCGCGGCAAAGGCCGCCGCGGGCGTCACCCGGAATCCGGTCAGAAACGCCGTGAGCACCACCGCCGCCCAGGCCGCGGCCACCGGCGTCATCGCAAGAAGCACGTCCCCCGCCCTGCGGAGCACCAGGACCATCAGCAGAAGCGCGGAGCCGACGCTCAGAACGAGCAGATGCCGGAACCGGCCGCCCGCCGTTTCGCGGATCAGGGCCTGAAATCCGCCCCTCGACAGCAGCGCCGAGTGCTCTTCACGCCGGTTTTCCAGCACGGCGCGCACCGCCCGGACATTCTCCGGCGTGTCGGGAAGCAGAGCGACGGCGGCGGCCCGGACGCCGTGAGTCTTGATCATTTTGCGGTCGATGTGTTCCAGCATCGGCGGCAGGGAAAAGTCCTCCGCCGCGACCGCCGCCGTCAGCGCGGCGAAAAAGGGGTCGAAAAATTTTTCCGGCAGATGATGACGGCGGCAGGAGATCCGGCAGGCTTCGGCGAGTTTGGCGATCTTTCCGGCGGTCTCCGGAGTCCGCCACGCCCGGCGGTTCGCCGCCTGGACGCGCCGCGGGGGCCGCGGCGGCATCGCCGGCCTGATCCCCCGGCGTTCCAGATCGGCCGCGATCCCGGAGAGCCTCTCCAGCGCCTCCTCGCCGTCGGCTCCCGAGGAGGCGATCACAGCCGTTTCCCCTCCGGTGCGGCGCCAGGCGCGGCGGAAGTCCAGCTCCCCGGCGCGGATCTTCTCCGGCGTCCCGTCCAGAGACTCGAGCGAGAGATCCGCATTGTCCAGGACCCGGAAGAAGGCGGGGACCGCCAGAGCCGCGACGGCGGCCGCGATGAGAGCCGCGCTCCGCCGTCCCGTCCCGGGAGCTGCGGGAAGGGGCAGGATGCGCCGCCGTTCCCGGTCCCTGTCCAGCAGCAGGGGAAGGGCCGTCAGCGCCAAAACGGCGCTCAGGGCGAGAGAGAGCCCGGCGAAAACCGCCAGCTGGCGGTAGGCGGAGATGCCGGTAAGTCCGAGAAAGGCGAAGACCGCGATGCTGGTCGCCGCCGAGAGAAACATGGGCAGCCCCAGCGCGGCGGTGCGGCGCTCGGCGTCCCCGCCGTGGAAGGCCGCGTAGACATGGATCCCCTGGTCGACGGCGAGGCCCGTGACGCAGCCGCCGAGGCCGATCACGTAAAGACAGATCTCGCGGAAGAAAAAGGTCATCGCCCCGAGGGTCAGCAGCGAGGCATAGAGCGGCAGCAGGGGGATCCACAGCGCCCGCCGGTCGCCCCGGCAGGCCCACAGGAAGAGAAGGAGGAAGAGCACCAGGGAAACGCCTCCCGAAATGGCCGCGTCGCGCTTGAGCACCTCCTCGTTGCCCAGGGTGTGGCTGCAGCCGGAAATGATGCGGAGCTCCACGCCTTCCGGCAGAGGTCCGGCGCAGCGCCGCAGTTCGGCAAAGAGCCGGCGCACGGCGTCGGCGTCGCCCAGACGGACGCTCGTCTCGGCCAGAATCATCGCCCGGCGGCGGTCGGGCGTGACGAAAAAGGGGAACTCCGGCGCAAGACGCATCCCCGTGGCTTCGTCGAGCTCCCGGAGACGCGTCAGAAGATCCCTCTCCCACCCGAAGGGCTGCATCCGGGCCTGCCGGACGAGTCCCGGCGCGGGGAACGCCAGTTTTTTGAGGGCGTTTTTCGCGGCGGCGTCGGGAGAACAATTTTCCAGCACCTCCGGCGTCAGGAAGCGGGGCGCGAGCGCGACGAAGGAGGCCAGCTCCGCCCCGGGATCGTCCGAACGGTAGCGGAAGGTCACCTGCCGGAGCATGGGACTTTTTTCGAGTTTCCGGGCCGTTTCCTCAAGATAGGCGGCGTGCCGCGTCACGTCGGAGCCGGAAATGAACTCCAGCTGGACCGCATCCGCCAGATGGGCGTCATGCAGCAGGGAAAAAACCGCCCGCGTCTCCCGGGTCGCGGGAAAGAGACGGTCCAGGTCGTTGGTGAAACGTCCGCGGAAGACGGCGGCGAGCGCGGCCAGCACGCCGAGGAGCGCCAGCACGCCGAGGAACAGCGCACGGTGACGCCCGCAGGCGCGGATCAGGTGTGCGGCGAGCTCCGTCATCGGGAGGGCACCCGCCAGACGTCCGGCGTCAGAACGGGGTCGTTGCGGACGCGGGAAAAACGGATCTCCAGACGATTTTCCCCGTTCTCGTCGATCCGGATGGCCGCGATGGCGCTTTTATCGGGAGCCAGTTCGATCTCCACGCTCCGGCAGAGCTTTTTCTGCGCCGCGTCCCGGGGTTCGAGATGCAGCGTCCCCGGACGGGGGACGGTGAGAACAAAGCGTTTTTCGAGGCGCTCCGGATCGCCCGAGAGCCAGTCATCGAGGGAGTCCCGCAACACCTTGAGCCAGGGGAAGGTCTCCTGGCGGATCACGGCCAGCTGTTTCGTCTCGCCGTCGAAATGGGTGAGCTTCTCCCGGTCGATGAGGGTCACGCTCCGCACGGGGGAGTCCACCTGCCAGCGGAGACGGCCGTCCAGCTCGCTCACCATGCTGCCGGTGATCCGGATGTCCATATCCAGCTCCCCGAGGCGGCGGGTCTGCACGAAATCGGCGGCGACCACCCGGGGCCGGGCCAGCTTCAGCATGTCGGCGGGCGTCTCACCGGCCCCCGCCACGGCGAAGGCCAGAAAACAGAGCGTCAGCATCAGCGCACGCGGCATATCGAGATCTCCCCGCGGGCGCACAGCGTGTCCTCGCCGCTGCGCAGGATCCTGAATTCGATGACGTGATAATCGTCCAGTTTCCCGGTCCCGCGGGCGGTGATATACAGCGTGTCGCCGGCGCGGATGGGGGAGAGGACTTCGAAATTCCGCAGTCCGGTCAGCATGCCCTTGAGGTTCGGATCGGCCAGCTCGAAGCCCTCGAACGCCGCGCAGACCTGGGCGACGATCTCGGGCAGAGCCTCGGCGTCGAGGATCCCGTTCCGCAGAAAACGGTTGTCCGGCGTTATCACCGCCTCGGCAGAGGACCACTCCCCGACCTCCAGAAGACGCGTGACCATGGTCATCGGCGGCCGGTGGGGCAGAAAAACCGTGGCGTCGCAGGGCACCAGAGGCGGTTTGAAAAGCAGTTCGTCGCAGTTTTTCCAGCAGAGCGGATCGCTGGCCAGATAGTCTCCCGTGAGCTGATACGCCGCCCCCCGGCAGCCGTAGCACTCGGCCGCCTTGTCGCAGTTGCGGCACGGTCCCTTGATGGTGCTGCGGAAATCCCTGAGCTGATGCATGACGTGGCTGTTGAAGAGGATGTCCGCAAGAGATTCCTCCAGCACACTGCCCAGTTTCACCGTCAGCCCCACACAGGGCATCACGTCGCCGGAAGCGCCGATGACGCACGAGAACTGGTGGCGCAGACACTTGGCGCCCACCAGCGGCGGCTGGGGTTCCCAGACGATCCCCCGGGCGCGGTCGCAGGACGCGATCTCGTCGAAGATCTCCTTGAGCCGGCGGGGATGCACCTCCAGCTCCCGGTTCTCCAGCAGCCTCCCCTGGGGCGTCATGATCTCCAGATAGGGTTTGATGTGATTGTCCCGCAGGTAGTTCCACAGGGAGACGGCCTCCTTTTCGTTGGCCGAACAGATGACGGAGCTGGCCGCGAGACGCTTTTCGTCCAGTCCGGCCCCCTGAAGGATCCGGATGGCCCGCAGGGCCTTCTCCAGAGCTCCCGGCACGCCGGTCAGCTGCTCCTGGACCTCCGGCCTCAGGGAGTTGAGTTTGACCGACACCCGGCAGGCGTGCTCATAGAAGAACCGTGCCCAGTCTTCGTCGATCAGAGAGGCGTTGGTGAAGATCTCCGCCCCCATGCCCAGGGACTCCGCCAGAAGGATGTATTCCCGGAGATGCGGGCAGAGCAGCGGCTCCCCGCCGAGGATGACGATCTTGCGGGCCCCCAGTTTCGCCACTTCGCCGATCACCCGCACCGCGACGTCATGGGGCAGGACGGCGGCGCTGCCCACGGCGTAACAGTACGGACAGCGGTAGTTGCAGTTGCGGTTGAACTCGATCTCGGCGGAGAGCAGCTTCCCCGCCTTCGCCGTCTCAAGCACCTCCCCGGGCGTGTAGTCGAATTTGCGGACGTCGAAATCGGTCATAGCGCGTTTTTCCTCAGATCGAAGAAGCGCACGGGCTTGCGGGAAGTCCCGAAGACCCGGCGGCGGGCCTCAGAAGCGTCCACGGCGATCACGGGCACGTGGATGCGCGTGCGGCCGTAAAGTTTCTCGGCGACGCCCAGCGTCTCCGGCGTTGCGCCCTCCGCGCAGGCGACGAAGATCGTGATCTCGTCCGAGAGCGCGGTCCCGCCGACCTCCATGTAGTACTCGACGACCCCCGGGATGCCGTCCAGGACGTTGAAGAAGGCCCCGGGGAACAGGGTCGTGCCGCGGACCTTGAGCATCTGGGCCTTGCGCCCCAGCACGGGTCCCAGCCGCAGGGTGCCCCGTCCGCAGGGACAGGGCTCCGGGATGATGAAACTCACGTCGCCCGTGCGGAAGCGCACCAGCGGCATGCCCGTCACCTGCAGGGGGGTCACGGTGACCTCCCCCGGTTCGCCGTCGGGCACGCGGCGGCCTTCGTCGTCGAGGATCTCGACCACCGCCAGCTCGGCGGGAGGATGTCCCCCGCACCGGACGGAACACTCGGTGAAACTGGTGACGATCTCGCTGGATGCGTAGGTCGAATGGGCCGCGCCCGGCCAGAAACGTTCGAGTTTTTCCCCGAGGGGCGTCAGCGCCATTTTGCGGGTGCGGATCGGTTCTCCGATGCAGATGAGACGCTTGACACAGCTCCCGTCGATCCCGGCGTCGGCGAGATACTGTCCCAGCTTGGCCAGAAAACTCGGGACGCCGACGATATTCTCCGGGCGGAGGGTCCGGATGACTTCGGCGTGGCTCTCCAGCGTGTTGAGTCCGTTGCGGATCGCCGACGCGCCGAATTTGACGACGCCCTGATAATACGCCAGCCCCGCGATGAAACAACGGTCGATGGTGCACGTGAGCAAGACCTTCTCCCCGGCTTCCATGCCGGAAGCGCGGTAGCCGCAGGCGTCGTTGTAGGCGAGCCGGTCGAGGTCCGAGGCCGTGTAGACGATCCGGCAGGGGTTGCCGGTAGTCCCGCTGGTGAAGCAGATGTCCGCGATCCCCGAGGGGGGAACGGCGAAGAAGGCCTCGTTGTGCTCGGCCAGATCCCGCTTCGAGGTGGTCGGCAAGTCCTGAAGCGTGTCGAAATCATGATCCCTGTCCGGAAAGGCGGCCAGTTTTTCCCGGTAGAAGGGGGAGTTGTTCCGGCAATAGCGGATCTGTTCGGCCAGCAGCCGGTCCTGAAGACGCCTCACCTCCTCCCGGGAGGAGAGGGAACGATCATCCGACAGTTCAAAGTGTTTTTTCATGGTCAAGCTCCGCGTCCATGGACGCAAGTTCATCGGTCATCCTGCGGAAGACCTTCATCTTCAAGGCATAAGCCGTAGGGCATTTTTGTATTTCCTCCGCCGGGAGAGGTCCCAGGAAACGCATCGAGATATCCTGGAACTCCCGGAAACGGAATTTCCGGTCGGGCATGTACTGGTTCCCCGCGATGCAGAGCATATAGACCGGGACTTTCAGCTCCATGGCGATCCGGAAGATCCCGCTGTGAAAGGGATTCATCCGGGGGCTTTCGGACCGGGTCCCCTCGGGATACGACACGATCATTTCGCCCGAGGACAGGACCTCCCGGGCCCGGGCCAGCGTGGTCCCGTAATCCCACTCGGTGATGTTGAGATATCCCGCGGCCCGCGCCACCGGCCCGAGGAAAGGCAGCCTCAGCGGCCAGCCGTTGACCGTCTGCGCGCCGCAAAACCCCGGCCGCGCCACCAGAAAAGCGTCGCTCGCGGACCGGTGATTCACGACAACGATCCCCGGCTCCCGGACGCCGCCCGTCCGGTCCTCGAAACGGATCCTGAAGAAAATGCGCCAGACACAGCGGATCGTCAGCTGCCCGAAGACGAGCAGAGAAAAACGGATCACATGCCGCCTGCGCGGAGCCGGCAGGAGCATCACCGCCAGAACAGGCAGAAGAACGGCCAGCCAGAAGACCAGCATCCACAGGACGGTGACGGAATAAATCGCTATGCTCCGCAGAAGGACCATGACCGGAAATGCCTTGCAGGGGGGGTCACTTGATCTTGTCGGCGATCTCCGGATGCTCCTTGGCCAGCTTCTCGAAGAGGTCATAGACATCACCGAGGGTGCGGACATTGCGGATCTCCGGATTGTCGCGGAGCATGATCCCGAACTTCTGCTGAAGTCCGACGATCATATCCACCAGATCAAGGCTGTCCAGCTGAAGATCCTCGATGATCTTTTTCTCGGGGGTCAGTTCCGACTCGTCCATCTCGAAGCGCTCGACGAAAATCGAGTTCACCGTCTTTACGATCTCATTGCGATCCATATATTGTCTCCTGATTTTTCAGACAGTTGCAGTCCGTTTCAAAATGTCATTCAAAACTCCGGCACACGAGAGAAGCGTTCACGCCGCCGAAAGCGATGCTGTTTTTGAGGCAGACCCGGACCCTCCGCTCCTGAACCTCGCGGGGCAGCAGGATCCCGGAACAGTCGCCGACCTCCTCCAGATTGCGCGTGGGGAGCACCAGACCGTCGCGCATCATCCCGGCCACGGCCGCCATTTCCAGCGCGCCCGAGGCGCCGAGCGTATGCCCGATGTGCCCCTTGAGACTGGAGACCGGGGTGTCGCCGCCGAACACGGCGCGGATCGCGGAGGCCTCCGCGGCATCGCCCACCTTCGTCCCCGTGGCGTGGGCGCTGATGTAATCGACGGCCTCCGCGGAGATCCCCGCGTCGGCCAGCGCCCCCTTCATGCAGTTGGCGGTCTGAACTTCATCCGAGTGACTCACATGCCACCCCGAACAATTTGTCGCGTATCCCGCGATCTCGAAGAGGATCTGCGCACCGCGGCGCTTCGCATGCTCCAGTTCCTCGACGACGAGGATCCCCGCGCCTTCGCCGCACACCAGCCCGGTGCGTCCGGCGTCGAAGGGCCTGGAGAGTTTTTCGGGTTCCGGGACCTCCTCCTCGGCCAGGGCGTACAGCAGTTGGAAAGAGGCCGCGACGAGCGGGGTCGATTCATCCGATCCGCCGGCCAGGACCGCGTCGACCTTGCCCAGCTGGATCAACTCCAGCGCCTCGCCCAGGGCCTGAAGTCCGGAGGCGCACGCCGAATTGGTCGACAGCTGGGGCCCGTTGATCCCGAACATGTCGGCCACATTGAAACTGGAAGAATGGGACATGAGACGGAAAAAGTGACACGCCGACAAGTCGTTGCGGCGTCCCTCATAATCGGCGACACAGGCCTCGGTCATGCTGGCGGCGCTCCCGACCGTCGATCCGATCACGCACGCGACCCGCCCCGAAGAGAAGAACTCCGGCTCGAGACCGCTTTGGGTGACGGCCTCCCGGGCGGCCAACCCGGCGAAGAGCGCGGCATTGCCCATGGTCCGCCGGACCTTGCGGCTGATCTGTTTGACCTGCTCGGGATCCGGGACCACCGGAGCTCCGGCAATGCTGCGTCCGAACTCCCCGCGCCACTCGGTCATGGCCCGGATCCCGGAACGACCGTCCAAAAGCCCCCGATACAACTCCGCAACGGAGTTGCCCAGCGGCGAAACGACACCGATCCCGGTGACAACTGCTCTGCGTTTTTCCATTATCCCCCCGCGCCATGTATTTTCCCGCATGGCGGTTCTGTTTCCGAGCGTCGTCAATATATCATGAAATGACTGCTAAATCAAGCGCAACGCCCGTCTTGACAGCAAAATTTTGCATATTTTCCCAAACAGGACCGTTCCCGGGACGGGCGGCCCGGCCCGGCGGGGGAGCAACTCGGCCCGGCGGCAACTATGAATACTATGAATACCAGGAATACTGCGAGACGGTCTTGGCCGTATTTTTAGCATTCTTAGTATTCTTAGTATTCTTAGTATTCCCGGCTCCCGCGGTCCCGC
>JAFSTC010000027.1 GCA_017450705.1 Lentisphaeria bacterium | reverse complement strand
TCTCTTGGGCGATTTTTCGAGGCACATGGCCTTGCCGCCGCAGGCCTCCTTGTCATCGACCAGTTTCAGACCGCAGTGCCGGGTGATGTCGACGGTGAATTCCCGCCAGGTGATGTCGAACAGCGTCTTTCCTTCGAACTCTTCCGGCAGGGGATATTTCGCGCCGAAATTGACGGTTTTGCGGAGTTTTTTCCCCATATCGATTTTGACCCGTGTCCGGTGTTTCCAGTAGGGATCGGCCGTTCTGTTTTTGGCCAGCCGGTCGAGAACGGCGGCTCTTGCCGGCAGATGCTCCTCAGGTTCCCAATGCTCGCTGATCGCGGAGCGGGCAAGATCGAGAGGCACCCGTTCCCGCGTTATTCCGGCGAGGTACAGGCTGTTTCCGCGGGCCAGTTTTTCCGCTTCAGCCAGCAGTTTCTCCGCGGTGCGGAAGAAGTCCCGGTCGATGTATTTCAGACTGCTTACGCCGCCGATACTGCAGGGAGCAAGGTTCCTTGTCTTTTCGGCAAGGAAATCGTAAAGTTTCCGCATCGGGACCGCCGCGGGACCGTAGCAGCCGGAAAAGTATTTGTCCAGCAGCACGTCAAGCTCCTGCGTGCAGTCTTTTTTCATCTGATATCCCACATACTGCCGAAGGGCGTGGAATGACGAACTGTCCGGATATTCACATTCCGAAAAGACGTAATCCGCGCCGCACTTTTTGAAGAATTTCAGGTTTTTGTATATCGTTTCGACGTTGACGATGCCGCCGTTGCTCGCGTCACCCGCGAAATTGACCCAGTAGTTCCATATCTGGATCGGGCCCAGTTCGGACCATTTGCGCATGTAATCCGCACATGTCCTGTTGCCCGGAGATTCCATCGGGAACATCGTTTTGCACTTGCCTTTGAAATAGACGTCGATGGGCGAGACGCGGACCGTCACGTTTTTATGCGGAGCGATCCCCACCGGCGGTTTTTCCGTAAAGTAGTATGCGGAGGTCTGGATCCGGATATCCGGGTAGACTTTTTCGATTTCCCGGGCGACATAATTGACGAATTCGAGCATCGCACCGGAGGGAGCCTGATATTTTTCCGTCAGCGCTTTGCAGCCCGGACACACGCACATCCCTGTCCCCTCCGGCGTATCGTTGATGGAAAGGTTGTAAAGCAAGGGCGGGAACTCCTTGAATTCCTCCCGGTCCTTTGCGATGAATTCCTTCATCTGTTTCGCGAACATCTTTCTCGCCTTGAGACTGCTGAAACAGACGTGGCCGGGACCGTGAGCGTCTTTCGGACGCAGACGCTTTCCCGCCGCATCGAGACTGAGGGCATCCTCCATCCCTTTTTCCGGCCAGAATTTCACGTAGTGATACATCGTGTTCAGAGGGGCCGGTCTTCCCAATACCGGTGTGATCCCCCAGCGGGCCTTTTCTTCGGGGGTGAATTTTTCGCAATCCTGCCAGTGGAGATTTTCCCGCATTCTTACGCGGAATCTGATGTTGGCCCGGCTGAACTCTCGGTTCATCCACGTGTACTGGACGACAAAGACGGCCCTGTGCCGGAAAGAGGGTTGAATGCGCAAATCGGCCGCCGGAGGAATCTTCAATTCCTTTAGTTCCGGGATCGTCGTCACGAAGGGCGTCAGCCAGGCCACACCGACGAAGCGCTCCAGAATTTCATAAGCTCCGTAAAGCGTGCCCCGCGGTTCGCCTCCGCCGATGACGATATCGTTCCCGCAGCTGCGGATCAGGGACTCCTCCATGCCGAATTTTGAGAAATCGATTCCCTGCCTGCGGGCAAATGCCGTGTTGCCGAGATAGATTTTCTGCCCGGAAACCTTTTCGTTTTCCCCTGCGATGCCGACTTTTTGCTTCAGGGCTTTCCCGAGATGTTCCGCCAGTTCCTCCGCCGCGTATACGGTGGAGGGTCTCGCCTTTTCCGGGATGACGACCGTCACCGCCCGGCAGAACATGGCGGCGGTAAGCAGAACCGCCATGCATACAGTTTTTTTCATGGATCCGATTTATCTCTCTTACTTGAACAGCCAGGGGTTCGAGCTGCCATTATTCACTTTCCGGGTGATGTGCATCCCGCTTGTCGCCACATCGGGGATCACACGCTCGTTCTGGCCCTCCACGTGGCCGTCCGCCATCAGGAAATTGGCCGATCCGTTATGACGCCAGGAAATACCGCCGCCCCCTCCTTCACTTGGGGCTTTGATGTGCCACAGATCACTGACATTGGGCCATTTCTTTTCAAGATTGGCATCCGCATACAGCATATTACGTGTGGGCATTTTCAGCATCGTGCTTTTGATGCCCGGAATGATCGTTAAATCCGTGCCGCTTGTGATGGTGCCGAAAATGGCGCCGTTGGCAAGATAATTGGTATAGCGATGCCCTGCGCTCGAGTTGACATGCAGAAAGGTCCTGGACTCCGAAGGACACATGAAAAGCGCGAATTTTTTCATTGCCGGACCGAATCCCGGCGCCGTCACATCATTTCCGGGAACTTCGGCGAGTGCGGCCTTCATATTCGGGAAAGCCCCGCTTTGGACGGCGATCAGCATAAGATCCGAGACAAATTTCTTCGCCCCGTCAATAAAGGCGGCCTCCAGAAGAAGGGGATAATTTTCCGCGTAGGAATCCAGATAGGAATTGAGTGTCGTACCGATCTGTTTGAGGTTGCTGGCGCAGTTGGCTCCTCTGGCCCGCTCCCGGGCCTGCTGGAGGGCGGGCATGAGCATGGCGGCCAAGATCGCGATGATGGCGATGACGACCAGCAGCTCGATCAACGTGAAACGGCTCCGGCCCGTACCGGACATTTTTCCCTTTTCGAACGAATTCATCTTTTTTGCTCTTTCTGCGTTGAAATTCTTCGTTGTCTGCATATATTTTACCCCGCCCGGCCGCTTTTGGAAAGAACAAAAATCCCAAGTATCCGCACAAAAGAACCAAAGTAAAAAAAGAGATGAGAGATGAGTTGCTATGGTAAAAGAAAAGCAGCAACCGGGAGTAAAAAAAGTGGCTGAACCTTAAAAAGTGTGTTACTGTAGATAGGGCGACGGCGGCTGGAGACGTCTCGCAACAGAAATCACACTCAATTAG
>JAFSTC010000026.1 GCA_017450705.1 Lentisphaeria bacterium | reverse complement strand
GGTCTGCCGCCGGGACCGGGACCGTGAGGTCCTCCCTTGGGCGGAGGCGGGGGCGGAGGTCCCTGGCTGCCGGGCGCTTCGGGGGCGTCGGGAGCCGGTTTCGGCTGCGCCGCGGGCGTCTGGCCGAGTTTCGTCAGCAGTTTTTCTCCCCAGGGCTTGAGTTTTTCGGGGAGTTTGTCCGCCTTTGCCGCAAAGTAGAAGGCCGCGGCCAGTCCGGCGGCGACGACGATCAGGATCGTCACCGAAAGAAGGACCCATTTCAAAACCGGCTTTCTTTCGAACTGCGGCTCGGATCCTTCCTCCCCGCTCTTTCTTTTCAGCAGTTTCCGCCAGAAGCCGCCGGTCCCGCCCTCTTCCTGCGCCGGCACCTGATCCTCTTCATCGCTCCCGCCGCTTCCTCCCGCATCGGGGGGCTGGGGCTTCGCCGGAACGGCCGGGACCGCGGCCGGTTTCTTCCCGACGGGCAGGGGCCGTGCCGGTTTCGCAGCGGGTTTCGCAGCGGGTTTCGCAGCGGGTTTCGCGACGGGTCTCGCAACGGGAGGCGCAACGGGTTTTTCCGCGGGGGCGGCCGAGGTGGGTTCCGCAGGGGAGGCTTGTCCACCCTGCTGCGGACCGGTCCCTGCGCCGCCTTTGGCGCCGGTGCGCTGCAGAAGGGGTTTCAGCGTCAGTTTCCCCGGCTTGCGTCCGGCGGCGCTGAGAAAATTATCCAGATCTTTGATGAGTTCCGACGGCAGCTGGTAGCGTTTGCTGATATCCCTGGCCATCATTTTGACGATGATGTCGTTGAGGGCGTCCGGAAGCTCGGGGTTGAAGTTTTTCGGGGGAACGAGATTCCCGTCCACGTGCATCCGGGAGATCTCCTCCGCCGTGTCGGCAACGTAGGGGAAACGCCCCGTGACGAACTGAAAGAAGGTGGCTCCCAGACTGTAGATGTCGCTGCGGACGTCGGTGGGAACGCCGGTAAGCTGTTCGGGACTGATGTACTGCGGCGTGCCCATGACCTCGTCGGAGTCGTCCGCCTTGTCGTTGGCCGAGGCCTTCCGGGCCAGTCCCAGGTCGGCGAGCTTGGCAAAGCCGTTGGAGTCCAGCATGATGTTGTCGGGCTTGATGTCCTGGTGCACCAGTTTCTGCTCGCGCCAGGCGACGTCGAGGGCGCCGGCCACCTCGCGGATGACCTTGGCGGCCTGGGTGAAGCTGAGGACCTTCTCCCGCTGGAGGATCTTTTTGAAAGTTTCACCGCGGATGAGTTCCATGGCGAAATAATAGACGCCGTCCTCCTCGCCCACGGCGTAGGCCTGGACGATGTTGGGATGGGTGATCTTGGCCGCGGCCCGGGCTTCCCGGAAAAGACCGTCGACATATTCCCTGTCCTTGTTGAAGCGGTCCTGAAGCACCTTGAGGGCCACGGGGCGGTCGAGGGAGAGCTGGCGGGCGATGTAGACCTCGCCCATGCCGCCGTGACTCAGCGGCTTTTCGATGAGAAAATCTCCGATGACGACTCCCGGCGCGACATTCTTTTCCGGGACCGGGATATCCTTGCCGCAATGCGGGCATTTGACGGCGGCCGCACCCGCTTCCGCGGTCACGGGGAAGGGCTTCTGACATGTTTCGCAATAAAGTTTCATACGCTCCGTCCTGTGGGTCCGTCAGAAAAAGTACCTGATGATGGCCTCTTTCCTCAGTCGCTGTGTATAATTTTTTCTGCTGGCCTTCCGCTGTTCCGCCTCGAGGGCCCGGCGTATCTCCGGGAGGCTCTCCTTGAAACCCCTTTTCACGGGGGGGATCCAGTCCAGGACCTTGAGGAAGACCGTTCCCTCCGGCGTCGCGATCGGACCGTGGATCTTCCCTTTGACCGGGGTGCCGACGGCGGCGGCAAATTCAGGCCGGAGAAGACGGTGCCGGATCCGGCCGAGGCGGCCGCCGTCCTCTTTCCCGGGACCGTCGGACCATTTCGCGGCAAGGGCGGAAAAGCTGCCCGGATCCCGCTTCAGCGCTCCGGCGATCTCCGCGGTCCGGGCTTCGTCCTTGCCGTGGAGCAGGATCATTGCAAGTTCGACGACCCCCGAGTCGTCCTTCCCGCCGCCGTGTTTTTTGTAATAGTCGAACATCATCTCCGGCGTGACGGATCTCTCGGCGGCGAAGGCCCTGTGGAGCATGAGCTGGACGATCATGACGTCGCGGACGTTTTTCCGCACCTCCTCGATGCTGGTCCCCTGCCGGGCGAGCGCGCGCAGGAATTCGTCGCGGGAGCGGACGCCCATGCGCCGCGCGACCTCGTCCACGGCGCTCTCGATGTCCCGTTCGGAGATCTCGAATTTCTTCCCTGCGTAGTCTTCCAGGATCAGTTTCCTGTCGATGAGTTCGTCCACGGCCTCCCGGCGGATCTCGACGATCCTTTTTTTCAGGGCGTCGCCGGAACGGGTGCTGAAGGCCTTGTACTCCTCGGCCCGCGTCAGGGGCAGGACGTCCTGAAGACTGATGGGACTGCCGTTCACCGAGGCGAGGATGGAGTCCAGCTCCCCCGTTTCCTTCCCCGGGCAGGAAAGGACGCAGAGGAACAGGACCGGCAGCGCTGCTGAAAAAATCCTTCTCATCTCAAAATTCGACCCCGTTCGAAAAAAGAACATGACCCATAATATAAACTGTCTCGCGCCCGAATGCAAATGGGCCCCGTTTCCCGGAACGGGCTTCCCATTCGGGCCAAAGACAGCGAAAATACCGTTTCCCGGCTTGATTTTACTGCTCCGGAAGTGTATTTTTTGAGAAGAGACATCGGCGGTCGGGCCGGGAACGGCGGAAAGGAACGACATGAACCGCAAATTTTTCAGGAAACATCTCATCCGTCTCTACGCGAAGATCGTCCGGGAGAAGGCCTCTCCGGAGTACGTCGCGCGGGGGTGGGCGATCGGCATGTTCTACGGCTGTCTGATCCCCTTCGGATTCCAGCTCATCTGCTCGATCCCCACTGCGTTCCTGCTCAAGGGAAGCAAGATCGGCGCCACGGTGGGTACGCTCATCACCAATCACTTCACCATATTCCTCCTCTATCCGGCCCAGTGCTACGTCGGTCTGCTCATCATGGGGAAGGGACGCGGGCTCGACGAGGTCAAACAGATCATGGAAGATGTGATCCGCCGTCAGAGCTACGAGGCTCTCTTCGGCATCGGCCGGGATCTTGTCATCGCCTTCTTCATCGGCGCGGTCCTGCTGACGGCCGTGATGACGCCTCTGACTTACTTCTTCGTCAGGGGACTCGTGGTGAGGCACAGACAGCGCCGGACGGAAAAAAACGGCGGTCCCGCGGGCCGCACGGCGCGCTGACCGCTTTACTTCCCGGTCCGGGACAGGTCTTTCACGAGGAACACGTTGTTCTCCGGATCCCTGCCCATGTAGAGGTCGGTCCTCCGGGAGCCCCGCATGGGGGTCAGGCCGGCGTAACCGCAGCTCTCGAGGCGGGCCGACAGAGCCTTGGGGTCGGCGCATCCGAAGGACCAGGCCGTGGCGGCCGACGCGTGTTCCAGGAAGGGCGCGGACACTTTTTCGAGAACGAGATGGAAATTATCCGCCAGAGCGAAGCCGACGGCAAAGGAGCTGTCGACGGCGGGATCCCCGAAGCCGAGGACGTCCCGGTAAAACGTACGGCAGAGATCGAGGTCGTTCACTTTTATGACGACGCTGAAGACGGCCATGTCCTGATTTGCGCTGTTCACGGTCAAAAAATCTTTATTGCTCAAGGTTGATTTATCATCCCCGCGGTATTATTTTATATCGCATGTCCGGTTTCATATTATAGCCGGTGTTTTTTCAAAAGGCAAACGCGATTTGAAAAAATTTTCCGGAAAAAGCAAAATTGTGGGGAAGAGCAGAGTGAATACGACAGGTTATTGCAATCCGCTGACAGACCGCTACGCGGGGCGTTCCATGAGCTACGTCTGGTCGCCGCAGTACAAGCACTCCACGTGGCGCCGGCTGTGGCTCACGCTGGCCCGCTGCGAGAAGGAGCTCGGGCTGAGCATCACCGACGGCCAGATCGCCGAACTGGAGTCCCATCTCGAGGACATCGACTTCGACCGGGTTGCCGAGATCGAGAAGGGCCTGCGTCACGACGTGATGAGCCACATCCGGGCCCTGGCGGAGCTGGCGCCGGAAGCCGCGCCCATCATCCACCTCGGCGCGACCAGCTGCTTCGTGACGGACAACACCGAACTCATCCAGATGCGCGAGTCCATGAAGCTCCTGCGGGGCAAACTGCTGCGGCTCATCGCTCAGCTGGCCGACTTCTGCGACGCGCGCAAGGATCTGCCCGTGTTGGGCTTCACCCATCTCCAGCCCGCTCAGCTGACCACGCTGGGCAAACGCTTTGCCCTGTATCTCCAGGACTTCATGCTGGACTTCGACCGTCTGGACCGGGAGATCCGCGAACTGCCCTTCCGCAGCGTCAAGGGGACCACCGGCACCCAGGCCAGCTTCCTCGAACTCTTCGACGGGGATCATGCCAAATGCCGCGAGCTGGAGAAGCGCGTCGCCTCCAGCATGGGCTTCGACCGGGTCATCACCCTCTCAGGACAGACCTATTCCCGCAAGATCGATTATTTCGTCCTCTCCATCCTCTCCGGTCTGGCCCAGTCCGCGGCGAAGATGGCCACGGACATCCGGCTCCTTGCCAACATGAAGGAGGTCGAGGAGCCCTTCGGCGCCAAACAGGTGGGGTCCAGCGCCATGGCCTACAAGCGCAATCCCATGCGCTGCGAGCGGGTCTGTTCCCTGGCCCGCTACGTCATGAATCTGCCGGGCAACGCGGCGTACACCGCCTCCACCCAGTGGTTCGAACGGACTCTTGACGACTCCGCCAACCGCAGACTGATCCTGCCCGAGGGGTTCCTCGCCTGCGACGTGATCCTCTCGATCCTGCTCGACGTCACCTCGAATCTCCAGGTCTGGCCCAAGGTCATCGCCAAACACGTCGCGGCCGAACTCCCCTTCATGGCCACCGAAAATCTGCTGATGGCCGCCGTGAAGAAGGGCGGCAACCGTCAGGATCTCCACGAGGTGATCCGCGCCCACTCCATGGCCGCCGGCCGCCGGGTCAAGGAAGAAGGTCTGGAGAACGATCTGCTGGACCGCATCAAAAACGATCCCGCTTTCGCCGCCATCCGGGAGGAGTTCGATTCGCTCATCGATCCGTCCGCCTTCATCGGCCGCGCGCCGCAGCAGGTGGCCGACTACCTGCGGAACGAGGTCCGGCCCCTTCTCGAAGCGCACGCCGCGGAGCTGGCTTCCGACGCCGACTGTTCCGCGCTCAACGTCTGATAAATTTCCAACCCCCAGGAGAATGTGAAAATGGCTTTCCTCGGCAGCAATTACCTCATCGGAAACAGTACCGGCCTCGAGATCTTCGACCGCATCAAAGGTCTGCCGGTGATCGATCCCCACAACCATGCCAACGTCAGGGAGATCGCCGATAACGGCTGTTACGCCGACGCCTGGCAGCTTTTCGCCGCCACCGATCACTACGTGTGGGAGATGCTCCGCAAGCGGGGCGTGCCCGAATCCATGATCACCGGACCGGCCTCTCCCCGCGACAAGTTCCTCGCGCTGGCCCGGGTCTTCCCCGAGATCGCGGGCAATCCCGTGTACGAATGGATCCATCTGGATCTCAAACGCTACTTCGGCATCGACGAGCAGCTCAGCGCCGCCACGGGCGAAAAGATCTACGCGGCCGTCAACGCGAAACTTGCCACCGACGCCTACCGGCCTCAGGCCCTGCTGACCGGTCCCCTCAACGTGGAAGTCATGTGCTCCACCGACGATCTCATCGACAAGCTGGAGGATCACGACCGGGCCAACGCCGCCTTCGGAAAAACCATGATCCGGCCCACGTGGCGTCCCGACAAGGCCATGAAGATCTTTGCCTCCGGCTGGCGCGCCTACATGGATCAGGTGGAAAAACGCTTCGGCATGAAGCTCTCGAATCTCAAGGACCTCTTCGCCGCCGTCGAACGCAGTCACGACTACTTCGCCGAACGGGGCTGCCGGGCCAGCGATCACGGCATCGAACTGCCGCTTCGGGCCGATTACGATTTTGCCGACGCCGACGCGGTGTTCAAAAAGGCCATGGCCGGGGAGAAACTTTCTTCCGCCGAATGCGACTGCTTCATGGGCGTTTTCATGACCCGGGTCGGCGAGCTCAACAGCCGGACGGACTGGGTCACCCAGCTGCACCTCGGGGCCGTGCGCGACGTGCGCAAAAAGCTCTTCGATAGCCTCGGGCCGGATGTGGGCGGCGACGTCAGCAACCACTATCAGGACTATCTCCCCGGTCTGGTGACCTTCCTCAACCGCTTCGACGACAGGCTCAAGGTCGTGCTCTACTGCCTGGAGGCCGGGCATCAGGCGACTCTGGCCACCGTGGCCCGGGCCTTCGGGGAAAAGGTGGCTCTCGGTTCCGCCTGGTGGCTCAACGACACGCCCATCGGCATGCGGCGCCAGCTGGAGTACATCGGTTCCACCGACGTCTTCAGCAATTTCGCGGGCATGGTCTCGGATTCCCGCAAACTGCTCAGCTACGGCTCCCGTTTCGAGATGTTCCGCCGGGTGCTCTCCGACGTGCTCGGAACCATGACCGAACGGGGGCAGATCCCCGCGGACATCACCATGGATCTCGCTTCCCGCATGGCTTACAGCGGGCCCAAAAAATTCTGGAACCTTTGAGAGAAAGAGCATCGATCATGTCAAAAGAAGTGAAAAGCGATCTTTACAAGGCGGCCGGCGTCGATATCGATCTTGCGACGGAACTGCTGGCGCGGGCGAAAAAGGATCTGGCCTCCGCCCGCCGTCCGGAAATGCTCGCTCCCATCGGCGGGTTCGGCGGCCTCTTTTCGGCCCGGTTCGAGGGCTATGAGGATCCCGTTCTCGTTTCCAGCATCGACGGCGTGGGGACCAAGCTCATGATCGCCATGATGATGGAAAAGTACGACACCGTGGGGTGCGACATAGTCAACCACTGCATCAACGACATCTCCGTGCAGGGGGCCGAGCCCATCTACTTCATGGACTACATCGGCATCGGCAAACTGCGCAGTCCCCTGTATGAGCTGGTGCTGAGCGGGATCGCCCGCGCCTGCCGCGAGGCGAACTGCGCCGTCCTCGGCGGCGAGACCGCCGAGATGCCCGGCATGTACGGCAACGATTTCGATCTCGTCGGCGTCATCACCGGCGTCGTGGAACGCTCCAAGATCATCGACGGGACCCGGATCGCCCCCGGTCACGCCGCCATCGGGATCGCCTCCAACGGGCTTCACACCAACGGCTTCAGCCTGGCCCGCAAGATCCTCTTTGCCGATGGGGGCCTCACGGTCCACAGCCGTCCGGATGGGCTGAACGAAACCGTGGGCGAAGCGCTGCTGCATCCTCACGTCTGCTACTACCCGGCCATCCGCGAGGCGATGAAACGCAATATCCCCCTCGACGGCATCGCCCATATCACCGGCGGCGGGCTTTACGACAACGTGCCCCGGATCCTGCCCGGAAACGTGGACGTGATCTTCCGCAGCGATGTCATGCCGGTGCCGCCGATCTTCAAGCTCCTCACCTCCATGGGCAAAGTGGAGAAATCCGAAGCCTACCGCGTGTTCAATATGGGGATCGGCATGGTCTGGTTCGTGCCCGCCGGGGCCGTCGACGCCTCCCTCGAAGTCATCCGGGGCGCGGGATTTGCCGCGGACGTCGTCGGTGAAGTCGTTTCCGGCAGCCGCAGGGTCGAGGTCCTCTGATGGCGGGTTGGTTCTCCCGGTTTTCGCCCTCCGTGCTCCGCGCGGGCGGGTTGAAGCACTCCCTCAAGCGCTCCTACGGGATGCTCGCCGGCGTGTTTTCCGGAGACGACCGTGAAGAGGAGCGCCAGAAGGCCGTTCTCGCTCTCGTCAGGACCATGCTGGCTGAAGACGGCGAGATCTCGGGGGCCCGTCTCGAGATCGTGCGCGAGCTCATCGAGGAGCAGCGGGGCATGGAGGAGTCCAACCGCCAGATCCGTCTGCTCCGGGAGGTGGCCGAGACCACGCCCGAAAAGGCGGCGTCCGACCTCGGCGCGATGTCCCGCGAGGATCTGTGCAAGCTGCTCCGCTTTCTCGTTCTGCTGGCGCTTTTGTGCGATGTCATGAACGACAGGAGCCGGGGGCTTCTCGGAGACTTCGCCTGCCGCGCCGGTCTTCCGGAGGAGGAATTCTTTTCCCTGCTCGCAGCCGTGGAGGCCGAGAGAAAGGCCCACGACGAGCTGATCCGTTCCGGGGCGGGGATCGTCGCCGCGCTGATCGTGATCGGCGTCTTCATCCTGACGGCGACGCTGCTGCGCTCCGTGATCTTCGGCCTGATCGGCGCGTATCTGCTCCTGCCGCTGGAGAAATTTTTCGAGGGGCGGATCCGCCGCCGCCGCGGGATCGTTTTTGCGCTCGTCAGCCTGTTCGAGGGACTTTTTCTGCCGCTCAACCGTCTCCGTCAGGCGGTGAGCCGCCGTCCCGGGCAGGAAGCGGCCGCCGATCCGCGCAGTGTTTCCGACCGCCGGATCACCCGGCAGGCCATTTCCGTGACGGTGCTCCTTGTCGCGATCGTTTTTCTGGGCGTTCTTTCGGGAGCCTCGGCGCTGACGGGAAGGTATGTGGCCCGCACGCACCGCACCATCGACGTCCGCCGGAAGGCCGATTCGTCTCTCCCGTCCGCCCGGCCCGCTGAGACGAAGAACAGATACCTCCTCCGGATCGAAGAGCATCTGGAAAGGATCAAGGACCGTTTCAGCCGTTATCCCGCCGTCCGGCGCGGCGTGGAGCTGATCCGCGAGAGCCTCAGGGACGACAAGACCCGAAACGAGGTGATCCGCATCGTCCTGCGGTCGACGGGCGGCGTCGTCAACTTCACTGCAAGCGTGGTGGGTACCGTCATCTCGATTGTCGGCGACATCGTGCTGTCGGTGTTCTTCGGACTGCTTTTCCTTTTCAAACTGGCCGAGTTCTGCCGGACGGACAGCAGTTCCGGACGGCAGAGCGAGTACCTCGTCCGGACCGTCTTCAACGGCAAGTGGCTCCCCGGCGCCGACGAGAACACCGTCGCCGACGCCCGGATCATCCTGAGCGGGACCTTTTCCCGGCTCCGGATCTGGGTCCGGGGGTATCTGCTGCTGATGCTGACCGACACCATCGTCTACACGACGATGTTCTTTCTGCTGGGGCTCCCTTATTTCCCCGTTCTCGGGCTCATCGCCGGATGCGGCATCCTTCTGCCCTACATCGGTCCGGTGCTGGGGTGTCTCGTCGCGCTGCTCACCACCATCGCCATCGGCGACGCGAGCGGCGTGCAGATCCTCGGTCTGCTGGTCTTCTATCTGATCTACAGCGGCGTCGTCGAACAGTTCATCCTCTACCCCGCCGTGATCGGGGAGTCTCTGGGGCTCACGACGCTCGAGACGATCATCGTCGTGCTGCTGGGAGCCGTTTTCGCCGGCATCTCCGGCATGATCTTCGCGCTCCCCGCCGCTTCCGTCATCAAATACATCGTTCCCCAGATCTACCGCAGGTGGAAGACCCTTCCCTCGGGCTTGGAGCGGCGGTCATGAAAAGACTGTTCGCCTCCGGTCCGCTCTGCTGCGTTCTGGCACTCCTTCTGTTTTCGGGATGCGTTTCGGACGAGGTCGGCGTGGAAAAGGTCGGTCCCGACCGGCGGGCGGAGTACAGCAGCACCATGATGCGCGGGTATGACGGGCTGATGCCCGGCAGCGTGAACGTCCTCGGCAACTTTCTGCTGAACGACCTCTACCGCGACGAGCCGGCCCGCCTGCTGGAAAAGCTGGAGAAGCTGTACAGCTCGGAACCCAAAGGCGTCTACATCGAGACCCTGGCCGACTGCGCGCTCAATCTGGGGCTCCGCTTCAAGTCGGATCCGGACGTCGCGATCCGGTATTATCTGAGCGCCGTGCTCTACGCCTCGCTGTACATCGCCCGAGTGGACAGCGCGGAATCCGTTTACGATCCGGCGCGTCTGGGCATGATCCGCGTATACAATCTGGCCCTGACCGAACTTTTTGCCTGTCTCTCGGAGCGGAAACTCGAACACAACGGCGGCTTCGAACTCACGGCCGCCGCGGGGCAGACGGTGTTTTTCGATCCGCCCGAATACCGGCTGGCGGAAAACGTCGGGCGGCAGAGTTCCTTTCTGCTCTGCGCGGACTACCGGCCGGTCAATCTCACCCACGAGTCCCACCGGTTCGGGATCGGCGTGCCCCTGATCGCCGTTCTGGACAGGAAGGGGTCGGAACGGGCGGAATTCGCCGACAACATCGTCCTGCCCGCCACCCTTGTCCTGGCCTTCGACAGATATGTCCCCGGGCAGCGCTGCCGGGCCCGGCTGATCTTCGCCGACTCCCGCAACTCGGACGACATCGTTCTGGGGGACCGCAGGATCCCCCTGGAGCAGGATCTCTCCACGCCGCTTGCCTACATGGCCAAGGATCCTCTGCCTTTCAACTTCTTCTTCTACATGATCCGTCCGGAGGAGACCCGCCGGATGCAGGGATTGTACCGCTTCGAGGCCTTCGATCCCGGCCGGATCCCCGTCGTGCTGGTGCACGGCCTCATGTCCGACACTCGCACCTGGCTGCAGATGGTCAACACCCTGCGCAGCGATCCGGAGATCCTCAAACGGTATCAGCTCTACGGGTTCTCCTACTCCAGCGGCAACCCCGTCATTCTCTCCGCGGAGTTTTTCCGCACCTCCCTCAGACAGGAACGGGAGCGGATCGTCAAGGCCGGTCTTTCCACTGGGAACTTCGACAAAATGGTCCTCGTCGGACACTCCATGGGAGGTTTGCTCAGCCGTCTGGCCGTCAGCCGTTCCGGGGATGTTTTCGAAAAAATCATCACCGAAAACGGCAAATATCCTCTCGAGGATGTCCTGAAGGAACTTCCCGAGGAGGACAGAAAGGCCTTGCGGCGGTTCATCCGATTCGAGCCGCTGCCCTTCGTGAAACGGGTGGTCTTCATCGCCGTTCCCCACCGCGGTTCCGTCATGGCGCGGAGCTGGATCGGCCGCTTCGGCGCGAGTCTGGTCCGTCTGCCCCGGCGGCTCATCAGCTTCCGGCAGACGAAATTGTTCCGGCGGTTCCAGCGTGCCATCGGCCGATCCGAGGAGTATTCCGGTACGGGGATCGACAGTCTGGATCCCGACAATGAGGCGATCCTGTTCATCAACTCCCTCAAGATGGCGGAGAACGTCCCCGTCCACTCCATTATCGGCAATCTCAGGGAGGCCGGGTGTCCCGGCGGCAGCGACGGCATCGTGCCTTACGCCAGCAGTCACCTGGACCAGGCGCAGAGCGAGCTCGTGGTCAAGTCCGGCCACAGCGCCCAGAAAAATCCCCTGGCCATTCAGGAGCTCCGGCGGATCCTTCTGCTGCATCTGAAAGAGTGCGCCCCGGCGGCAAAGGCGAAAAAATGAAGAACCGTTTCCGGGACATCCTCGCCGTGATCCTGCTCGTTCTGCTGCCGCTCCCGCTGCTCTGGTGTCTCGGCGTACTGCATTTTCTGGTTTTTCCGGAGAACACCTTTCTCACGGTTTCGGCGGGCGTTCTTCTTTTCCTGCTGTGGCTCTCCGGCTGGTTCTGCCGCCGCGCCGTTCCGGCGGCCGTCATCGCTCTTCTCGGGATCGCCGCGTTCTTCTTTTCGGTCACCCCCTCCCAGCGGTTTGCCGGGACGCGGTGGCGCACGCCCTGGGGCCGCCGTCCCGGAGCCGGGTTCCCGGGGCAGGGCCGGATCCTTTTCCGCGATGTCCGCGATTTCCGCTACCGGACGGAAAACGATTACACCGTCCGGTACCGGGACATGACCGTGGATCCCGCCCGTCTGCGCTCGGTGGATCTGGCCGTGTCCCACTGGGACGGTCTGGAGGCTGTGGCCCACACCATGCTCGGGTTCAATTTTTCCGACGGACGGACGCTGGTCCTCTCCATGGAGACGCGCATCCCCGAGGGGCAGGAGCAGAGCGCCGTGGCCGGACTTTTCAAGCAGTACGAGATCCTTCCCGTCCTGGGGACGCCGGAAGATGTCTTCGATCTGAGGATCAAATACCGGGGCGAGGATTTCTACCTCTACCGGACATGCGCCGATCCGGAACAGGCCCGGATGCTGCTGATGTACGTCGCCCGGAAGCTGAACGGCAGACGGGAGTTCTACAACACGCTGACCCGCAACTGCTCCACCAGTCTCGTTCCGCTGGTCGAGGCGGCGGGGCTCGCCCCCGATCTCGACATCCGGCTGCTCTTCAACGGCTACTCCGACCGGATGCTGTTCCAGCTGGGGTATCTGAAGCACCGGGAGGGCGAGTCCTTCGACTCCCTGCGGAACCGGAGTTACGTCCCCGGCTTGAGCCGCGGGCGCTGAAAAAGGACCGTTTTTCGCCGATTTCCCCCCCGTTTTTCTTGTAATGAGCGGGTTGTGGAGTTATATTTACTCCGTGGTTTCGGTAAAAACGGAGGTTTCCGACTATGACATTGACGCATTATGGAATTCGTGAGTGGGGAACGGCTCTGATCGTTCTCTTGTTGATCCTTGCCGGATGCTGGTATCTGGTTTTCGAAAAAGGCTTCGTGAGGACGGGGATCGTCATCGCGGCGGTCGCGGCGCTGCTCTTTCTCGTGATCGCGGCCTTTTTCCGCAGTCCCCACCGCCGGATCCCCGCCAATCCCTGTCTCATAACCAGTCCCGCCGACGGGACGGTCTGCGATATCGTCGAGGTGGAGGATTTCAAGATCCCGCCTTTCGAGGGCCCTGCGGTGCGCATCGGGATCTTCCTCTCGGTGTTCAACGTGCACGTCAACCGCGCTCCTGTGGATTTCACGGTCGAAAACGTGAGCTACCGCGAGGGCGGATATCTCGACGCCCGCGATGAGGGGGCCTCCCAGCGCAACGAGGCCATGACCATTTCGGGAACTTATGTTCACGAGGAGAGCCGTCTGCCCGTCGCGGTCCGTCAGATATCCGGGGCCATCGCCCGCCGGATCGTCTGTCCCGTCACGCCGGGGCGGAAGCTCAAAAAGGGCGAGATCTACGGCATGATCAAATTCGGCTCCCGGACGGAACTCTTCCTGCCCGTCGGCCGCGCCGAGATCTGCGTCAAGGTCGGCGACAAGGTCAAGGGCGGTTCTTCCGTTCTCGCGACGCTGACGGAGTAGGGCTCCATGAAGAAAAAGCTCCTTCTCAGCGACAAAACGAAGCACTTTCCCCGTTTTGTCCCCAATCTGCTCACCATCTGCAACTCCCTCTGCGGCTTCGCCGCGATCCTCTACACGCTCCAGGTCTACCGGAGCGATCCTGAGGATGTGCTCGGGGTGTTCTGCGTGAGCGCGATCATGATCTTTTCGGCCATGATCTTCGACGCCTTCGACGGATTGGCCGCCCGGGCGCTCAACGCGGCCAGCGTCCACGGCATCCAGATGGACTCCCTGTCGGACATGGTGACCTTCGGCGTCGCGCCGGCTGTGGTGGTCGTGGTCATGACCGATTCGCTCCGCGACGGCGTCATGGGGCCTCTGCAGATCGCCGCGGTCTATCTGCTCTGCAGCGTCTACATCGGCTGCGCCGCGCTGCGGCTGGCGACGTACAACGTCCATGCCATGTCCGCCGAGAAAAAGGGGGATCCCGCCTGGTTTTCCGGCATGCCCTCGCCGGGGGCGGCGGCGGCGATCTGCGTGGCGGTCTTCTTTGCCCACGACACGGCGCTGCCCGTGGAGAAATTCGCTTTCGTCCTGCCCGTGTATACAGCGATCCTCGGTCTCCTGATGGTGAGCCGGATCCCGTACATCCACGCCGGGCGCTGGCTGTTTTCCGTGAGGAAGAGCCGCAAAAAAATGCTCATTCTGGCCATTCTGATCGTCATTGCGGCCGCGTTCCGTACCTCCGGGATCGCCGCCATCGTCACCGCCTACGTGCTTTCCGGTCCGTTGACCGGACTGTTCGGCATCATCAGGAGTAAAAATCTATGAGATACCTCATCACCGGCGGCGCCGGGTTCATCGGCAGTCATCTCGCCGAGTCTCTGCTCGAAGACGGGCACGAAGTCACCATCGTCGACAATTATTCCACGTCCACGCCGGAAAACATCGCCCATCTTGCGGGGGCTCCCGCGCTGAAGACCATCGAACTCGACGTTGTGACGGCCCCCCGGGAGGTCGACTCCCTCGTGCACGACTCCGACTGCGTCATCCATCTGGCCGCGGCCGTGGGTGTGGAGCTGGTGGTCAAGGATCCCGTGAGGACCATCACGACCAACGTCCACGGTACGGAAAATGTGCTGATCCCGGCGGCGAAGTACGGCAAGCGCGTCGTCGTCGCCTCCACCAGCGAGGTTTACGGCAAGTCCACCCGCGAGAAATTTTCGGAGACCGACGATCTTCTGATCGGCTCCCCCATGAACTCCCGCTGGAGCTACGCGTGCAGCAAACTCCTCGACGAGTTCTACCTCATGGCCTACCAGCGGACCGGCGCCTTCCCCGGCACGGTCGTCCGCTTCTTCAATACGGTTGGCCCCCGTCAGACCGGGCGGTACGGCATGGTCGTGCCCCGTTTCGTCGGCGCCGCGCTGCGGAACGAACCCATCAGCGTCTACGGCGACGGGAAACAGTCCCGGTGTTTCTGCCACGTCCGCGACGTGGTCCGGGCTTTGAAACTGCTTCTGGCCGCTCCGGGATCCGTGGGACAGGTCTACAACATCGGCAGTCAGGAGCTGGTCTCCATCCTCGAGCTGGCCCGCCGGGTGATCGAGCTCACCGGCAGCCGTTCCGAAATCAGATTCCTCTCCTACGACGAGGCTTACGAGCAGGGCTTCGAGGATATGCGCCGCCGCTGTCCCGACACGGCGAAACTTGCCGCTCTCACGGGTTGGACGCCCCGGTTCGTCCTCGACGACATCATCCGCGACGTCGCCTGCGATCTGCGCAAAAAACTGTAGCGTGCCTTTACGGCTCGAACCTGTAGACCGAAACGGCCCCTCCCGCGGAAGAGATGAAGCTTGTGAGGTCGATGGCGCTGTTTTCCGGAACGATCCCCGCCAGAAGCGCGTAGCGGTAACTGCCCTCCGGGCGGTCGATGCGGTAGCACAGCCACGGGTTGAGCTTCAATCTCACAAGACCGCTTTTTCCCAGTGCCGACAGCATCGCGCCGGCCGTTTCGGAGGGCACCGGGCGCAGAGCGATGAGCACGGCCTCTCCCGGACTTGCGGAAGAGACTTCCCGCAGTTTGTATCTCCGGCAGGCCAGACCGCCCAGCACTTCCCCCCGGCCCGCGGAGGGAACGGTCAGGACCGCTTCGCAGTCGGAACTGTCGTTTCCGTTGATCCGCCCCGGACCGTCGAACATGACCAGCTCCCTTTCCCGGGATCTGTCCAGCAGTCTGTTGACGAAGTCGGTGTAGATGGCCGGACGGTTGTTCCAGCCCAGCGGGTACCCGCTGGTGGCCCGGTGGACGACCAGCACGGAAAAGGGTTCCTTCGAGGCCTTTTCGTAGACGGTCCTCCAGTCCGCTGTGCGCCAGCGGGGCAGCTGTATGAACAGCAGTGACGCGGAGACGCCCGCGAAAAGAAGTGCTCCGGCAACGCGGAACGTTTTGTTTTTCAGGCGGCATTGCACCTCCGCGGCGCAGTCTCCCGCGGCGACGGCCGCCGCGGCGCAGAAGGGCAGATAGGCCCGGGCCGGACCCGCGTTGCTGAGGACCGCCGCTCCGAGGGGAAGCGCGATGACGAGCCAAACGGGCAGATCCCGCCGCCGCAGAAAACACGTCAGACCGATCAGCAGCGGGATCGCGCCGGGAGTGAAAAGCAGATCGAGCGTATCGAGGACAAAGAGGAAAAACGCGCCCCATGTCGTGAAGGGCGTGCCCCATTTACGCGCCGCGTCGAGCTGCCGATAGTTGCCAAGACAGAAAACCAGCGCCAGAACCGCTCCCGCGCCCAAAACGATGATAAGGCTTGTAGGCGGCCTCTTCCGGTAAATCAGTCCCGCGGCCAGGGTGATGGCGCAAAGATACATGACGCTGGTCGGCAGCGTGAACACGGCGCAGGCTCCCCCGGCGAAGACGGCGGCTTCGGGAAGGTAAGACAGATATTTTTTCTGCGGCCGCAGGGAACCGCAGGCAGCCAGTCCCGCCGCGTAGAGGGCGAGGAAGAACACCTGAAGCGCGTACCCCCGGGCCAGTGCGGCGTAGATGACGTCCGGCACGGAGAGGGCGAGAAAGAGCATGCCCCAGAGGAACGCGGCCTTTTTCCTCCCCGAGAGGACGTAAGCGATGAAGCCCGCGAGGGGGAGCGTCGCAAGACTTGCCAGGAGGGAGTGGAGCCTGATGCTCCATACCGGCCCGCCGGCAGCCGAAGCGAATTTGATCCACAGCGAGTTGAGGGGCTGGTTGTTGGGCAGGGCGAGCTCCGTGAAGATCTTTGCGATCGGCAGACCGGAAAAATTTTCGAGGCTCCAAATCTCGTCGTACTCCAGCGCGCCGAAGAGGGTCTGGACGCGGAGAAGCGCTCCGGCCGCGAGGATCAGCAGGGCGGTCAGCGGAAAGATCCTGTCGTTTTCGGTCGATCGGTTCATTCGCAGCTGTCGAGAAGTTCTTTTTCGAAGACGGCGAATCCCTCTTCGCAGGGGAAGGCGCCGAGGACTTTGCCCGCCTTGAAAACGAGGATCTGCTCCCCGGAGCGGCTCCCGGCGATGCCCAGATCGGCGTCCTTCGCCTCTCCCGGACCGTTGACGGGACACCCCATGACGGCGATCTTGCCGAGACGGATCCTTTTGCCGGAGCTTTTGATCTGACAGACGAGCTTTTCCACCCTGTCGGCGAGTCCCGGCAGGTCGATCTCCGTCCGTCCGCAGGTGGGGCAGGAGACGATCTCGGGCGCCGCCGGGCGCAGTCCGCAGCTTTCGAGGATGCTCAGCGCCGCGGTGATCTCCTCCTCCGGCGGGGCGGTCAGGCTGACGCGCAGCGTGTCGCCGATGCCCTCCAGCAGAAGAGCCCCGATGCCGCAGGCGGATTTGACGATTCCCCGGGTCTTTGTTCCCGCCTCGGTGACGCCCAGATGGAGCGGGTAATCCGTCCTGCGGGCGAATTCCCTGTACGCGGCGACGGTGACGGGGACGCTGGAGCTTTTGAGCGCGACCTTGATGGCCGAGACGCCCAGGGACTCCAGCTGGTCGCACTGGCGCAAGGCGGCCTCCACCAGCGCGGAGACCAGAGCTTCGTCGTGGGAGAGGCCCTGAGCTATTTTGCGCTTGACGGCCTCGGTCCCCACGCTGCCTGAGTTGACGCCGACGCGGACGGGAACGCCGCGGGAGAGGACCGCTTCGGCCACGGGCTTCAGCTGCCGGGCGTCGCGCACCAGTCCCGGATTGAGCCGGACCGCCGCCGCTCCGGCCTCCACGGCCCCGACGGCGGTCGCGGCGTCGAACTGGATGTCCGCCACCACGGGGATCGGACTGGCCGCCGTGACGGCCCGCAGTCCCCGGATATCCCGGTCGTCATCCACGGCGACGCGGATGATGTCGCAGCCGAGGCGGGCGAGGCGGCCGATCTGTTCCAGCGCGACGTCGGGATCGCGCGTCGGCACGTTGGTCATTGACTGGATCGAAACGGGGGCGCTGCCGCCGACGGGCACGTTCCCCACCCGGAACTCACGGGTTTTGCGGCGCGGTGTCGGCATTTTTCTTCTCCGCAGGGGACTGTTCCGCCGGGAAAAACTCTCTGTAGAGCCGGCGGCTGTCCGAGAAAGTCACGTAGATCATAAGACCGATGAGCAGAGCGACGAAGATGTTCGAGAGCGCCTTGATCACTCCGTTGGGCAGGGGGCGTCCCGCGGCCATTTCGATGACGCCGAAGAGGATGTGCCCCCCGTCCAGCACGGGGAAGGGCAGCAGGTTGAAGATGGCCAGCGCGAAGGAGATCACCACGGTGAAGTAGATGCCGCTGATGAGCGACGACTTGTGCACCGAGTTGAAGAGCACCATGCCGATGCCCAAGGGGCCCGACATGTGACTGGGCTTGATGGAGCTCTGCTTCTCCGTGAAGCCCAGCTTGTTGCCGATGCCGATGATGATGCCCCGCAGGGATTTCCAGCTCATTTCGACGGTGGAGACCAGAAGCTGGAAGGGCGTGGGGTGATCCAGAAGCAGGATGCTCACGCCGATGGTGCGCGGCACGATCTTTCGGGCGGTGACGGCGGCTTCGAAAATTTTTCCTTCCCGGGAGCAGCGCAGTTTGAAGGGCCTGTCTTTCCGTTCCTGAACGGCCATGATGAATTCCGCGGGGGTCGCCGTCTCCCGGCCGTCCACGGCAAGGAGGATGTCGCCCTTGCGGATCCCGGCCAGTTCCGCCGGAAGTCCCGGGCGGGCCTGCAATACCTGCGCGCCTTTACCCTCAGGGGCGGGCTGGATGTCCGCGCCGATCAGATACCGGTTGAATTCCTCGCTCAGATCGGGGATGGGGGAGGGGGCGATCCGCACGCGGATGTTCTCCTTGCCCCGCAGGAGATCCAGCTCCAGGACTTTGCCCTCGCTGAGGTCGAGCAGGGTCTGGAACTCGTGGAACTCCTCGATGCTCTTGCCGTCGATGGCAAGCAGGATATCCCCCTTGCGGATGCCCGCCTTTTCCGCCGCCGAACCCGGTTTCGGGACAAGCTCGAGGGGGATCAGGACTTTGAAGTAGGGCCACGCGATGCCCTCGGACCTGAGATTGCCCGGGGCCTTGGGGTTGATCTTCGGCACGTAGCGGATCACATGGGGCTTGCCGTCGCGGACGACCTCCAGTTCGACTTCGCCGATGGTGAAGAGGATCTGGCTCACGAATTTCGCCCAGGTGTCGAAGAAGCGTTTGCCGTTGAGCTTGACGATCACGTCGTTCCTGCGCAGGCCCGCGGCGTATTCCGGCCCCGTTTCATCCACGCTGATGACCTTGAGCGAGCGCATCTTGGGGGAGTCCTGCGGCATGCCGAAGAACCAGACGACGCAGCCGAGGAGCAGGCCGAAGAGCACGTTGAAGAAGGGACCGGCGAAAGCGGTGATGGCCCGGTCGAGAGGTTTTGCCCGCTCGAGGACCGTCCCGTCCGCCGCCTTGGGCGCTTCGCCCGTGGCGTCCACCTGGGGGATCTCGCAGTAGCCTCCGAAGGGCAGATAGCCCAGACGGTACTCGACGCCCTTGTATTTTTTGCGCCAGAAGGGCTTGAATCCGAGCGCGAAGGCGTCGACGTGCAGTCCCCGCCACTTGGCCGCGAGAAAGTGGCCCAGCTCGTGAAAGAAAATGCACAGCCCGATGGCGAAAAAGACGAAGAGCAGCGATCCCGCAACGCTCAGAATATCCAGCAGTTTCTCCATAAAAACCCCGTCAGGTCAAAGGAAACGCAAAGTTTCCCCGATTTGTTACGCGAAAAGCTCCTCGGGGCCGATCAGCTCCACTTTTTCGCCGGAGATCTTTTCGAGGGCGAGGGCGGGATCCTCGAAGCGGAAAACGATGACCGCCTTTTCGGAGTTGCCCGCCGTGAAAGCGTACATGTACTCCACCGAGAGATCGTGCTTGTCGAGGATGTCGAAGATCTCCGACAGTCCCCCGGCCCGGTTGGGAACGGTCAGCGCCAGCACGTCGGCGGACTTGACCACGAATCCCGCCGCGGTCAGGGCCTTCGCTGCGGCGTCGCTCTCCTTGATGAGCAGACGGAGGATCCCGAACTCGCTGGTGTCGGCCAGACTCAGGGTGCTGATGCTCAGATCGTTCTCCTTGAGGACCCGGCAGACCTTGGAGATGCTGCCCGGCGTGTTTTCGACGAAAAGGGAAAGCTGTTTGACGGTGCGCATGATATGTCTCCTTTATTTTGCGGCGTTTCGGCCGAGTTCGAACATGTCGAGATTGAGGGCGCGGATCTTTTCGGGGAAGGAAGACGAAAGCACTTCGCGCCACAGTTCCTCCCTGACGGGAAGTTTCACCGAGAGGGCTCCCAGCAGCATGGTGTTCAGCGCTTTGGGATGGGCGAGCTTCTCTTTGGGAACGTCGTCCGGCGTCAGCAGGAAACCGCCCGCGCGGAGCTTGTCCCTGACCACCTCCACCTGCGAGGAGTCGATCACGACGAGATAGTCGCACTCCCCGGCGGGGACCATGGGACTTGCGACGGCGTCGCCGAAACGCACTTCGCTGGAAACCGAACCGCCCCGCTGGCTCATGCCGTGGACTTCGCTCTTCTTGACGTCATAACCGCTGCGGAACAGCGCTTCGGCCAGAATGTCGGTGACTTTCAGAACTCCCTGACCGCCGAGACCGGCGACGATGATATTGGTGACCATGATGTGTCATTCTCCTTTTGCGGCCTGGGCCGCCTTGTGTTTAGCCAGCGCCAGGATACAGGGCCTGCGGGCGATGATGACGCTGCACTCGTTCCCGGCCAGACGCTTTGCGAGGATCTCCGCGAATTTCTCCGGCTCCGCGGTGGTGTCGACGATGTCCACGTTTTTCACGCCGAGGCCCCGGACGGCGTCCTCGGGGCGGAGAGCGAAGGCGGAACTGCCGTCCAGATGGCGGCCCGTGCCGGGATGCTCCTGAAGTCCCGTCATGGCGGTGGTCCCGTTGTCGAGGATGACCACCACATGCCCCGTGGCGGGGGGATTGTACATCATTTCGACGATGCCGTTGATGCCGGTGTGGAGGAAGGTGCTGTCGCCGATGACGCTCACCACCCGGCGGGCTTCGGCTTCGGGCAGCATCTTGCGCAGACCCAGACCAACGGTGATGCTGGCGCCCATGCACACGCAGCTGTGGAGCGCGTTGAAGGGCGGCATGACGCCCAGCGTGTAGCAGCCGATGTCGCCGGAGACGATGCACTTCATATCCCGCAGCACCTCGTAGGTCTTGCGGTGGGGACAGCCGGGGCACAGCTGCGGCGGCTTGCCCGGCGCGGGGGCGGGTTCAGGCGTAACGTCGCCCGCGATGATGCGGCGCACGCGCTCGACGTTCAGCTCGCCGAAACGGTACATCTCGGGCTTGTTCTCCACGGCGACGCCGAAGGAGCCGATCTCCTCGAAGAGCACGGGGTCGCCCTCTTCGACGACGAGACAGCGTTCGACGGACTGCGCGAATTTTTTGATCGTCTCCCGGGGCAGGGGATAGGTGAAGCCCAGTTTGAGGATGGAGGCTTGAGGCGCGGCTTCCCTCGCGTGCTGGAAGGCGATGCCGCTGGTGATGATGCCGAGATCGGCAGACCCCTTGATCCACTTGTTGTACGTGTTGTTCTCATTGAGGGCGGCCATTTCGGCCAGATCGGCGCGGAGCCGTTTGTGGGCGCGCCGGGCGAAGGCCGGGACCATGACGTTGGAGGCGGGGTCGACGGTGTAGGAGCCCGTGCGTTTTGCCGTGCGCTCTTCCGAACGCTCCATGACGCACTTGGAGTGGCAGACTCTCGTGGTCACGCGGAACAGCACGGGCCCCCGGTACTTGTCGGCCAGTTCGAAGGCGGCCTTGAGGAAGTCGTAGCACTCCTGGGCGTCGGAGGGCTCGAACATGGGAACACCGGCGGCCCGGGCGTAGCGGCGGTTGTCCTGTTCGTTCTGACTGGAGGCCATGCCCGGATCGTCGGCGGTGATGATGACAAGTCCGCCGGGCGTTCCCGAGTAGGCGATGGTGAAGAGGGGATCGGCGGCCACGTTGAGCCCCACGTGCTTCATGGTGACGATGGCCCGGCCGCCCGCGAGGGCGACGCCGATGGCGGTCTCGAGAGCGCACTTTTCGTTGGGCTCCCATTCGGCGGAGCCGCCGAGGGAGCTGAAGGTGTCCAGGATCTCGGAGCTGGGCGTGCCGGGGTAGCCGCATCCCAGATTGACGCCGCAGTCGAACGCCGCCATGGCGATGGCTTCGTTGCCGCTGGCAAGGAGTTTCGAACTCATTTTTTTCTTCTTTCCGTTTTTTGGGGGTTTATGATGAACGTGATTTGATTTTCGATGACAGTTTTTCGATCAGTTCCTGCTGTTCGTCGAGGCGCGTCTCCACCAGACCTGCGATCTTCTCCAGTTCCGGCTGATCGGGGGTGTACCCGGGAGAGTTGAGCAGTTTGAGCATCTCGTCAAGCCGCAGATCGATCTCCGCGAGCCGGTGCATGTCCTCGTGGTCGAAGGCCTCGGGATCGGCGTCGGCGTCGGCCAGGAATCGGAAGAACTCCAGCTTCGCGTCGATGCCTTCCAGAATCTCCGACCGCAGGGGGGCTTTGGTCTCGTCGCCCGCCCGGTCGTAATTGTCGTGGAGCTCCTCGAAGCGCTCCTCGAGGTAGTTGGCAAGATACGCCTGCTGGGCGTCGTCGGCGCAGAGATCCTCCGCCGCGCCGAAGATGCGGCGGAAGATGGCGTCGAAATCGGACTCCCGGGCGAAACACTCGTCGAGGATATAGGCGTCGATCTCCGGCAGGGTGACGGGATTGCCCAGCTCCCTGACGATGCCCTGCAGACTGCCGGTCTCGCCGCGGGAGAGGGTGAGGATGTCCGAAACGCTCCCCGCATCCTCGGGATCGATCGCTTTTTCCTCGTTCCGCAGGGCGAGGACCGCGTGGTCGCCGTCGGCCCGGATGGTCATTTTGGCCGAGAGCCGGATGTATTCGTCGAGACTGCAGTCGGGACTGCGGAGGACCTCCCCGCCGTAGTAAAGCCCCCAGGCCAGCTGTTCGGTGATGTCGAGATAGTCCTCGAAACGCTCGCAGACTTTGGTCAAAGCCTCGTCGAAGACCTCTTCCCACGCCTTGCGCCGGGCGCTGCTGCGCCGGCTGCCCGGCAGAAAGGCGACGTTGAGCACGCCCTTGTGATAATCGGCGACTTCGCAGATGAGCGCGTCGCCCTCGGAAGCGTTGCTGCTGCGGAAGAGCTCGCCGAGGTCGTAAACGGTCAGCGTCACCTGTTCGCCGGCGCCCCGGGAGGAGCGGAGCGCGGCGTTGGCCGGGGAGTCCGCCAGCAGGAAATCGAAGACGTTGTCGCTGCCCAGGAGCATGTGATAGTGAAAGGCCTGTCCCAGGGGCAGGGTGATCTCCCGGCGGGGGATCTCCTTGCCGTCTTTCAGGAGGACCGTCTCGGAGGGGAACACGTCCGCGTGGAGGAACGGGGAAAAACGGTGGCCGGGGATGAGGAAGCCCTGTCCGATCTCCCAGCTGTCGAAGGTCACGGCGAACTTGAAGCCCCTGAAAAAATCCTCCCGGCGCTGAAATGCTCCGCCTGGGATGTTGAAGAAACGGTCGTCGCCGTCGAGAAGCCGCTCCAGCCGCCGGGCCAAACCGTCGGACCGGTTGCCCAGATGCTTCTGCAGATCCCCGATGGTGAAAGCGCCGGGCAGCGTCTCCAGCGCCCGGTCGATGTCGGTTATGGAGATGTCGTTCTGAGAACTCATAAGTCATTCCCTTTCGCCAGGTGCGCGAGGAATCCGGCAAGATACCGGGCCAGATCGTCCTGTGAAAAACTTTTGAGCGTGTCCACCGTCAGGGCGTCCTTGACGTCGAAGCGGCCGCTGCGGACCCGGCGAAGGCCCGTGAGCACGGCGCCCGTGCCCAGCTTCCGGCCCGCGTCGGTGCAGAGGGTCCGGACGTAGGTCCCCTTGGAGCACGTCATGGTGAATGTGCACAGGGGCAGACGGCAGGAGGTGACGGCTATGTCGAAAATGTGCACGGGCCGGGGCTCCCGCTCCACCTCTTTGCCCTTGCGGGCGAGATCGCAGAGTTTCCTGCCGCCGATCTTGACCGCCGACACCATGGGCGGGATCTGCATCTGGTCTCCGACGAAGCCCGCCAGCGTCTCCCGGATCTGCCGCTCCGTGACGCCCGAGGGATCGCCGCGGAAGACCACCTGCCCGTCGAGGTCGCCGGAATCGGTCTCGGCGCCGAGGAGCATTTCCGCCTCGTAAGTTTTGTCCTCTCCGGCGAAGCGGTCGCTGTAAGTCGTGAACTTGCCCAGCGTCAGGACCAGCAGGCCCGTGGCCGCCGGATCGAGGGTGCCGCAGTGGCCCGCCTTGCGGATATTGAAGCGGCTCCGGACGAAGTTCACCACGTCGAAACTCGTCCAGAAGAGGGGTTTGTCCACCAGCATGACGCCCGCGCCCTCGAAGGGCGGCAGTTTGCCGTGTCCCGTATTTCCCATCCGCTTCGGATCCTTCCCGTATGCTTTGGCCGATACCGGCCTTCTTCTTTCCAGATATGTAATATAGCACAGCCCGCCTCAAAAATAAAGTCCGAAATCGCGCAAAAAGGGGCCCGATCCCGGAATTTCGGATCAAAAAATTTCCTTTTCGTCTTGACATTCCGAAAAACCGCTGTATTGTAGGACCGTGCGGCATGATTTCCTTTCCCCGCGGCCGAGTCCGAAGCGCAGCAAACGAGGGTTGAAGATGAGAAAAATGTTTGTGCTCCCTGTGCCATCGGCATCGATGAGACATTCATATTTCTCCGCAGGGGAAGGAGACATCTGGAAATGAGCCGTCCTGCCCTGATTTTTTCGTTTCTGTTCATTCCCCTGTGGCTGCTGTTTTCTTATGTGTTCATTTTTTATTTTTTCGACAGACTCCGGAAAAAGGTGAAATCGGAAAGTGAAATAAAATGCGTTGAACATCTGCTGTCTCCCCGGAGAAATCCCCTGTTGACGAAGGAGGAGATCACCCTGTTAAAGGAGATCGACCGCAAGGCCCTCGACGGATTCCGGGCGGCGCGGGCGATCTCCGCCGGGGGATTGCTCCTTTGGTTGTTTGCCGTTATCCTGTACGCGGTGTGGAGAGTGTGCGGCCTATGAGCAACTTCCCCTTCTTTTCGCTTGCGTACGGTACGGCGTGTCCCCTGTTTTTGAACAGGTGCGGCGGCGGGATCCTCGCGGTTTCCGACGGAAAATTGTCATTTCACTGTAAGACGGGATTTTTCGAGTCCGATTTTACGATGCCCCGGGAGGAAGTTTTCGTGAGAGTTTTCTCCGGCAGGCGCGTGCGGGTTTTCAACAGGCGATACAGATATTTTTATTTTTCCAGCGATCACGCCGGGGAGATCCTCGATGAAATGAAAAAGTATCATTTTCCGACGGAGCCGGGTGACGCCGAAATCGAAGAGACGGAAAAAACTGCGCAGATGCGTTTGAATGTCCTTGCCGGGAAAATGCTTTGGTTCGACTGTCTTTCCGGAGTGATGACCGCCGACGACGGGGGGATCTCTGTAAAAACGGAAAAGGAGGATCTTTACTTCGACCGGGCCGGGACCGTGATCGAAGTCGCCGATGCGGAAAGATTCCGGATAAAATGCGGCAACCTGAAAACGAATGTCCTGTGCATGCCCGATGTCGAAATCGTCACTTTCCTCGCCGCCCGCGGCTGGCGCGTCGAAGGCAAAGACAAAATTTTTCTTCTTCCGAAAGAGAAAAGCCGGGAAATTTTTATTTTTCTCTGTCTGCTGTTCCTGTTTTTCCAAATGGTTTTTCTTGTCGTCTGCAATATCATGAGAAGTTCGTGACCGCATCTGGTGACAGGGGAGGGAAAATGAAGAAGAAAATCTTTTCGGTCCCGGTGATTGCGCTTGCCGCGGCGGCTGTTCTGGCGGCGGCGTGGATCGTCACGCAGACGAAGGACGATGTCGCGGCGGATGTCCGAAAAAGTCTGCGCCGCGATAATGGAAATGCCGCGATCCGCTGCTGCGAGGTCAAGTCGGGAGCGCGACGCGGCCCCGTGCTGCTGCAGATCGATCGTCCCGCCGGACGGTCTTGCGACATAAAAAGTCTGTCGGAGATCCCGGTTCCCTTTTCCGTCGTCATCAAGGGGGATATAAAGGAAATGCCCGATTTCGCAAATACGCCGATCGTGGATTTGTCGCTTTACTCCTCCGGGCAGGCGTGGATCCGCCGCGGCGGCGACTTGAGCAAGTTCCGCCATCTGAAAAGCCTGACGCTCGGGAAGATCGGCATGGAAGAGCTCCTCAAACTGCAACTCCCCGCCGGACTGCAGTCTTTCTCCGCCGATTTCACCGGCGATGCGGAAGTTGATCTGGCCTTTTTCGCGGGGGCCGAAAAACTGGAGAATTTGAGCCTCGGCAGTTTCGACGGGACTCTCAAACTGCAAGTTCCGGAGACCGGTCTGCCGCAAATTTCGACGCTGCTTCTTTTCGGAAACTGCACGGGCTATGAGAAACTCGTAAAAACGGTTCCCCTGAAGCGGCTCATTTTTCAAAGCATGAAAATCCCGCACCGTTTCCTTCGCACGCCGGAGGTCGCCCGGATCGACAGGCTGATATTGAAGGATTCCGCCGTTCTCTGACGGACAAAAGACAGTCGGAAACGCCCGGCGACTTTCTTGCGGGATGCGGCGCGGTTCGCCTCGAAGATGAAAGGCCGAAAACGGGCAAAGAGGTCTCAATTTCTGAATTTCGGAACAAAAAATCCTTTTTTCCCTTGACATCTTGAAAAACCGCGGTATTGTAAAGTCGTGGGGGTGCGGCGCCGTCGGCGAAAGCAATACGTTTCCGAAAAGCGGAGAGATTTTCATTTTGGTTCATTTGTCGCCGAGGAGATCGTCATGATATACATTTTGAAAGCGGCAATATATTTCGTTCTTGCCATCCTGCTGACGCTGCTCCTTCTCGCCGCCGCCGTGGCATACTTCTACGTGGTCCGCTGGCTGTACGGCGGCGCGTGAGCCGCTCCCGATACCCCGCTTTTTTTGAAAGGGGCTCTGTTCTCCCCCATGGTGGTGGGTAGATGAGAGAAGGGGAGAACGGAATGGAACGGAGCGGTACGGAGGCGGAATGCCCCTGCGAATTTCCGCCGCTTCGGCTCGTAACCAGTCTAAAATGCCCCGCTTTTTTTGAAAGGCTCTGTTCCCCGCATGGGTAGGTTTAACGCGAGCCGCCGTTTGAACGCGGGCCGTCCAGCCGGGAGAGAGACAACCGCTCCGCGGTTTTCCCTCTCCGGACCCCTTCTTTTGTTCCCTCCCGCGGCGAGCGGCCGAAACATCGGCTCCGGTGTATTTGTGCGCATCCGGCAGCCCTTCGGCTGCCTGTTCATTCACATGCGGTCTGCGAGAAGAGCGGGCGACCCGCTCGCCTCCCGTGGGCAAAGTGTGCCGTCGAGACATTCCAGACCCGCCGCCTCGTTCGTTTCCCTCGAAATACACCGCTTTTTTTGAAAAGGGCGGGGGTCCGGGGGAGGGCAAAAATTTT
>JAFSTC010000025.1 GCA_017450705.1 Lentisphaeria bacterium | reverse complement strand
TGCCCCCATGTCCGACGCCGAACTGGAACTCATGTTCGGCAAAAAGATCCCCAAGAATCTCTTCCTCGTCCACGACTGGCGCAACGACGTGGTCTCCCTCGGCAAAGCCCCCTCGTCCCTCATTCAGGAGCTTTCCGAAGGCAAGCTGGATTACGAGGTCAACATTCAGGTCAACAAGCGGCTCTTTGCCGGATACGATCTCATCCTTTCCGTCGGTCAGGTCGTTCCCCATGAAGTCGTCGGCATGGCCAACTACACCAAGAACCTCCTGGTCGGCGTCGGCGGCAGCGACATCATCAACAAGTCCCACTTCCTCGGCGCCGTCTACGGCCTCGAACGCATCATGGGACACGCCGACAGTCCCGTCCGCCGCCTGTTCAATTACGGCGTGGACACCTTCCTCAAGGATCTGCCCATCGTCTTCATCCAGACCGTCATGAGCAAGGACAGGACCACCGGCAAAATGGCCATGCGCGGATTCTTCTCGGGCGTCGGCATCGACGTCTTCAACCGCGCCGCCGCCCTCGCCGTCGACGCCAATCTGGAACTCCTCGACGAGCCGATCAAGAAGGTCATCGTCTACCTCGATCCCGAGGAATTCAAGTCCACCTGGCTGGGCAACAAGGCCGTGTACCGCACGCGCATGGCCATCGCCGACGACGGCGACCTCATCATCCTCGCCCCCGGTCTCAAAATGTTCGGCGAGGACAAGGGCAACGACGTCCTCATCCGCAAGTACGGCTACAAAGGCACCCCCCATACCCTCCAGGCCGTCAAGGACAACGAAGACCTCCGCGGAGGCCTCGGCGCCGCCGCCCACCTCATCCACGGCTCCAGCGAAGGACGCTTCCGCATCACCTACTGCCCCGGCCCCGGCGTCACCGAAGACGAGATCCGCTCCGTCGGTTTCGACTACGCCGACCTCGACGAGACCATGAAGAAGTACCATTTCTCCGAACTCAAAGACGGCTTCAACACCGTCAACGGCGAAAAGATCTTCTACATCAGCAACCCCGCCCTCGGCCTCTGGGCCCTCCGCCGCTCCTTCCACTAAAGGAGCGGCGGGTGGCACCCGCTGGCGGATAACGGCGCGTTGCCCGTCGGGGACGCGCCGGACAGTATACGAACCGCCTCCCCCCTTCCCCCGTTCTCCTCCATAGCCCGGCGAAGCCAGGCGACGGAGGACTTTCCTTTTCGAGAAAAGCGGCGGGTGGCACCCGCTGGCGAATAACGGCGCGTTGCCCTTTGGGGACGCGCCGGACGGTATACAAGCCGTTTTTCCCTGCCCCCGTTCTCCTCCATAGCCGAGCGAAGCAATGCGACGGTGGATTTCCTTTTCAAAAGCGGGGTGTTTTTGGGTGTCGTACAATGCGCACAGCTTTGACGTAAAATCCCAGCGCTGGCGGTTGATTTTTCGTTTGCCGGGTGATATAGTAAGTTGATATATGTTAGAATGATTGCCCGGAGGGAGAAAATATGGCCGCGTTAGATGATTTGATCCAGCAGATCGGCGATCCCGAGTTGCGGGCCAGAATACAGCGGGAAGCCGACCGCTTGCTGAAGCAGAAAAAGTTCGGATTGGTCTTCGAGGACCATATTCCCGAATGCACCCCCCTCTACGATATTCCGATCAGACGCAATTCTCAAGTCGCACTGAAAAGCGGAGAACTCAACGACATCTATCGGGTGGTCAAAATCAATGGCGACCAAGCCGAATGCGTCCACGAGACCTGCCACGATACCGTCACCCTGCCGTTGAAGGATTTGGTGGCTGTTGCCAAGTTCGGCGATCCCATCTATCCTTGCCTGACACAGATGGACAGCATCTGCAATGCTCCCGACAGCGATTTGTGGCACACTTTGATCGAAGCCGATAACTACCACGCGCTGCAGTTGCTGGAATACCTCTATGCCGGTAAGGTCGATTGCATCTATATCGATCCCCCATACAACTCCGGAGCCAAGGACTGGAAGTACAACAACGACTATGTGGATGGCAGCGACCAGTACCGTCACAGCAAATGGCTCTCCATGATGCAGAAGCGATTGAAGATCGCCAAAAAACTGTTGAATCCTCAAGATTCCGTGCTTATCGTCACCATTGATGAGAAAGAATATTTGCATCTTGGTTGTCTGCTGGAAGAGATGTTTCCGGCGGCTCACATGCAGATGGTGAGTATTGTTATCAATCCCAACGGAGTTGCGCGTGATCATGAAATGTATCGAGTTGAAGAATACGCCTTTTTCGTCTATTTCGGTCAGTCCGGACCGGTCATGCTGGAAGACCCTCTTTTTACGTCCGATGTTAACCAACGCAAGAATACGATGGGAGAGGCTGATGAAAGCAGCCACTCCCATCGCACGTCAGTGCGATGGGAGAGGCTGTTGAGAGGAGGCAGTGATTCTCAAAGAAGTCATGCTCCGGGATGTTTCTACCCAGTATTCATTGATCCTGTAAAACGTCGTATTGTGGACGTCGGAGAATCTATCGGGCGTGACACGAACCGTTACACTATTCCAAAACGTGATGGACTTGTAACAATTTGGCCGATTGCCGAAGGGACGCAAGAAGAAAAACGTTGGCAAATGTCTCCTGAAAATCTGAAAAATTTGGTTGAACAGGGATATGCCAAAGTTGGTGCATATAATAAAAAAACAGATCGTTGGTCGTTGTTGTATCTCGGGCGCAAACAGAGGGAACGTATCGAACAGGGGCAGATTGTCATTACCGGCAAAGACGACAATGGGGTCGTCATAGTGGAAGAAGCTGAAGAGCAGATTATCAAGAAAGTTCCCAAGACGATATGGAATCGACAGGCTCATAGTGCTGGTGAGTATGGATCAAGGCTGGTTAGAACTATTCTGCCCGGAAGAGTGTTTCCCTACCCAAAATCTCTTTACGCAGTTAGAGATACCTTGAAATCAGTCCTTGATGAAAAGCCCAATGCCTTGATTCTTGATTTCTTTGCCGGATCAGGAACGACCTTGCATGCGGTAAACCTCTTGAATGCAGAAGACGGAGGTCATCGTCGATGCATTATGGTCACCAACAATGAAGTCTCCGCGGAGGAATCCAAAAATCTTACAGAACAGGGGTTTCATCCCGGAGACGAAGAATGGGAGAAGCTCGGTATCGCACGTTATGTCAATTGGCCTCGCTCTGTATGCTCAATAAAGGGTTGTGACATTAATGGGAAACCATTGAAAGGTGATTACCTTGGCAGTAACATCCCGATGTCTGACGGCTTCAAGGCCAATGCCATCTTCTTCAAGCTCGGCTTTCTTAATAAAAACGAGGTGGCGCTGGGCAACCAATTCAAGGAGATCTTATCCACGCTCTGGATGAAAGCCGGAGCAATCGGAGTCTGTCCGACGATTGAGAATATACCGGATGATATGCTGATTCTGCCCAAGAACAGTTTTGCAGTCTTATTGGATGAAACGATGTTTGCGGAATTTGCCAAAAAGATGAGAATGTATCCTGATATCAAAACCATCTTCTTCATCACCGACTCCGGTAAGAGTTTCAGAGAGATGAGCGATGATTTTCCACAGGCAGCAACCTATCAGCTGTATCGGGATTACCTCGATAATTTCCGAATCAATATCGGGAGATAGACCATGAGAGTCGAGTTGTTCCAATTTCAAAAGAATGCTGTCGTCAACCTGCGAAGAAGTTTGGCAATGGCCTTGAATAACTACCGGATGGCTCATGTGCCGCAGGTGATCTCCTTTACTGCCCCCACCGGTTCCGGCAAGACGATCATCATGGCTGCATTGTTCGAGGACATTTTCTTCGGAGCGGACGGCTTCGCCGAACAGCCGGATGCCATCATCGTCTGGCTTTCCGATTCTCCACAGTTGAATGAACAATCCAAAGCAAAGATCGATCTCAAAGCAGACAGGATTCGTTTGGGGCAATGTGTCGCCATCACCGATGAATCGTTCGACCAAGAGGTGCTGGACGACGGGCACATCTATTTCCTCAATACCCAGAAGATCGGACGCAGCGCCAATTTGAGCAAGCACGGTGACAGCAGGCAATTCACGATCTGGGAAACACTGGAGAATACTGCGAAAGAGAAAAGTGATCGTCTCTACTTTGTCATCGACGAGGCCCACCGCGGGATGCAAGGCCAGGAGGCCGGCACGGCTACGTCTATCATGCAGCGTTTTCTCAAAGGAAGTCCTGCTCACAAACTCTCTCCCATGCCCGTCGTGATCGGCATGTCCGCGACGTCAGCCCGTTTCAACAAGTTGGTCGAGGGCACGACTTCCACCATCCACAAAGTCGTCGTGACCGCGCAGGAAGTTCGAGCCTCCGGTCTGTTGAAAGAGCGCATTGTCATCAAGTACCCGGAAGACGCCAATGCCTACAACGAAATGGCGGTTCTTCAGGCGGCGGCGGATGAATGGAAGAACAAGTGCCTGCATTGGTATCAGTATTCAAACGAGCAGCATTATGCTCAAGTCAATCCGGTTTTCGTCATTCAGGTCAAAAGTGGAAACAGCCATGTCGTTTCCACCACTGATATCGGAGAATGTGTCAGAAAGATCGAGGAACGGACCGGGTATCACTTCAAAGAAAACGAGGTCGTCCATACCTTCGGGCAGACTGCAAATCTGACCATCGGCAATATGGTGATTCCCTACGTCGAACCATCCATGATCGCGGATGACAGACGGATCAGGGTGGTGTTCTTCAAGGAGAATCTTTCAACCGGTTGGGATTGTCCAAGGGCAGAAACGATGATGTCGTTCCGAGTCGCCGAGGACGCCACGTATATCGCCCAGTTGCTTGGCCGCATGATCCGGACTCCGCTCCAGTGCCGGGTGACCGTTGATGAGTCGTTGAACGATGTGCATTTGTTCCTGCCATATTTCAATGCGGAAACCGTGGACGGGATCGTCAACGAACTACAAAATGCCGAGGGTGGCGAGATACCGACAGTGATCGACGATGAAGCGCTGGGAACGGTAAACTACACCACGTTGACCAGCAGGCCCAAACGCAGAAATCCGGAAGATGAAGAAGATTTGCTGGGGTTGTTCCCGTCGTCGGACAATACCTTCGCCGAGGTAATGGAACAGACCGATCCGGAACATCATGCTTCTGCTGATGGGGGTGTGATGCCGCCACATGAAAGCAATCCCACGCCAGTATTGCCGACACCCGTTCATCAACGCAATGCTGCACCGGGAAAGTCGGGAACACAACTCCATCTGATTCCGGAGATCGATCGACCTGCCATCATTAAATTCATCAACGACTCCGGTCTTTTGACCTATGAGATCCGGCAGGTGAGAATTAACAGCTACCTGACGTCTGTGCTTGATTTGTCCCGTCTCCTGACACATACCAACATCTATAGAAACGCCATCCGGGAGGTGGAGGGAGAAATCGTTGACCTCATCCGCAACTACATCGAAGACTTGAAAGCCTCGGGCGGCTACGAAAAAGCATCGAACGATGTACTGCAATTCAAATTGCTTGCTAAAATCTTTGATCCATTTGGTGAAAAGATTCAGAACTATACTGCTTCAGACTTGTTTGCCACGGACGCCCATCTGGATTATCAGCTTCGTGCTGCAGATCAGGAGCTCGGCAGTTGCGGTATTCCCAATGCTTATGCGAGACGGTATCTTGATGGCGATGATCCCAATGCTTGCAAAATCGATGTGATCCTGTTTGTCAGCGACAAGAACTGTTTGGAACGGCTGCATAAATACGCGGAGAAAAAGTTCCACGACCTGAACGACACTTATCGTAAAGGTTTTGCAAAAGCAGAAGATAAAGTTCAGAACCAATATAAGAAGATCGTTGCCAATGGCGATCCGGTCAGCAAACACAATTTCCGGTTGCCGGAGGTATTACAGGTCAAGTGCGACCAAGAGGGGACGGAGTATTCCAATCACCTGTTTGTTGACGAGAACAGCGGAACCGTTACTTTCAAATTCAATTCTTGGGAGTCGGAGCTGTTGGAAGAAGAGTCACGGAAACCGGACTTTGTCTGCTGGCTGCGTAACATTCCAAGACAGCCGTGGTCGCTTTGTATCCCCTATGAGTTAGAGGGTGAGACCAAGAGCGCATATCCGGATTTTATCGTAATTCGTGCGAACAATCAAGGTGATGACGACTATGTCATAGATATTCTTGAACCGCACAATCCGGCTCTCAAAGATAATCTCGGCAAGGCCAAAGCCTTCGCAAGATATGCGGAAGAAAACATCGGCATTGGTCGCTTCCAGTTGATTCGCAAAGAATCGGATGCCATCAAGGACAAACGCTTCAAACGATTGGATTTCTGCAAAGGTGTCGTTCGTCAGAAAGTTCTTGCTGCGATGAACACAGATGAGATTGATCATATCTTTGATGAATACGGGGTCTTTGAATAGAATATGCCAAAGTTGGTGAAGCAGCTGGTGGAGAAATTGGTAGCATGGCGACACCTTTTTTGAAATGGGCAGGCGGGAAGCGATGGTTCACTGCTCGGTATTTGGATGTTGTACCTAAAGCGTATAACCGCTATATAGAGCCTTTTGTTGGGAGTGGAGCATTATTTTTTGCGTTGGAACCGCAAGAGGCCATTATCGGAGATATCAACAAGCCACTGGTAGACACATATTTAGCCATAAAAGAGAACTGGCAACTTGTACTCGAATACTTAAAAGGGTATTCAGAATCGCACTCTAAAGATTATTATTATTCCGTACGTTCTTCATCCCCCGTATCTATCCACCAACGGGCTGCAAGATTCATCTATTTAAATAGAACGTGTTGGAATGGGCTTTACAGGGTTAATCGAGCCGGTAAATTCAATGTTCCAATTGGAACAAAAACAAACGTTCTACTTGACACTGACGATTTTGAACAACTATCCAAAATATTACAAACAACAACGATAATTAATTCTGACTTTGAAGCAATTATTGATTCCGCGCAAGAAGGTGATTTCATATTTGCCGATCCTCCATATACTGTGAAGCACAACAACAACGGTTTTGTGAAATATAATGAGGATATGTTTAGTTGGGAGGATCAAGTGCGATTACGTGATGCGATTGTCAGAGCAACCAATCGCAATGTCAAAATCCTTGTGACCAATGCCAATCACGCATCCATTGTAGAGCTTTATTCAAGCTTCAAAAAAGAGGTAATAAGCAGAGCAAGTGTTATTGCGGCTTCGAGTAACAACAGAGGTAAATATGAAGAATTGGTTATCAGCAATATGTGAATGGCTAAAAAGCTTTTGGGCGACTATTCGTTTATCTGTCCCTCCAATTTTATATACTCTGTTTTTCTCATTGCTACCAATCATTGCTGCAATCGTTGTTGCATATTTGCACAAGAAAGGTGTGTGGGAATGTTGTCAAGAAAATATAAAGAATGGAGAACTATTTATTGTTGCAATGTCTTTTATTGCTTCATCTTGGTTTATTATGACGGACGCACCTAAAAGACCTATGGCAACTTGGGAAGCGATGCCTATTACTACACTATTTGCAATATTAGTAATAGTCACATCAATTCTTTGCGTTGTTATACAGCGTACATATAACGATTTTAATGATTTCGAGACAGTAAGTTGGGTTAGTGGAGTAAATTTACTTATAGCATGTATTGTCTATGCTAAAAGTATTTCTTTTAAAGAGAATTTAAAAGACAATCATACACAATCAGAAAACAACATGGTAAAAAGAATAACTCAGCGAATAAATGGAGAAAGATAAAAAATGCAACAGGAACTTGAATTTAGTGTAATTGATGGTAAAATACAGTTCCCTTGTATTGAAGTTACTCAACCGATAGGAACTTTCTATATTGCCTCGATTCCGTGCAAAATGCTTTGCGAAATTACATATTCAGATGTTAGAAGAATTGAGGGAGAGCGTAAGTTCGAGAGTTATTTAGGTATTCAGCGTAAACTTGATCCAAAGCGAGTTCAAAAAATCAGAGACTATGTAAACACAATAGACGCCTCTTTCCCAAGTGGTATTATTATTGCGGTTGATGGGCGTTGTGCTAATTACGACCCGAAAAATCATACGATGACCCTTGACGCATACCGCGGAGACGATGACAATATTGAGATAAAACAAATAGCGAAAGTTTTAGATGGACAACACAGGATTGAAGGTCTCCGAGGTTTTGAAGGCGAATTTCAGTTAAATGTTAGTATATTTGTGGATGTCGATATCGCTCAACAAGCATATTTATTTTCAACTGTAAACCTAGCACAAACAAAAGTAAATAAAAGCTTGGTTTATGATTTATTTGATCTGTCCAACACCCGTAGCCCTCAAAAGCTTTGTCACACAATCGCTGTTGCGATGAACCAAATTCCTGAATGCCCATTGTTTGAACGTATCAGTCGCTTGGGTTCTGCGACTCCCGGCATTTATACCGAGACAATAACCCAAGCAACATTTGTGTCGGCGTTAATGCAATATATTTCTAAAGATGAGAACAAAGATCGCGATCTCTACATGCGAGGAAAAAAACCAGAAAAAGCCGACTTGAAAGAACTTCAACAATTAATATTCAGAAATATGATGATTGACGAGCGTGACGATGACATTGCGATGATTATATTCAACTACTTTTCCGCTGTGAGGAACAGGTGGGACAAGGCATGGAATGACTTTGGGCAGGGCAATATTCTGAATAGAACAAACGGATTTCGAGCTTTGATGAGACTGTTAAGACCTATTTATTTACATCTTGTTGCCCCGGGGGAGATCCCCACCATAGAGCAATTTGATTCTATATTCAACAAGATCTCTGTAAATGATTTCTCTTCAGACACCTATAAGCCAGGATCGAGTGGTGAGAGTTTGCTCTATAATACTTTCATATCTGAGGCGTCGTTGCAAAATGATGGAGCTAATTCATTATTGTAACGAGCCGGTCATAGCTTTATTCAGAAAGAGAAAAATTTGCAATGAGTGAATTATCATTCCAAACATTCTGCATTGAGTTTTATAGCCAGCACATCCAGAAACCGAGTCCCGAGGTCTTCGCGATGTTCAAGGATAGCGGGCTTCTGGAGATGCTTAAGACCGACTACGAAGATCTGCACGGTATGGGCATGGAGGCTCTGATGCAATTCTTCGATGAATACTTGGCAAAGGAGTTGGCACGATGAAACTTTACCATGGCAGTATCGTTGCTGTTGAGTCTCCGCGTATTATCCGTAGTGACGTCGGACGTGATTTCGGATTCGGATTCTATACTACCGACATCAAGGAGCAGGCCGAAAGATGGGCTTTGAGGCGCAGACGCACGGCAAGGCGTAATGGTGATGTGAATACTCAAGCCATTGTTTCTGTTTATGTGATCGACATTGAGACAGCCAGAAGGACCTTGGAGTTTAAAGATTACCCGAAAGCTTCGATGGATTGGCTTGACATGGTGGTTGCTTGCCGTTCCAACAAGGATTTCTCTCACTCCTACGATGTGGTCACCGGCAAGATCGCCAATGACAGCGTAGGCGAGACTGTTTCCTACGTTTTAGCTGGTGTTATGCGTAAGGAGGACGCCATCGAACGCTTGAAGTTTCAGCAGATCAATAACCAGTTTGCTTTCTGCTCCGAACGATCGCTGACCTTCCTCAAGTACGTCTCGAATTACATTGTGGAGGCATGATGGCGACCATAGAACACAATCTCGTCCGGGCGACGGTGATTCCGGAGATCGTCAGGATACTCTGCCACTATTACAACATAAGCGAAGACGTGGCGTTGAAGCGGTTCTACGAATCGGCTACCGGCGCCAACTTTGCCGATGACGAAACAGGTCTCTACGGTCAGAGCGCCCTGCATGTGGCCGGGCTTTTCATCAAGGAACAAGACGGTGACATCGACCTCTCACGGCTGTAGTCCTCTTCCCGTCATGGGCAGGTGACGGTTCCCAAATACATCGCTTTTTGAAAGGGGCGGGGGGCCCGGGGGGCGGCGGGTGGCACCCGCTGGCGAATAACGGCGCGTTGCCCGTCGGGGACGCGCCGGACGGTATACAAGCCGACTCTCCCTACCGCCTCCCGGAGGCTCTCCCGCAATTGCACCGGAGCCGACGTTCGGCTTTTCACGGGGAAAGAGTTTTCCCTTCCTCTTGAACCTCTGGGAAACAGCGCATTTCGGCAAGACGGCCCGGCGGGGAGGCTTTCGGCGCGTGCCGCTCGGGCCGGGCGGTCAATAGGTGGTGCAGTCCCAAATGCCGTTGGGGATCCAGAACAATACGTTGGAACAATGGGAATAATAGCCGATGAATTCGCTTTTGCTCTGCGGGATCTGCTCCTGTTTCAGCGGAGCGAGATGGGCGTCACCGAAGAAATCGAATCCCCTTTCGTTATGAGGCCAGAAGCCCATGGTCGCCACTTTGCTGTGCTGAATCACACCGCTTTCGGTGTTGGCGGTCTCCATGACCAGCAGCGATCTGCCCGGCTTTTTGAAAACCGATATTTTACAGTAGGGATGATAGGTTTCGTTCCACCCCAGATACCTGTTGTAACTGTATGACCGGGTCCCGGTCTCGGTCTTCGGCAGCATCGGGCAGGTGTACTTGGATTCTTTGTCAATGCTGCGGTAGCTGAGTTTCGGCGCATTGGCCGGCTGCCCGAGGTACGGCAGGAGATATCCGGAAAAATCATACGACAGAGGCAGCCAGTCCTTGTTGTCCTGGACGTACAGAAAGATCGCCCTTCCGATCTGCGTCATGTTGTTGCTGCAAGTCGTCGCCTTGGCCGAATCGCGGGCCTTCTGAAGAGCCGGCATGAGCATCGAGGCCAGTATGGCGATGATGGCGATCACCACCAGGAGCTCGATCAGCGTGAAACGGGGACGCATGACTTTCGTCATGCCGTTCGGTCGTGAATTCATTTTCATAAGTTCATTTCCTTTCTCTTCCGGGGTTGCTTCGGTTATTTTTTCGTATTTTCGACGGGTACGATTTCCGCGTGATCGATCCAGACCTTGCCTTCCGCTCCGGCGGGGAGGTAGAACCCGATGTAGGGCGAACCGGCCGTGCCGACCCCCTCGGGGACCGTGAAGTCGAACTGATACCGGGTCCAGTCCCTGCTGCCGAGCAAGGAGGGATTCACGGGAAACAGGACGTTGTCCGTGCCTTTTTTCCCGAACCGGATGTCCATGAAAAAGCCGCTGCGGGGATTTTTGCGGTTGACCACATTTTCCAGTTTGAGATAGAAGGAAAGCCGGTACCGGGTCCCGGGCTTCAGCTGCCCCGGATCGATTTTCTGCCGCAGAAGCCGTCCGCCGCCGGGAAGTTCCAGACGGACCGACTGTCCCTTTGTCACAAAGTTCCGTTTGTCCACGGTTATCGGGCCGGAGGAGATCCACGCCGTCTTTTTGCCGACGCGAATCCTGTTGCCGGCGACGGGTCCGTCGAAATCGCCGCAGCTGATGACGGAAGCGCTCCCGGGGGCGGTTCCGAGGACCACCGTGCCGCAGTTCTGAGCGCTTTTGCGGGCGACGTCGGGGAACCATCTGTAATGGGGCACCCGTACGCCGCACTCGGGCTTCAGGATCCTGCCGCGGGAGAAATTCGCGGCAAAAGTCCCGTCTTTGATTTCCGGCATGGAGTTTCGGGGGATCCTGACCTCGGCGATCCAGCATTTTCCGGGAACGACGGAGCATTTGTATTCCAAACCGCTGTTCCATTTGGTATCCAGACGCAGTTTTTCACAACGCAGATCGCAGAAATTTCCGGCGCTGGTCAGCATGATCTGATAATAAAATTCGTCCCGCGGCCCGGAGGAAAACAGCAGTTCCGCCAGATTGTCGCGCCACATTTCGATATCGTCGTCCGCACGTTTGCCGCAGATCATCTTATCCGTATGCGGCTCGTCGCATTCGATGCCGACATAGAAATTCTCCTTGTCGAACAGCATTTTCACGCGGGTATGGACTTCGACCCCGGCAATTTTCATGCTGGGATAAAGCCAGACGGGAAGTGCCTTTTGCCAGGCGGCTTCATCCAGCTTGCCGTCGATTTGAATCGGCCCCTGTGCTTCGGGGGCGTACAGCGTCCAGAGTTTGCGGTCGCTCGCGGACTGTTTGAATCTTTCGGCGCCGGCCAGCACCGGCCCCCACATCTCCCTGCGCATGAATTTGACCCGCGCGAGCGCATCGGGGTCATTTTCCGCCTTCTTTTCCGCCAGATCGAAAAGTTTGCCGATCCGTGCGATCTCGGCCGGGGAATAGACCTTCGTCCAGAGATCGAAATATGACGGGCAGACCGGCTGGGGTCCCAGCGGCGTATCGACGAATCTGCCGATGATGTCTTTCATCCAGTGCCGTTCCAGCGTGTCGTAAAACGCTTTCATTTCCGCGGCGGCGGGACCGTACATCAGGCGGAAATGTTCCTCAAGCAGCGCATCGACATCCGTGGACGCATCCCACATGACTTTGCCGAAGACGTAATAGTTCATGAAATTGAAGAGCCAGCAGTCGGTGCCCGCTTCGGCGAGCGCGCCCGAGATGTACGGGGCGGTCTTTTTGAAAAAACAGCCTACCGCCCGGGGGGTCGAGGGGGGAATATCCAGGACCGGCGTCTTGCCCGAGGTTTTGCAGATGTAGGTGTGCAGAACGAGCTTGTGTCCCGCCTTTTTCGTCCAGGCTTTCAACTGTTCGACGGCCTGCGCCTGAAGTCCGGGATTGTTTTCGTTCCACGGCCCCGCGGTGCAGTATTTCATCAGGATATTGTCGGGAAGTTCCAGCTCGGGAATGGTGATGTAACAGCTGTAAGCGCTCATGGTCACAAAACCGGGGATGCCGTTTTTCTTCAGTTTCCCGGCGATATCGGCCACGAATTTCCACACCAGATTGCTCGAAGTCTGAGGGCCTCCGGCAAACTGGGGTCGGCATTTCGGGCAGCGGCACTGGTACATGCCGTCGTTGGGACCGAGATTGAAAAACGGCCGGCTGAAAACCGACTGCTGCCAGCCGGACCGGCCGTTGCGCATGACGGCCCCCCGCGACGAGGCGGGACGGCCGCTCAGAAACGCCTCCGCATCCCGGTATATTTCCTCTTTCAGTCCCTCGCTGCTGAAGCACAGCTGTCCGGCGACATCATGCTTGCTGGCGACCCGGCTTCCGTTGTGCCGTTCGCCGTTTTCACGCAGGGCGAAGTACTCGGGATGCGTCTTGCCGAAGCGCTGGACAAGTCCCAGATAGGCCAGTCCGTGTCCGAAAGGCAGGCGCAGGGTGCTCATGCGCGTCTGGAGGTTCGAGTGCATCCTGATCTCCTCTTCCGGAAGGCCCCGGTAATAAGCCGTTTTCCTGCCCAGAGCCTCTTTGCCGTAATAGATCTGCCGGTAGGGATTGTCCGGACGGTCGATGATATCGATCCGCGGGATGCGCCAGTCTTTCCTGCGGGGAACGATGGTCCCGATCTCGCCGGGGAAATAAAAGCGCACGCCGCCGAAACGCTCCAGAAACTCATAAACGCCGTTCAAAGTCCCCCTTTCGTTGAAATGAGGATTCCGTTTGGCCGGGTCCGCAACAGGATCGTCGATGCCCGCGATGACGATCCCTTTTTCGACCGTCCGGATGATATAACCGTCCCGATCCAGTTTCCCGAGATCGAAACCGGCCAGAGCCGCGCCGGCCGGACCCAGAACAAAGGCGGCGGCATTTTCGGAGACCGCCGATCTTACGGGAACTTCAGAACCGATGATCTTTCCCAGATACAGCGCCAGCTGCGAACCGGCAAATCGAAGCATGGGGGAGCTTTTGGCCGGGACAACGACTTCGCACAGAGCCTTCCCGCCCGCGGCAAGGGCGAGGACCGGTTCCGTTCCTACCTCGATACGGCGGGGAATCGTCGGCTCGAAATGGAATTCGGGGACCCGCGGCGTCTCCGCCGCGCCGAGGAGCGCGCACAGCATCAGGAGCGGGAAAAGGCTGATTTTTCTCTGCATGACGGGATACCTCCTATATCATTGGTCTGCGATACTGTCGTAAAGTTCGATGGCCGGGAGCAGGGATTCCCTGCACGGAATGATCCGCGGATCGATCCCCAGATGGTGCAGCAGAGTCACGCCGATGAACGTGTTCCCGTACTCGTTGACGTGCATGGGATCGCGCAGGAGTTTGTAAAGACGAGTTTCCGCGGGAACCGCATCGAAGTATCTGTACTGATCGACGAGGAACACTTTTTTCCGCACCGCGGTTTCGCGGATGATCTGCATGTATTCGAGGAAAAGCTTCTCAAGCTCGGGTCCCATGTTTTCGAAATGCGGCTTGTAGTAGGTCTGCAGAAGGGGGACAGCGTCCATGTTTCGGATCTTTTCGGCGATGAGTTCGAGATTGCGGGAAAACTCCTCTGCAGGGACATGTTTCTGTACCGCAAGACTGTAGTCGTTCGCGGCGAACGTGACGATCACGATGCCGGGAGAAAATGCCGCCACGTCGCGGTCGAAACGAGCCAGGCCGCCGCGGGTGTTGCCGCCGCATTCCCCGGCATTGATCATGTGAAACTTTCTGCCGTATGCGGCGCGGATCCCCAACTCCAGCACATCGCTCCAGTGGGTCCCGGGGATGTGCCGCTCGGTGTTGGAGGCACCGAACACCACGATGTTGAGATAACTGCTTTTTTCGATTTTCTCCACAGCTTCGCGGCAGATCGGCGTCGTGATTTTTTCCGCCATGATGCGGTTTCTCCTGTTATTGTTCGCGTTTTTCCGCGTTGCCGCAGTCACCGCATGAGGTCTTTTGAAATCGGTTCATCGGGTTTCTCCGGGGCGTCGGCACCGCGTGGCCGCGACAACTGTCCGCCGCGGGAAAAGACTTCAGCCTGGCGTTGGGAGGGATCGAACCGCAGATCGAAATCCATCTTCAGCACCCGGGAAAGGCTTCGAAAACGCTGTTCGGCTCGGCGGCTTCCGCGACGGTGAGACCGCCGAAACCGGTGGCCTGCATGCAGAAATCGGGGACCGCATCCTCGGCCATCACCGCGAGAAGCCGCGCCTTGAGCGGATCGGCGAGATACATGCCGCCGCGTTCAGCCCGGGAACGGATGTCCGCCCGGTCGCAGATATGATTCGCATAGTAACTGAAAAGATGCGGGATCGCACAGCATTTTGCGGCCTGCCAGTAGAACCGGACGCCCGCGCTGCTGTCGCCGTAATCGCCGAGTTCTCCGCTTCTGTTCGGCAAAAAACTGCGGTTCATGTCGAACCAGTCGCGGTCGTCCGGCCAGCGTTTGAGCAGATCTTTTTCGATCCATTCGGTAAGCCGTTCGGCGATGCGGGTGCGGACCTTTTCATTTTTGCTGACGTAATGGGTCCAGACCAGAGCTTCCATGCAGTAGAAAATGCGGGCGTAATCGCCCATCAGGGTCTTGCAGTCGGGCACCGGATAAACATTGAAGCGGATCGGCACGCCGCAGGGATGCCAGTGATCGCACTGAAACAGGGCGAAGCCTTCGGCGTTGCGGATATAGTGTTCGTCGCCGGAAACCAGCGTGTAAGCGGCAAGCGCGGAACAGACGTTGAGCGCCATCGAATACGGCGCGTTGAGTTTGTGTCCGTTCCAGATGCCGTTCCCGTAGGAACCGTCGGGCAGAGCCCAGATCGGAGCCCAGTTGTCGAGCCATTTCTTCGCGGCGGCAAGATAGCGTTCGCGGCGGACGGGATCGGTCATGGTGACCGCCGCCTGGATCAGCGCGTGCACGTTGGAGCCGTTGTCAGCCAGATTGAGTTTGCCGCATCTGAGCAGATTTTCGATATCTTCCTGCGTCATTTTGTCGGCGGGCTGCCCGCGGAAATTCGAAGACAGGGCGCCGTTGGGAAGCTGTTCGGACACGTAATTGTCCAGAAACGGCCAGGCCGCTTCAGCGTAATCTTTTCGCCTGAGGATCTTCGCCCCCATGAGCAGGGTACGGATCGGGTACATCAGAAAGTACCATTCGAACGGCGGATCGGCAAATTTCGGCAGCCGGGAAATGATCCAGTCGCAGTAGATTTTCAGAGCTTCCGCCGGAGTCAGTTGCCGGTAGGGGATTTCCATTTTGACTATCTCTCCTCAAAGCCACTTGATCCGCGGCCGGTATTTCGCGTAGAGCGCCTGATTTTTTTCAAGCCCGCCCTCAACATTGATGGAGTTGATGATCGGCGGCTCGACGCCGTCTTCCAGAAGCATTTCGCAGGCGCGGATCACGATCGAATTGCAGATGAAGGCGTTGCCGAATGTGGAGTAGGCGCCGATCTTGCTGCCGATCCCGGGCATGTCCAGAATCGCGTCTCCGTACTCCATGTAGGTCAGCAGAGTGACGGGGAACATCTCGTGCAGATTTTTCCCGGAGGGATGGCGTCCGACAAAATCCTTCGGGAGTTTTTCGGCGTAGTCGGTAGAGGTGACGGCGATCACTTTGACGCCGCGTTTCCGACACTCCAGAGCCGTTTCGATCGTGACCGGGTTGATGCCGTAGCCGTTGACGAGGATGAGAAGGTCGTCCCTGCCGATGTTGTAGGCGTCCAGAATGTAGGGAGCCAGTTCCGCGCAGCGTTCTCCGAACGGGATATGCGGAATGCGGATCGCATCGGCGAACACGGGGCTGATACAGGCCAGACCGCCGGCGCGATGGAACATCTCCTCGCCCATCATATTGGAGTGTCCCCCGCTCCCGAACACATACACGAGTTTATCCGCCTTGACCTGATCCGCGATCATACGGGCGGCCTTGTCCATCATTTCCCGCTGTTCGGCGAGAATGCGCTCCATGCGTTTTTCGAGTTCGTCCAGATACTCTCTCAAAAAATCTCTCATCGTCCGTCTCCTATGGTTTGAGTGAGATATTCCGCATACAGGGCCGCTCCCCTGTCGTTGGGGTGCGTTCCGTCATGATAATTTTCCTTTTGGGCGGGGAAGAATTCATAGCCGTCAAGGAGGCGTATACCCGGATATTTTCCGGCGCAGGCGCGGATGATTTCCCGGTATTCGTTCAGGTCTGGTGTGCTCGGCGCCGTATTGGGGATCGGCAGAACAAGATACTTTTTCCCGCGAAATGTCTCGAAACAGGCCAGAGATTTTTCCGTATTGGCGGCAAATGCGTCCGGCGGCGTTTTCATGATCGCATCGTTGACGCCCAGGGCGACGATCATGAAATCGCCCGGCAGCAAGGCCGTCAGGCGGACATGTTCCGGATCCATTTTCGCGCCGCCGACGGAGGTGTTGATGAAATCCATGTTCAAGGCGGCGGCGGTCCGGGGCGCGGGCGCCGAAAACGGCGAAGTCGTCACCATGCCCTGCATGATGGAATCGCCGCAGAAAAGAATCCTGGGCCGCATTTCCGGAACCGGCACGACGGAAGCCTCATCGTTGACAGCGATCTCAACACCGTCGATCCGGACCAGATGCGGCAGATGGATCGAAACGTTTTTTTCTCCCGGCGGAAATTCCAGTTTATGCGGTCCCTCGCCCTGCAGTGTGATCCTGCGGGCGTCGATGAAACAATCGGAAGTGAAAACGGGACGGACCGCCTGACCGAAAACAAGCGAAAAAGTCATTTCCCGTGCGTCGGTCGAAAAGCAGATCCGGACGCCCGAAGGACATTTCGCCCGCAGAAGGTATTTCGGCGCGGTGTCGAAACACGCGAGAAGCGCGTCGTTCATCCGCACGCAGCCGCCCGCGCAGCCGCGGTAAAACTTTTCCGTCAAATCGATGATCTTCATTTTCGACAAGGCTCCGAAGTCCGTTCCTCCGCGTTGTCAGATGTTTCCGGCCGCATACGGCTCATATCGTTTCTCCGAATATGAACGTCATGGGTATTTCGTGGACTTTGTATTGGGAATCCCGGGAGAGCAGCAGCTGGGCGGCGGTTTTCCCGAGCAATTCGGGCTGAACGGACAGTCCGCACAGTTTCGGAGAATATTCCGTGGCCAGCCGCGTCCCGTAAAAACCGACGATCCCCACATCTTTCCCCGGCGTCATGCCGAGGGCTTCGACGTGTTTCATGATCGCCCTGGCCGTCGCATCCGACGGCGCGAAAACGGCGGTGCGGGAGCCCGCCAGACTGCGGAAGGCCCGGTTCAGAAAATCCCGCTGCTGGGAATCGGCAAAGTTGGTGTATTCAGGGCAAATGACCGATTTTTCCCGCTCTGCAAGCTCCTGAAAAAACTGTCGCCGCTGCAGGCATTCGTAACGGCGCATATCGTGGCTCTCGCAGCAGATGAAGGCGTCGTATCCCAGCCTTTTGAGGTTCTGCAGGGTAAAGCGGTATCCGGGCAGCGCCTCGGGGACCACCGAATGAACATCCGCCAACGCGCTTGCCCGCCCGATGACGACAACGGGCAGCTGAGTCTCATATCTGATCTCCTCGATGATCTTGTCGGGGATCTGATAGTCGGCGATGAAACCCAGATTCTGTCTGGGAAGCCTCAGCGCTTCCTCCAGCGTCCTGAAAAAGTCTGTTCTGAAGGCGCTGATCGTCTGTGCCGCCGTAAAGGAATAGTAAATCCCCGCCGAGGCGATCGCGGCTTCCCGCATGACGCCCGAAATGATCCGGTTGCCGTAAGACTCCTGTCCGTTGGTGGAGATGTGCCTGAAAAGCATGGTCAGAAAGCGGCAGTCGTTCCGGAGACTTTCCGTTTTCCGGGAGACGGAGTAATTCTGTCCGGATTTATGGAGCAGGATCCCCCGCTTGGCAAGAAAGTCCAGGGCGTGAAGCGCGGTGATCTGGCTTACGCCGTACGTCCTGCTCAGCTCCCGGGACGAAGGAACATTCATGCCGGGCAGCAGGATTTCCCGTTTGATGTCCGCCAGAATCTTTTCCGCGATCATTCTGTACTGAAATTTTGCCATCTCATCCCACCTTTCGCCGTAAATATAATTTTCCGCATAATGGCATTCAAGCGGCTTTTTTCCGCCCGTCCGAGAAAACCGTTTTTTTGTCTTTTCAGAAAGTATTTCACCTTTATATAAACTATGTCACCTGATATACATTTCAAGTTCAGCCGATGAAAACGCACCCTGTTCGTTCACAATCGGGTGACGATTTCCATTTCGGGACAGAGGACGGGCGGGACGGTCTTGATCGGACCGTCGCGGATCCGTTGCAGGAAAGGCGGCAAAAAACAAGCGCGTCGAAAGGCGGTTTCACCTTTCGACGCACTTGTTTTTGAGGGAGGCGGCCGCCGGACGGCGGGGATCAGTATCGCGGACGATCGAGATCGGCGATGAGGATGGAGACGGTGCTGACGAAGGCGGGCAAAGCGGTAACGGCGGGGATGTGACCGGGGAGGAACGAGAGGATCCTCCCGCCCGCGGGGGAGCGGGTTTCGAAGAGCTGGGGCCAGACCTCGCCGCCGACTTGGGCCGTCATCAGGACCTCGACGGGTCCGGTTTCGGCGAGTTGGGTGTAGATCTCATCCTCGGGCACGTCGAAGGAATGCAGTTTTTCCGTCAGCGGATGCGGGGAGGAGGTCAGTTCCAAACGGTAGGCGGCGTGAGGATGGACCGACGGCAGAACGCCGTCGGGATCGCCGGGACGGACCCAGCGCAGACCGCAGAGTTTCCGCCACCACGGCCATTGCCAGAAGGCGGCGCTGGAGCCGTGGAGAAGCAGGATGTTCCCGCCGCGGGCGCAGTAGGCGCGGAGAGCCTTTTCAGCCCCCTCCCCCGGATGGGGCACGCCGCAGGTCGCGCCGATCATATTGAGGATGAGCAAAGAGCACTCCGGCTCCCAGACGCCGGATTCGAGAAGACGCCAATCGTCTTCGCAGAAGCGGATGTTTTTGCGCAGTTCTTCCGGGAGGTGTTCGAAGAGCACCCTTCCAGGATGCTGGCCGTAATGATTGTCAGCGAAGAAAAAGATCATTTTTTTCATCCGTTTTTCCGGAAACGCCGCTGGTCAGCGTCGTGTCGGGGACGATGTTGTAGAACGCCTGTCTGCGGGCGAAGCCGACCTTGCCGGTCTCGTCCATGTAGAGGAGCGCGATGTGCTCGCGCCGGTTGTAGGGCATGCAGATCAGATTGACGGCGCTGAAATCGGCGTCGGGAGTGTCGGCCAGACCGGGATATTTGCGGGCGCGTTCGTTCTGGAATCCGCAGAAGCCGCCGTAGATGCGGGTCCGGGCCGGACCGTAGTGATAGACCAGACTGTGGCCGAAGAATTCCGACCCGTAGCGGCAGTTGAAACTGGTGTAATGCCCGAAGTTGTCCACCCAGCGGTGTTCGCCCCGCGGCGTTCCCTTGGGCGGCAGGACATTGCGCTCGACCTTGCGGAAGACCAGCGGCACGCCCAGCATGCCGGTCAGCTGCAGACGGCCGTGATTGACGAACACGACGGACGCCTTGTCCACCCAGACCGGCAGGGGCAGACGGTTGTTGTAGCGTTTGCTCTCGAGCCACAGGTCGTCGATGACGGCATGGAGATTGCCGGTGTAGGCGTTTTCCAGCTGCCAGACGCCGTCGTGGAAATAAAGTTCGAGGTTTTTCCCGTCTTCGGGGGTCTTCCCGGCGAAGGCATGGACCATGCCGCGCTCGAAATCGAAACCGCAGCAGCCGTCGAGTTCGATCCGCCCCTTGTGTCCGGCGGGGGCCTTGACGTGGAGCGCCGAGCGGCCGCCGCTCAGGATCAGTTTGCTGAAACGCACGGCGCGGGGAGAACGCAGAAAAAACATGTCCCGTCCGGGATCCTTCATGGTCAGGTGCGCCATGCCCGACGCGGTGATGTGGATATTTTCTGGAACGCGCAGCGTCTCTTCCAGCACGAAGTTCCGGGCGGGCAGGATCACCGTGCTGCCCGGCTCTTTCCCGGCGAGGTCCAGCAGTTTCTGGAGAGAGTCGGCCTCTTTTTTGCCGGGCTTGAGACCGACGCCGTGGTCCTTTGCGTAAAAGACTTTTCCCGTGAACTTGAGCCGCGGGGCGATCTTCTCGGGCTTTTCCGGCAGATACGGGAGTTTGCGCTCAAGTTTTTTCAGGCTCTCCGGCAGAGAAGAGTCGATGTTGGAGGAGTTTTCCGCAAAGGAAAAGGCGAAGGTCTGCTGAGGGGTATAGGTCTTGGTCCTGTCGGCGTAGTGCAGCGGGTAGGAGCGCCGAATGCTCTTTTCATCGGGTTCGGTCTCGAAGCCCACGGCGCGCACGCTGCCTTTGCCCGTATCGCGGACCTGGGCCAGCATGACGATGTTGGCAAAGACGTTGTTCCGGAAATAGACGACGGCATTTTCGGGACAACCCGCGGACTCGGTGGTCAAATTTTGAAGCAGGATGGACTGGGCGATGTAGCTCTTTTCGATCATGTCGGCGGAAACGAGACAGACGCCGCTGCCGTCATCGGTTTTGATCACGGAATCGCGGAAGTCGAGACAGGCCCCGGCGCCGACGCGGGAGCCGCGAAGTCCCACGACCGCCTGCCCGGGCTTGCCGTTGCGGCGGACGAGTATCTCCAGTTCCGCCAAGGTCGTCCGGTTGCCCAGCAGAAACGAGGGCAGCATGGAGTCGCGCCGCGTGGCGACCCGGCAGCGCCGGACGGTCGTGCCGTCGGTCTCACAGGCGATGACGCCGCCGCAGTTGTCGAAAAGGGAATCCTCGATGAGGATCTTCGTGGAGTTGAAAAAGTGGAAACAATCGGCATATTTGGCCTCGATGGTGACTGTCTCCCATTTGTTGGGATTTTTGCGCCGGTTCGGCTGAATGAACGCATTCAGCGTTGCCGAGCCGGGACCGCCGATCTTCTCTTCGAGCTCCTGAGAGACGAGGACCTCCGTTCCGTCCTTCTCAGTCACGGCGTAGGGCGGGATGAGTTTGATATTGGCCCGCTGACCGGAACCGACACCGCCGCCCGTGGCGAAACTGAAACTCTTGACGGCAAAGGAGGAGGCGTTGACGAAACGGCAGGACTTCACGGAAAAAATGGAGGCGTCGTGATTTTCGGTCCAGATGTTGAGATGGTTTTTACCGCCCTCGAAGGTGATGTCCTCGAAGCGGCCGAAGCGGGCGGAGTGACCGTAGATCAGGTCCTTCTGCGGATCCTCCTGCCACAGGACCGTCCCTTTTTCGCCGCGCAGAACGAGATTGTTGCGGAAGACCAGCGTGCTGCCGAGACGGTAGCGCCCGGAGGGAATGAATATCTCGCGGGTGCTTTCGGCGGTGTTGTTGTTCGTCCGGCGGACGAACGCTTCTTTAAATGCTTTGCGGAACGCGGGGGCGTCGTCGTGACGCCCGTCGCCCTTCGCGCCGAAGTCGCGGACATTGAGCGAACTCCCGCAGACCGCCGCCGCAAGCGGCACAAGCAGAGCGAAAACGGCGAATTCCTTTTTCATCGTCTTTCCCCTCCCCCGTTACTTTTTCCCGTCGAAACGGAAACGGATCTTCCAGCCGCCGGAGGCATCGGTCTTTCCGGCAAGGTCGATGCGCCACAGCCTGTGCCAGCTCTTTTTCATATGCGCGTCCAGACGCCGTTCCTCGGCGACGCTGGAAACGGCAAGGCCGTCCGTCTCCAGCACGGCGTTGGACCATTTGACGCACGTTTTGTCATGGCTTTGGGGCTCGACCGCGGAATACAGCGTGATCTTCACCTCCCGGGGCCCGGCAAGTTCTGCGGAGTCCGCGACCTCGACGTTCCCCGTTTTGCGGTCGAGCTTGACCGTGCGGGTCAAGTGCTTCACGCCGACCGCGGGGGGATAGGCGTGATCGAGGGAAGCCGCCGTTTCCGAGTCTCCCCTGACAGTGACGCGCGAAACGTACTCATCGCCGTATTCCTGCCCGGCATCGGAGAAGCGGGGGGCGTTGTGGCCCTCGCTGTTGATGTACCAGAGCTGATAGCGCGTTTCGCTGAAGGTCTGGGCGGTGTAGACGCCCGCGCCGATATCCACGATCAGCGGCTTGTTGGCGCGCATGATGGTGAAGTGGCCCAGATCGAAATGATTGTGGCTTTCGCCGTTGCTGCCGCCTTTGAGGGTGACGACCGTGCCCTTCTCGGGATGCGCGGGCTTTTCGCGCAGAACGGCGATCCCGAGATCCGGCCAGTAATTCACGGCCGCAAAATGTCCTTTGTCCGGAGAACCGGAAACGGGGTTGAAGATATCCAGCAGAAGATCGTTCAGCGCGGGACGGACCTTGGGAGGCTGGCTGCGGGGCAGCCGCCGGGCCAGACCGGCCAGCGGGGCGCTGCCGACCTTGCGGGCGGTGAAGTCCAGAAACTCCGGCGAAAATCCGGGGCGCGGCGCGGCGTCGTTGGTGCTCAGGAACCACGGTCCGCAAAGATTCATCCCGGCGGGATATTCGCACATCCGGCGGAGTTTCGCATCTTTGAACAACCGTCCGCCAAGATGCAGACGGTGATCCAGCCGGTCGAGGAACTGGATATACCTCCCCACGGAGGCCCGCCAGTAGGTCGGCCCTTCGCCGCAGCCGCCGTCGGCGGGATAGCGGTCGTAAAAGCGACGGGATATGGTAAGATACGTGTGGAGAAAATCCGCCAGCCGTTCCGGTTCGTTCTCCAGCAGGGAAATCGCGCATCCGGAAAGATTCATGGCGCACCAGACCGTCCAGTTGTTCCGTCCGCTGAACCACCAGGTGTTTTCGTCGTTGAGTTTTTCGGCGGGTCCGACGACGCGCCGGAGGAGCTCCATTTTCACCCGCTCGACGAGGGCCGGAGAGATCTTTGCGATCTCGGGCTCCAGCAGACACAGCGTGTCGGAGAGGATCCGGCCGGTGTCGGCGTTGAAGAGATCCACCCTGAACCGCGAGGGATCGGGGAAAACCTCGCCCCGCGGCAATCCTTCATGGGCGGGGATGCACCACACGGGCTCCGAAAGGATCTGCCACAGGCCCTCGATGACACCGTCCATGAACCGGCCGGAGTGTTCGCAGCACTCGCCTGCGACCAGATCGACCAGCTGTCCGCGACGCCGGAAATAGGGGTCCTCGTAGGCCACCCGGCTGCCCTCGCGGCGGAAACGCATGTAGTCCCGGGCGGTCAGTTGAGGCCATGTCTTTTGGGCGGCCTTTTCGGCCCGGCGGATCAGCTCCGCGCGGAGCGCGGGCGCAAGGCCCTCCCACGCCTTCCTGTCGGACGCGGGCGGGAAATACGGTCTGTTCGGATATTTTTTCAGCCGCGCAAGGATCTCCTCCCGGTCGGGAAACGCGGATTCTTTTTTCGCGGCGCCGTCGGAAACACACCCGTTGAACATGACAAGACCTCCGATAAGCAGTAAAAAAATGTATGTTGACTTCATTGGGTCCCCCTTTTATTTTTGCGGAGCCCCCGTTTTGTACGGAACGATGTCGTCCAGAACGACGCCCGGGACGGGGATCAGTTTTTTTTCCTCCGTCGCCCGGCAGACGAGACTGGGCGCGGGGTTGCGGTTGATGTAGGGCGAAACGATCACGCCGACCGCGGCAAAGTCCGGATCGGGATCGTTCGCGATCCCCAGCACCCGGTAGGAGTAGTCGTTGTTGTACCACGAACTTCCGCCGTAAATGCGGGTCCTGGCCTTACCATAATGATAGATCGTCGCCATGCCGCCGTACTCGCCGCCGAACCGGTTGTGACGGCAGATCATCACACCGTGATTGTCGGCCCATCGGTGGTCGCCGGGGAGCGTTCCCGCGGGAGCGACCCCGGTGCGGGGGCCTTTGCGCAGGGCCAGCGGCACGCCGAGCATGTCCACAAGTTCCAGTTTGCCGTAATTGACGAACACGACGGAGCTCGCCGGGATCGGCGTCTCGATCCTGTAGTTGAAAAGTTTGTTTTCGATCCAGAGATCGTCGATGAGCGCGTCGGCGTTGCCCTCGTAGATCAGGGGCGTCAGCCACAAGCCGCCGTCGAAGTAAAAGCGCATCCGGGGCTCCCTGAGGATCTTTTTGCCGCCGGAATACATCTCGACCGCGGCGCAGGTGAGGTCGTACCCGTTGCATTTGCGCAAGACGACCAGTCCCTTCCGGTCCGCGTCGGACGTCACCTTTACGGCGTTCCGGCCCTTGCTGAAAACGAGACCGCTGAAAACGACTTTTTCGGGATCCGCGACGGAGAAGATGACGGTCTCCGGCTTTTTGCCGATCAAATGGCAGCAGCCGGCGGCCGTGACGTGGATGTCGGGCGGCAATTCCAGCGTCTCCCGGATCAGGAAGTCCCGGCCGGGGAGGATGACCGTGCAGCCGGGCGAGCGGCGGGCGGCGGCAAACAGTTTCTTCAGGTTCCGCGCGTCCTCGGGAGAAGCCTTCTTCCCGATGCCGAAGGACTCCGCCGAAAGCACCTTGCCGTCGAACCGCGGAACCTCCGGGAAACGGATCCGGGCGGGCAGTTTTTCCCTGAGTTTCCGCACGAAGGGGGCGAGAACGGGGGGAAGCGTCTCGTCCAGACCGCTGTTGTTTTCAAAAGAAAACGCAAAGGATTCATCCCGGGTGAACCGTTTGCCGTAGAGGTAACTGGGAGGCGTGGAACGGTCCAGCGCCGCCTCGTCCAGCGGCACGGCGGAACGGAACACGGCGGGCCTCCCGCTTCCGGTCTCCGTCACGTCCTGAACGATCAGAAGCCCGGGAACGAACCCGAGATCGGCGTAGATGAGGGCGTTCTCGGGGGAGTTCCCGGAACAGGTTCTGAGCCGCTGGAGGATGATACTGCCTCCCAGATACAGGCCCGCTTTGCGGCTCATGTTCCGGACCAGCGGGATCCCCTTCCCGTCGACGGTCCTGATGACGGAATCGGTCATTTCGAGGATTCCCCCGGACTTGTACCGGACGACCGCCTGGGAGAGTTTTTCGTTTCTTTTGAGCAAAATCTCCAGATCGTAGAGGAAGGCCCTCGTGCCGAGAGAAAAGGCGGAGACCGTGTTCTCCCCGCCGATCACTTTTGTACGGCGGATCGTGATGCCGTCCGCGGCGCAGTCCACCGCCTCCGCGCAGTTGACGAAAAAGCAGTCCTCGACCGTGAGTTTGGTCGAATTGTAGTAACGGCTCGCCCCCGCAAGATCCACGGGTTCGATTTCGTACAGGCCGCCGGTCTTTTTCAGGCGCCAGGGAGCCAATTTGACGGTCTGAGGTTTCTTCTTTCCCTTCGCCTGACTGCGGATGGCCCACGAATTGCTTTCGACGGCGGCTTTGCCCGAATTTTCGAACCGGCAATCCATGATGTCGAAACAGGAACCGTCCATGTTGTCGGTCCAGAAGCGGAGCTGATGGGCGCCGCCCCGGAAGGTGAGTCCGGAGATCCGGGCGAAGCGGCCCGCGCCGTAAAGCAGATCCTTTTCCGGCGCATCCAGCTGCAGGACGGCCGTCCCCTCCCCTCGCAGGACGAGGGCGTTCCTGAACACCAGCGTGCCCGTCAGGCGGTAGGTCCCCGCTGGGATGAAGACCTCGGGGAGACTCTTGGGAACGCTGTCGCGCGTATAATCGACGAACGAAGCGTCCAGCGCTTTCTGGACAGCCGCGGTGTCATCGTTTTTCCCGTCGCCTTTCGCACCGAAATCCCGGACGTCGAACGAATAGCCGGCAAAAACGGCGAAGAACGGCAGCGACAGGACAAACAAGCAAAGTTTTTTCATTGTCGTCATCGTAAAAATTCCTTTACCGATCACACGCTCTTCAATGTTCCCCGTCCCGAACATGTGCCGCCTCTACGGCACCGGCTGGTAGTAGATGAACAGATTCTGAGGGTACATGTCCTGTCTTGCCATTGTCGGCAGCGATCCGCAGTGCATGTCGGCGAAGAGCACGTTGGTGACGCCCTGCGTGCGGTCGTAAGGGGAGCCGCTGCTGTGGGGCGAAAGGACCGTCGCCCAGTAGGTGTCGCCCAGCTTTCCAAGCTTATTGCAGGAGAGACCGCCCCATACGCCGTTGCTGTTGAGATATCCGGCATCCGTGACGCAGGGTCTGCGGGAGGGCATCACCACCTTGCCGATCTTGGCCACGCCCCGGGCGACCCGGGAGGGCGATCTCGTGTACCCGCCGTAATAGGTCACATAGCCGTAGTTGAGCGTCCCGAAAGCCCCCTCGTGGATCTCTCCGTCGAGAAATCTTCTCGCGGTCGTCAGACAGTCCTTGAGCGTCGGACAGACGTAGAGTTTGTGGGTCGTGATGTAGTTCTTCGCCCGCAGGGTGTACGCCCAGGTGTTGTAAGAACCGTCGCCGTCCACCAGCGTATAATAGGTCTTGGAGGCGATGGGGTAGAAATCGTCGCTGTCGCCCATGTACTGCATCATGGCAAGTCCCATCTGTTTGAGATTGCTCATGCAGTTGGAGGCCTTGGCCCGTTCCCGGGCCTGCTGGAGCGCCGGCATCAGCATCGCCGCCAGAATGGCAATGATGGCAATGACGACCAGGAGCTCGATCAGCGTGAACCCGGTGCGCCGTCCGCCGGTCCATGGGATCTGATTTTTTTTCATTTGGGATCCTTTCGGTAAGTTAAGGTTGAAGGTCTGTATCGGGTCGGCGGATCGTCTTGCCCTCGACGATCGAAGTCGGGACATTCCGGCTCAGGGGAGCGAGGCCAAGGGCCGACCGCATGGCCTCGCGGCCCAGTTCGAAAAGCGGGATGCGGATGAATCCGGGCGCGGGGTCGAGGCTCCCGAGGGTGAAGCCCGAACAGAGCCCGGCAAAGCCGAAGTCCTTTCCCGGCGTCAGTCCCGCTCCGGCGCACTTTTCGTAAAACAGATCCAGCCGCTCCGTGTGGTTGCAGAAGACGAAACTCCCCCGGCAGCGCGTAAGCTCCCGGAACTCCGGGTCACCCGAAAGATCGATGGTGTCGACGGCAAGTCCGAGAAGAGCCGCCGCCTCGAGAAAACGGCTGCGCCGGAGCCGGAACCACGGCGTGTCTTCGAGCATGACGATGGAAAATCTTTTCCAGCCGAGGTCGGCGGCCTTCCGCAGAAGATCTCCGAAAGCGCCCCGCTGATCGTAACCCAGGTAGATGCAGTTCTTCCTGTCCTCCTCGGAATAGAATCTCGGGTACCGGACGATCATGCGCTTTTTGCCATAGAAGAGGTGCCGCACTTCGGCCAGCGCTTCCGTGGAAAATATGAGAGAATCGTACCCGGAGAGACGGTCGGCAAATTTGCGGGGATCCTTTTCGCCCTCGCGGAGGGGAATGCACTCCACACCGAATCCCACGCCGCGCTCGACGGCCTCGGCCAGAATGCCCCGGTGAAATTCGAAAAAAGAAAAAGTCGATTCGGGCGTGCCCAGCTGCCCCAGCTGCGCCCCCGGACAGACCAGGGCGATCCTGACGGGCATCTCGTGCTCGCGGACGAAACTGCCCACGAGGGGGACCTTTTCGATGAGCCCCTCCTTCTCCAGACGTTTCAGCGCGGCGATGGCCGTCACCCGGCAGACGCCCGAGTTCTGTGCAAGGACACGCTCGCCGGGCAGTTTGTCCCCCGGCTTCAAAACGCCTCCGCGGATATCCGAACGGATCTTTTCCACCAGCTGATCCGTCAGCGTGGTTCTTTTTCCGGCAGCGAGCACGAATCCCTCCGCGTCAGATGATAATACCAGTCCATACCATACCAATAATATATCACAGGTGCCAAAACTTGTCAAGCGGCGAAAAGCCTATTCGATCCGGGCGATGCGCGGCGGGATGCCGTCAAAAGAGAGGATGACGCCGCCGCCGGAGAGCAGGACAAGCTTCCACGTTTCGTCCTTTTCGGGAGAACAGTCGATGCGGAAAGTCATTTCGGGCCGTTTCGCCGTGCTCTTTTTGACCCAGGGCAGCTGGACATCGCCGTCGTTGCGCCCCGTGGTCATGCCGGCGATGCTGCCGTCGGGCCGGAGCACCGCGGCGGCAAAACCGCCCCGGTGGACGCCCAGCACCGTGACCGAAAAGCTCTTCGTCCCGGCCGGGACCGTGAAACTGTAGGCCTTGGTCCCGGCGGCGATGATGTGGAAATTGGGCACGACGACGGCCTCGACCCGGGCGTCCCGGGCGGACTCGACGTCCCAGTAGCTGAACATACCGTCATGGATGTCGACCACGACCCGGTCACCCTTCTTTGCCGCGGGCCGGACGGTGTGGACGGCGTGGGCGGCGGCATCGCCGGTCTCGGTCCTGCCGCCGCAGGTGAAGGTGTACGAGCGCTCGCTGGCGGGCAGAAGTCTGCCGTAGGCGGTGCGGCGGAAGACGACCTCGGGGGCGTCTCCCGTGACGGTCACTTCGAACCTTTTGTCCACCGGTCCACGGAGCTTGAATTTGGAGGGAGCCGCGGCGACGCGCTTCCACAGCCGGGTCCCGTCGATGACGCCCTTTTCGCCGGGCCGCGTCTTGCGGAGCCCGTCGAGGATGCCGCCCGACATGTTGAGCACCATGGAGAAATCCTTGGGCGTGGAACTGATGCCGCCCAGCGCCGCCTGCCCCACGACATCGCAGACGACGTCGTAGCTTTCGGGCATGCCCGCCAGCATGCCGGAAACGATCTCGAAATTGCACTGCACGAAGGCGTCGTGATAGCCTTTGCCGTCCCAGGAGACGCCGTAAGGCCAGCCCACGTCGGAGGGACTGTAGGACTTGTACAGCCACCGGGCCGCCTGACGAATGACCTCTTCCACCTCGGGATCACGGGCCGCCAGCTGGTACTGGCGCAATCCCTCCAGCAGGACGCCCACCATGAATGGACAGCCGCCCCAGGCGTTTTTGTGCCCGCCCGCGTGCTGGCCCTTGAGGGGATGGGGCCAGGCGCCGCCGTGGGCGGGACAGTATTCATGGAGCGCCACATCCACCATGTCTTTGGCGGCCTGCAGATATTTTTTCTCCCCCGTGACGCGGTAGAAGGCCATGACGGCACGCAGGGCCCAGCCGATGCTGCGCTCGTTGTTTCGCATGTTGACGTAGGTGGGGGCGATGTAATTGACGAAGTGGGCCGCCATGAGCTGGGCGGAATCCATCACGAAGGGGTCCCCGGCAAGACACCAGGCGGTGAGCAGTCCCTCGCTCCATGTGTGGCCGTTGAGCCCCGTGGAATTGGCGTCGTGGGGATAACTCCAGGGCTTGGGCCGGAAATGGTGCCACGACGGTCCATTGTGGCCGATGCCGTGCTGGTGCTGCCCGCCGACGACCGACTTGACTAAAGAGGCGTGGACGATATCCACATCGGCCTGATGCCGCGCCGCGGCCATGGCGTAACGGAAGACGTCCCGGTCGCCGGTGCGCAAAAAGAGCAGAAAGAGACCCCGGGCGGTATCGTATTCGTTGTTGTTCCAGTTGACGCTCCGCTCGCCGAAATTGTCGCCCCAGTTCAGGAAGCCGTATTCCCGCACCTCGTCGCGGTTGGCTTCGATCTTTCGGAAGGCCTCCAGGGCGCGCTTGTCGAAGAGATCGAAGAGTTTGCAGTCCTTTTCGGGGACGCCCTGAAAGACCCTGCAGGAGGCGACGTAATCCCGGTCCACCGCGGGCACGACGTCCCGGGCGGCCAGGTCGGCCGTTCCCGAAAAATCGATCCGGAGCTTTTCGGAGAAGGCCGTTCCCCACTTGGTCCGGTATTTCCCCTCGCAGAAGGGATAGCGCAGATACCAGGGCAGACCGGCCCCGAAATTTTCGTCCGGCTGCCGGGGCAGGAGTTCGAAGTCGATGCCCTGCCCCGCGGCGGTGACGGCCTTGGGATATTTTCTCCAGAAATCGGCAAGGGAAAAGCGGATATTCCCCGCCGTCCCGACGCCGGAGAGCCGCCGGTCGGAAAATTTCCCGTCGATCCGGACTTGTCTGTCGTCGTACTGGAAAAAGTCCCGTCCGGTAACACCGTCCATGACGATCTCCCGGGCGGGAACGTTGTCGAAATTCAGGCGCAAAGAGGTGATGTCGGTGAATTCATGATCCAAGAGATCGTTGATGAAGCGCATGTCGAAGGAGATGACGGGGGATCCCGCGACGAATCCCATCCGGACGACGGCCCTGTACGACTTGCCGCAGCGCCCCTCCAGCCGGAGAGTCGCCCGGACGCTCCCGGACTCCTCGACGGAGATCTTTTCGGGAACGAAGATTTGGTCATTGCCCTGTTCGTCGGCGAGAATCAGCCGCCCCGATGAATCGTGATCCGCCACGGTGACGAATTTTTCCTTCCGGGCCACGGAGACCTTGACTTTTCCGGTATCGACGGAGCCACCCTCCGCCGTTACGCAGCAGACGAGCGGCGAACTTTTCGCCGGCCCCGAACCCGAACGGACGCGCCACAGGGAGCGCTCCCGGGCCTTGAGGGGGGCAACGAACTGGACCAGCGCCGTTTTGACGGAGCGGTCGGGCCAGAAGGCAATGGCCGAAAACTGGGCCGGAACACTCCTGCCGTCGGGCCCCGTCACGGTCAATCCGCCCAGATGATGAAAGGCCCCCTCGGCCAAAGGCAGACCGAAGCGGACGGGGGCATTCCGGGAAATGCCGTCCTCTTCCAGCAGTTCCACGGGAGCGTCGAGCCGCCCTTCCGCTTTGCCCGGCAGAGAGACGAATCCCGTCGGAGAAACGGCCGTCCGGGGCTTGACGTACCACAGGGCATCGGCGGGGCAGCTTTCGGGCGAGAGGCCTTTGTGCGCAAGCCCCAGATACTTCACCTGAGGCGAAGAAAAGCGCAGCGGCGCGCCGGGAAATTTGTGATAGGTATTGTAGTCAAATGACTTCTGCTTTTCGGGACGGGGCCTGGGCTGACCGGAGCGGGCCTTGAAACGGATGGTGACGGGAAGGTCTTTGACCACCCGGAAACTCTGGGTCACGCCGACGGTGAGATTGGCGGAGCAATACCCCTTGCTGACGGAGACGGGGTGGGCGTTCCACAGCCAGTAGAAATCCTCCCCCCGGGAAAAATCCCCGTTGTCGATCCGGGTCCCCTCGGCGGAAAATCCGGTGTATTCGACCCACTGGTCGCGTTTTCCTGAGGTGAGCGTCATGGTCACCATGGCGTTTTTGTCGGAGACGAAACTGACGGAAAACGCCTTCCACTCCGGCCCGACGTTCCCCGTCACCTGGAGGATCTCGAGGGGATCGCGCCGGGCCTTCCGCGGAACGATCCGGCACTTCCCGTCGGGAACCGCCCGGACGTTCAGGAAACGGTTCTCTTCACTCCCCGAAATGAAGCTCACCCGCGCCGCGGCGGACGCACCGGAAAGCCCCGGCAGAAAAGCCGAAACGACCGCAAGCAGCAGTATCTTCAGCACGACATCCCCCCTCTCCGGCCGTCAGCGGCCGATGAAAAGTTTTCCCAATCGTTCGGTCGAAAAATCTCCCAGATTCAGACGGCCCTCGGCGCTGTAATCGCCCTCGGGCGTCGCGTCGCAGTGTTCGCCGTCCGCGTCGGACCAGCGCCGGAGGACGCCGACGAAAAGAGTGTCGGCGAAACCAATCTTTTCCGGCGGGACCGTCACGCACAGCTCCCCGCCGGGTCCGGAATCGATCTCGATCCCGAGGTTGTTCTGTTCGTACCCCCGGGACTTTTCCTTCAGGGAAAGAATGAATGGAAACTCCGCACCGTCCCTGTCCATGAGATAGAGGTACGCCGTTTCGCCGGAACTGCCCCCGGGCAGCGGCTCAAGGCGGATCCGGAAAACCAGCGCCCGGTCTTCGATCGATGCCTTCCAGGAAAAAGTTTTGCCGCGACAGGTCTCGCCCGTTTCGAAACAGGGGCCCTCCCAGGCGAGGAGCCGACGGATCTCCTCCGGCGTTTTCCCGTCCAGCAGATCGAATACGGGCTCCAGCTTTTCCAGCTCGGCGATGCGCCAAGCGAGTTTCTCCGGGTAGAACTTGAAGACCTCAGCTTCGGAGTGATACCCCAGCCGGGGGTCGTTGCGGCACAGGTCGATCATGCGGACGGAGGCTTCTTTCTCCGAACGGACGATCTCGTGCATCCGCTTCAGGATGCCCCGCTCGCCGGAAGAAGCTGAAAAAAGGACCTTCCGCAGTTCGTAGAACTCGAGGATCCGGGCGCCGGAGTTGAACAGGATGTCCAGCGCCTCATACAGATCGCAGTCCCGCTGCCGGGAAGCGTCGTCCGCAAAGGCCTTCCGCAATTCGGGAAGGGGCAGGAGCGCGCCGTGCCACCCCGCGGCAAGGGCTCTCGAGAGCGTCACGATGCTCTCCAGCCCGTGGCTGATCGAACACTCGCCCACGGCGTCTCCGGCGGGGAAAGTCTCGGGCTTCCACGTGCGGGGCAGAGAGCGCATCGCCTGCTTCAGGTGGAGCGGCCACACGACGCCGTCGTGCATCGGCCCGTAATACTGGAACTGGATGTCCAGCGGATAATTCCCGTAGGCTTCGCCGAAAGCGGCCCACATGGCGGCGACTTCGGCCGCATGTTTTTCTCCCCACTCCGGCAGGGCGAGGCGGAGGAGGAAATCCTTCCCGTCCGTGTCGAACTCCTCGAAGGCCAGCTGCCCCGCCGCCCGGTTCATCAGCCCCGGATAATTGCCGAAGTACCAGCACTGGATGACGTGTTTCACACCCAGCTGTTTCATCGCCCGGTACTTTTCGTAGAGGTTGCCGGGGACGGGCATGAAGGGGACCGTGGCCAGCTCATGGGAACAGCCCACCTGAAGTTTGGCGGCAAACTCGCAGTGCCCCTTGGCCGAAGCGGCCATGCGTCCGAACCGGTCGGAGGGCCCGACGCACGACAGCCAGTAGTCGCCGCCCGAGTGGACGCGCCCGTTCTGGGCTTTGCTGCACCCCGATTCGAAATTGAAGGCGAGGATCTTGTCCTCGTTCAATTCCTCCGGCAGCGTGAACCACCACTCGGGGATCTGCCACGCATAGGGATTGTACAGCCAGCTCAAAACCTCCGCGTCGCTCCCGGCGTCGCGGATCCCCCGTTTGATGGCCGAAAGCACGCCGTCGAGGATGCCCGAATCGCTCAGTCCGCAGCGGTCGGCACAGCACTGACGCCCGGTCTTGCTGCTGTAGACATAACTCAGGCACGACGTGGCCCGTTCCCCCAGGGAGATCAGCATCATGCCGCCCAGGCCGGGCGCGTCGCGGAAGATGGAGAAGACCGTGTCGCGGATATATTTTTGGGAATTCTCGGAGGCGATGCAGAAGGCGTGGAGACCGTCTCTGTTCTCCTGCCCCCGCATGTCCTCTTTTCCCGCGGGGGGCGGATCATCGCTCGTCCACGACCGGGGCTCGATGCAGAAAGCCCAGACCCTGATGCCGTATCTGCGGCATTTTTCGATGGTCCTGCGCAGTTTTGAAATGCGCTTTTCGCGGAGGGGATCGACGGGGAAGAAGTCCGTTGCGGCGACCTCCTTCCAGACCACCGTAAGCCAGATGCCGTTGACCCCTTCGGCAGCGAGGCGGTCGAGATAGGGCTCCGGATAGTAGTCGATGTCGTCGGTCAGTTCGTCATGGAAAAACGGCGGGCGCTTGATGGGGCCGAAAAAGCACCGGGAAATGCGGTTTTTGAGCCAGTTGCGGCGGAGGGTCCTGCCGTATTTCAGCGCCGGGACCGCCGCGCTCCGGCAAAGATCGATGAGGGCGTACAGCGCCCGGCGCATGCCCTCGGTCCCGGAGGCGGCAAGAACGATCCCCGAAGCGGAGACGTCGATGCTGTAGGACTCCCCTCCGAGGGCCCCGTCGCACCGGGTCTCGACCGGGATCTCCCCCTGCCCCGCGGGCACGTGGGCCGAAACGAAGCGGTCCAGCGCCCCGTAAGCCGTTTCCAGCAGGTTTTCGGGATCGGGAAAGTCCTTCTTCACGGACCAGTGTCCCGCAAGACCGAGATGTCCCGCGGGGACCGCGCCGTTCACATCCCAGTGGGGCAGACGGACGTCATACTGCTTCAACTCCTCCACGAATCCGGGTTCCCCCTGAGGGAACGGCGGAGGGCACGGAATGTTTCCGAACACCGGGATCCTCGTCATTTTTTCACCTCCTGCAGGCCGCAAATGGTTTCGACGGTCTCCATGAAAAGAACGGGGGGAACGCCCGCGAACTCGTCGGCCTGAGTCCTCGTCCCGTCCGTGCGGAAGTACATGTCCTCGTCACCCTCGAACATCTCAAGTTTCCTCAACGCCTTCCCCGCGTCGCTCTCGCCGGGAACGAGGACGTAGACCCCGGCGTCGGGGAAATTCTGCACGAGATCGTCCTTGGAAATGATGTCCATGACGGCGGAGCCGCCGTCGAAGAAATAGACCTGGATCTTCCGGACCACGCCGTCCTTGATTTCGGCGGCCGTGACGACGACCGCGTCTTTTTTCATCAGTTCGGCGGCCTTCTCGGCCAGCTGCTGCGCTTTTGTCATGATTTCAGCATCCTTTCCCGGCGGCGTTGTAAGCCCCCATGAGTTCTTCGACTTTTTTCCGCACATCGGCGGCGCGGGTGATCTCGGTGACCATGGCGAAGAGCCGCGCCCCAGCGCGGTAGAGCTCGGGGAAGCGCTCCTCCTTGATGCCGCCCATCACCGAAAACGGCAGGGGCGAAACGGCGGGAGAGATCCTGCGGATGGCGTCGAGCCCCAGGGGCTTCATGGGCAGGGCCTTGGTGGCGGTCTCGTAAATGGGACCGATGTTGATGTAGTCGGCGCCGGCGGTCTTGGCGGCAAGCGCCTCCTCCATGTTGTGGGTGGAACAGCCGAGGAAGAGATCCGGAGCGATGCGCCGGGCGACGTCCACAGGCAGATCGTCCTGCCCCAGGTGGACGCCGTCGGCGCCGCAGAGGAGCGCCACGTCCACCATGTCGTCGATCATCATCATCACGCCGTACTTCTCCGCAATGGGACGGCAGGCCATGGCGGTCTCGTAGAGGAAACGCGCCCCCTTTTTCTTTTCCCTCAGCTGGATGAGCCGGATCCCCCCCGCGGCGGCGGCCTCGAAGATCTCGGGGACAGGACGGTCGAGGGTAAACTCCGAGGAGATGACAAGATACAGTTTGGCCTGCCGGAAGGCGGCAAGTTTTTCCTCCCGGCTGCCGAAAATCGATTTCATCATTCACTTTCCTTTCTCTTCGCGGTCCCGGAACTCCGGGCAGACGTGCATGGGCTCGACCTCACTCCTGGTCAGGCCGCAGAGCATTTTGAAGGGGTGCTCCAGCCTGTGGGCGCAGTTGCGGCATCCCCTGCGGTACTCCTCGCCGGGCGCGAGGGAGACGTGCTCCGTCTCGTCCCCGCCGAGGAGGGCGGCAAGTTTGTCCCGGGCGGAACTGTCGCTTTTCGCCTTCTCCGGCATCCCCAGTTCCGCGGAGCAGAGGGCGCAGGTCAAAACCTCGCCGCAGACCTGCCAGCCGGAGAATTTTTTCCCGAGCTTGACGACGGTCCTTTCCCCGCAGTGCGGGCACGTCACGATGTCACCGGCTTTCATTTGTCGCTTTTCCTCGCGGAGCGCCGTTTCCCGGCAACGGGGAAGAAGATGATCTTCTGCTGGTCGCATTCGACCCGGATCCCGGAAGAAGCGTCGAACCGGCCCTTCAGCAGCTCCTCGGCCAGAGGATCCTCGATGTACCGCTCGATGGAGCGGCGCAGCGGGCGCGCGCCGAACTCCGGCTCGAAACCCTTGCCAAGCAGGAACTCTTTGACGGCGTCGGTGATCTCGAGATCGAGCTCCCGGCCGGCAAGCCGCTTTTTGAGTTTCTCCAGCTCGATGTCGATGATCCTGAGCAGGGACGCGCGGTCCAGTTTGTTGAACACGACGATGTTGTCCACCCGGTTGATGAACTCCGGCTTGAAAGTCTTTTTGGCGATGGCCAGCAGCCGCTCCTCGGCCTTGACGGACTCGTTCCCGCCGCCGAAGCCCAGGGAGGAACTGCGCATCAGCTCCTGCGCGCCCACGTTGCTGGTCATGATGACTACCGTGTTGCGGAAGTCGATCCGCCGTCCGAGGGAGTCGGTGAGATGCCCCTCCTCGAGGATCTGCAGAAGCATGTGCATCACGTCGGGATGGGCTTTTTCGATCTCGTCGAAAAGGACCACCGAGTACGGCCGGCGGCGGACCCGCTCGGTCAGTTCGCCTCCCTCGCCGTGGCCCACGTAGCCCGGAGGCGACCCCACGAGGCGGGAGACGTTGAATTTCTCCATGTATTCCGACATGTCCACCTGGATCAGCGACTCGGGATCGTCGAACATGAATTCCGCCAGGCTCTTGGCCAGAAATGTCTTGCCAACGCCGGTGGGCCCGAGGAAGATGAAGGAGCCGATGGGCCGGTTGGGATTCTTGAGTTCGGCGCGGCTGCGGCGGAGCGCACGGGAGATGATGCCCACGGCCTCGTCCTGACCGACGACGCTCTTTTTGAGCTCCTCCTCCATGCGCAGCAGCCGGGCGCTCTCGCCCTCGGCCATCTTCTGGACTGGGATGCCCGTGAGTTTCGCCACGACGACGGCGATGTCGTCGGGAGTGACCACGGCGTATTTTTCCTCGCAGACCTTTCGCCACTTCTTGCGGAGCTCCTCCATGCGTTCGTTGAGATCGCGCTCGGCGTCGCGCCACTTGGCGGCATCCTCGAAGTTCTGGTCGACGATGGCCTGCTCCTTCTTCGAACGGATGTCCTCCAGCTCCTTCTCCAGCTTCGCCGTGTCGGGCGGAGGCACCATGGCGGCGATCCGGGCGCGGGCGCCGGCTTCGTCCATGACGTCGATGGCCTTGTCGGGGAGGAAGCGCCCGGAGATGTATCTGTCGGCCAGGACCGCGGCGGCCTTCAGCGCGCCGGGGGCGTAGCGGACGTGATGATGGTTCTCATAGGTCGTGCGCAACCCTTCAAGGATCAGACAGGAGTCCTCCACCGAGGGCGGCTTGACCATCACCGGCTGGAAACGGCGTTCCAGCGCGGAGTCCTTCTCAATGCCCTTGCGGTATTCGTCGAGGGTGGTGGCCCCGACGCACTGCAGCTCCCCGCGGGAGAGGGCCGGTTTGATGATGTTGGCGGCGTCCATCGCCCCCTCCGCGCCCCCCGCGCCCACGATGTTGTGGAGCTCGTCGATGAAGAGGATCACCTTTTTGGAGTTGCGCACTTCGTCGATGACGGCCTTGATGCGTTCCTCGAACTGGCCCCGGTACTTGGTCCCGGCCACCATGAGCGGCAGGTCGATGGAGTAGATGAGCTTGTCCGCCAGAAGTTCCGGGACCTTTTTGGAAACGATGGCCTCGGCCAGTCCCTCGATGATGGCGGTCTTGCCCACTCCCGCCTCGCCGATGAGCACGGGATTGTTCTTGGTCCGGCGGCAGAGGATCTGGATGACGCGCTCGATCTCCTCGGTCCGGCCGATGACGGGATCCAGTTCGCCCCGTGCGGCCAGGCCGGTGAGATCCCTTCCGAAGGTGTTGAGCGCGGGCAGATCGGAGCCGCCCTGCGGGACATCGCCCTGTCCCTGAGGCGCCGGTCCGTCCTGCGGCGCGTCGCCGCCGGGCAGATAGTCGGCGTCGAGGGTCCGGATGACCTCGCCGCGCACATTTTCGAGGTTTATGTTGAGGTTCTGCAGGATCCTCGCCGCCCGGCTCTCGCCTTCACGCAGCAGGGCCAGCAGCAGATGCTCGGTGCCGATGAAGCTGTAATTCATGGCCGCCGCCTCCTTGGCCGCCATGATCAGGATCTTCTTGAGCCGCGCCGTCAGCGGACGGGGTCCCGCCGTGCCGACCTCGCCGGAGGGCGAGAAGTTTTTCTCGACCTCCATCCGCAGCTGGTTGAGCTTGACGCCCATGCCGTTGAGGACGTCGAACGCGACCCCCTCGCCCAGCGCGATGATCCCCAGCAGCAGATGAATGGATCCGATGTGATCGTGATTGAAACGCTCCGCCTCCTTGTTGGCCAGCAGCAGAATCTGCCGGGCCCGGGGCGTGAAATTGTTGAAATCCTGGTTGTTCTTGCCCATAGCTCCTCCTTCGCGCCCGCATACCGAACGCGCACGCGTATTCCTTAAACTGCACGGGAATTAATATACAGCGGCGGCAGTCCACTTTCAAGAGCCTGCTTTTTCGGCGGGAGAAGATATTTTTTCATCAAAAATGTTAGAAAACAACAAAAAAAGTTTGAAATTAACACAAATGCTATTGAAATCCCGTTCCGGAAGTGTTATATTTACCGGTGACAACAAACCGGGGTTGAGATCGTGCAGGATCGTCAGAACGCAATTTACGACTACATCAGGGAACGCGGAGACGTGACCATCGGCGAACTGGTCGCCGAATTCGATCAATGGTCCGAAATGACGCTCCGGCGGGATCTTGCGAAACTCGCCGCGCGCAGAGCCGTCATCCTGACAAGGGGCGGCGCAAAATATCTCCCCGCCAAATACGGTCTGAGCGAAGACATCTACAGTGAACGCGAATCCCGCAACGCCACCCTGAAACGCGAGATCGCCGAGAAAGCCGTCACGCTCATCGAGCCCGGAATGGGCATATTCATCGATTCGGGGACGACGGCCATGACGCTGGCGAAACTGCTCCCCGACGTGAATCTCGTGGTCGTGACCCCCGCGCCCAGTCTGGCCCTGGAAGTCATGTCCCACAAACAGCTTCCCTCCGTCGTGCTGCTGGGCGGCACTCTGTCGCGGCACACGCTTTCGGTCTCCGATCCCGAAGCGTGGCGGCAGCTCGACATGCTCAACATCGACACGGCCTTCATCGCCGCCAGCGGCTTCGACAAGAAGACCGGATTCTCGGTGGGCAGTCAGCTCGAAAGCATTCTGAAACGTTCGGTGATCTCCCGGGCCAGACGCACGGTCATCATCGCCGACTCCTCGAAACACGGGGCCATGCTGCCCTTCAGCTTCGCCGGTTTCGAGGACATCGACCTCATGATAACCGACTCGGCCTTTCCGGAAGAGCTGAAGGAAGAATACGGAAAACTGGTAAAAATCCTTTGATATAACAACCGGCAACAAACAACAACTTCTTTGCAAAAAGAAAGAAAGGATCGAAAATGGCTGATTTCATTCTCATGCCGCAAATGGGTGTCTCCGAGGAGAGCGCACTGCTCGCCAACTGGATCGTCAAGGAGGGAGACACGGTCAAGACCGGTGACCCGCTTTTCTCGCTGGAGACCGGTAAATCCAGTTTCGAGGAACTCTCGAAGTTCGACGGGACCGTGCTCAAGATCCTCATTCCCGCCGGAGAGGAAGTCGCCATCGGCGTCCCCGTGGCCGTCGTCGGCAAACCCGGTGAGAAATTCGATCTGCCCGCCGGCAGCGCCCCCGCCGCGGCTCCGACACCTTCCCTCGGCGCTCCCGAAGCCGCTCCGGCTCCCGCCGCCCCCGCGCCTGCCGCTGCTCCCGCCGCTGCCGCCGCCGTCGACG
>JAFSTC010000024.1 GCA_017450705.1 Lentisphaeria bacterium | reverse complement strand
TGAAGCCAGTACATACCCTTTCCGTGGTAGACGTCCTCCTCCACATAGGTCACCCTCTCCGGCTTGATCGGGATCGGTTTTCCCCTCCTGGTGAGGCTGATGATCCCGCCGAATTTCGATGTCCTGAACATGGCGCCGATGAAGGTCTTTTTCGACAAATAGATGTCAAGTCCCATAGTCGTTCCTTTCTGTATATGGGGTTGAAAGACCGGGGGCGTGTTTCAGCCCCCGGGGTGCTGGGGATACTTCGGAGTCCGCACCGTCTCCTCCGAAGTGTGGCGGTTCTCCCGGTTCAGCGGGTCCACAGTTCCGGCCGATTTCCGTCAAGCCCGAAAAGCCGTGTCAGTCCGCGGTAGCAGACGTCGGCTCTCCCGGGGCTGTATTTCTTGGCGTGCTCGGTGAAGGCGTTGAGCAGACTCCATCGGGTCGGCTCGGCGAACTCCTCATGACAGGGCTTCTGAAATTCCCGGAAGATCGGCACGATGTCGCAACTGTTGACGGCTCCGATCTCGGCGGCCCTCACGATCACCGCGCGGGCTTCGTCGGGGCGCACCTCGTGGAGTTTCAGGTCCTCGGAGACGGTTTCGAGGTTGAGAAACTCCATCTCCAACTCTTCCACCGCTTCCACCACAAGATCGCCCAATTCGATGCGGCTGGTATGGCGTCGATGAAGCACCATCGTCCCCCCGAAAGCGAGGTTCGAGCAGCACATCACCGAAACACCCGCGGCCAATCCGACGGCCAGACTTTGATCGTGACTGTTGCGGATCCCGATGCACCGGGACCACTCGGGCGAACTGCTTTTGTTGATCCGCATGACGCCAAACATCCGCTGACCCTCACGGGCCAAGCCGTACTGCTCGTCGAGGATCTCCCAGTTGTGCGCCTTGACCACCTCGGTCACGGCATCGATCACGTCCGCATGGGCCACGGGATGCCAGCTCGCCGTTCCCTCCGGGGTCGGCACGTTGGCGATCTCGTCACGCCCCACGAACTTTCCATCGCACATCATCAGGCTCATTTGACACCTCCTTTGCGGCACCGATCGCGATAGGGACAGTCGCCGCAGTTCATCTGGCTTTCGTTGCGGTAGAAGGCTTCCGCGTTGACGCAACGCTCCACCTGACGGCAGAGTTCCGCAAAACGGGTGAGTTCGTCCTCCGTCCGCACCGTGTACCAGTTTCCCACCTGGGGCACTTTGGCCTTGGTGTAGACGTCGTACCGGAAGAGCGGCGTGTGTCCGTGCTGAACCCGGTAGGCATAGCAATACGCCGTTGCCTGACGCTCGAAATCGGCCTTACCGGCAGGCCACCGGGAACCGCTGGTCTTCCAGTCCACGATGCAAGGCTCCTTGCCGCCTTCCTCCACCACCAGATCGAACTCGCCGATCAAGGGCCTTTCGACGCCGGGGATGGTCACGGAGAAGGACTCGGCCACGCTTTTCACCGTGTAGTCGTCCTGCCAGCTCTCCAGCGCCACGGAGAGCATATCGCCCGCCTTGCTGACACAGCCGTCGAAGGTCTCGTCCGGCTTGTAGGTGAGAGCGGGACCTGCCGCTTCGGTCTCGGCCTTGAAGACCGCGAAAAAATTCTCCTTCGCGTCATCAAGCGTGAACTCCGATCCCCGGATCGCCCTTTCCGACAGCACCGCATGAAACGCCCGCCCGAAGGCGAAACACGCCCCGGAGCGTTCCTCCGGAGCGTGTTCGATGTAGCGAAATGCGTATTTCATGGGGCACTGAAGGTAGGTGTTGAGAGCACTGTAACTCCAATGCGGTGTCGCGTCCATTACGCCGCCCTCCACTGTTCGATCAGCGCCGAGCACTGCCGCTTGGTGAGCTGGTCGATGGCGGAAACGTTGTTCTGGGCCGCGATCTGCGCCGGAGTGATCCCGCGACGGCTGGCCAGCGAGAGCAGGTAGGAAATCTGCTTGGGGCTGGCCGGAGCCGCACTGTCGGAGCCCGCAGACCGGTTGCCTTGCGGAGCCGGATTCGCGGCTTCCTGCGCCGGATGCTCCCCGCGTTTGGCGGGAGAATTTCCGTGCAGTTCGGCTTCGACCGACTCACGGACCATGGCGAAGGTTTCGTGGATCTTGCCGTTGAGCTGTTCCTGACTGAGCCCGTCAGGCAGTTCGACCTCGATGGAGGCGTGGTAGCTCTGGCTGGTGTACTCCCCGTCCGCGGGGACCTTCTTGGAATAGGATGCGTTGAGTTTCAACATTTTTTCTTTTCCTCCTTAGAAAAAGACGAGAGGCCGGAAGCATTGCGCTCCCGGCCCCTCTGGGGTTGGTGGGTTTTCGATCAAGGCGAGTCGCCCTCCGCTCGGAGGGCAGCCGCCGCGATATCCCGGAGCCGACGTTCGGCCTAAATCGCCATGCGGATGCGTTCGAGGACGCGCTTGGCCTGGACGAAATCCCGCTCCTTCTGCTTCTGGGCGAGGGCGGCTTCCTTGACCTTGCGGGCGAGCAGGACCGATTCGTCGCACATGCCACGGAGCCGGGCTTTGAAGTCATCCACCGCCGAGGCGAGATCGTCCAGCGGATTGACCGGAACTTCGGGGGTGATGATCGGGGCGGCAGACGGCGCGATGGGGGCCGTCACATTGGGGGTTTGCATTTCGTTCATTTCTTCCTCCTGTTTGGGTTGAACGGGTTGCGTATGTGGAACCGCCAGCGGCATTGAAACGAATGTCCCGATGCCGCCTGTGGCGATGAACGGACTCCTTCCGTCGCAGAAGGAGAGTTTGCTGTGTCCTTCTCCCAGCAGACGCAGCAGGATGTCCCGATTGACGGTGACGGAGAACTCGCCCCAGTCAAGCGGAAACTCGGCGGCGACGACGGTGCGCATTTCTTTTGCGGCGATGTCCAGCGAGGCATGATCGTCGCCCATGCTGAGCGTAACGGGATTGTTGGGCGGATCGGCGGGAACGTTCCGCAGAAAGATCGCCAGCTGAGACGCCCGGGCCTCGTCGAGTTTGACGACGTGGCGCAGATTCGCCTCCTGCGGAACGATCATCCGCCAGTTGGGAAACATGCCCGCAAGCGCCTTTCCCGTCCACCGCCAGTTGCCGAACTCGAAGCGGAAGAAGCGTTGCTCCTTTTCGCACCACGTCACGACCCGTCCGGCGGCGTTGCTCTTGGTGGCCAGCAGGGCGTGCGGGAACGGGATCGTCAGATTGGTGACCGCAAGCTGCAGAGGAACGTGCAGCAGTTCCTTGCTGTTGGTCGCGACCATGCCGTCACGGTCGAAATGGATCCCCTGCAGGGCTTTTCTGTAATCGTTCCGGCTCACGAGGGGAGCCGCCATCGCCAGCATCCCGACGAAGTTCTCCGGGAGATCGGAGACCTCGCTTCCCTCCTTTTCGCGACGCTCTTCGGGCCATTCGACGTTGACCGTGCGCATCAGGCAGTGATTGACGCCGAACTTGCCCTCTCCGTACTCGAGGACGAGGGTTTTGTTCCGGCTGGCGCGGACGATGGTGCGGAACTCGTCGAAGTTCACGACGACCGCGAACTCTTCCACGTCCTCCGCCGGGAGCATGAAAGTGATCGCCTCGTTCACTCCCGCCGTTTGGAACGAGATTTGATTGTTTTTACCTTCGATCCGCAAAGACCGGTACACCTCCACCGGGCTTGTTCTGCAGACCAGTTTCCCCAGAGCGCTCAAGGCTCCGGCCAACTCGTTTCTCGAGATTTCCACGTTCATACGACCTCCTTTTGAGTTAAGGGTTGAAAACACAAAGCCCCGCCGAGTCCCGAAGGACCGGCAGGGCAATATGTGCGCGTGAGCTTATCTCAGCAAGGTAATATATATGTTAAATTTTTTGAGAAACAGACACTTTTATTCAGTATCTCAATGACACTGCTGTCCGGTAAAAGTTTCGGCATAGGAAATCGCTGAAAAGCTCCATTTGTCGGGGGCGGTTCCCGTCGGGATGCTTGAGAATCGTCTTTCTGTCCCACCGCAGGACTTCCATCAGGTCGTAATTCATCATGAAAGCGTCGCGTAGGCGAATGGTGATCTCTGTGAGGGAAATCTCGATCCGGCTGATGAATTTTATGTACGCCACCAGCAGCTAGTGCTCCTTGGATTTTGCGATTTAGCGTTCAAGCTGCTTAGACATGGTATTTTTATTAGCTATACGGCAGTTGCGAAGACGGGGAACTTTTAACTCGACCTCCCCAGCCTTGGTGAGCAGCTTTCTGTGATAGCTTCCGGCCCGGGTGTCCAGCCGGTCCGGCGTCCGCTGGTAACGGCTCGCATTGCAGATGGCATCCGCTTCGGCATTTAACAGCGCATTCAACGTGTCCTCGACGGACTGCCTCACCAGCCCGTCAAGGTGGTCCCGAATCTCTTTTCGTCGACTTTGATCGCGCCGGAGATTGCTTTTTCAGTTTCTTGAGCTACATTTTCCATGACCTGTTCTCCTTTTGATTGGTTTTTGTGTGGTAACTATAATCAATCAGAGAACAGGTCGCTTTTCAAGCAGCCTCTTTCAAAATGTGCGCAATTTTTCGGACGTTATCGGGAGGCACGAACCGGTATCCGTTTTGTTCCGCAACGACTCCGCGGAGTTGTTTACACACCTTTGAACATTGTCCAGCTTGAAATTTCACCGTCTGCGCTCCACAGCGACAGTGCGCAGGCGGAAGGGGCGTTGCTCCGGCGTTTTGTCGGAACGGATTCGGGCGGGAAGCCGGTCAACCGCGCAGTTTTGTTTCGATCGCCGCCCGGGCTTTTTCGAGCGGCACCAGTTGACTCTGCAGATAATCGTCGTTGAAGAAATAACTGGAGAAGGTAATACCCAGTGCGGCGATCACCCGACCGTCACGTCCGGAGATCGGCACGCCCAGCGCACTGACGCCGAAACCACTTTCATCCCGCGTCACCGCATAACCAAGACGCCGAATCCCTGCAAGATCGGCTTTGAGTTCTTCAGGATCACAGATGGTTTTTTCTGTCAATCGGCGCAGCGGATGCTTCTTCAGAAATGAATCCAGTTCCGTTTCCGGTAATACGCTCAGGAGTACCTTGCCCGTCGCTGTGGAGTGGTATCGATCAAGCCATGTCTGACGGATCGAAATGCTGATAGGAGAACGGCTCGTAATCCTGTTGATCGCGATGAGCTGATACTGGTAGAGAACTCCCAGAAAGCAGGTGGCGTCACTTTCGATGTTGAGCCGTCGCATCGGTTCCAGAGAAGCGAGACGCAGATCCCGCCAGATGTCTGCGCTGCTGCCGAGGATGAAGGATTGAAGACCGAGAGAGTAACGTCCGCCGCGATGCTGGTCGAGGTAACACCTGCTGTACAGGGTGCGGATGAGGTTGTTGGCGGTCGTCGGGGAGATGCCGAGCCGGGCGGCGATTTCACAGTTTTTTACAGGTCCGTCTGCTCTGCCGATGATTTCGAGGATGTCCAACGCGCGCTCAACGGATTGGATCAGGGTTTTCCGGGCGCAACGCCCCTCAATGCGGTCCTTTTCTGCCATGATGCTCCCTCGTTTTCTCCCTATACCATAACGCTCAACGCCCGAAATTACAAGTCGGTACGGGAGTTTTTTGTCCGTTTTCTCTCAAAAGTCGGAAGTATCGCTGTCTGACGCTAAAATCGAACAAATATACAATAAAATTGTATTTATTGATACTATTTGCAAAAAAATTGTTCTTAATGAGTTTTTTCTCTTGCTTTCTTCGCCAGATCGGTGCATAATAAGGGTATTGTCACAAGACGGTTTTATGGGGTGAGGAAATCATTATGGCAGAAACGGAAAATCCGCTGATCCCGATGGCGGCAATCACTGGAGCGCCCTCACGGGAGTTCCTCTATGAACGACTGAAAAACTGGCGTTCGTGCGGTGTCACGCAGTTTATGATTTACGCGCGCAGTGGTTTGAAACTCGAATATATGTCTGATTCGTGGCTGGATCGCTGCGAGTGGATTTGTGAGGATGCCCAAGCACTCGGCTTTACCTCAATTTGGATCTACGATGAAAGAAACTGGCCAAGCGGCACCTGCAATGGTGAAGTCTTGCGGCAAAATTCCGATTATGCGATAAGGGCGCTTTGTGTCTTTACCCCCCGTCCCGGTCAATATGATTTCGAATTTCGACGCGGCGCCAGAATGGCCGACCTCTTCAACCCGGCGGCTGTCGATACCTTCATCCGGCTCACCCACGGGCGGTATGAAAAACGATTGGGCAGATTTTTCGGGAACCTGATTAAAGGTTTTTTTACCGACGAACCGGATATCGCTTATTTTTATGAGTTGTACGATGGTGAATATGTTAAAGTGCTGCCCTATTACGAAGGGGTCGAGGAAGAGTATCGCAAACTGACCGGTGGCGATTTGAGAGACGATATCCGGCGCGGACTCGCTGTCGGCACCGATTTTTGGCAAGGACCGTACAACCGGCTGCTGGCGAAACGATTTAAATCATCCTTTTCCGAGCGGATCTCCCGCTGGTGCGCTGAACGCGGCGTGGTACTCACCGGTCACCTGATGCATGAAAGTTCAACCAATTTGGCATTGAACCGCAACGGGCATACTTTGGAAGTGCTGAGTGGCTTTTCCATGCCCGGGATTGATGATATACGAACCTTTCTCTGCAACGATCAGATGGAGTACCTTACCTATTCCACCGGGATGTACGCGATCGAGAAGCACGGGAACCGGGGCGGTCTGGCGGAACTCTTCGCGCTCGGCCCTTGTGATATGCCGTTGGAATGGATGGTTTCGCATTTCTTTTTCTGCGCGGCTTTCGGCATAGACCATTATGTACTGGCTGTTTCACAAACCGAAATGCGCGGCAACGCGGAAAAAAGCGAATACTTCAACGTGGTCTCTGAAGCACAGCCTTATTTCGAGGCAGTCTGCGAGTTGGGTGACTGCGCCCGTGAAGCTGCCACTTGGGCGCGCAAGGAGCGCGATTGCGACGTCGCCGTCCGTTATCCCTACGAACCGCAGCCTCTTACCGATTTGCTCCGGCATCTCGCAGATGCCCAACTCAATTGGAGACTGCTTCTTCCGGAGGAGACAACGGATGCACCATGGATTCTGGCCTGCGAGGAAGGCGGACTTAGAGAGGAGCGTTCCGGCAAGTTTTTTCACGACTTCGGTATGCTGGATCAACAGCTTTTGCGTGAATCACCGCGCAAAACGGAAGTTTGTGAAGAGGACGGAGCCCGGGCGCACGGCATTTTCCTGCGTACTTTCCGTGACTGCAGCGCCTTGGTCATCAATCTCTCCGGTCGAGACCGGAACCTTTGTCTGAAAACTCAAGGGAAGAGCATTCCGTTCCATCTGTACCCCGCGGGGGTTTTTACCTGGAAGTCGGGAATGAAGGCGGAAAACGACTTGGGACCTGTCTTCGAATTGCCGCAAAACGGTTGGGAGATCATTTTGACTTCGCCGAATCTCCTGCGGGCGGAGTTCGACGATGACACGTTCGACTTTGCATTGTCCGAGGAACTTCAGTTGCGCCTGCTGTTGCGCGATTACGGAAATCCTGTTGAAATTCTTCTCGATGGCGAAAAAATCGAAGTTCTTAACTCCTGTTGTTCGCTTGTTCAGGGTTTTCGAGAACTCTACAAGGAGTCCGTTGATATCCGCCTCTCACAAGGACAACATCGGCTGACACTCTGCCGAAAAACAGTGGATTATCCTTATCTTCCGGCAGCTTTCCTTGCCGGCGATTTCGCGGCGGAAAGCGGCGGAATTCTTTCCCGTTACCGCAACGATGGCATCGGACTTTACGGTTACGTCGGCAAGATCGTGCTGAGACAGGAACTGGAGATCCCAGCCGGAACAGCAGCGATTCATGCCAAAACGCTGGGATTGGCCGCGGAACTTGCCCTCAATGGGAAGTCCCTCGGACGGCGCATCTGCGATCCGTTTTGCTGGAAGATACCGGGAACTGCCGGAAAGATCCAAGTGAAGTTGACGCTTTTTACCTCATGCGGCAGGCTTTTCGGAGAAAAGATTTTCCTTACCCCCGATGCTTCCGAGTGTCTGAAGGAGTTTCGGCCAATGAACAATAAACCTCTTCTGTTTTATAGAAAATAAAGGAGATTTCTCGGAAAAGTCATGTGCTGTGTCAGAAAGGTAGTGTACCGCAACCGGAAAGCAACAAGGAGACGATTGAAATGGAAAAAAAAAGGAGTGATTTTACGTTGATCGAGTTATTGGTTGTCATAGCAATCATCGCGATTCTCGCGGCGATGCTCATGCCTGCGCTTCAATCAGCACGGGAACGTGCGAACAGCACCCACTGCACCACCAATCTCAAGTCGATCATGAACGGTTACCTGCAGTATACCAACGACTACGAAGGGGTGCTTCTGCCCGCCAAACCTGATGCGGAACACTGGTGGGGATCCGTGCTTCCGAAATATGTGAACGGCACCTCAGGAGAGAAGGGCAGTCTTGGAACAGGAGCGTTCAGCGATTCCGCATGGAAGCCTTTTCGCTGTCCTGCGGAACCGGCATCATTCGGCGCATGGGCAAACGGGAGATTGCCCTATACTCACTACGCCCTCAACGACCGGATCGCCGGCAGAGGTTATGGTCGGGCGACTGGTACCGGAGCAGCAGATACTCCCATCCAGCCCTGCAAAGAGACTGAGCTGACCAAGGCGAGCAAGGCGGTCATCTTCGTAGATGCAAGAGTCTCCAATCCCTATGCCGGCGATCTTCAATTTCTTGTGCACACCACCGGCAACTGGGGCGGAAAAACGATGAACCCGTTACGACACAACGGCGGAAAATCGTTGAATTGCGGTTTCTTTGATGGTCATGTCGAGACGCTGGCGGACCCCAAGGGCTATTGGCACTATCCCAACACCAACTGCAACAACAATCTCCGCTGGGGGCGCATCGATACGATCTATTGATCGGCCATCTGCCGATATTGCCCACGCCGCAGGATCTGCCTGCGGCGCAATGAAGTTCCCGGAGGATATCGAGGACATTCAGACAATACCGTAAGACGGTGTGGAATTTTCTTGGCGATAAATAAGGACGTATAAATGAAAACGATTTGTCAGATACTGTTTTCGGCGCTGACTCTGCCTATATTGGCCGTAGAGAGTCTTTATCTGCCGCGAAATCTCAAGATTGACGGTCTGCTATCGGAAGAAGCATGGTCAAGAGCGCCGAAAATCACATCGTTTTCCTCACCGGACAAGGCGGCGCCGGAGCGCCGAACGGAAGCGCAAATTATCTTCACCCCCAAGGCGATCGTGTTCGGATTCAAAGCGTATATTCCGAAAGCGGAACTTAAAATCATCCCGTCCCGGCGGGATCAGTTCGTTAAAACCGACTGCGTGGAAATCATGCTCGATACGGCGGGAAGCGGCGACAATTACAAGCACATCCTTGTCAATGCGGGCAACGGTCTTCTGGACCGCTACTGCGAACAGGGCGGTTATGTCGGGGACGACAAGTGGAACGGGGATATTACCAGTGCCGTGCATCTCGACGACTCATTTTGGAGCTGCGAAATCCAGATTCCCTATCATACGCTGGGACTCCAGACCAACTGCGGTAAAGTCTGGAAAGTCAATCTATGTCGCGAGAGTTTCGGATTGTCTTCATCGTCGAGGGAGATTTCCAGCATCTGCAACGGCGCATTCAACACCGCGTCCGCGTTTCTTCCTCTGCCGGTTCCGAAGCAACTTGACTTGACCTGCTATCAACTGGATGGTTCCGCTGTCGAAATCAAAAAAAATATTGCCGGCGGGAAATTGGGGATTCAGCTGAAAACAGCTGTTCGGGAACTCGGCAATCTTGCCCGCGACCTCCGGGTTGAATTGCTGATTCCGCAACCCGGTATGCAACCGTTGCGCGGAGAAGAGCGCATCAGACTGAACGCCAAGGAAACCGCCCCCGTGATTTTCGACAAACTTTTCCTGAACAAACCGGGAACTTATCACGGGATATTCACCGTGCGGGATCACTCCAGCAATCGAATACTGCTGCGTCGGCGATTTCCCATCGATGGCACTTACACGCCGATCCGAATCAAATTGATCTCGCCGCACTATCGGGATTCGATATTCGCAACGCAGAAACTTCGGAATGTCCGCTTCTTGGCAATCTTCGATCTGCCGGAAAACACCCGCAAAGGAACGGTCACGGCGGGCATCCGCAAAGACGGTCAGATCATCGCCAGGTCAACTGCCGAGCTGACAAAGTCCGGAAAAATTGATTTTCAATTTCCTGTCGCAAACCTTCCGGATGGGAAAATGGAGATTTTTGCATCGCTCGGAAAAGATGAATCGACCCACGTCTTGCGCAAACTCCCGTACAAAAAAGGTGAAGTGTGGCGCGGCATCGACGGGAACTGGTACCGTGACGGAAAAAAACTGTTCATTCTTTCCGCGTGGAACAGTTATCGTTACAACCGGTACTATAATATCGTGACCCGTGATCCGGAACCGGGAGAGCCGTTTTTATTCTACAATATCCATACCTATCTCGGTATCGACAAAATCCGAGGGGATATCGTCAGCGGCAAGATCACACCGGCAGTCAGGAAATTCTATCAGGCTGCCTTTGACCGCTATAAGGATCATCCGCGGCTTTTCGGGTATTTCCTGTGCGACGAACCCGCCATCAAAGGTTTTTCCAGCGAGGGGTTTCGCAACATTGCAGAGTATCTGATCGACCTTGATCCCTACCACCCGTTCATGTTTGCTCCCGGGACCGGCGGTGTGACGGATTTTGCCGCCGGAGCGGAAATCAGCGGTTTCCACTGCTATCCCAAAGTCGATCGGAATCGGGAGATGGCGAATTTCGAAAAAATCGTCTATGGTATGGATCGTGCCATGGATTATTTTCGCCGCACCGGAAGCGAGCCGACCATAACCTATCTGCATCAGGGGTTTGATTACACTACTTGGGGAACCGGCGGAACGCGTATCCCGAGTTACGAAGAATTCCGCAATCAGAATTTTCTCGCTCTGATTCTGGGGGCTCGCGGACTGTTGCATTACAATCGCGGCGAAGATAATTATCCGGAACTCCATATCGGCATACCCTATCTGACGAAAGAGCAGCAACTGGTCGGCAATGAGGCAATCATAGAACCTGATGTCCCCGATCCAATCAGGACCGATTTGCCGACACTGCGTGTTTTGGCCAAACGGAACCTGAAAACCGGGGAATACTGGGTCTTGGCGTGCAACGCCTCGCACGAGTCCAGAAATTGTTCCTTCCGCTTAGCTCCGATCAAGAATCGTGAGCTCACAGTCTTGAGCGAAAACCGGACGGTGAAAGCCGGGGAAGGCGCTGTCACGGACCGTTTCAAGCCGTTTGAAGTTCACATCTATACCACGGACAGCAGAAATTTTGATTTGACTCCGGTGGAAAAAATCAAACAGGAGATTGCAGAAGCCTATCTGAAACGCCGCCGCCTCAACGAAGGCAATCTGCTCTATCAGGAACATGAAAACGACAGCGTCGAAATCAGCGCCTCCAGCAACAAATTCCGGACTTTCCGTGCGGAAGACGCACTTTGGCATTTGACTGACGGATTAACGGGAGATCCGGCACACCCCGCAGCAACGCCGGATCGAAAGGGCATCATCGTCTGGCAGGACGCCACCGCCAATGTCGTTCCGGATTATGCGACGATCCGGTTCAAGAAGCCGCTGCAGATCGGTCGTGTGGAGGTTTATCCGGCTCAGGATTCGGTGAAGGATTTCGAAATCCAATTGTTGACCAGCGGCAAGTTTCGTACTGTGGGACGGGGCCGAAATGCGAAGGGGGCAAAACTGGTCGTCACATTCCCCAAAAAGCAGGCTGACGGACTGCGGCTTGTGGTTACAGCCAACCGGGGGGCCTATACAAAAGTTTTCGAAATCAAGGCGTTCGAGAAATAACTGCCTGTAAAAACGGAGGATATGATCATGTGGAAAAAAGTCATTTGTACCGCCGCGATGTTGAATGCCATGGTGCTTGTCGCCGCTCCGGAGGCAGTGGCCGAACTGCCGCTCGACGAGGGCGATTTCGCAAAAATAGCAGATGTATCCGCCGGTAAAAATCAGGTTCAGGTTCTCAATCGGGAATTTCTGAAGTGGACTCAGGGACCGCAGGGACAGGCACTCGAATTCAACAATGCCGACGGCAAGAGCAAGCGGGGTGCCGTTCGGGTGAAAATGCCGCCGGCTTTGGACATCACCGCAGGCTGGAGCCTTTCCTGTGTCTTCAAAACAGGCAAGGACTTTGTCAAGAAACGCATCTATCCACTGATGTACTTTGCCGATGGTCCCGCGAAGAAACCGGGAATATTTGTTTTCTGCAGTTGGAATACGATTTGGACTCGCTGCGGGACGAACGGCGCTCATACCGACATCAGGAGCAAATCCTCAGCCGAAAGCATCAAAGCCGACACATGGTATCGCCTTGTTGTCACCTTTGACGGAAAAACTGTCCGGGTTTATCAGAACGGCAAATTGGCGGCAGCCGGCGAAGCCGTTCTGCAAAAGCCCCGGACAGCACTGTTGAAAATCGGTTCGACGGGGGACGGTTATGGGTACGGGTGGAATGGTGTAATCTCTCAGGTCAAAGTGTTCAACCGTGTACTGACTGCGGAAGAAGTAACCGCTTTGCAGCAGGAAGATTGAAAGTCCCGAACCGTGTCACGGCGAAAGCGGACCGACGGCGGCAAGGAACGCAGCCCTAAAACAAGGAAGATTCGTTTATGCTTGAAAATGCAGCTTTGAAACCGATCACCGGGACTTTCGTCAATATGCTGATCTCCGACACCGGGATCGTCAATGCCGGATTGAGGGAATGGGAACGGGATTTCCGCATGATGAAGGCGATCGGCATGGATCAGCTGTTCGTCATCCGCACCGAGGTCGAACAGAACGGTTGCCATCTCTCCGCCGAAGATCCCCGTTCCACGACATGGAAAGAAGACCGTTCCCTGCTCGACATGGTGTTCCGCCTCGGCGACGAATACGGCATGACGGTTTATCTGGGCGGTCCGGTCGGGATCACGAACCTCCACCTCGGCGACTGGAAAAAGGAGATAGACGACAACAAACGCTATTACGACCGCACGGTCGCCAAATATGCGCACCACCCGTGCTTCAAAGGGCTGTATGTAAGTCTCGAAGCCCTGCCGTGGCATTTCAATTTCCTTGACATCTGCACGGCGATCCTGCAATATCTGCGCAGCAGTTTTCCGCAGATGAAAACCTTCATGTCACCGTCCTTCGGCGGTCCGCTCGGGGACATGCGTTCCCAGTACAGCGTAGAGCAGTGGGTAGACATATACGGAAGATATTTTTACGAACGCGTGGCCGGACTTCTGGACTACTGCGCACCGCAGGACAAGATCGCCAATCCGGAGTGCCGCCTCGGCGTGATCGGCGACAACGGCTTGCGGCACTGGTACGAGGAGGTCGGCAAACTTTTCGATCGATGCGGAATAGAATTGTGGAGCAATATCGAGACCTTTCAGCGTCCGTTCCCCGGACACGGCGAACCGGCGGAAGTTTTCCGGCAGGCGGATTACCGTACGCTCTACATGAAGCTCGCCGAAGCCTCCCCGCTGGTGAAACGGATCATCACTTACGAATTTTTCAGTTGCATGAGTCCCAATACCGAATGGGGTTCGGCTCGGCGGCTGCTCGCGCGTTATCTTGAGATGACAGGACGGGATCCGGCTTTGATCGACGAAATTTATGACTGACTGAACCGAATGCAGTTTTCACGGAGCGATTATGCGCTTTTCGATCGGCTGGAATCCGCAGTATACCGAAGCCCTGACAGCATCGGTTCTGCGTCATCGGGAACAGACTGCGGAAGTTTATTTTTCCCTTCCGGGAATGCCATCAGGACGCGGCATTATGGGCCCAAAGGACAAGAAATCCTGCAATGAGATGGAAAGTGTCTTGTTCGGTGATCTGTCTGTCCTGCATGAAAACGGGATTGCACTCAATTTGTTGGTCAACGGCAATTGTTTCGGGAAAGACGCATTGTCACGGTCGTTCTACCAGCAGATCGGTGACACTGTGGACTGTCTTCGTAACGATTATGGGCTGAAAGTGGTGACGACGACTTCTCCTTTGGCGGCAAAGTTTCTGAAACGGAATTTCCCCGGCTTGGATTGCCGCGCTTCAGTCAATATGGAGATCGGGACCCCGGAAGGAATGGATTACGTTTCCGAATATTTTGACTCCTTCTATCTCAAACGGGAGTACAATCGCGATCGCAGATGGATTGTGAAGATGCGGCGCTGGGCCGACGACCACGGGAAAAAGATGTATGCACTGGCCAACAGCGGGTGCTTGAACTTCTGCTCGGCGCGGACCTTTCATGACAATCTTGTGGCCCATGAGCATGAGATCCGGCAGAAAACCAATGCCTTTGATTTTTACGGTATCTGCAAACTGTGGCTGAAACGGGAGGAAAAACGGGAATTGTTTCTGCAGAATAGTAACTTCATTCGTCCCGAGGATACCGGTTTGTACGAGGGGCTGTTTGACGGGATGAAACTCGCCACACGGATACATCACAATCCCGCGGCGGTGACGGAAGCCTATTTCTCGGGACAATGGCGGGGGAATCTCCTTGATCTGCTGGAACCCGACCACGCGGAGTCGTTCCATCCGGTCATCCTTGACAGCCGGCTGATGCCGGAGAACTTCGGACAGACGGTACTGAACTGCCGGAACGACTGCGATTGCTGCACCTATTGCCGTGAGGTCTTACACAAAATGACTGTGAATGTCGGTGAATAGAACCGTTGAACACATAAGGAGAATATGAAAATGTTGACCAGTCAGATGGTGAAGGATGCGGCGCTCGCCGCCGGCGCCGATCTCTGCGGCATCGGCGACATGAACCGCTTTGAGGGGGCCCCTCCGGAAATGGACCCCAGACACATCTTTCCCGAAGCGAAAACGGTAATCGGGATGGTATTTCGCATCCCGCGCGGGGTACAGCAGGGGATCGAACAGGGAACGCAATTTTATCAGTATCCCTCCATGGCATACGGCGGCATCAACGAAATCTACGCCCCTGCCGTGCTTTATCACGTGGGGAAATTCATTGAAGACCACGGTTACGAAGCGGTTGTCTACCGCAATACCGGCGCCCGCGGCAGCGTTTCCGACATGGACGGTTCTCCCGGCAATACCTTGTCGCCTGAAGAACAAATTGAAGTCAACAAAGAGGAAAAGACCAAGACGGGGCATCACCGTTCCGTCCAGTTCACCCGTCCCACCCGTCCGGGGAATGTTCCGCCCGATCTGCAGTTTCATTTCCGGCTGGCGGGGGTGGCATGCGGACTGGGCGAGATCGGCTGGAGCAAGATGTTTCTGACTGCGGAATTCGGACCGCTGCAACGGCTTGCTTTCATCTTTACCGACGCCCCGCTGGAACCCGATCCGCTGTACAGTGGTCCGCCACTGTGCCGCCGCTGCTTCGCCTGCGTGCGGGAGTGTCCGGGGCAGTGTCTGAGCCGTAGCGAAAGCATCGTGGTGAATATCGGCGGCAAAAAATGTGAATGGGGTAAACTTGACGAGTGGAAATGTTACGCCTTCTACACCCACGGCGGACGAAAATTCAACCCATTCGTACCGAAGGCAGTTTGGGACGCCAACGAAAACGGCGATCTGGATCTGCTTGAAGGCAAGGGAAAAGCTGACGAGGCAGAGATCCGCAAGGTCTACGGGGCGCTGGAAAAGTATTTTCCCACATGGGTTGGTTACAACATGGCCAAATGCGGCGGTTGTATCCGGGCATGCGTCAGTATGTTGGAGAAAAAGGGCGGTTGCATGGAACACCGTTTTAAGACACCGTTGCGCAAGGGAAAAGCATGGGTCATGGACCGCTGAAATAAGGATAAAAAAATGCTGACGGCAAAACTCATCAAGGAAAAAGCGCGGGAATACGGAGCCGATCTCGTCGGGATCGGCGACATCGCCGGATTTGCCGGCTGCGACCCGCGGCGCGATCCGAAAGGCATTCTTCCGGATGCGTCTTGTGTCATCGGATGCGGATTCCGTGTTCCGCGCGCGTTGTATAAAACCATGGAGCGAGGCATCCAGTTCTTCAACTACACCCAGCTCGGCGTGAAACTGATCGATGAGGAGCTTTCCGAAGTTTTTCTGCTGAAAATGGGTGCACTGATCGAAAATGAAGGTTACGATGCCTGTCTCCAGCGCAATGTTTCCAATTTGCGTGTCAAAGGGGACCACACCACCAATCCGGAACTCTGCGACACTTACGAGCTTGCGCTTGCCGAACCGGTGGCGCCCGGCAAGGTCGCGCCCGACATCATCATGGATTTCCCGCAGGCAGCACGGATTTGCGGACTCGCTGACGTGAGTTGCAAAGGGAATGCCATTTCTCCAGTCTTCGGACCATTTGTCCGTTTCGTATTTATCGTTACCAATCTTCCGCTGAAAACCGATCCGCCGTTCTCGCGTCATCTCTGCGACCATTGCGGCGAATGCGTCCAAGCCTGTCCCGGACATGCCGTTTCAATGGAAAGCGGTCTCGATACGTGGCAGTGCGCTGTGTACTACCGCGGGGCGCACAAATCCAATCCGTTCGTCAATGAGGATTTTCTGAAGGAGCATCCGGATCGGGAGGCGATTCTGAACGGGGCTCGGCATTTCGATGCGGCAAGTGCTCGCGCTATCTATCCCCAAATCGATTTTCTGCCGATGCGCCCCACAAAATACGCTCCTTGTCTGTGCGGAAAAAGGTGCGATGTCGTCTGTTACCGTCATTTGAAGGAGAAAGGTCTCTTATGAATACGCTGAAGGAAAAAATCATCTCCCGGTTCGTGAAATTCGGCGGCGATCTGGTGCGCTTCGGCAGCGTGGAGCAATGCACCGATCCGACCGTCCATCTGTTGATGCCGGAAGCCCGCACTGTGATCTGCGCGGCCTTCCGCCAGCTTCGCGGTGCGCGCCGGGGCATTGAGGAGGGGTCTACCTACTACCAGTACACCACCAACGCAGTGGAAGTTCTGGAGGAAAACGTGATGCCGATCGCCTTGCTGCGGGTTTGCGCACTGCTGGAGGACGAAGGCTTCGAGGCACTTCCACAACGGCGGAATCAGACCGTAATGAGTGCGGCGGATGACACAAATTTCGAGGTCGATCACCGCGAAATCTACCGAAATCGTCAAGCCGAACACCAACTGGACTTTGAACAGTGCGCATTGGACTGCGGACTCGGAGAACGCGGCCTTTCCGGCTCGATACTCACGAAGGAATTCGGTCCCTTTCAGCGTTATGTATTCATTCTCACCGATGCCGAAATCGAACCGGATCAGCCGTTCTCGCATCATCTCTGCGACCATTGTGGCGAATGCGTCCAAGCCTGTCCCGGACATGCGCTTTCCGCAGAGGGAAGGCGGGATCGCTGGCAATGTTCCGCGTACTACATCGGCGCCAACATGACCAAGAATCCCTTCATGCCGCCGGAGGCCTTTGGCGACGATCCGGAACGGCTTGCAATCATTTCCGGTGAAGTGAATCTTTCACCGGAGCGGGCCAGAGCGATTATCGAAAAGCTGATTTACTACCCGCCGATCAAGCACGGTTACTGGTCAAGCATCTGCGGACGTGCCTGCGATACGGCGTGTTATATCCATCTTGAAGAAAAGGGCATTCTCACCAAAAAGTTCAATTCCCCCTTCCGGATCCGACCGGAATGGCATCTGCCGCTCCTCACCACTTCCTCCAATCCTGGAGAAACACAATCGCAGCGGCAGAAAAACTGATGACAGGTTCAAACATTCAAAAAATGATTCATAGTGAATTGTTTGAGAAAAACACGAAGGCGTTTTGAGAACTGTGAAAGGCGGCTTTCGAAGCAGAAATTGATAAAATCTATATTAATTCAATTGGGAAATCGGAGTGAAAAAACAAAAAAGGAGGGCATTTATCATGCGGAAAGCCAAGGGAAAAGTCAGTTATGAGCAGGCGCTGGAAACGTATTTCAGCCAAATGTCTGACAAGGAATTTGTCCGGACATTCGAAGAGATCCACAAAATTGATATCAGTGAAAACTATACGGCCATGCAGCAGAAGTTTCTTCCCTTCTTTGAAGCCAATCTGGATGAGGAAGCCTACTGCGAATTGCAGGATGATTACGAGTCCGGATGTGCCGATCTTGAACCACTCCTCGAAGAGCATCCTGAATTGATCGCCCTGTTGCCGATTCATGAACTCTGGTCCCTTGATCCTTGGGAACGGCTGATGTTGCTGATTCGTTGTCCGGAGGAAGCTGTCGTCGTCAAACAGACCCTCGAAGGCAACGATATCTGGGCAACGACCTTGCCGATGCTGGCTCAAGCAATCCAGAAAAAGGCGGCCGATCTTTGTCCGTGGGAAACCTTGACCGCTTATCAGAAACGCTACATGGCACTCAAATCTTCCACGCTGAAAAAGATCATTTCCGGCCTCTGATGCTGAGGGCCGGTTCAGTATTTTGCGCATGCTATCAACAAATGTTGGGAGCAGAGCTGTTCTGAAATTATTTGCCTTGCGGCTTCAGTCCTAGGAGCCGCTGGGCATCTCCAGAAGTTCAGATTGCAAAAATCCCTTGAAAATCAAATAGGAAACCGATGGAAGTATATCAATAGAAGGAAAGAAAAAGATGCCGGGCAACCGCCAAGAAGAATTGAAAGAAGTGTTTCGGAATTTCCGCTGGATCGACGACATCCCGGAGGATCAGGAGAGACGTGACGAGATCTGTCTGGAGGGCAGGGCGGCACTGTTGCTCGAAGCAAACATCACCAGCGAAATGATGCCCGCATTTCTTCGGCAGGAGAGAGGATGGGAAGGTTTCCGTCTGCCGGAACCGGTATCTTTTGACTTGGAAAATTCCTACGGAAATAACAAAACTGTTTTCATACTGAATTTCTTTGAGTTCGGCAATTTGAACTATGTCCAAAAACTTTGGGGGCCACAACGTAAGTCGGAATCACCGAATGATTCTCGTTCGTATGTTTTGCATGCCGAAACCGAGCCATATTTTTACAATCAGCAGGCTATCTCCCCAAGCTCCGATGCGGTTGAGAATGCTTTTTATGGGAAATACCCATCGTTCTATTCCATTTGCAAAGGAATTACCCCCTACAAAAAAACAGGGCAGATGTGCCGCTTCTGGGAATGTTCCGCGGAGCCCTTCGCAAAAATCAAGGTCCGTAATATGCGCTCCGATTACATTTGGGGCAATGTCTCTTTGCTAGGGCAGGAGGGGTGGACCGAGGCCCGCGTGGAACAAAACGCTTTTCGATTCATTATCCCGTGTCAGTCTCCGCTTCTGGCGAATATTCGTTTGGAGAACCGTCTTTTCGAGAACTGGTACCGCCAGGTTTTCCCCTTCCGCAATGAGTACGGCGAGGAGATCATGAAACTCGTCAAATTCTACGATCCGGAAGCTCAATACAAGTATCTGCTGCCCGTGACGACGTGGATCCGCAACAACAGTGCCCGAAGTCAGCTCTTCTGCGTACCCTGTCCGGCAGATAAAATGCCCCTTTACAATCTGGATCTGCTGCTTGATTCCGAATGCCGGACGGTAATCCTCTGCGACAGCGTGGAACTGGCAGACGCGAATCAACATGAAAACGGTTCCGAAGAGGTCGTATTCACCAGCTTCATCTGCTCACCCGGCAGATACGACCAAGTGGACTGGTCGCCGCTGCAGGACAGGGAATTGTTCATGCTGGTCTCCAACCACTCCGGGATATGCCTGGAGACGGCCGCGTTGAAGGCAAAAGAGCTGCGCGATTACCTCTGCGAGGAACCGGAACTTTTACCGATGCTTGTGGTCGTTCCTGTTGATTACGGCAAACAGCGGCACCGTGATTTCGGCAGTGTGGACGACATCTTGAAGAGATTTCAGGACGCTCCGCCGACAGTCAATCAGGAGGATCTGAAAATCCTTGAGACGGCGGGCGAAATAGACGAGTTTTTCCAGAAAGCCGAAGCCGAACTAAACAAGTTGCCCGATAAGTGGTGGCAGAGTCCCGAAGTCCCGCCGGAAGAAAAACGTATCGTCGAAGAACAGAAGAAAAGATCGGAGCCGATAGATTTTATCCTTAATCCGCTTCTTGTGCGGGGAGAGGCGACCATGCTCTATGCCAGAAAAGGTGTCGGGAAAAGCGCCCTCGCGTACAGCATCGCCGCGCGTGTGGTTGCTCAGGGATTTTCCGAAAATCCTGTGCCGCTGCTGCCGGGAAAGTGGTGGACGGTTCCCAAAGGGTGCTACAAGGTGCTGTATCTGGATTTTGAGAACATGGGCGAGATGGATAGAAAGAAGAAACTTTTCCAAGAAGGCTATTTCCCCGCCGGAAAGGAAGATGAGTGCCGGGCCAATTTGCTGATGGAGGATCTTTCACAGTTAGGCATAGATTTTTCCGCACCGGAAAATCACCAAAAACTGTTCGACATGCTGGAAGACGCCAAAAAGAAAGGCCTTCCGGATAAGCCCGTCGATCTGCTTGTGATCGACACCTACACAGCGTTTGTTCGTGCCGAAACCCCTGCGACTCCGGCAAATTTCAAAGACTTGGTCAACAAAATCAGAAATATGGGTATTGCCGTGCTGATCGTCCACCATGCCAACTCAGAAAATGAGGCCCGCGGGTTTGCGACAAAGTTGGATGCCCTTTTCCTGACGGTGAACTTAAGTTGCGGTACAGGAAAACCAGAGGGTGATTTGGACGAACAGCCCCGTATCATCACATACGAGAACCCCAGAGGTCCCATGAGCAAAAAGCTCCGGGAACCGTTCAAAATACTCTTCAACAACGAAAAGAAGCATTGGAATCTCGAGGGCAATCATAGGGATGAAAACAAAGAATTGGCGCTGATCGTTGAGGCGTACAAGAAACACGAGTACGGTCGTGAAGCGATCTGTCAAATGATCGGCCTGAAAAAGTCGGCACTGTCCGATCGCCTGAAGCGGGCAAAAGAAATCAAGTAAGTGTAATAACACTCCGGCGCCTGCATTGGGGCAGGGGCCGGAGGCAGCGCCGTCATTTTTCCAGTATCGCCTTGACTTGGGCCAGCGTCTCATCACTGGACGCTGTGGAAGTCCGGATCAGGTTCAATGCCTCTTCCACCTTCCTTGCGGCGTTCGAGATATCGAATTTTCCGGAAATCGCCGCAATAGCCTGTTGCTGAGCCTCGTTGCCGACATGCGTATAGTATTTGGACACGATCTCGGAGTCGGCTCCCAAAATGGACACCACTGTTGCCTGTGGAACTCCGGCTTCGGCACAGAAGGAAGCGAAGGAATGCCGAAGCGAATGGAAGCCGTAGACGGTTACCTTCTTGTCCCGGCCTGGCACTTTGATTGACGGCTCAAGGCCGATCCAGCGAATCACCCTCAGAACATCGAGGTCCACAAGATTGTTGCCGACATTTTTCCCCGCGGCATCAGTCCTGCTGTAACGCTCGGCAACACGGGGACAGACATAACCGTTGTCGCTTTCTCTCCACGTCTGAGCCTCGCGGAGGGCATTCATGAGCAGCGGGGCAATGGGAATGGTCACATCTTTTCCGGTCTTGAACTGTCTGACCCAAATTCGCTCTATATCCAGACGGACCTTGCTCCACCGCAGCAGAACGCAGTCCTTGAGGCGCTGACCGGTATACATCCCGATGTAGTAAATGACCCGCACTTCTCTTTTGTTCATCACTTTGAACTTGTCATCGTCGAGGACATCCCGCAGCTGCTGTTCCTGTTCACGGGTGAAGGAGAGCCGGTGGACGTCCTGTCCCCGTTCTTCACGCTCTTTCCGCAAAAGCGCGGGAGAACCGAAGGGATTGTCGCCGCTCCAATACTCACGGAGCACCTTGAAAATGCGACGGATGCGTTTGATCTTCCGGTTATGGGTGGAGACGGCGATGTTCCGGGTACGCATATTGTCGGCAAAGCGGGCGGCCATATCGCAGGTGACATCGCGGAGGGTTGCGGTGGGGTTGTTGACCCATTCGACAAATTCCCTGAAGGTTGCCCTGTACGACAACGCCTCGCTTACGGTGTCGGGAATCGCCCGCTCCGGACTTTGTGCATAGACGTCCCATGCCTGAGAAAGCAGCAGCGACTTTTCCGGCCTGATCATGTTTCGGGCATGCTGAACATGGGCGGCGATAACCTCGGATGAGGTCGTCTGCAGAAGGGGAATGAGTTCTTCCGCCTTTTTGATCGCCTCCTGTTTGCTCCGTGTCTTGAGACTGATCGCCTTGCGGGCACCGTTGACCTGATAGCGGAAGTAGTAGAATCCGCCCTCTTCCTTCTGGTAGACGGAGCCTGTACTGAGTTTCACTTTCTGGACAGCCATATCCTCATCCTTTCCTGTGATGTATTCCCGGATACAGCCGAAAAATCAAGGTCCCGAAGGAACACGAAACCCCAAAACGGTACCAAACGGTACCATTTTAGGATAAACAACCTCAAATTTGGTGGAGGTGGCGGGAGTCGAACCCGCGTCCCAACACAGCTGACGATGACGTCTACATGCTTGTTCCGCGAAAAATTGCTTATCGTCCCAACCTTTCGCCCGCGGACGGACACCGGAACGGACTATTCATCCTGAAAATCTCGTCCGCGGCCGGATGTCGGAGCCGACGGACCAGAACGCTGGATGACGTCGTTTATGCCTTAGCGTTCGTCAGGCATAACGACGTGGCGGCGGAATTAGGCCGCCAGTGCGTACTCTTCGTTCGCAGTTGTTTGTTTGACCGATGTTTTACGAGGCCAACGATCATCCTCGGCATGCTGCCACCCCCGAACCAGTGCCGGTCGAATCCGGAACACCCCCAGAGGAAAGCAAATCCCAATATAACACGTTTCTTTCGCGTTTCAAGCAGACTTGAAAAATTTTTGCGGTTTTTTCGCGGTAACGAAAGGGCAGGGGACTTTTCAGCGGCGGCCCCGGACAAGTCCGCGGCGGACCAGATAGTCTTTGCTTCGGATCCCCAGGAGCAGGGCCAGGATCCGCTCGCGGCCGGTGATGATCGTCACTTTGCAGCTCGAACCGAAGCGCAGCGGCAGCTTTTCGTCCATCAACAAAATTTTGACAGGGTAATAGCGTTCGCCATTCACCGTTTCCGGGAGCTGATAAATGGTTTCCACCTGGCCGTAGAAATAACCGTAATCCAGATAGTTGTACTGTTTCGCCTCGATCCGCGCGCTCTGTCCGCGGCTGACTTTGTAGATCTGGCTCTCGTGGATCATGCCGATTACTTTTTTATTCTTGTTGGCCGCGAATCTTGCGACGGCATCTCCTTTGGTGTAATAATTTCCGGGGCGTGGCGGGATATCCGTCAGGATGCCCGAGTCGGGAGCTCTGATGATGTAATCGTCCAGATGGCGGATCTCCATGGCCAGCTCATCCCGTTTGGCCGAGCAACGGTGTTTGAACTGCTTGAGTTCGTCTTCCGCACGTTCGATGATCTGCTGGGCCATACCGTCCTCGAGACGCTTCGTATCGCGTTCCAGACGGCGGGCCGTGATGCGGTTGGAGAGCAGATTGAGTTCCACTTGGAGAAACTCTTTGCGCGTGACCGCCTTTTTTTTGTAGAGATCGGAATAGACCTCGAATTCCTTTTCCGCAAGCCGCAGTCTTTCCCGGGCCGCGGAGAGCTCCAGCTCCGTGTTCCGGTAGTAGTCGGGCAGGGGATCCCTGCGGAGGAGCGCCAGGGCCTTCTCCTTGGAGGAGACAAGCGTTTCCAGCTCCTGGAGCTGGTGCCGGAGCAGGGTGATCTTTTCGCGCTGAGTCCGGGAGTCCAGTTCCATCAGGGGAGTCCCTGCCGGCAATTCCTCGCCATCCATGTGAAAGATCTTTACGCTCGGTGCATCGACCAGGGATTTCAATGTGTACTCCCGGATCCCCGTCACCGTTCCCAAACCTGCAACTTCGTCGTTCATCTCCCCGAAAATGACGATCAGAAACAGGATGACGAAGAGAAGAAGTATCCCGAGACCGATCCTGCGAAAAGTTTTCAGCAGCCGCTGAAAGTTGAAATGTTCCACCTGAAATATCATCGACGTGGGCTCTTTCTTATTTCGTCGCCATTTTCTTCTGATTCTGATACATTTCCCGGTAGAGTCCGGCGACGGCCATGAGTTCTTCGTGCGTTCCCTGCTGCACCAGGTTCCCGCGGTCGAGGACGACGATCTTGTCGGCGTTGCGGATCGTCGACAGACGGTGGGCGATGATCAGGGTCGTCTTGCCGACCATCAGCCGGTCGAGAGCCTCCTGGACCACGTGCTCCGAAACCGTGTCGAGGGCGCTGGTCGCTTCATCGAGGATGAGGATGGAGGGATTTTTCAGCACGGCGCGGGCGATGGCGATGCGCTGTTTCTGACCGCCGGAGAGGGTCGCGCCGTTTTCGCCGATCATCGTGTCGTAGCCATCGGGCAGCGTCTTGATGAAATCGGAGATATTGGCCATCTTCGCCGCGTATTCGACCTCTTCCATCGTGGCGTTTTCCTTGGCGTAGGCGATGTTGTCGTGGATCGTTCCGGAGAAGAGGAAGGGTTCCTGCAGAACGACGCCGATCTTGCTGCGGTAGGCTTCGAACCCCAGCTGGCGGACGCGTAACCGTCGACCAGAATGGCTCCGCCGGAAACGTCATAGAAACGCAGCAGCAGGTTGCTCAGCGTGGACTTGCCTGAACCGCTGGCGCCGACGAGGGCCACCTTTTCTCCGGGCATGATCTCCAGGGAGAAATCGTTGATCGTCGCCCGCGTTTCCTTGTCGTAACTGAAATGCACGTGCTGAAACTCGATGTGCCCGTCGAGATGTTCCGGGGCGATGGGGTGGGCGCACTCCTTTATCTCGGGGATTGTATTGAGCAGTTTGACAATGCGGCTGGCGCCTACCAGGCCCTGGGCCATGGTGGCGATCTGGGTGGAGAGGTTCTGGATCGGGGAGATCAGCATGTTGACGTAGGTGTAGAACGCGACGAATTCGCCGATGGAGATCTCGCTGTTCTGCACGAAGAGGATCCCTGTGCCGATGGTCGCCAGCTGGGTGATGATGGCCAGCATGTCGAAGATGGACCACAGCCCGATGCCGTCGAAGGTGAGTTTCATCTGCATCTGGACCGTCGGACGGATGTTGCGGAAGAAACGGTGACACTCGGCCTGTTCCTTCGCGAAGGATTTCACGACTTTCGTCCCCATGAGGGTCTCCGAAAGATTCGCGGAGATCTCGGAGAGCTTTTCCTGAAGGACGAGGGAGTCTTCCCGCATGATCTTTCTGGAAAAGTAGAAATTGAGGAAATGCAGCGGCAGGGTCATCAGGACGACGAGAGCCATCTGCCAATTCAGGATGAGCAGGATCACCGTGATGAGGATCAGCTGGAAGAGCTGTTCCGCAAGAGAGTTGATGATGCGCATCAGCAGATTGAGCAGGGAGACATCGCTCAGAACGTTGCTGATAAGTTTCCCCGTCCGGTACTCCTCGTAAAAACGGAGCGAGAGGCTCTGCAGGTGCCTGAACAGCTTCTGCCGGACATCGACGATCAGCCGGATCCCTGTATAGTCGAAGGTGCTGGACAGCAGATAGCGCAGCAGACAGCGGCAGAGATAGATGATGAGCATGGCCACGCAGAGGACCGAAAAAAGCAGATAGTCGGCGGCGGGGAGGACCCGGTCGATGGCAATCTTCAGCATCCACGGCACGGCCAAACCGGTCATGTTGAAGGTGATGCCCATGAAGAAGCAGATGATGAGCAATCTCACATAGGGACGGAACAGAACAAAGATCTTATCCAGCGGCTGGCGCTCGTAACTCTCCAGCAGTTTTTTTCTGCTGAGGGATGTTTTGTTCAGCATTTTTTCAACCCGCGTTCGAAAGAAGAAATTTCCGATGGGTTAAACATAACATCGTTTTCCGGTTTTGCAAGAGCATTTCCGAAGAAAAAGCCGTTTTCGGATGCGGAAACAAAACCGGCACGGGACAGCCCGTGCCGGTGATCGCAGATCGATGATTCTTTTCCGGGGAGATCAATCCCAGAAGACCCAGGTCCAGTCGCCGGTCTTGGCGATCTCGATGTCGCGGGTGACATAGGGGATCAGCATGAGCGCGACCCAGTTGTTGTAGAAGGTGCGGCTCTGGATGCCCTGATGCGTGGCGAGGAGCGCACCGGTTTTGTTGTCATAGATCACCGCGGTGAGCCGGCAGGTACCGGTGCGGGAACAGCGCTTGAAGATCGAGAGCTCGGGAACGCAGACGTTCAGACTTGTGTAGGGCACGGGGATCGGGAGGGCGGGGGTCCCGATGTTGAGCTCGGTGAAGTCGGTCGCCAGAACGCCGCAGAGGAGACGGATCCTCAGATCGGCGGCGTCGGCCTTCTCGACCACCTGCAGACCGGAGTTGGCCAGGTGCGTCTCGAAAACGCCGCAGACATATTCCTTGTCGACCTGGGTCGCGAGTTTCGTGTAGTCGAGGAACACTTTTTTGCCGGAGTAGGCCCCGAAGATCATCGAGTGGATGCTGCGCTCGACCGCGTGGGAGAGCAGCCCCTGTTCGATTGCGGAACGCCCCGTGTTGGTGGTCCGCGGAGAAATACACCCGGCGGCCAGCAGGAGCACTGCCGGGACCGCCGCCTTCAGCCAGGTCGATCTTTTCATTTTCTTTCTTCTTTCTCTTGTTTTCGAGAGATGGATGCCAACATCGCCGCGTCCGCAAGGTGCGGCCGCGGAATACCCCGCCCGGCCCCCGCTTCGACGACGAACACGCCGTCGGCAACGGACCGGCAGATGGATTGTATCTACTATAGCATCGAATCGCCCGTTTTTCAAACCGGCTCCGGCGAAAGTGAGGAAAAATGGACCGGAAAATCGATTTTTTGCAATGAAGGTGACCGGCACCGGGAGAAAAACTTGAAAAAAAAAGAAATGCCGCTATATTATCCGGTCACGCTGAAAGGAAAAACTTTTCTGGAAGGGAGCGTCGGGATGTTCGATTTCATGGATTGGAACTACATCTTCATGATGCGTCTGGCCATTGCCGGGATCCTCGGCGCCGCGGTCGGTTTCGAGCGGGAGTGCCGTGCCAAAGAGGCCGGGACGAGAACGCATTTTCTCGTGTCGGTGGGCAGCTGTCTCATCATGATCGTATCCCAGTGGGGATTTCAGGACCTGTGGGGCGCGGACGGAGGCGGCTTCGGCCGGGTCGACGTGAGCCGCGTCGCGGCGCAGATCGTCAGCGGCATCGGTTTCATAGGTGCCGGAACCATCATGATGCAGAAGCAGGTCGTGCACGGTCTGACCACTGCCGCGGGGCTGTGGGCCGTCGCCGGCATCGGCATGGCCATCGGCGGCGGACTTTACTGGCTGGGGATCTCCGCAACGATTTTCGCGCTGATCGGGCTTGAGGCTCTGCGGTTCTTTCTGCGCCGGTTCCGGACCCGCTCCTGCTATCTGGTCTTCCTGACGAAGGACAGGAACAAACTTATCCAGATCACCAATGAAATGAATGCCAATGATTTTCATATCATCAGCTACGCCGTGAGCAGCGAGACGATCGCCAAGGAGGAATATCTGCGGGTCAAGATGTGGCTGAGGGAGCGCGTCCCCAATGGGGAGAATCAGGTGCTGCGCTTCATGCAGCAATTCCCGGGCGTCGAGATCGAGAAGGTCGAGTAAGTACCGACGCCGCAGCAAAAAAATCCGGGAGAGGTCTCCCGGATTTTTTTATGCCGGCGTTCACCGTCAGGAAAGGCGCGTCTCCACGGCGGAACAGCCGTTTTTCTTTTCCTTGTCCTGCCGCGTCTCTCCCGAGTTCTCCGCGGCGTTTTTCCGTTCGGTGTCCTCCGCGTCTTTTTTCTCCTCGCCGCATTGCCCGTTCCCGCATTGCGCAGTGTGTTGTTTCTGCGGGCATTTTTTGTCGCAGCAGCAACAGCATCCGGAGGCGTACGCCAGAACGCCGACGGCGGCCAGCAGGGGCAGATAACGTTTCATCTTTTCCTTTCTCCTCATTTTTTCCCGGGACGGATACCATAAACGTCCCGCACTGTCAATATAGGTGTTTCGCCGTTTTATCCAAGCGGGGAAAAGAAAAATTTCGCAGTTCGGGAAACTGAATTTCGAAGAAGGCAAGAAAAATCAGGCCCTGTTCTCCATACCGGACAGTTGCGGGACAAGAATCTCCCAACGGTACACTTTGTTCACTGACAGGTTCGCGTCAAAACAGCAGCTCGGATTACCTTCTTCCCTGACCGACCTATCCATATGGGAACAGAGCCTTACGTTTACAGTCGGCAGAAACGCGCGGTCCGGCGGTGAAAAAAAGCGGCAGCGCCCTTCCTTTGTACGCAGGACAAAAGAAAGGCGCTGCGGAAAAACGTCTCCGGATCATTTCCTCCGGAGCGGGCGGGGCAGGGGGATCAGGCGGGCTCGACCACCGTGACGGTGTTGGCTTTGCGCAGATCCTTCACCGCTTCGCGATAGGCGGCCATGTGAGGCGTGGCCAAGTGGGCCTTGAGGTGCGCCTCGGATTTCCAGGTCTCGAGGATGGTGACGAAACGGCCGCGTGTCTCGGGATTGACGTCAAGACAGGCTTCGTACCGGATGCACCCCTCTTCGGCGAGGACCGTCGGGATGTTGTTTTTGAGGATCTCCATGAACTTTTCCTGGCAGCCGGGGTGAAGCTCGGCACGGGCGATCACATGAACCATTTTCATACTCCTTTGTAGGCTTGTGTCAATATCTGCGAAAGGATCCTTTCGCTGTCTTCGAGCGGGACGGGCCGCGGGGCCAGTTCCAGTTTCATTTTGTTGGCGCCGGCGCTTTTCGCCGTCTGCGCCATCAGTTCCTGCGTGAGAAGCGGATAATCCGCCAGACGGCGGGGCACGCCGATAGAATCGGTGAATCTGCAGAAAGAACCGATGACTTCCCCGGGCGTCTTTCCCGGAAACAGCGGCGCAAGCTCCATGGTGCGTTCCGCGACGGCGGGATTGCCGAGGTAATAACGCCAGGCATGGGGCAGCAGGATGATGACCGCCATGCCGTGTTCGATCCGGCCGAACCAGGAAAAACTGCAAAGATGGGGCAGCCCCGTGGATTTGAACCGGATGACCGTTCCTCCCAGCGCCGCTGCAAGAGCCAGACGGCGGCGCGCCTCCCGGTCCCCGGGATCCTCAAGGATGCGCGGCAGATTTTGAACGATGGCTTCGATGCCCGCCAGCGCCCGGATATTTGCCGCCGCACCGGAGCCGGGATCCGCCCCGGTGTTGAGAAAGCCCTCCAGCAGATGGGCGAGGGCGTCGCAGGCCGTCGCCAGCGTGACGGAACGGGGCATGGAACTTGTGAAAACGGGATCGATCAGAGCGTACTCAGGAATGACCGCCTTCTCGGCGATGAGGCGCTTGACACCGTTCTTTCTGTCCACGATATTGGAGTACTGTGTGGCCTCGGATCCCGTTCCGCTGGTCGTCGGGATGGCGATGATGCGGCGGGGTGAGGCAGCCGGGTTCTCCGAGGAAAAGCGGTCGATCCCGAAGAGGCTGTCGATGTCCCGGCCGGTCTCCGCCAGAAGCAGAGCGGCCTTGGCGGCATCGAGGACGCTTCCGCCGCCCGCGGCGCAGACGGCCGCGCCGCCGTTTTCGAGAAGCAGATCCCGCATGGCCAGGACCGTGTCGATGTCGGGTTCCGGAGAAATTTTGTTCCAGCGGAGAAGTTCGCAGCCGCAGGTGTCGGCCGTCTGCTGCACGAAAGAGGCCGCGCCGCTGACGTCGGCGGACCGGTTCCCCGAAAAGAGCACCGCTTTGCGGTTCTTACGCAGGACGTCGGTCAAAACTTCGCCGCAGCGGCGGCTTCCGAAAGCGAACACCTGGGAAGGAACGGCGTCAAACAGTTTTTCCATGACGGCACTCTCCTCTCAGATGATGATCGTTCCCGCCGACACGTGGGCGTAGCGGTTGAGGGTTCCGCCGATGGCGGCGGAGCCGGGCAGACGGGCTTCGAGTTCGTCGATGCGGTCGATTTCACCGGCCAGATACTCGCGGATCCGCAGGGAGGTCTCTTCGAGCCGGGCGATCAGCGTCGCGTTCCGGGACTGGATGCGTTCCAGACCGAAGGGTTTGGCGCAGTCGAGCCACTGCCTTCTGAAACTTGCGTCGAATTCCGATGCGGCGGCGATCACCGCGGGGATGACGTTGACGGCGATCTCCCGCAGGGCCAGTCTGTCGCCCTGATCGTAGGCGGCGATGAGCGCGCCGCGGAACTCCAGTTTTTTGATGAGCAGAGAGACGATGTTCGCGGCGTGCTCCAGATCCCCGGCTCCGGCCAGTTCGAGGGAGGGGATGAGCAGACACTGGATCTCTTCGCAGAGGTCCAGCAGCTGGAGATCGAACTCCGGATCGCGGGCGCGGCAGGCGTCGTACATGATCCCCTGAAGCGGATCGTCCCAGATGAGAGAGGAGACGCAGACGCCGAAAGGCTTGCCCTCCCTGTCGTCGAAAACGCAGTTCATCCTCGACGCCGCCAGATGGGCGGCATAGTCGGTGGGACCGCAGATGCAGTTGAAGCGCTGTTCCGTCCGCTCCCGGCCCTCTTCGCCGAAGGCCAGGTCCGCTGTGTAGAAGATCCCTGCGAGGGCGGAATCCATATTGCAGTAGGCCCCGTCGTCGCCCCACATGGTGAAGAAAAGTTCCCGGATCTTCTCCTTCCGGCAGGCCCGGATGCAGGGCAGGGCGGTCCTGCGGGTCTGTTCGTGGTCGTACCACAGCTTCGTCCACGTCCAGATGCCGGAGGCGACGACCGGATCGAAGCCCAGCTCCCTGTGACGCCGGATCATCGCACAGTAGTCTTTTTCGTCGGTGTGATAATAGTCCCAGTAGACCAGCCGGACGTTCCGGGGGATCGCCGCCTTCACGTCGTCGGGGATCTTCGAGGTCAGGTCGTAGTACTCCTGCTTTTCGTTGGCCAGCCGGAAATACATGTCGGACCACAGCATGGGGGCGAGACCGTGCTTCTTGCAGATCTCGTTCACCTTGGCCAGATGTCTGTTGAAGATGTCGAACCCGCGCTCGTATCCGAAGCGGTCCAGAAAAGCGCCTCTGCCGAGGTCGTGAGTCTCGTCCATGCCGATATGGATGCGGCGGCTGTCGAGGGCGGTGCTCCAGAACTTGATCATCTTTTCGATGAGTTCGTACGTCCGGGGCTGATCGGCGAGGAGGACTCTTGCCGTATCTTTGACATCGGAGAAATCGCTCCACCGCAGGATCTGCTCCAGGTGGCCCAGTGTCTGGATGCAGCCGACAAGTTCGATGCCGAGACTTTTTGCGCAGACATCCAGCTCGCGGATCTCCTCGAAGGTGTAGCCGCCGCGCATGTACCCGAACATGGGTTCGTCTTCCAGTTCGTAGGTGTCCTCGCAGTAGAGCATCACGAGATTGCATCCGGCCAGGGCCAGGCGGCGCAGCCACATTTTGAGATGGTCCGCCGTCATGACCATGTTGCGGGAGACGTCGAGCATGATCCCCAGCGTGGAGAAGGGCGTCCTGTTCTCGCCGTCCAGCCGGGAGAGGGCGCTGCCGATGCCCCGGGCCGCGGCGGCAATGGAGGTGTATTCCACCAGGACCCCGCCTTTCGACCGGGTGACCCGTGTGACGGTCTCGTCGCCTTTGATGCGTTTGAATTTGAGTTTGAGCCCCCGGCCTCCGTCGGAAACGGGAAATTCCTCCGCGAGATTGGTGAGCAGCGGCGCCAGCTCTTCAGGCGTGTCGGCGGCCGACCAGACCAGTTTCGACATGATCTCCATGGGGCGTTTTCCCTTTACTTGAGATTGCTGTCGAGGGCGGCGGTGGAGCCGTGAATGATCTCGACGGCCTTTTTCATGCCCTCCGGATGACGGAAGACCGCGGTCCCCGCCACCTGAAGATTGGATCCGTATGCGGCGGCGACGGGAGAGGTTTTCGCATCGATGCCGCCGTCGGTCTGGAGCTGGACCTTGAGGCCGCGACGGAGGATCTCCCTGCGGATCTCCGCGACTTTGGGCATCTGATCGGCCATGAAGCTCTGTCCGCCGAAACCCGGCTCCACCGTCATGACGAGGACCATGTCCACTTTGTCCAGATAGGGCATGATGGCCGAGGCGGGGGTCTTGGGTTTGACGGAGATCCCCGCCGTGCATCCCGCCCCGCGGATGGCGGCGATCACCTCCGCCGGATCGTCGAGAGACTCCACATGGAAGGTGATGTGATCCGCGCCGGCGGAAGAAAAGACTTCGGCATATTTCCCGGGATGGTCGATCATCAGGTGCGCGTCGAAGAGCAGCGTGCTGTTTTTGCGGATGCTCTTGATGACGGGGACTCCGAAGGAGATGTTGGGCACGAAGCTGCCGTCCATCACATCGAGGTGCAGCATGTCCGCTCCCGCGGCCGTGACCTCCGCGATATCCCGGTCCAGATTGCCGAAATCCGCCGCCAGAAGCGAGGGGGAAACGAGAACGCGGTCAATGGGGAGCTGTCTTAAATCGTATTTCATTTTTTCGAAGAAGTCCTTATTTTTTGCAGTGTTTCCAAAAAGTACACGTCCGATTAATATACACGTTTTTTGCCGTTTTTACAACCCGTTCTCCCTGCGGAGCCGGGGAACGGGGCAAGGAAGAGGGGGCGGTCGGACGGTCCGCTCCGTCCGACTCGCGCTGGTGAGCGCGTCCGCGCGAAGTCACACCGACGGGAACGATGCCGCAGGCGTTTACGCCCGGCTTGCGCGTCTGCCGGTGGAAATGGCAAAATCGAAGAGTTTCCGCTGACTTTCGCTCAGCGTGAAGATCTGTCTCAGTATCTGCTGTTCCACGGCGGAGTAGATCGCGGGAGAGTACCCCAGTTTCTCCGCCGCCTGACGTGCCTTCAGCGCTCCCTGATAGGCGGCATAGCCGCCGTTGCGGTGCAGCAGGAACAGGCGGAAGGCGTTTTCGAAAGCCTCCTGATAGCGTCCCATGTTGAGGAGCAGTTCCGCCCTGAGCTCGTAGATCGCGTAATCATCGGGCATCAATTGCTCGGCGGCGTAGAGGTAGTTCAGCTTGAAGTTGAGATCCGTCGTCCGGCTGTAGAGCAGACCGAGCATCATCACCGCGATACGCCGCTGCCGGGCGCTGATCGTCACCTGCCGGCACGCTTCGAGCGCGCTGTAGAGCCCGGGATCGGCACTGATCAGTTTGTCGCCGAGGTACCGGTATTCCTCGCGGTAGCGGCTGTTGTCGGCGCTGCTTTTCTGGCGCTTGTGTACGCGGAAGAACGCCCGGAGCGGAAACTCGAAATGCAGATCCTTCAGCAAACCGAGCCGGATCCACATCGAGATGTCCGCCGCGCTGCCGTCGCGTCCGAGGTTGGTCGGCTGGTAACTGCCGGCCGCCTTGAGGTCGCTGACCCTTATCAGCATGGCGTTGTGGACGATCCGCGGGTCGAAGGTCATCGCGAAGAGGCTCGATTCGCCTCCGTGCACCTGGCCGATGTCGCCCTCCTCGTCGTTGAAGAGACGTTTGCGGCCGTAACTTGCGGCGCACTCGGGGTGGGCGTCGAGATAGTCCATCGAACCGTCGATGTCGAAGGGCACGAAGATGTCGTCGGCGTCGAAGATAAGCACATAGTCCCCGCGCGCCTCCTCGACGAGGTCGTGATACGAGCGGGCGATCCCCTGCCGTTCGCCGTGGCGGATCATGCGGAAGAGGTCGGGATGTCTCTCCATGTAGCGCCGCGCCGTTTCGCCGTCGCCGCCGGCGGGCGAGGCGTCGTCGCAGATCACGAATTCGGTGTTGCGGAAGTGATATCCGCTGTTGAGAAACGAATCCAGTGCATCGGAAAAGTACGGGAGCCTGCTGCAGCACGAGATGAGGATGCTCAAACGGATCTTCCGGTCTTTCGGTTTCTCGTAGGACATTTTTCTATCGGCTTCTTGAAATGAGATTTTGTTTCGTCACGATCTTCGAAGACAGCCGCGAAACCGGGCGGACAGAGCCGGTTGTTTCCTCTTTTCCCGTCCGTTCCGGGCCACTTGCATTCGGGAGACCGTTTTTTGACCCCTCGGTACACGCACGGGGGTTAAAATATCGCACTTTCGCCGCCAATGCAAATGAAAAAAAAGAAAAAAGAGAAAAAAACGCCGCCGTTCAAACGGACCTCCCGCGCATTCCGAAGGGGAGGCACGTCTTGACATTGCCGGCTTGGACGTGTATATTCTAAGCTCGCATGTTCCGTGTTCCGATGCTGAAACGAAGGAGTTGTTGCAGATGAGCGTGGCAGTCGTGATGGGAAGCAAGAGCGATCTTGAGGTCGTTCGCGGGGCTTTCGATGTGTTGAAGGAGTTCGGCGTTCCCTGTGTCGGGCGGGTCCTGTCGGCCCACCGGACGCCTGTCGAGGCGGCCGAGTTCGCCGCAAATGCCGAAAAGGACGGCGTCAAAGTGATCATCTGCGCCGCGGGAATGGCGGCGCATCTGGGGGGCGTCATTGCGGCGCACACGACTCTGCCCGTGATCGGCATCCCGGTTGCGTCGGCGCCTTTCAACGGGCTGGACTCCCTTTTCTCCATGGTGCAGATGCCTCCGGGGATTCCCGTCGGTGTCGTGACCGCCGGCAAGGCGGGGGGCAAGAATGCCGCGCTTTACGCCATTTCCATGCTGGCCCTTTCCGACAAAGTCCTGGCCGAAAAACTTGCCGCTTTCCGCAAGAAGCAGAAGGCGCAGGTTTTGTCCGCCGATGAGGAACTGCAGAAGGAACTCTTCTCCGAATGAGCGTCAATCAGCTGATCGGGACCGTCGTCCGGCTGACGCTGCTGATGACGCCGTTTTTCGTACTTGCCGTCTTCATTTCCTGCTGCGAAGGGTGGCCGCAGAAGGCGCGGTCCACTCTGGCCCGGCGGACCGGGGTCGCCGTGATGGTCATCTGCATGGTGATCTATCTGATCGGGGAGACGCTTTTCCGCTATCTGGGCATCAGTTTGGACGCTTTCCGGATCGGTGCGGGGCTGGTCCTGCTCCTCAACGGTGTTTCCATGGTGCGGGAGACCTCCGTGCCCGGGCGGCAGGTGGAGACTGACGGGGACATCTCCGTGGTGCCTCTGGCGCTGCCCACCACCGTCGGCCCCGGGACCATCGGCGCGCTGCTGGTCATGGGAGCCGCGGCTCACGGCGCCACCGAGAAGATCGTGGGACTGCTTTCCATCGCCATCGCGTCGACGGTCATTTTTCTCGTGCTCAACTACTCGGAGTACATCGCCCGGATCATCAAGCACAAGGGGATCACGATCCTGAGCAAGCTCACCGGCATGTACCTGGTGGCGCTGGCCGCTCAGATCATCTTCGAGGGCGTCAGGAACTTCCTCCGTCCCGTCGCATAGAACGCGGTCTTCAGCGGACTTTCGGCTCCCGGCGGCCCTGGATCAGCTGGGCGGGATCCCTGCTGAAGTCCTGAAGGGCGCGGTTGATGTTGAGAACGTTGTTTTCCAGCCGGATGAGGGAGTTCTCAAGATTCGAGATGAAGATTTTGAGCTCCGATCTGACGGGACCGGCCGAGTCGTCGGTCTTTTCGATGATCCGTTTCGCGGCAAAAAGGAAGGCATTGAGATTGGCCAGCGTGTCCTCCACCTGTTTGCTCGTGCTGGCCTTCAGCAGGTTCTGCATGCTCTGATTGAGATTGTCGAGAGCGGTGTTGATCCGGTCGACGTTCTCCTGCGTGACGATCTTCTCCAGCCGGATCGCGGTCTGCTCCAGACTGTTGCCGATGCGTTCGGCTTTTTTCAGCGTGGCCTCGATCTCCTTTTTGTCGAGCAGGGCGTTTAGGTTGTCCAAGCTGCCGTTGATCTTTTCGGCAAAGCCGTTCCAGTCGATGGATTTCATCTCTTCGAGCATCCGGCTGACGTTCTGGATGGCGTTGCCGATGTGCGAGGGATTGGAGGGAACGAAACTTACGCCGTCGGGAATGGAGCGGGGGGGCGGATTTTTTGCGATGAGTTTGCTGGGCGTGTCACGGACAAGTTCCAGGTGCGATCCCCCCATGAGTCCCGAGGCGTTGACGTAACAGCTCAGCATGTTGCGGCTGACCATCTTGTCAAGATCTCTCCTGTCGAATACGCCGTCGGCGTCGCTCGAATCGAAATCGCCCCGGAAGGCCTCGCCGAAGATATCGAAAAAGATCAGGATCCGGCCGTCGCTGCTGCGCATGTGCATGGCAGTGACTTTTCCCACGGGCATGCCGAGATACTTGACCGGGGCGCCGACCGTCAGCCCCTCCACGGAGGAATAGACTTCGGTCATGGCGCGGATCCGCGGCGAAAACACGCGCAGAGCTCCCGCCGCGATGAAGGCGACGATCAGCAGTGTGGCGGAGATCAGAATGAATGCCCCCAGCTTGATTTTGTTGGCTTCGTTCATAAGAAAAGCTCCTCTGGTATTCCGTCAGGACGAGGTGAGGCCGAACAGGGCCGTGATCACGGCGTCCATGACGACGATGAGAAAAATGGCCGAAACGACGGCGGAGGTCGTTGAGCTGCCCACCCCCCGGGCATTGCGTTCGGCGTACATGCCCTTCATGCAGCCGATGGTCGCCACGATGTAGCCGAAGAAACAGCTTTTGGTCAATCCCTGGGTGAGATCCACCACGTGGATGACTTCGATGCATTTGTTGATGTATTCCGAGATGCTCACGTCCAGCATGGAGCAGACGATCATCATGCCGCCCGCGATGCCGCAGATATCCGAAATGATCGTGAGACAGGGCAGAACGAGGATCATGGCGATGAATTTCGGCAGGAGCATGTACTCGCAGGGGTCGATCCCCAGGGTCACGAGCGCATCCAGTTCATCGTCGTTCTTCATGGAGCTCAGTTCGGCGGCGAAGGCCGAACCGGTCCTTCCCGCGAGGACCACTGCGGTGACCAGCGGGGCAAGCTCCGTGACGATCACGGTCCCGACGAGGTTCACCACGTAGCTCTGGACGCCGAAACGCCCCAGCTGGACGATCGCCTGAAATGCGAGGATGACGCCGATGAGCAGTCCCAGCAGGGAGATGATGGGGGTGGCGTCGCTGCCGCATGTGTCCATGTAGAACAGGACGAGGTCCCGGCGGATCCGGGAGGGGTGGCGCAAGATCCGCAAAAAGGCCCGGGACACCTTCCGCATAAAGGAGATGTACTGGCGGATATTGTCGAAAAGTCCGATGGAACCGTCTGCGATCTGAAGACAGATTTCCCGGAGCGGCGCCGATCTCATTTGCGTTTGTTCCCGTTTTCGCAGTCGGCCATGCGGCGGGCGAGCTTGCGCACGGACTCCGAAGCGGCCAGAACGATGTTTTCCACAGAGTGGGCGCGCAGGGGGGAGGTGATGTCGAAACGGATCTTTTCGGATGTCCCCGTCCTGCGGTAAAAACCGGAAAGACGGAAGACCCGGTTGGTGGTATCCGCTTCGAAGCACTCGATCTCGCCGCACAGGGTGATCTCAGGCTGCACCCGGTCCCGGCAGAGGGCCCGGTTCAGGGCGCAGCAGACCAGTGCTCCCGGCTCCAGCGCCCAGACGTTGTAGGGATCCCGGGTGAGGTCGAAATACGAGCGCCACTGGATCCGCGTCCCGGCGCTGGATGCGTTGCGCATGTAGGAAACGCTGACTTTTCCGGAACAGGGAACAGGCTCGACATCCAGATCGAAGTCCTGCGTACTCCGGTAGGCTGGCATGAAACACCCGCACAGGAAAATCAGAAAGAGGACCGGCAGGACCATGAAAAAAACTTTTTCGGGCAGGGAACGCATTTTTACCATCCGCTGTTCTTAAGTGAAGAAATTTTGGCGCAGACCTAATATACACCGAAAGTTGCGAAAAACAACCTTCAATTTCCCGCCGCGCTCCCGCGGGCGGCAAGCCGTTTGGAAATATCCTCCGCGATCAGTTCGGGCGTCAGCCGGTACCGTGTCCTCAGTTCGGAGATCCGTCCGTGTCCGATGATCTCGTCGGGCCAGCCGAAATCAAGCCTGAGGTGCGTCCCGTCGTCCGGGATCAGCCGGAAAAGGAGAGCGCCGAGCCCGCCGGCGACGGCATGATCCTCGATGACGATCACATCTCTTTCCGCATATTGCCGCGCGGTCGCTTCGTCGAAGGGTTTGAGGAACCGCGGGTCGATGACACAGCACTCCAGACCGGCTTCCCTCTTGAGTATCTCCGCCGCGGCAAGCGCCGTTTCCGCCTCGGCGCCCAGAGCCCAGATGACAGGACCGTTGCCCGCGCGGATGACCTCCGCTTTGCCCGTTTCCAGCGGAGCGCAGCCCGCGGCCGCGGCGCGGGGACCTTCGCCGCCCCGGGGGTAGCGCAGAACGGAGGGCCCGGATCGTTTCAATGCGAGATCCAGCATGAGCTCCAGGGCCTTGTAATTCCGCGGCGCCATGATGACGATCTCCGGCAGGGCGGTCAGGAAGGCAAGATCGTAAATGCCGTGATGGGTCGGTCCGTCCTCGACGATCCCCGCCCGGTCGAGAGCGAAAACCACCGGCAGTTTTGCCAGAACGGCATCGTGGTAGATGCAGTCGAAGGCCCGCTGGGCAAAGGTGGAGTACAGCGCGCACACGGGTTTCCGTCCCGCGATGGCCAGCCCGCAGGAGAAGATGACGGCGTGAGCCTCGGCGATGCCGACGTCATGACACCGGGTTGGGTAATCTTTGGCGAAGCGCCGCAGGCCCGTTCCGTCGATCATCGCCGCGGAGACGGCTTCGATCCGTTCGTCCTTTTCCGCCTGGCGGAGCAGGCATTCCCCGAAGGTCCCGGAGAAACTTCCGCCCGAAGGGGGAACGCTGCCGGTCACCGGGTCGAAGCCCGACACGCCGTGGTACCGGGCCGGCTTCTTTTCGGCAAAGTCGCATCCGCGGCCCTTGGTGGTCAGAACATGCACGAGGATCGGGCCGTCGAGCCGCTTGATCCGCTGGAACAGGACCAGCAGTCCCGCCAGATCGTGGCCGTCAACGGGACCGAAATACCGGAATCCGAGCTCCTGAAACAGCAGCCCCGGCGGCAGGATCAGGGATTTGACGGCGTCGTCGATCCGGGAGAGCAGAGAATAAAGTCTCTTGCGGGGGCGTGAGAACTCCCGGAGCATGCTGCGCAGACGATTGTAGAAGTTTCCGGAAATGACCCTGTTGAGACACCGGGAAACGCCGCCCACATTTTTCGAGATCGACATTTTGTTGTCGTTGAGGACGACGATCAGTTTTTTCGCCGAATCCCTGCCGGAGGTGAGCCCCTCGAAGGTTATGCCGTTGGTCAGGGAGCCGTCGCCGATGACGGCGATCACCCGGCCCTCATCGCCGTTTTTCTTCCTGCCGCTTGCGATCCCGCGGGCAAGGGAGACGGCCACGCCCGCGTGGCCGGAGACGCCGGTATCCGCGGGCGACTCCCCGGGGGAGGGGAACCCGGAACATCCGTCGGCGTGCCGGAGTGCCGAAAAGCCGTCCCGGCGGCCGGTGAGCAGTTTGTGCGCATACGCCTGATGGCCCACATCGAAGACCAGCGCGTCGCGGGGGATGTCGAACTCGTGATGGAGTGCCAGTGTCAGTTCGACGCTGCCGAGATTGGAAGCAAGATGGCCACCGTTTCTTCCGACGGACTCGATGATGACCCGGCGCAGTTCCTCCGCCAGGGAATCGAGTTCTCCGACGGACATGCGCGCGACATCCGCGGGGGATGTTACGGAATCCAGCAGCATGAAGCGTCCCGGACCGGTCAGATGATCCCGCAGCGGGTCAGCGTCGCGCGCAGCTGCTCGAGATGGGGCGCGGTGAGACCGCACAGCGGCAGTCTGTACTCCGCCCGGCATTTGCCCGCGAGCTCCATCGCGGCCTTGACGGGAATGGGATTGCTCTCGATGAAAAGATCGACGAACAGACGATAATATTTTCTGTGCAGGACAGCCGCCGCCCTGAAATCCCCCGCCAGCGCGAGCCGGACCATCTCCGACAGGTCGCGGGGTATGAGGTTCGAGGCCACACTGACGATCCCGGAGGCGCCCACGGCCATCATCGGCAGCGTCAGGGAGTCGTCTCCCGAGAGAACGGTGATATCGCAGCGGTCCTTGATCGCGGAGACGCGGTCCACGTTTCCGGCGGCTTCCTTGACGGCGATCATCAGGGGATTCTCCGAAAGGCGGACGACCGTGTCCACGGGGATCGGCACGCCCGACCGGCCCGGAACGTTGTAGAGCACGACGGGAAGCCCCGTCTCGTCGGCGATCGTGGAGAAGTGCCGGTACAGCCCTTCGGGCGTCGGCTTGTTGTAGTAGGGGGTGACCTGAAGAGAGGCATCGGCCCCGAGGGCTTTCGCCGCCCGGGTGAGCTTGATCGCTTCCGCTGTGCAGTTGGCCCCCGTTCCCGCGATGATCTGGCATCTGCCGCCGGCGAATTCGATGGTCTTGGCGATCACTTCGAGGTGTTCGTCGCAGTCGAGCGTGGGCGATTCGCCGGTAGTCCCCACAGGGATCAGGCCCGCGACGCCTCCCGAGATCTGCTCCTCCACCAGGGCGGCCAGAGTTTCATAGTCGACCTTGCCATCCCTGAAAGGGGTGACCATCGCCGTATATACGCCGGAAAGCTTCAACATTTCAACAATGCCTTTCGATTGCGGTTGTTTTCTGTTCAAAAGATAAAGTAACACCTCCCCGGGGAAAAATCAATCATATTCCCCCGCTTTAATTTGAAAAAAAAGGCCGGACGGACAATATTAATACGCTGACGGGTGTTTTTTCAAAAGTCAAGGAGAACCTGCGATGAAAATGTCTGCGATGTTTTTTCTGACCGCGGCGATCGGGCTGCTGGCCGGGTGCGTTTCCTGCGAATACAGCGGCGAGTCCGCCGGAGCCGAGACCGAGCGTGTGGGCATTTTTACGGATTCGTCGAAGATCGACCGGCCCTACCGCGTCCTCGGACGCGCCGTCGTCTCCGGCAACTATCGCGATGTCAGCCGCGAGAGGATGATGGAAAAAATGGTTTCCCGCGCCAAAAAGTGCGGCGCCGACGCGATCCTCATCGTCGAGCAGCAGGTGCTGCCCGCCGGAGAAGTCAGCCGGCCGGCGTTCGACACGGCTTATGATTTCAACGACACCAACCGCAGCTGGCAGCAGCTGGACCGGGATTTCGATTTGACTTACGGCGAGATCGGGCGGAAAAAGACCTCCAATATCGAATCGGTCAACTCCTACCGGCGGGTCATCCGCGCGGAATTCCTGAAGTACTCGGCGGAAGAGAAGATCGCTCCTTCTCCGGAAAAGTGACCGATGCCTTCCTTTGTTCCCGCCTGGTTCCTGCCGACGCTGCTGTCGGCCTTTTCCCTCGGATTTTACGATATCGCCAAAAAGCATGCGGTCAACCGGAACTCGGTCATGCCCGTCCTGTTTTTCGCGACGCTTTCCGGGAGCGCGCTTTATGTGGCCGTCCTCGCTGGCTGCGGCAGGCTTTCCGGAGCGGTCGTCTGCACGATGACGCAGTTTCTTCTTGTCCTCCTGAAATCCCTGCTGGTCTCATCCAGCTGGATCTGCGTTTACTACGCCATGCGGGATCTGCCGATCAGTCTTGCATCCCCCATCCGGGCAAGTTCGCCCCTGTGGACCGTCATCGGCGGCATCATCCTTTTCGGTGAACTGCCGTCGGGATATCAGCTTCTCGGCATGGCCGCGATCTTCGCGGGCTACTGGCTCTTCGCCGGACTGGGAAAGCAGGAGGGGTTCCCGCCGCTGAGCCGGAGCGTCATCCTGATCCTCGCCGGGACGCTGCTCGGTGCAGGGTCCGCCCTCTACGACAAGTATCTTCTCAACGTCTGCCGGATCCCCCGGGAGATGCTGCAGTTTTATTTCTCCGTCGATCTCGTCCTCGTTCTCGGAACGGCGTATGCGGTCCGCCGGTTCGTTTTCAGGCACGGGATCCCCTTTCAGTGGCGCTGGACGATCCCTCTGACGGGGATCCTGCTCATCGCGGCGGATTACCTCTACTTTTACGCGGTGAGTCTGCCGGAGATCCGCATCTCCATACTCTCCCTCGTACGCCGGTGCAGCTGCGTCGTCACTTTCGTCTTCGGCGTCTGGTACTTTCACGATCTCAACATCCGCCGCAAGTTCTGCGCTCTGGTGCTGATCCTGCTGGGCGTTGCGGTCCTGGCTCTGGCGGATTGACGCCATGGATCCCGTTCTGGAAAAACTCGAGTCGGTTTGGACCACGCTCCGCCGCAGCGACAAAGCCCGGCTCGGTCCGGGCAAAAGAAAACTGATCGAATGCCTCCGTTCCGGCCGGGCTGAGGACGAGGCCGATGCTGTCCGGGCATTCCTCCGGCGTCTGGAAGAGGCCGCATCGAGATCCCTTGCCGCGCCCGCTTCCCGGCTCGTCACGGCTTATCCGGAAGAACTGCCGATCACCCCTTTCATTCCCGCCGTCAAGGCGGCGCTGGCCGAACATGACGTCTTCGTCGTCTGCGGCGCGACCGGTTCCGGAAAGACGACCCAGCTGCCCAAGGCGCTGCTCGAGACCGGCCTCGGCCGCACGGGCATGATCGGATGCACCCAGCCCCGCCGTCTGGCCGCCACCGCGCTGGCGGAGCGTTTCGCCTTCGAGACCGGCGTCGAGCCGGGCCGTGAAGTCGGGGTCAAGATCCGCTTCGACGACAGGACCTGCGACGCGACCGTGGTGAAATTCATGACGGACGGGATCCTGCTTGCCGAGACCCGTTCCGATCCCGATCTGCTGCAGTACGACTGTCTGATCCTCGACGAGGTCCACGAGCGCAGTCTCAACATCGATTTTCTGCTCGGCTACGTCCGGAAGCTTCTTTCCAAACGCCGGGATCTCAAGGTCGTCATCTCCTCCGCCACGCTTGAGTCGGGCAGCATCTCCGCCTTTTTCGGGGGCGCTCCCGTCATCGAGATCCCCGGCGGACTGTATCCCATCGAAGACGTCTGGATGCCGCCGCAGGAGGACGAGGATATGTCCGACTGCATCGCCCGGGCTCTCGATTTTCTCTTCGAACTGGACCCCCTCGGCGATGTCCTCGTCTTTCTCCCCGGAGAACGGGAGATCAGGGACATGATGGAGTTTCTTGGGGGCCGGCGCCTGCGGCATACCGAAATCCTGCCTCTCTTCGGCCGGCTCAGCGCCGCCGAACAGGGAAAAATCTTTCAGCGCAGCCGTTTCCGCCGCGTGATCCTGAGCACCAACGTCGCGGAGACCTCTCTGACGATCCCCGGGATCCGTTTCGTCGTCGATTCCGGGCTGGTGCGTCTCTCCCGGTACAACCCCCGGACGCGGATCCAGGAACTCCGGGTGGAAGCCGTTTCCAAGGCGGGGGCCCGGCAGCGGCGCGGACGGTGCGGACGTCTCAGCGACGGCGTGTGCGTGCGGCTGTATTCGGAGGAGGATTTTGCGAAGAGTCCCGATTACACGCCGCCCGAGATCCAGCGCAGCAGTCTGGCCGGCGTCATCCTCCAGATGGCGCTTCTGAAACTGCCGCCGATCACGGAATTTCCCTTTGTCGATCCCCCGGGACCGGCGCTGATCCGCGAGGGTCTGAGGACCCTCGACGATCTGCATGCGCTGGACAACGGCCGCTTGACGGAGAGCGGCAGACGTCTGGCCGCTCTGCCGGTGGATCCCCATCTCGGACAGATGCTTCTTGCCGCCGAGAAAGCCGGCGTCCTGCCGTTCCTCGCCGTCATCGCCGCATATCTGAGCGTTTCCGATCCCCACGAACGGCCTCTCGAGGAGATCAAGGCCGCCGATGAGGCCCATCGGCGCTTCCGGTCGGACGAGTCGGATTTTCTCGGCATCATCAACCTCTGGACGGCTGCCGAAGCGGCCCGCGGAAACAACGGCTCCAACAGCGCCCTGCGGCGGTTCTGCAAGCAGAATTTTCTCAATTACAAACGCATGCACGAGTGGCGGAACCTCGCTTTCGAGCTGGCCGAAAACTTTTCTTCCTCGCCCGATGCCGTCGATTCCGAAAAGGCCCGCATGGAGTACGATGCCATCCACAAGAGCATCCTCTCCGGACTGCCCCGGCAGATGGCGGTTTTCGACCGGGAGAAAAACAGTTTCCGTGATATGACCGGGAAGCTTTTCCTGCCGTTTCCCGCTTCGGGCCTCGCCAGGCGGAAAAAGGCGCCCGACTGGCTGATGTTTTTCGCGCTGATGGAAACCAGCCGGGTCTTCGGACGGGAGTGCGCCGCCGTGAAAAGCGAATGGCTCTATGAAGTCGCGCCCCATCTCTGCAAGGCCGTTTACGACGAGATCCATTTCGACCCGCGCAGCGGTTTTGTCCGGGCGCGGGAACGGATCACCGCGGGGGCTTTGACCATCACTCCCGGCCGGCGGCGGGATTACGCGCCCGTCGACCCGGTCCAGGCCCGGGAGGTATTCATCCGCGAAGGTCTGGTCCCCGGACTGGCGGAGGTCCCCGGCTGCCCGTGGGTCAGTGAATACAAGCTGCTGCTCGAGATGCTCAGAGAGCTGGAGATCCGCATGCGCCACCCCGGCGGATTCATCGACGAGGAGGCCCTCTTCGACTGGTTCGACCGTGTCCTGCCGCCTGAAATGAACTCCTGTTCGGCCGTGAAAAAACACTGGCAGCGGGTGCGGCGATCCTTTGTGCCGGAACCGGAGGAGATCGTATTTTATCCCGACATGCTGCGGGACAGCTCCGGTTTTCCCGATTTTGTCGTGAGCGGCGGCGTCAAACTGCCCGCAAAATATGTTTTTGATCCGGAGGATCCCTGCGACGGCGTTACCCTGTGCGTCGGGGAGGATGAGCTCAATCTCGTCGGACGGAACATCCTCGACTACGGCGTTCCCGGGTATCTCGCCTGGAAGATCGGGCATATGTTCCGGGCTCTCCCGAAAAATTTCCGCCGGGCGCTTCAGCCCGTCGGCGAATGCGCCGCGGACTTCATGACCCTTTTCAAAGAAAAGAAAATACTGACGGAGCAGCCCCTCGTCGAGGCCGTACGGGAATTTCTGCACGACAGGCTCGATCTGGATGTCCCGCCGCCGATCCTCGAAAACATCGATTATCCGGAATACCTCGTGACAAAACTGGCCCTTCTGGATGGAAACGGACGGGTGAAGAAGGTCCTGCGCGCCTTTCCCGGACGGGGGGAATTGGGGTCCCGGCTGAGCCGCGCTCTGCCCGAGGCCCGGAAATTCTTCAGCGCCTCCGGCGCGGATTGGCCCGCAAACCTTTCTCTGCCCCGTTCCGCCCGCCTCACCGAAGGCGGCGAAAGGACCATTTATCCCGCGCTGACGGTGGAGAACGGGCTGGTCGGCAGTTCCTCTTTTCTGGATGAACGCGAGGCCGGTCTGATCCACCGGGCGGCGATCCTGCGATTGTTCCGCCTCAAGGCGAAGATACAGACGGATTACTGGAAAAACAAACTGAAAGTCTCCAACGAAGTCCAGCTCACGCTTTTCCTCCGGTACCCCGAGTGGAAGGAGGATGCGCTCGATCTGATCCTGCTTTCCGCCCTGGAGACCGATCCCGCCGATATCAGGGAAAAGGCGCATTTCGAGCGGGAAATGGAGCAGGCGCTGGAGAAAATCGGCCCCGAGTCCCGTCGCGTCACGGCAAGTTTGGAGGAGTTGTCGCAAAACGTCGACCGCGTCAACGCGCTTCTCCGCCGCCTTCCCGCCGATTCCTGGAGCTGCTCCGACGTCTCGGCGCAGCTGGCCGGACTTCTGCGGCCCGGGTTTCTCCGGAGCGCGGAGGCTTTTGACATGTATCCCCGCTGCCTCAAGTCGCTCCTCCGCCGTCTGGAAAGGGCCGTCGGCGCGGGCTGGGCCAAGGACGAACAGAAAGGCGAGGCTCTCGTTCCCTTCATCTCCCGTTTCCGGCTGGCCGCCGGCAAGACGGATCTCTCCCGGCATGCCGGACTGCTGGATTTCTTCCTGCTGCTCCAGGAGGCGCGCATCGCCGTCTTTTCGCCGGAACTGGGGATCCGGAAGGGGGCGACGGCCGCTGCGCTTGCCGCGGCGTGGGAGTCTCTCCGGCTGACTTGACTTTTCCCGATCGTCTCAGGACCGGGAAGTCTCTTCTTCTCCTTTCCCGATCCTGTGCAGAAGCTCCGATCCGCCGAGAACGAGGCCGGGGAACAGCAGCACGGGAGCCGCCGGGATCAGCTGAACGAGATAGGCGACCGATCCGAACCCCAGCAGACGCATGGTGTGATTCGAGAGCAGACGCTTCTGCTGCCGGAGCCCCATGTCCCGGAGAAATCCGGAGGGCATGACGAAGGCCGCGCCCAGGCGGACGCTCAAAAAAACGAAAAGCAGCAGGGGGCCTGCGGCAGGAACGAAAAGCCCCGCCGCCATCCAGAAGAGCATCCCGAGAAGGGTCGCCAGACTGTAAACAGCCGTGTCGCGCATGAAGATCAGCGTTTTCTTCAGGCCGGGTTCGGAGAGTTTTTCCCCGTGATATTTCTCCTCGTACTGCAGGATCAGTCTGTCGAAGAAGGGACTTCCGACGATCCCGTAGACGGCGGATACGGTGAACACGGCGACGACGACGGCAAGCAGAAATGCGATGACGACCAGCCCGCCCGCGGCGAAGCCCGCGATCCAGCTGATCCAGCGGGGCAGGGCTGCGATCCACGTTTCCAGTCGTGCGGCGAGTCGTGCGCTCAGGTAAAGAACGAGCATGACCCCCGAAATGTAGACCGCCGCCATCAGAAGCATGGGCAGGAGTGCGTATTTCCACAGGCTCCTGTCGCGAAAGAAGACCGCGCTTGCGGAGAAGAAGGCCGAAACGCCGTCGAGGTAATTCCGGAGAAAGACCATGGACAGGACCTTTCAGCGGACGGGCCGCTTTCGGGCCGCGGGACCATCCCCGCGGCGGTCGGCCGCCTGTTTCAGCAGACGGAGGATCTCGGCGCTGTCTCTTTTGTCCGCGCCGCTTTTTGCGCTCCGCCGGTTCCGTTCCGCGAAATAAAAGGGCGAAAGCCCGTTTCGTTTTCCCGCTCGGGGATCGGCGCCGTATTTGAGGAGGAGCGCGACGCCCTGCGGCGAATTCCGCCGGCAGGCGTCCGCCAGAAGACTCAGGCCGCCGGGCAGGATGGAATCGGCGCTGTATCCTTTTTTCAGCAGGCTCTCGACTTCCCGCCACCGATTGTGTTTCCACAGCGTGTTGAAGCGTCCCGTTTCGCTGAAGGAGGCCGCGGTTCGGCCCGTCCGGCTGCGGATCCCGGGATCGGCTCCTGCGGCCAGAAGCAGGTCCGAAAACAGCTTGCCGTCGGCGATGCGGGCGGCGTCGAAGAGGGCCGTCTCGCCCGAATCGTCGCTCATGTCCGGGGGATATCCCGCAGCCAGCAGCAGAAGAAGGATATCCCATCGTCCGGCCCTGACGGCGGTTTTGAGGTGACGCGTTTCCATGGGGGCACCGTCGCAGATGAGACAGGAAAGCTCATGCGTTCCGTGGATGCTTCCCCTGAGGACATTTCCCATGGTGATGTCCATGGCGCGCCCGAGTTCCTTTTCGGGCAGTCCGTAGGAAATGAGCTGGGACGAAGGGAAATAGCCGCCGCTCTCGAGACAGGCTGGATCGGCTCCCCGGCGGATCAGTTTTTTCAGCAGTTCGTTCCGGATCGGGGAGATGTTCGACGCGACGACGAGCAGGGCCGGCCCGCTGCGGCCCGGTTTCCCCGCATCCGTCAGGATGATGTTGGGATCGGTCTGCGGATCGTCCAGAAGCTGGAGCAGTTTTGTGCCGAGACGGTGTTTCCCCGCGGCGCCCGGCCTCCCGGAGGGGAGCGTGTAATCCCTGAAAACCCGCTGGAGCTCCCTGCCTTTTTCCGGGTCTCCCTGCAGCGCGGCGGCTGCGGCGACGGCGCTGTCCCGCCGGGTGATCTCCTCGATGCGCTTCCGGCTGAATTTGAGGAGCTGGGTCGAACGGTTGAGTATCTCCCTGCGCAGAAATGTCCGTGAATCGGGCGTTTTCCGTGAGCGGAGCTCTTCGCTCAGCCGGGTATTGACATCTTCGAGCCGTCTGCCGACGGCGTTCAGCCGCTCGATCCTTTTGCGGGAAAGTTCGAGAAGTTCCGCTCCGGCGGGACGGGCGGATGCGGAGGGGGCAGGGGCCATGTGTGTTTTCGGTTCCGCCGGTACTGTTTTTGTGACGGGCTTCGGAGGGGCGGGCAGGGGGGGCGGGAGGCGTTTCCCCGCTTCCGTCCGGGCCCGGCGTGCCGCCGCGGCCCGGATTTCCCGCTCTCTGAGGACGCGGTTCCGGGCTATTCTGCCGTAAGCCGCCGCCCGGTGTCTCTCGCCGAAGATCCGGGCGAGTTCCCTTTCACGCTTTTGCTTCAGCTGCATCCCGAGTACCAGACAGCAGCACAGTGCGACGACGATCCCGTTCCCGAAAAGGAGAGAGAGGAAAAAGCGGTTCTCCGGATCGGTCATGTACCTCAGAAAAGATCTTTCCCGGGTCGGGGCGGGGATCGCCACTTTTTCTCCGCATCGGGGACAGCGGGTCGTTCCGCCGCGAAGCGTCGAATCCGCTTCGAACTTCTGCCCGCATTTGCCGCACTCGAAACTGAATATTTCCATACCTCCGCTCCGGAAGGACCTCCTTTGTCGAAAAACCTTATTATATCACAGGAGGACGTAAAAATCAACCCCCGGGAGCCGGCCGAGCGCGGAAAGGTCTTGATTTTTCCGGGCGGGACAGGTATATTAACCGGGACTTGGCGAACGGAGCGTCTTTCGAAAAGGAGGAATATGCCATGGCCGCCTCATCACAGCGGGAAGACCTGGCGAGGGTCAACGCCTTCATCACGGAATTGTGCCGGCTCATCCGGCGAAAACCGGAGGGGGCGATCCGCCATCCCTATTTGGCCATCACGGCCGGATCCTTTTATTCGGGACTGCTCTTCTGCTGGGACAACTATTTTTCCGCCCTTCGCATCGCCGCGGACGGCGACTTCTCGCACCTGCGCGATTTTCTCGACAACATGTTCGAATATCGCCGCTCCGACGGGTTCATCCCCAATGCGATCCTGGCCGACGGCGGGCCCAATTATTTTCACCCCGGGTTCACCTGCCAGCCCTTTCTCTGTCAGGCGGCGGCCCAGCTTCTCGAGCTGAGCGGCGATCTCGACGGCGCCGCGAAGGATCTCCCGATCCTCGAAAAGTTCATCGGTTTCTGGTTTTCCGCCCACGGAGCCGCCCACGGGCTCTGCCGCTGGGACGGACCGGCCTATTTTTCCGGCATGGACAACGAGATCCTGAGCTCGATCATTCACCCCTCCACGATCATTTCCCCGGATCTCAACGGCTACCTTTATGCCGAACTGCGGTCTCTGGCCCACATCGCCTCCCGGCTCGGCGACGACAGCAAGGCCGACATGTATCGGGAACGGGCCGCGGTCCTCAAGGACGCCGTCAACCGCTGGCTCTGGAGCGATGTCATAGGATCTTTCGGCGCCAGGGATACCGGCCGGGACCGGGTGCGCGTCAGCTTCGGCGACGCCGACCATCCGGAGGGCTTCGGGGCCTTCGCCTATCTGAGCTGTTCCGCGCTTCCGGTGCTGTACACGGGGGCCGCTTCTTGCGAACATGCCCGGGAGATGATCGGCCGCTACGTCCTCTCGCCGGAGCATTTCCGCAGTCCTTTCGGCATCCGGAGTCTCTCCCGCAAAAGCGAGTACTACAATTGCGCCGTGATCGGCAATCCCGGCCGTTTCGACGAATACGAAAGACTCACCAACTCCAACTGGCAGGGCCCCGTCTGGATCCCGCTGGGCTGGATGGTGTTTCATGCGCTTCTCCGCTACGGGTTCGAGGAGGAGGCCGCCGCGCTTTCCCGCGACATCCTCAAAAGCATCTGCCGCAGTCTGAGTATTCAGGGATCCCTCTCCGAAAACGTCGACGGTGACTCGGGACAGCCCCTGTACGCCCGCGACTACGCCTCATGGAACACCCTCGGCGACCTCATGGAGCGTTACATAGACCGCTCCCTCCCGCCGCCGCCCCGGTTGTTCTTCTGACCCGCTGCCCGCACAAAAAAAGAGGCGGGCTCGACGCCCGCCTCCGTGGGAAGCTTTTCTGCGGCTCAGAAGTTGAGCGGCTCGATCTGGAAATAGGCCTTGGGATGGTTGCAGACCGGGCAGACTTCCGGCGCTTTTTCGCCGATGACCACGTGCCCGCAATTGCGGCACTCCCAGCGGGTCGGCGCGGTTTTGACGTAGACTTCGTTGTTTTTGATGTTGGCGAGCAGTTTGTTGTAACGCTCTTCGTGGCGTTTCTCGATGTCGGCGACGCGGCGGAAACGGTTGGCGATGGCGGAAAATCCCTCGGCATCGGCCTCTTCCGCGAACTTCTTGTACATGTCGGTCCACTCTTCGTGTTCCCCGGCGGCCGCGGCGGCCAGGTTGGCGGCGGTGTCGCCCAGGAGCCCCAGTTCCTTGAACCAGAGTTTCGCGTGCTCTTTTTCGTTGTTCGCCGTTTCCTCGAAGATGGCCGCGATCTGCTCGAAGCCTTCCTTTTTGGCGACGCCGGCGAAATAGGTGTACTTGTTGCGGGCCTGGGATTCACCGGCAAACGCAAACGCCAGATTTGCCGCGGTCTTGCTGTTTTTGAGCTCAGCCATTTTTTTCTCCTTGAATTTGTTGCGAAGACTCTACCGATCTGTCTTCGCTGTTAAAATAACGCGCCGAAGGCTTCTTTTCAAATCGGTTTCGTAAAAATCACTCTATAAAGAGGTTTCTGCTGGCGAAAACCGGTTCGCTGGTGAGGTTGATCCCCAGCTTCTTCAGGCCGACCTCGTCTCCGCCGCCGGGCATGTGGCTCGTATGCATCTCGCATCCGCTGAGCTTTGCCAGCTGCTTCATGGCCATGGAGGCCGCCGGATTGGAGGGAACGCTGACGCTGAGCGCCGTGAGCGTTTCGCTGACGGAGAGACTGATCTGCCTGTTCTTGAGGACCTCCCGCTTCAGATTGCCCAGAGAGTCGATGATCTCCGGCGCGATGAGGTGAAGATCGTCCGGAAGACCGGCCAGATGCTTGATCGCGTTGAGGATGCAGCTTGATGCCGCATGGAGCAGGGGGGAGTTTTTCCCCTTGATGATCGTTCCGTCGGCAAGCTCGATGGCGGCGCCGCAGAACACATTGTCGCAGCCTTTCCCGGGCGCGTGTTCGGCTTCCTTTGCGGCATCCCGGGCGGCGGAGACGACTTTGCGGTCGGTCGCGCTGACGTTGAGTCCGTCCATGAGCATTTTGATCCGGTTGACCGGCTCCTCCGATCCGGCTCCCGTGGCGTAATCGCAGAGGGCGCGGAAGTAGCGGCGGATAATCTCCTGGGTCGCCGCTTCCCGGACAACGGCGTCGTCGGTGATGGCGAACCCGACCCGGTTGACGCCCATTTCCGTGGGACTGGCGTACAGCTGGTCCGGCGCCATGATCTTGGCGCAGATCCGTTTCACCACGGGGAAGATCTCCACGTCCCGGTTGTAGTTCGTGGCGGTGATCCCCCTTGCTTCGAGATGAAAGGGATCGACCATGTTGACGTCGCCGAGATCGGCTGTCGCGGCCTCGTAGGCGAGGTTGACCGGGTGTTTCAGCGGCAGATTCCACACGGGGAACGTCTCGAACTTGGCGTACCCGGCCTTGACGCCGCGGCGGAATTCATGGTAGACCTGGGAAAGACACGTCGCCATCTTGCCGGAGTTGGGGCCGGGGCCCGTCACGACCACGATGGGACGCTCCGTTTCGATGTACTCGTTGGCCCCGTAGCCCTGATCGCTGGCGATGGTGTCGACATCGGTGGGATACCCCTGGATGAAGCGGTGTGTGTAGACCTTGATCCCCCGGCGTGCGAGGCGGTTGATGAAGACGTTCACCGCGGGCTGATCGCGGTAGCGGGTGATGACGACGGCCCGCACCTGAAGTCCCCAGTCCCGGAGATTGTCGATGGTGCGCATGGTGTCGATGTCGTAGGAGACGCAGAAGTCCGCGCGCATCTTCTTGGCCTCGATGGCTCCGGCGTGGATGCAGATGACGATGTCGACCTTGTCTTTGAGGCGCTGCAGCAGTTTGATCTTGGCGTCGGGATCGAACCCCGGCAGGACTCTTGCCGCGTGGTAGTCGCAGATGAGTTTTCCGCCGAATTCGAGGTAGAGTTTGTCGCCGAATTTGCCCGCGCGCTCGAGGATGGACTCCGACTGTTCCCGGAGATACTTTTCGCTGTCAAAACCGATTTTCATTTTTTCCCTGCGTTTGTCGTAAGAGGGGTTGATGTCTCCGGGGTGATAATATAACCGGTTTTTTTCGTGAAAACAAGCCCGAAACAAAACATCCCGCGAAAAAAGTTCGGAAGTCTTACCTCGTTTCCTTGATGCCGGCTCCGCTGAGGGAAACATTGACCCGCATGGGAGTGGCGAGCAATTCGCCGCCGCTCAGCTGGGCCACATGTCCGTCGAGGAACGCCGTGGAAGCACGGTCATTGTGAAGACGCCAGATGAGGTTGGTCCACGACGTCGTCGCATTCGTGGCGACAAGATAGGCGCATTGACCGTAGTTGGCGTTGGTGCATTCAAAGCCGGAATCGGCCAGCAGGACCGTGCCCGAGGGATTTTTCATTCCTTCGTACTTGAGATATCCGATCAGGTTGGCGCCGCTCTCGAATCTGCCGCTTATGGGTCCGATATTGGCGATGCGCTCCGGCACGTAGGAAAGGGTCCGTTCCGTGGTTTTGGCGAATACCCACATCCCGTACGTGTTGCGGTTGCAGGAGGTCCCGAAGGGCCAGGAAGGATTGCCCGGATCGCCACCCTCCTGCCACTTCGGAACGGAGGGACACCGGAGGACTTTGGCGGGGATATAGGCCTTTTTCGCCCACTTGAACTGTCCCGTCATGATCCCCATCCAGGTCCCCGTGTCCCGAACGGTGTTGTCCGTGGAGCAGATCCAGCCATCGAAATCATTGGCGTACTGGATCGTCGCCTGAGAGACCTGCTTGAGCTGCGAAACGCAGTTGGCCGATTTGGCCCGCTCCCGGGCCTGCTGCAGGGCCGGCATCAGCATCGACGCCAGAATGGCGATGATGGCGATGACGACCAGGAGCTCGATCAGCGTGAAAGCCCTCTGCTCTTTTCGGTTGATGTGGTCTGACGCGTGTTTCATGATCGTTCCTTTCTTTTGCATATCATTTGGTTCCATGTCGATGGAGTGTTGTTGACTTCAAAACCGCCCCGTTTTCAGGAATTTCCCTTCGGAGCGGGGAACCCGCTCTTGCGGAAGGCCTCCTCTGTCACCCGCACGACCTCCCGGGCCTGCTCCGGCGTGACGGGGAAGGGGACGTGCTCGACCACCGATTTCCAGATATGTTTCCATATCTCGCAGGCAGGGATGTCCGGGATCTGATATTTCTCTTCGACGAAATAGAGCGTCTCGTCGAAATTGCCGTACTTGAGGGGCGGATTTTCCGGATGGGGCGCAAGTTTCTTCAGCACGACGGCGGGATCGATGCGCCTGACGTCGATCGTTTTGCCGCCGTCAAAAACGATGGTCCCGCGGCTGCCGATGATCTCCATTTCCCTGCCGGGCATGGTGTTGGCGCCGGTGACTTCCACATCGGCCAGACGGCCGTTGGCGCCCTTGAGAAGTATTTTGAAGAGGTCGTCGCCGTCCCCGATGCTTATGACGTGACGCACGTCGGCCCAGAGATCGACGACGGGAGAATCGAGGAACCGCAGCGCCTGATCGATGAGATGGGGGCCCCAGTTAGTCAGGAGACCGCCGTAGAACTCGGACATGGTCAGCCAGTCGTTGCGGCGGCAGTACCCCACGCTGCGGTAAAGTTTGATATACTGGACTTCTCCGATGATCCCGGAGTCGATCAGCTGACGGACCTTGACGAAGGCCGGTTCGAAGCGGCGGTTGTGCCGGAAGAAGAGTTTTTCCGGATGTTTTTTTCCCATCTCGAGCAGTTGATCCATCTCGGCCGTGGAGGTGGCGACGGGCTTTTCGACGACGGCGATCTTCCCCGCGGCGAGGATCTTCAGCGCCATGGGCACGTGGTCGGCATGGCGGACGCCGATGGTGATCATTTCCACATCGTCGTCCTGGAGGAGAGACTCCAGATCGGGATATTTTTTCGCGTCGGTAAGGGCATCGGGCAGTCCCGTCAGGCGGTCGGGGGCGTGGTCCGCAACGGCGGTGATCTCGAATTGCTCCGGACAGGCGAGGAGTTCGCTGATGTGCCCCATGCGTCCGATGCGCCCGAGACCGATGATCCCCGTTTTGATTCTTTTCATGAAGACCGTCTCCCTATTTGTGAAGATGTGCCGTGTCGACACCGGCCAGCGGATCGGCCGAGCAGATCTTTTCGAGCGGTTTCGGCATGGGGGTCACCCGGTCGGCGGCGATGACGTCCGGCGCGGTCCAGCGGATGGCGTTGAGGAGCACCCGCCGCACGTTCGGGTCGTGGTAGACCGGGTAGGTCTCGTGCCCCGGCGAAAAGTAGAATATCCGTCCCCGGTCGCGCTCGAAGGCGACGCCGCTGCGGAAGATGTTCCCGCCCTCGAACCAGGACATGAAAACGATCTTGCCGTCCTGCGGGATGTCGAAAGGCTCGCCGTACATCTCCTGATGGGGGATGACGAAGGTCTCCGGCAGATCCCGGGCCACGGGGTGACCGGGGGAGACCACCCAGAGCCGTTCCTTTTCCCCGGCTTCGCGCCAGCGGAGCCGGCAGGCCGTCCCCATGAGACTCCGGAAAATTTTCGAGAGATGGCCTGAGTGAAGGACTACCAGTCCCATGCCGGCCAGGACCCGCTTGTGGATGCGTTCGACCAGCGCGTCGTCGACCGCGCCGTGGGCGCAATGCCCCCACCAGAGAAGGACGTCGGTCCCGTTCAAAAGCTCGTCCGGCAGTCCCTGACCGGGCATGTCCAGCGAAACGGGCGTGATTTCGAGATCCTCTTCCGCCAGAAAGGAAGCGAGGTGACGGTGGATCCCCTCTGGGTAGTGCCGGCGGATGATATCGCCGACCGTGCCCTCTTCACGCTCGTGAACGAATTCGTTCCAGATGACGACGCTGATCTTTTTCATCATTGCTCCCTTGACGGTCCCGGAATGTAAAATGCACCCGTTTGCCCTTTTTTTCAAATGATTTACTTGATTTTATCGAAATCTTTTCGCGAAATGCCCTGTGTGAACCCGGAGATCTTCTTCAGCGTCTGCGCCAGGCGCCGGGCTTCCTTTTCGGGACCGCACACGGCGACGGCGCTCCGGCGTCCCGTCAGGGTGAACTGTCCGTCAAACCGTCTCGGGAGCTCTTCTCCCTCGACGCACAGCCATGATTCGGGAAGCTGCGGGGACAGGACGACGGGGTCGGAAGAGGTGTTGATGAAGATGTAAACGCGCGTCTCGCCGAGACGGTAGGCATTGACCGCCGCAAGCGGGACGGCAAACCGTTCCGTTCCGCCGGGGATGGAGAATACCAGTTCGCGTTCGGGGATCGGGGTTCGGAACCGCACCGGCGCCAGCATCTCCCCCGCGTCGAAGTAACCGGTGAGGGCCGAACGCAGATGGACCATTTTTTTGAAAAACACCCTGTTTTCATCCGCCGGTTCCAGCTCCTCCACGCCAGTCCGGCTGATCTTGAGCCCGTTGACGCATGAGGCGGCCGTCTTGTAGAAGTTGGACTCCATGGAGCCTTTGCCCCTCGTCTTGTCGTACAGAAGTCCGTAATACTGCATCCGGCCGCCGTAGATGGCCTGGAAGGCGGGGACCAGTCCGGGGAAGGACCAGCGCCAGATGTGGCCGCCGTCGAAGAGATCCAGATAGGCCTCCGCCGCGTCCTCGCTGCAGAGCGGCACATTTGGGAAGGCCTGCCGGATGCGTTTGAGCGCCGGGCGGTATCCCCTGGCGATCCAGACCGAAGGGTCATTGAGCGCATGACCGTGGGAGGGATCGAAACACCCCAGCCCCGCCCCGGCTGTCACCTGATCGAAGTAGAAGGCCGAGGCGAAGGGCGCGATCTGCCGGGCCATGGCGAGGAGTTTCTGCTGCCAGGCCTCCGTGACGGGACACATGACCGCGTAGGCGTCGCTGCCGTAGACCTCCACGGGGATGGAGCCGTCCTCCAGTTTCACCGCGATCTTTTTGCCGACGGCCTCATATCGCTCGTTCCCCTTGTTCTTGATGTGATCGACGGTGCACCAGAGCCGTCCGTCGAGGTACGGTTCGGTGTAGCTGCCCGTGCGGATCATGTCCTCGAAAACGGCCCGCACGTAGGGCCGCTCCGGATATTCCGGCCACGTCTCCTGATCCAGGAAGAACCAGTGCATCCACGTGATGAGCGCCGGGGTCTCGAGGTAGCTCCGCAGATACTTGTACCACGCGTAATTGGCTTGCGCCGTCTTTGGCGAGTAGCCGCGCATGGCGAAAACCACGGGGACTTTCCGGTACCATTCGGGCGTTTCCCGCCGGGGCAGGGGAACGCGCCAGTCTGCCTTGGAGAGCGCCCACTTTTTGTGGATCATCGCCGCTTCGAACCATTCGCCCGAATAAAGTTCGAGCCGCACTTTGCCGGGACTGGCGTAACCGTTCCCGCCCGCGGGGTGCGCGAGGGGCCGGGGCACGCTCTGACGCCAGGAGAATTCGACACCGCCCCGCCGTCCGGTCACCTGATGGGATTTCACCGTTCCCGCGGGATCGCGCCAGCCGAGGAACATGCCCCGCCCGTCTCCGAAATAGGCCGAAAACTGCATCGACAGCGTCGCCGTCGGATAATTCCCGTCCTGCCCCCGGGCAAAGACGTTGACCGTGGGATCCTTCACCACCGCGCCGCACATGTAGGGATAGAGAAGCGCATCATTCCGGCCGTACCGCGGACATCTGACCACGGGGAAGATCACGGAGCGCAGGAGCGTGTCCCGGTCGGGATCGGCGACGGCAAAATCCGCCGACAGGCCGTTTTCTTCCAGAAGGAAAGAAGCTCTCGCCCCGATGCCGCCGCTTTTCCACCGGACCGAGAATCCCGCATCCGTGATATCCCCGACGGAACAGGGCATGTCGTCGGAACTGAAAACAAGCGCCTTTCCCTTCCGCTTGGCGTGGATCTCCCAGTCCATCATCTTTTCCTCCGTGACGGGGCGGCGGGCGGTCCGGTCGTACAGGCCGAGGATCGGGTTGCCCCGGACGGCTTTCGTGTCCAGCAGCAGCAGCAGGTCTTTCTCCGCAAAGAACCGGAGTTCGTCGGCATTGGCCCGCAGGAGAGCGAAGACGCTTTCGTCCTCCTTTGCCTTCCACGCCGGGCTCAACCGTTCCGCCAAAGCCGTCCCCCGCTTTTCGGAACGGACCCGGTGCAGGGCCGAAAGAAGCCATTTCCCCGCGGGGGCCTGCGGCCTGATCCCGTCCAAAGCCCGATTGTGCGCGCCGGACTGGGGCTTCACGAAACGGCTTTTCTCGACCAGCGCCGCGATCTCGGCGTCGTTGAGAGCCCGCCTTTCGGCGAAGATCTCCGCGACATCGCCGTTGAGCATCCACACGCTGCCCCAGCCCTTGCCGACGTCCAGAGGAGAATCATTGACGACGGGAACCAAACCCTTGTGTCTGATCCGGGCTACGCGGTCGCCGTTGAGGTAGACCGTGACGAGGTACCCCGTCTCGCCCTGTTCGTGGTGATCGTAATACCGGAACGTCGCCGCCATATGGGTCCAGACGCCGGCGGATGGGATGCGGAAGGTCCGCGTTGCGCACCCGAACCGGTTCTTGTTCGCCGCGTTTTTGATGTTGGTGTAGATCTTCTCCAGGTATCTGCCGAAGACGAACGCCGTGTCGCCCTTGGAGAAAAACATGTCGAACCCGGCCGGATCGCCGTCGTTCGTCCGCGTCTTGTCGTCGAGCAGCCTGACGGAACAGGCCAGCGTGAGCCCCGCCCTCGCTATGTTGTACTTTTCCGTCCCCCGCAGCAGAGCGTAGGCGCTTTTGCCGTTGAGGCGGAGGACGCCGTCTTCGATCTTCGCTCCGCCCTTGAGGATGAGCTTGTCTCCGGCAAACTCCTCCGCGCCGGCGCTTCCGGCAAGAAGAAGCCCCGTCAGAAAAAACAGCGCTCTTTTCATCATTGAACACCTCCGTCGTTGGATGATATATCGATCAGGACTGCGGAAAGGGGCGGGATCTCCATACATCTCCCGTCGAGTTCGACTTCGACTTGCTTCCCGTGATAATTGGTCAAAACCAGCGCCCGTTTCCCCGCGGGGGAGCGCCATTGGACGGAAAGCACCTCGGGAACGGCGATCTTTTCTCCGTTCTTCCGCAGCAGGAACGCGTTGCCGCATTCGATCTTTGCGGACGGCTTCTCCATGCGCCCTTCCAGCAGGAACTCCGGATATTCCCTGCGGACCCTGTTCAGCCGGGCGATGAAGGTGAGCACGCTCTCCTGATCCGGCTCCTTCGTGGTCCACGGCACGCCCCAGCCCCAGTGGATGTGCCCCTTGTCCTTGAGCACCACCGAGAGCAGATTGCCCGCCGAAAATCCGTAGGCGATGCGGTAGAGCATGTTGACCGGCGCCCCCTCCAGATCAAGATGATAGTTGAGCCCGCACTGGTTGCCCGAAAAATTCACCGTGTATTCGTGGAAGACGAACGCATAGGCGGGCACGGGCTCGCCGTAGGGCCAGTCGAAGTTGTCGCGCAGATCGCTGAAGGGAAGTTCCTTTATGTAGGGGAGAGCGGCCGCCGCCTCCGACCCCAGCAGCGCGCCGGTTTCGGCGACGGTTTCGCGGTAAAGGCTCTTCATCGCCTCGGTTTGCCACACGCCGGGCAGTTCCGGATGGCCGTGGTCCGGCGCGTAGCAGGGCAGAAAGCGCCCGCCGATGTTCTGATCGAAAAACTGGATGTAGTCCGCGCCGAAAGCGCTGATTTTTGAGATCTCCTTCTTCACCGTTTCGCGGCACCACTTCCTTGCCATGCACATGTCGTATCCGATCCGCTGGGCCTTGGGACCGTTGCACGAGACCGCCTTGATCTCGCCGTGGGGCCCGCGGATCATTTCCGTGACGAGATGTTCCTCCTCAAACTGCCTTTCGCAGCTGTAATCGTTGATGCTGCTGGTCTGGGTCCAGGCCGTTCCCGAGGCGTAGAGCCCGAGATAGTTTCCCTTCTCGTGGAGTTTGTCGCGGAACTCGCCCAGAAGCGCCTCCCCGCCCAGCGGCGGCCAGACATAGGGCGGCGCCCACGGCGCGGTCCCCTCCCAGTGCATGAGGAGGCTCATCACGGGGCTCTCCAGTTTTTTCGAAAGTTCCTCCAATACGGGCAGAGCGCGGGTGTAGGGATAGTATTCGTTGGGGCCCATGGCGCCGCAGTCTTTCCCTTCTCCCTGCACCGGGTAGATCACGACCACGGGAGAACGGCGCATGAGCGGATGGTAGTTGCCCTTTTCCGGCAGAACGGGATCGGACTCGATCCTGTCGCGGTAAATGGCGCAGCCGTCGCGCCAGTCGCCGGAGAATCCCCGCAGAAGACAGGCGAAGGGACTGCGGTAAACGCCGCCTTCCACTCTCCCGCCGCAGAAGGTCTGCAGCGAAAGCCTGCGATTATTTCCCGCGGGAGCGAAATCCACGTTTTTGAGGGTATGGGTCCGATCCGCCGCCTCGAAATAAAGCCCTTCGCCGCTGTCGTCCCAGTGGCAGAGAAACTGCATCTGGCAGTGGCCGGGATAGAATCCCCCGGGGAAGGTGTCGACGAATCCTGCCGTGTGCCACGGACCGTACTCTTCCCGGCGGTCGGAGCCGTCGATGAGCACGCCTTCGCAACGGGGCCACAGCAGAAGTCCCGCTTTGCGCACGCACACTGAGGGGGCGTCGACCCACTCCAGAGGAAAGTCGTCGGGGATGTTCCGGACCTCGGAATAAAATTCGAACCCCGCCGCCGTGGAGAGGATTTCAATACCGGCCTCCAGATTCCGATCGTTGCCGGTGTAGGAAAAACGGAGCCTTTTTTCTTCCGCTTCGACGCGGCATGCGGAAAAATCCGCGTCCGTCAGGATGACGAGATCCCGCCGGGGATCCCGGAATCCCAGCAGAAACGCATTTTCGGCCCGCGCGGCCGTTTCGACGCCGTTATGCCGCAGCCCGGTCACCCGGCCTTTTTCGTCGCAGCGCAGCGTCCCGTGGGGGCAATCCAAAACAAATTCTTCCATGACACCAGCCTTTCCGTCACACCCATAGTATACCCCTCCGGAGAAAAATTAGATAGGATTTTTTTGGGAAATGATTGTAAAAAACAAAGAAAATTTTCAAAGGACTTGATTTTGCGCATTTTCAACAGTATAGTAAGGTGTTTTTTTACGCCGGACTGGATAAAAATATGAAACATTACTGCATCAGCGCCTACCTGCGTCCCCCCGATGCGCCCCCCGTGTGGGTGGAGCACGTGTTCCGCCGGACCAAACCCGAGCCCTCGCACACGCACGACTGCATGGAACTGATGTATATCCGCGGCGGCGCGGCGTGCTGCCGGGTCAACGACCGGCATTATCCGGTGGTGCGCGGAGACGTTTATGCCTTTTCCCCCGGGGACGTCCATTCGTTTTCGATCTCGGGGCCGCTGAGTTACGATACGCTGCTGTTTTCCATGGAGCTGTTTTCTCCGGAGGAGCGGGCGGAGCTTTTGGGGAATCCCCTCTTTTCCTGCTGGTGCCGTCCCGGGAGTTTCCGGGAGAAAAAACTGTCGTTCCCCGTGGCCGCGGCGGGGGGACTCGACGCCGCCTTCGACGAACTGGCCGCCGAGTGTCAGAGACCGGGACGCTGCAACGGCGTTCTGCGCCGGGCGCTCCTGCTGAGACTGCTTTTCATCATCCTCGGGAAAGGAACGCCCGTCGGTGCAAGCTCCAGCCGCCGCGATCTTCAGTTGAGTTCGCTCTTCAACTTCATCACCACCCATTCCTGCGAAAAACTCTCCCGGGCGCGGATGGCCGGGGCGGCCGGCGTTTCTCCGGGCTATCTCAACGAATTCATGCGCCGCTCCATCGGGCAGGGGGCGGCGGAATACGTGATCCGCTGCCGGGTGGAACAGGCCCGGGACCTGCTGGAACATACGGAGAAAAGCGTCTCCGAGATCGCCGTTTCCGTCGGATTTTACGACACGAGCCACTTCATCCGGGCGTTCCGCAGGCATACGGGCATGACGCCGGGCGCCTACCGGAAACTTGTCCTCCGCGGCTCGGGGAAATGACAGGGAGACTTTTACCGAACGGGCGGGGGCGGGCGTTTTTCGTGAAAAAAAGTTGCATTTTGTCTTTGCCGGGATATCTTATATACAGCGTCAACGGATCGGACTAAAACAGGAGTTCTGAAAATGAGAAACGGCATCATCGGTTCCGGAAACTGGATATACGACAACGTGAAGACCCTCGACCGCTGGCCCGGAGAGGGGAATCTCTGCAACATTTTGAGCATGGTCCGGGCTCCCGGCGGCGGACCGACCAACGTGCTCTTCGACCTGGCCGCCATGGACAAGGATCTGCCGCTGTACGCATCGGGACTCCTCGGGAAAGACGAGCCCGGCGAATGGCTGTTCGAGGAGACGAAAAAGCGCAATATCGACGTCCGCTACCTGCGTCAGCTCGACGGCGTCAGCACGAGTTTCACCGACGTGATGTCCGCCGAGGGCAAGCGCACGTTCTTCCACTGCCGGGGCGCCAACGACAAATTGGATTATCCCGATTTCGAGAGCATCGACGTGCCCGCGAAATTCTTTTATCTCGGCTATCTGCTCCTGCTGGCCAAAATGGACAGCGCCGATCCCAAGTACGGGACCGTCGCCGCAAAGGTGCTGGATCTCATGCGCGGCAAGGGGTACAAAACCATCGTCGATCTGGTTTCCGAGGCTCCCGACCGTTTCCGCAGCGTCGTCATCCCGGCGCTGCCCTACATCGACATCATGTTCATCAACGAGGTGGAGCTGGGGATCCTCAGCGGCATCCCCCTGCGTTCCGACGACGGGAAACTGCTGGTCAAAAATCTGCCCGCGGCCGTCGACTTCATGTTCGAAAAGGGCGTGAAGGAGACGGTCATCGTCCATTTCCCCGAAGGCGCCGGGGCCCGGTCGGCCGGCGGCAAGTACATGTACGTCCCCGCGCCCCGGATCGATCCTTCCGACATCGTCGGGACCAACGGCGCCGGCGACGCCTTCGCCGCCGGTGCCATCTACGGGCTCCACGCCGGATGGGACCTCGAAAAGTCCCTCCGTCTGGGCGGCGCGTCCAGCCACTTCAATCTGCTGTGCGCCTCCGCCAGCGGCGGTGCCGTTCCGCTGGAGAAGATGCTGGACTTCCTGAAGGACTGCGAATACTATCCGATCCCCGAGTGATCCGTTCTTTTTGATATGGATATTTCGACGATCAGCGTCAGGGGACTTGCCGCGGTTTTTCCGGAGGCTCTGTTTTTCGATCTTGCCGACGCGGTGGTCTACCCCTTCAGCCTTGTGTCGATCTCCGTGACGGGGGAGTACAACCGGGCCGTTCTGCGCGAGACTTTGCAGAGGGACCGGCTGCTGGCTCTTTTTCCCGAGATGCCGGATCCCGCCGAACTCCAGTCCGTCCCCGAAAAACTGGAATTTCCCACGTTCGAGTACGATGGGAAACGCCGTTCGGTGACCGGCGTGCTCGTTCGGGTCCTCAAGCAGATGGAGCTGCCCGACGGTTCGGTCCGGGCCGTTGTCCGGGGCGTGCGGCGCATCCTCTTCAAGGAGTTTTTGCCGAGAGGGGAAGAATCTCCGCTCGTGAAACTGCGCTATGCCGTCCGGGAGGAGACCTTCTCCGCGGCGGAAACCCGGGAGCTGAACGCATACAAAAAAAGCATCCAGCTGGCTTTCCAGGAGTTTGCCTCCATGACCCCGGGGATCCCCGAGGAGGTCCTGTCCGGGGCGGCCGGCACCGCCTCTCCGGGACGGATCGTCGATATCGTGGCCGAGGCTCTTCCCCTGAGTCTCGCCGAGAAGACGGTCATCCTGATCCTGTCTTCGACGGAGACCCGCTGCCGCATCCTCGCCGCCTGGCTCAACAGGGAGCTGGAATCCCTGCGGCTGGGCATCAAAATACAGAGCGAGGTCCAGCAGACCCTCGGTGCTTCCCAGAGGGAGTTTTATCTGCGGGAACAGCTCCGGGCGATCAAGGCGGAGCTGGATGAGGACACCCGCAACCCCGACATCGTCGAACTGGACGCCAGACACCGGAAGCTGTCCCTGCCGGAAGAGGTCGAATCGGTCGTCGTCAAGGAAATGGAACGGCTGCCCCTCATCCCCCAGGCGTCCCCCGAATACAACATCAGCTACACGTATCTCAACTGGCTGCTGGATATCCCCTGGCGGATCTTCACGGAGGATCGTCTCGACTGCGCCGCCGCATCGGATGTTCTCGAGGCCGACCATTACGGACTGGAGGATGTGAAAAAGCGCATCCTCGAGTTTCTCGCCGTTCTCCAGCTCAAGCGGGACGATCCGGCCCGCCGCGCGCCGATCCTCTGTCTGATCGGCCCCCCCGGGGTGGGCAAGACCTCGCTGGGGCAATCCATCGCCCGGGCCATGAACCGCAAATTCATCCGCGTCTCTCTCGGCGGCGTCCGGGACGAAGCCGAGATCCGCGGACACAGGAGGACTTACGTGGGGGCTATGCCCGGCCGGATCGTCCAGAATCTCAAGCGGGCCGGATCCGCCAATCCGGTGTTCATGCTCGATGAAGTGGACAAGCTGGCCCGCGACAACCACGGCGACCCGGGAGCCGCTCTGCTCGAGGTGCTGGATCCCGCTCAGAACAACTCCTTCACGGACAATTACGTGGAGCTCGGCGTGGATCTCTCCAAAGTCTTTTTCATCGCGACGGCCAATACTTTCGAGGGGATCCCCGGCCCGCTGCTCGACCGCATGGAGGTGATTCGCATCCCGGGGTATACCTCCCTCGAGAAACGGGAGATCGCGAAACGCTACCTCGTCCCGAGGCAGATCGCCGAGAACGGTCTCGATCCGGCCCGCGTCAAGTTCGGCTTGTCCGCGATAGACGAGATGATCTCCTTCTACACCATGGAGGCGGGAGTCCGCGAACTGGAACGGACCGCCGGACGCGTCTGCCGCCGCATCGCAAGGAAACTCGTCGCGGGCGAGATCGCTTCCGGCGAAGTCGTCCGGGTGTCGGGCAAGACGATCCGTGAATTGCTCGGGCCGAGAAAATTTCTTCAGGACTCCGCCGTCGAATGCCGCGAACCCGGATACGCCGTCGGCATGGCGTGGACGGCCGCCGGAGGAACCATCCTGCCGGTGGAAATATCCGCCGTTCCGGGAGGGAAGGGGAATCTCAAGCTCACGGGAAGTCTCGGCAAAGTCATGCAGGAATCCGCCGAAACGGCCTTTTCCCTTGCGCGCGGCATCGCCTGCGGAAAGTATGCCGAGCCCGCTTTTTTCGCGGAAAACGATTTTCATATCCATGTCCCCGACGGGGCCACGCCCAAGGACGGTCCGTCTGCGGGCATCACCATGACCCTGGCGCTCCTCTCGCTCATCAGGAAGGAAAAACTCAGGAGTTACGTCTCCATGACGGGCGAGATCACGCTGCATGGCAGGGTCACCGCCATCGGAGGACTCCGCGAAAAATGCGTCGCGGCGCTCCGGGCCGGGATCCGCGAAGTCATTCTGCCGGAAGAAAACCGCAAAGATTTCGACGAGCTGCCGGAACAGGTGAAGGAAAAGCTCGTCTTCCACTTCGTCAGGGATATCGATGAGGCCGCCCGCATCGCGTTCCCCGCCGGGAAGGGAGGAAAAAGGTGAAGAATTTTTTTGTTCTGCTCTGTCTTTTTTGTTTTTGCGCAGTCGGTTTCGGGGAGACGGAGCTGTCCTCCCGGGCTTTTCTCGACCGGGCGAGGAATCCGAATCAGGCCGACACCTTTGCCATGCTCGGCGGAACGCTCCAGCACCGCAGAGCGTCTCTGCCCGTCGAAAAGATGTCCATCTATTTCGCCGTCATCATCCAGAAGAGCCGTTCCACCGGACAGTTGATTTTCGACGGGCGCGAGGGCTATCTGCTGGGGCAGGCCAAGACCCGGACCGGTTCCTCCGTCATTCCCATGCAGAAGAGCACGGCCCTGATCGACCGGACAGGCGTGAGGGCCTCCGATCTCACGCTCGACTTTCTTTACTATGACTTCGAGAAGGAGGAGGAGGAAAGAAAACTGGGCGGATTCGTGCCCTGCCGTGTGATGAGGCTCTGTTCTCCGGATAAAAAAGAAACGGTCCGGGTATTCCTCTCGAAGTCCCATTACTTTCCCCTTCGGGCGGAGTTCTTCCGGTCCGGAGAAAAGGAACCGTGGCGGATCCTCGAGACGGGCGGCTTCACCCAGAGAAACGGTCTCTACTACGTCCGACGCCTGAGGATCGAGGGGCCGGGCTGGAGAACGCGCATCGAGTTCGATCAGGCCGAGCTCGGGTTCTACAAGCCGGAGTCCGCTCCGAAAGACCTCATCCGCAAACTCTCCCCCGGCAAGTGACGGTCTTGCGGGATCACTTGCCCTGCAGGGAGAGGAGATCCGCGAGGAATGCCAGTTCCTTTTTGTCCGCCGCCGGCGGATAGGGAAGAGCGTCGTATTTCATCCTGAAATAAGCGATCCGCCACGCCAGACGCGCCTGTTCGAGATCCAGGCGGACGGCGGCGGGGACGGCCGTCGAACGCCGCGCTTTTTCCTCGGCGGCATCGTATTTCTTTTTCGCATCCTCCAGATACTGCCGGACGATCCCGAGTTTGATCGCCGTTCCCGCCGCGAGGGTCAGCCGAAAGGCCGCATCGAAATCGCTGTCGCTGCGCCGGAGCAGTTCCGACGGCAGACGGTAGACGATATCGGCGAAGCGCAGCGCCGCATCCGGCTCGTTTCCGTAAAAGGACGTGATCTTCAGGAGATACCCCGGCCGGGGCGGCTGTTCGATCGCTTTCGGCTGCGGAAGGCCGGAAAAATCGAATTTTTCGATCATCCCTTCGGGGATCCCGGAGGAGATGGCAAGTTCCAGTGTGACGTCCTTCCGCAGGATCTCGGTGTCGGGCGACGAAAGCCCCGCCCGTATCAGGCGGTTGGCGTGATCGAGTTTCGACCACAGCACGGCCTGTTCCAGCGCGATCTTGCGCTCTTCGACCGGGCGCTGGATGCGGCTCAGGTCGGTTTTTGCCGGGCGGGTCAGGATCCGGCAGGATTCGAGGGCGTGGTCCAGCACCCGCAGACGGAAATCGTTTTCAATTGTCAGATCCGGCAGACGTCGCGGCAGATCGTAGATCATTCCCGGGATCTCCAGCAGACGGCTTTTTTCCACATGCTCCCGGGCAATGGTCTGCAGGGACTCCAGGACCCGCGTGTCGACGCTCTTTTTGACGGCTGTCTCCGTCATCAGCGCCAGCGTGGGCTTTGCCTCCGGCTGCACCCCCGGTTTCTGCCCTCCGGAACCGGAAAGGCATCCGGCCGCCGGCAGCAGGAGAAGAAAATATGCGGCGATCCGCAGAATGGAGAATCTCTTTTTCATGGGTCTATCTGCCTGCCGGTACGAATATCGCGCTGCCCCGGGCATGATCGATCCGGGCCAGACGAAGATAGATGAAATCGCCCGTCTTGTAGACGCGTTTCCCTCTGTTCTGCCGCAGGGCATACCCGGATCTGTGGAACTCGCCGCCGAAGAGCTGTTCGCGGGGAACGAACCCGTAAAGCCCCAGTTCGCCGATATCGACCTGCAGTCCGGAGCTGAGGGCTTTGACGATGACGCCTTCGTACATGTTGTCGGCCCCCGCATCCAGCAGATTTTCGAGGTAGCGCAGTTTCAGCCGGTCGGAAGCGGCGTAGTAGGCGTTGTCGTTGTTTTCCTCTGCCTCGGAGCAATACACGGCCCACTGTTCCAGCGTTTTTCTGTCGCGCGTTCGCACACGCGAGTCGCTGTTCCACAGCTGCTGGTGGACCAGCAGATCCGGATAGCGGCGGATCGGGCTTGTGAAATGACTGTAGCGGGTTTTCCCGAGGGCAAAATGCAGTTCCGCTTTGGCCGCATACCCCGCCCGCGGCATGGCCCGCAGAAGCAGACTGAGGATCACGGGCTTCACCGGATCGTCGGCGAGGCCTGCCACGAATTTGTTGCAGTTCTTTCTGTCCGAGACGTCTCCCGGCGTGAATCCGAAGGAGCTCTCGATCATGTCGCAGAATTCGGCGATCTTCTCCGCATCGGGGGAGGGGTGGACCCGGAACAATCCCGCGATGCCCTTTTCGACCAGTTCGTTCCCGACGGCGCTGTTGGCGGCGAGCATGCACTCCTCAACCAGATTTTCAGATTCCCTCGAGATCTTTTTCGACAGACCGTCGATGCGGTTGGCCGCTTCCTCGCAGACGACGCGGATCTCGGGGATGGGCAGATCGATGAAATTCTCCCGGGCAGCCCGGAAGGCGCGCATCTTGCGCGTGACTTCGATCAGCTCGCGGATGTCTTTTTTGAGGGCGCCGCTCCAGCCGGAGGGCGCTTTGCCCGTGTCGCAGAAGGTCTGCACCGTTTCGTAATCCAGGCGGGCGGCCACGCGGATCAGCGAGTGTTCCCTCGCGGTTTCGATGACCCGGCCTGTTTTTTTGTCGACGGTGAGAAACACCGTGTGAGCCAGGGAATCCTGTCCTGCCTGGAGGCTGATCTTTTTCGTCAGCGCGGCGGGAAGCATCGGCAGGGTCCGGCCGGGGAGATAGCAGGAAAAACTTCTTTTCCCCGCAGCCCGGTCGAAGCGGGACTTCGGCGCGATGTAAGCCGCCACATCCGATATGTGGACGCCGATGATGACGCTTGACTCGTCCGCTCCCGGCCGGATGGAGAGCGCGTCGTCGAAATCCTTTGCGTCGACGGGGTCGATCGTCACGGCGGCAAGGTCCGTGCGGTCGGCTCTTTCGATTTTCCGGGGCGTCACAGCCATGGCCGCGGCGTTTTCCTCTTCGGTGTAGGGAGCCTCCAGGCCGAATTCCGTCATGATCGCGTCCAGATCGGATGCGATGACGCCCGTTTTGCCGATAACCTTTTCGGCGGACGCATAAAATTCGCCGTCGCCGCGGTCCTCGTCCAGCCGGACCTTGAGCCAGTCGCCCTTGACCGCGCCCTTTCTGGGACCGTGGAGGAAGACGTCTTCAGGAAGTTTCGGATCCAGCGGACGCAGTCTGCCGCCGGCCAGAAGCTCCGCGACGAATTCCGATTTGGAGCGGCTGAGTATCTCGCGGACTCTTCCCGCGGGCCCCCTGTCGACATCGCCGATCCGCGGCAGCAGTTCCACCCGGACAAGATCGCCGTCGATGGCGCCGTTGACGAATTTTGCCGGAATGAAAATGTCCTCGGCGGACGGGCCGTTTTCCCCCCCGGGCCGGACGAAACCGAAACCGGATTTGGTCATGCTGATGACGCCTTCGACCGCCCGGCCGCCGCGGGTCTCCGTACGCTGTTTCCGTCTGTCGGCGAGGCGCTGCAGCCTTTTTTTCTTCGTCTTTTTCATCGTTGCCTCCGCAGTGACGGCCGCCGTCTCCCGAAGGGATCCCGGCGGCGTTTCCTCACATGTCGCTTCCACAGTGACAAGATAGCATCCTTCCGCCGCGCGGTCAAGGGAGATCACGCGTTTTTTTCTTACAAAATTGCAAAAAAAAGCCCGCAGGACTCCGGAAACGGTCTTCCCTCCGGTAAAAAACCTCCTCGGGAGAGGTCTTTTTCAGGGGCGGGCGGCGCGAAAAAAGGCGTTTCTCCGGGAAAGAACGAAAAAAAACAAAAAAAATTCGATTTTTCATTTGACAAATCGAAAACAGTCAATATAGTACCGTGGACGCATGGGTGCGGCGTGTTTTTCCGCACCGGTTAAAAACAAGGATCTTTATATGGCGACGACGACGTGTCCCTACTGCAACATGGAGGTCAGCGAGAGCCTGATCGAAGCCGAGGACGGATGTTGTCCGGAGTGCGGGTCGATGATAAGCGCTCCCAGTTCTCTCATGGAGGAGGACTTCGACGAATTCGACGACTACGAAGACGATTCCCAGGATATCTTCAGCGAGTTCGATGACGATGACGACGAGAACGACGATTATGTCAGAGAGGATTTCGACGAGGAGATCTTCGACGACAGCATCGGTGACGAGTTCGACGAGGAATTCGACGAGGATCTGGAGGAGGGAGAAGACGATCTCTGAGCCGGGGCCGTTCCGTGTCTCTTCCGGGCCCCGCGTCGGATTTTTTCCGCGCAGATCCCGTGAAAACAGCTTGCAAATCCGCGATCCCGTGCTATATTAAGGAGCAGTCAGTGAGTACGGATCGACCGGGCTCTTCCGGGCGGTCCGATGAGTCAAAATCAACCCTAAGGAACAAAAAAATGATCAAGGTTGGCATCAACGGTTTTGGTCGCATTGGCCGTATGGTCTTTCGCGCCGCAGTCCAGAATTTCAGCAAAGACATCCAGATCGTCGGCATCAACGATCTGCTCGATCCCGATTATCTGGCCTACATGCTGAAGTACGACTCCGTGCACGGCCGTTTCGAAGGCGACATCGCCATTGAGGGCAATTTCATGGTCGTCAACGGCAACAAAATCCGCCTGACCGCCGAGAAGGATCCCGCCAACCTGAAGTGGAATGAAGTCGGTGCCGACGTCGTCGTCGAGTCCACCGGGTTCTTCCTCACCGACGAGCTGGCCCGCGCCCACATCAAAGCCGGCGCCAAGAAAGTCATCATGTCCGCCCCGAGCAAGGACGCCACCCCGATGTTCGTCTACGGCGTCAACGACAAGAGCTATGCCGGCCAGGACATCATCTCCAACGCCAGCTGCACCACCAACTGCCTGGCTCCGATCTGCAAGGTCCTGAATGACGCTTTCGGCATCAAGCGCGGTCTGATGACCACGGTCCACGCCGCCACCGCCACCCAGAAGACCGTCGACGGCCCCTCCAAGAAAGATTGGCGCGGCGGCCGCGGCATCCTCGAAAACATCATCCCCTCCAGCACTGGCGCCGCCAAGGCCGTGGGCAAGGTCCTGCCCGAGCTGAACGGCAAGCTGACCGGCATGTCCATGCGCATCCCCGCCTCCGACGTCTCCGTCGTCGACCTGACCGTCGAGTTGGTCAATGCGCCGGCCGCCGACAAGGATGAAGCCTACAAGGCCATCTGCGCCGCCATGAAGAAGGCTTCCGAGGGCGAACTCAAGGGCGTTCTCGGTTACACCGACGAAGCGGTCGTCTCCACCGACTTCCGCGGCTGCCCGCGCACCAGCATCTTCGACGCCAAGGCCGGTATCCAGCTGGATCCCACCTTCGTCAAGGTCGTGTCCTGGTACGACAACGAGTGGGGTTATTCCAACAAGGTCCTCGAGATGGCCCGCGTCATCGCCAAGTAACCTGACCGGGATAAATTCTCGAGACGACAAGAGGGGGCGGGCTTTTCGGCGCGCCCCCTTTTCCTTATAAACAAAGATCCGATCTCAGGAGAAAATTGCGATGAACAAAAAAACTTTGCGCGACATCGATCTCAAAGGCAAACGCGTGCTCATGCGCGTCGACTTCAACGTGCCGATCAAAGAGGGCGTCATCAAGGACGACACCCGCATCAAGGGCGCTCTGCCCTCCATCAAGTATGTTCTGGAGCAGGGCGGCAGCCTCGTTCTGATGAGCCACCTCGGCCGTCCCGACGAAAAGGGCATCACCGCCGACACCACGCTCGCGCCCGTGGCCGAATACCTCGGCAAACTGTTGGGCAAGAAGGTCACCTTCGTCGCCGACTGCGCCGCCGCGGACGCCGAAGTCGCCGCCATGAAGCCCGGTGACGTCGTCATGCTGGAGAACACCCGCTACCACAAGGAAGAGCAGGCCAAGGCCAAGCAGAAAGAGGGCGAGTCCGACGCCGACTTCAAGGCCCGCAAGGCCGACCTCAAGGCCAAGCAGCTGGTCCTCGCCGAGAAGCTGGCCTCCTACGGCGACGTCTACTGCAACGACGCCTTCGGCACCGCCCACCGCGCCCACGCCTCCACGGCGCTGGTCACGAAATACATCAAAACCGCGGTCGCCGGTTTCCTGATGGAAAAGGAGATCGAGTACCTCGGCAACGCGGTCGAGAATCCCGTCCGTCCCTTCGTCGCCATCCTCGGCGGCGCGAAAGTCTCCGACAAGCTGGCGGTTGTCCGCAATCTGCTGACCAAGGTCGATACGCTGATTATCGGCGGCGGCATGGCCTACACCTTCCTCAAGGCCCAGGGCCACGAGATCGGCAACTCCCTCTGCGAAGCCGACCAGATCGACTACGCAAAGGAGATGATCGAACAGGCCAAGTCCCGCGGCGTGAAACTCCTGCTGCCCGTGGACAACATCGCGGCGGATAAATTCGACGCCGAGGCCAACACGCAGATCGTCGGCGACGAGATCCCCGCAGGCTGGATGGGGCTGGATATCGGTCCCAAGACCGTCGAACTCTACGCGCAGGCCATTTCCGGCGCGAAGACCGTCGTCTGGAACGGCCCCATGGGCTGTTTCGAGATGGAAAAATTCGCCAAGGGCACCTTTGGTGTCTGCGCGGCGGTGGCCAAGGTCAAGGCCAACGGCGGCGTCTCCATCATCGGCGGCGGCGACAGCGTGGCCGCGGTCAACAAGTCCGGCATGGCTTCTCAGATGAGCCATATCTCCACCGGCGGCGGCGCCTCCCTGGAATATCTGGAAGGCAAGGAACTGCCCGGGGTTGCCGCTCTCAACTGAAGAACGCAGCGTTTCCCTCCGCAGCGGCCGCGAAAGAAATTTCCGGCCGCTGCGTTTTTTTCAAGAAAAACGGCATATTTCAGGGGAGGGCTGTCATTCCGCGGACGTGTCCGCCTTGGTGAATTTTTTGGGATAACTTCCCGTTTCCCGGAGGAAGATCCGGGAGAAATGATATGGTGTTTTGAAACCGAAGACCTCCGCGACCTCTTTGACCCGGATCCCCGGATTCCTTAGAATGAAACTCCGCGCCTGAAGGATCTTGCAGTGCATGAAGGCTTTCCTTGGCGGCATCCCGAAGGTCTTCTGGCAGAGCCGGTGCAAGGCGCTCCGGCTCATCCGGCACTCCCTGCACAGCGTCTCCAACTGCGGCATTTTTGTGAGATGGCGGGAGAATACGGCGTAGAGCAATTCCGAATCGGCATCGTAGTCGATTTCATCCTGGATCGCTTCGCTGAGAACTTTGTCGGGATAGAGGAGGATGATTTTTCGGAAAAACGCCTCGAACAGGGCGTTGTCGAGATGGAAGCGTCCCGTTCCTTTTCGAGGGGCGGATTTTTTCTCCATCAGATTTTCCGTCAGGAACATGAAAAACTTGCGGTCGTTGAGGTGCAGGATCTGCTGTTCCGGCGCGACTTCGGGCGCGAAGACGGGCGGCGGAAATTTTCCGTTGCCGGGCAGCAGGTGGAAATGGAACGCGAAGAACGAGCATCCCTTGTAAAGAAAGTCCCTGTGTTTCTGCCCCGGCTGGACGATCAGCATATCCCACGGTTTCAGGGTAATCAGGCGCCCGTTGAGTTCGCACCGGTAGGTGCCCCGTTCGATGAGAATGATCTCGCAGCTGATCTGCGTATGGGTCTCCCAGAATCCGTCGGCCGTGACCAGCGTTTTGTTGCAGTCGGTGTAGCGGATGCGGAAATCGTCCTCCCTGTTTAGCATGGAGAGGTAATTGACGGAAGAGTTGACGCTGATATTTTCCGGAGATGCCATTTTCAAAAATCCCTTTGTTGTTCCGGTGTTACTTTAGCCCGTTCTGCCGCCGTTTTCAAGTGAAAAACTGGAATAAAAATGGGCATATTCGTATATTTTCAGCTGTTCGGGCGGAAAAGGTAAGATAGATCGAACCCTCTTTTTTATATGCGAGTTATGAAAAGCCACCTCATTTTTCCAGCCGCGAAAAATCAGGGATTTTCAGATATGTTTTGGGATTTTCAGCTCCTTGCGCATTCCCCCATCGCATGTTATGTTAAAAAATGTCACGGGACGGCATTTTGAGGATGCCGGAACGATTCGAAAGGAAAGGATATCGTGAAAATGAAATCAAATCGCAGCCGTGTGTCGTCGGGTCGCCGTTTTACTTTAATAGAACTTTTGGTCGTCATAGCGATCATCGCGATCCTCGCCGCCATGCTCATGCCCGCGCTCCAGCAGGCGCGGGAGAAGGGGCGTTCCGCTTCCTGTATGAGCAATATGCGGCAGATGATGACCGGGGCTCTTGCCTATTCCCATGACTGGAACGACATGCTGCCGCCGACCAACGGCTGGTCCTGGAATCTCGAAAACTTCGTGACGGGGTACTGGAACGGAGCGCAAAGGCTGCAGGCATATGTTCCGTATAAATCCAAAATCGGTGAGTGTCCTTCCGAAACGAGAGTTGCGGGAGCGCCCAATAATACCATCGTCGGTTCCGTTTATGCCGCATACAGTGCAACTAACCAGGGGGCCGGCAAACTGAAAGTCGGCAAGGTCAATCCGGGGTTCATCTACATCTCGGAAATGTCGGCGAAGTGGTTGATCGACAACAGTACTGGCGGCGCGTGTTTTCAGGAAACGGCCCGTTTGCCCGGAAGAGAAGCGGGCGCCTGGCGGCCGATTTGTCTGCGGCATTCCGCACGGGCCAATATGGCCAAGATCAACGGCTCGGTTTCTTCCGTTACGCAGGATGAATTCGAAGGCTCGGGGAAATCCCATTTTTCTCTGACGAAATAAGTAAGGTAAAGGCGGAAGCGGAGTATGCTGAAAATCACTCGGGAAAAGAATCCGATCCTGAAACCGGATCCGGATCTGCCGTGGACGACGCATTGCGTCTTCAATCCGGGCGTCGTTTACGACAAGGGGAAATACCGGATGGTTTTCTCCGGAAACGACGGAAAGGGCTGCATCCAGCTGGGGTATGCCGAAAGCGGCGACGGGGTTCGTTTCGACGTGAACGAAAAACCGTTTCTGCCGCCCGATCCGGATGAAAACGCCTTCGATCACGGAACGACAGAAGACCCGCGGGTAACGTACCTCGAGGGGACTTTTTACATCACCTACGCCGCGCGGTGCACGAACATGAAGGATTGGGCGGCGGGGAAGCGCAAGTTCGATCCACGGGGAGAGCACGCCATCGCCTGGGAACGCAACAACCGCCGGGTAGGGGTCGCCGCCACGCGCGACTGGCAGACGGTGAAAAGGCTCGGTCCCGTTTCCAGCGAACACATGAACGACGCCAACGTGGTGCTGTTTCCGGAAAAGATCGGCGGGAAATATGTTTATCTGCACCGGCCGAGTTCCGGTCCGGCCTGGCTGCTGCCCATGCATTACGAACCGGGGCGGGCTTGGATCCTCTTTACCGACACCGTCAACAGATGGTGTTCCAACAAGATCGCCGAAGCCTGGCTTCTGCGGGACGGGGTCGATATTCCCGATGATTACATGCTTCTCCAGCCGGAACAGACTTGGGAAAGCATGAAAGTCGGCCCCTCCGGCGTACCGATCCCGACCGATGACGGCTGGCTCATGTTCTATCACGGCGTCGACCGGCAGGGTGTTTACCGGATCGGTCTGGCCCTGCTGGACAGGGAAGACCCCCGCAAAGTCCTGTGCCGGACGCCCCGGCCGGTCATGGAGCCGGAAGGGGAGCTCGAATGTAACGGCGGCCCTTATCCCCGCTGCATCTTCCCCTGCGCCAACGTCGTCACCGGCGATGAGATACGGCTTTTCTACGGCATCTGCGACCGTTCCGTCGGAACAGCCGTGACAAGCCTTTCGGAAGCATTGACTTGCGTCAAGCAATATAAGATCAGCAGATAAACAAGGAGGATATCCCGATGAAAAAAATATTGACGGCATTTTTACTTTTGGCAGGCGTCGCCGCCCTCTTCGCGGAGCCAGTCAAGCTCGGCAAGATGCAGGATTACACGATCATCATCCCCGAAAAGGCGACGAAACAGGAGAAGTATTCGGCGGCGCTGCTCGCGGAATATCTGGAAAAACTCTACAAGGTCAAAGTTCCCGTTGTCGCGGAACCCGGAAAAACTTCCGGTTCCACGATCAGCGTCGGCGAGACGGTTCTCGCAAAGAACAACGGCTTCACCGAAGCGCTGAAACCGCAGAGTTACAGTCTGAAGGCCAAGGGTAAAAATCTCTTCATCCGCGGCGGCTTTCCCGGGCCGCTGAACGGTGTTCTTTCGTATCTGCAGGAAGATCTCGGCTGCCGCTGGTATGCGGTTCCGTACAGCAACATTCCCAAATGCAGGGAGCCGGGCGAAGTCCGTATCCCCGAACTTGCGGGAAAGCCGCTGACCGTCGTTCCCCGCGATTACGCGCCGCCGTTCGAGATCCGGGAGATCATGTACCGCTACGGGCACGACGGCAGACCGAAGGATGAGCAGTTCTTCCGTCTGGCGCCGATATCGTATCACACCGATTTGCCGACCGAATCAGGAGGCCGTCTGAATTCGCGGTTGTTCATGCACACCTATACCGCGTTGGTCAATCCGAAGAAATATTATGAAAAGCATCCCGAGTATTTCGCTCTTCAGAACGGCAAGCGCGTCCGTCAGAATTACCAGTACGGGGCGGTCTGCTACACCAATCCGGATATTCCCAAGGTGATGATGGAACGGATCCGCGAGCAGATCAAAAAAGAACCCGACGCTTGTTACTTCAGCGTTTCGGTCAATGACGGTGCCTCCACCCAGTGCGAATGCGAAAAATGCGCGCCGCTTTTCAAAAAGCACAATCCCTCCGATATTCAGCTCATGCTGGCCAACAAGGTCGCGGAGCTCCTTGTCAGGGAAAATCCGAATGCAAGGATCACGACACTGGTGTATGATCCGGTCAAGCTGACCGTGAAACCGCATCCCGCCGTACTCCTTTTCTTCGCGCCGATCCTTGCCCGTTACAACGCGATCAATATGCTCGTTCCGCTCTCCGAAATCGGGAGGATCGACTCCGCAATAAAAAGTTATGCTGCTGAAAAAATGAACGTGCTCTTCTGGGATTATCTGGAGTACATCGCAGCTTTCACTCCATACCCCAACTTCGATCAGGTGCGGGACTCCCTGTGCTATCTGGCGGACAACAAGGTGATCGGTTATTTTGCCGACTGCACCAACGGCGGAGCCTCCATGTATGCCCTGAAAAAATGGGTCTACTGCCAGCTCATGTGGAACCCCCGGGCGGATATGGACGCCCTCATAGCCGAATTCATTTCCTCGTATTTCGGCAAAGCCGCTCCGGAAATGACAGAATATGTCGCGCTGATGCGCAAGGCGTGGCAGAGATTCATAGTGCAGCACAGAAAAGAATCCTTCACCATGCTCCAGTACACCGTCGAGGAGCGGGACAAAATGCAGCAGCTCTTCGAATCCGCCCTGAAAAAAGCGGAAGACAACGAAGTCCTGAAGGGCCGTATCGCCCGTGAGTACATCTGTTATCTCACGATGGAGCTCAAGGGGAACGCTCAGGTCTACGGCATCGAAAAGTACAAAAAGAACTATGAGCGGATGAAGTCGCTGATGGGTTACGTTCCGCTCAACGCCACCGTCAGGAAAGACTTTCTGAAACGCTGTCAGGCCAAAATCGAGTTTTCCGGACGCGGGCGGGAGCCCGGCGATTACTGCGCCAACTCCGTCACGATCTGGAAGCCGACGGTCGTCAACGGTTTCTCGGACTATCTGGATGATCCGCAGTCTGCCAGGGGAAAATCGTCACGGCATATCGGCAACAAGCCCTGGGGGATCCAGTGGAACTACATCAAGTTCATCGACTATCTCGTTCCCGGCAAGACCTATGTCCTGCGTCTGCGGGTCAGGACCGAACTGAAAAAACCGCGGAACAGCGGCACGATGTTCAGTTTCATGCCGTTCCATCACGGGGGCGGATTCAAGCAGAACCGCGCTTTCGACGGCAAGTTCAAACCGGAATACAACGACGGCAAGTACCATTGGATCGTTCTGGGAAAAGTCAAACTCGTTCAGCCCGATTCCCTCGGCATGTTTTGGATGAATTCGCTGGTCAACCGGGACGAGGCGATCTGGTATGAACGGCTGGAAATCATCCCGATCGAGGATTTCAAAGAACAGGAGATCGTTCCCGACCGGACGATTCTTTTGTGATCGGCTGGAAATTCTCTACTGAAATGCTCCGCTTTTCTTGAAAAGGATAGGGGCCCGGGGGAGGGAAAAACCTCTTTTCACGTGAAAAGAAGTTTTTCCTTCCCCCGGTTGCCTCTTCTTTATCAGGAATGGCGCAGCGGTCAGAGGATCTCGGAGCGCTCCAAAGCCGGGTTTTCGGGCTCCTCGAGGGGGGGCGTCAGCATGGAGATGCGCTCGTCGATGAACTCTTCGGCGTCGGAAAGGCCGTTGTCGGTGAAGAAGTCGAAGAGTTTTTTCCGCAGGGCTTCCACATCTTTCGCGAGGGCTTCCGACTGTTTGTAGCAGTCGGCGTTGAACAAGCCCGGGCGGCGGCCGATGTAACGGGCGACACGGTTGAGGCCGACGCTCCACTTGAAGAGCAGCACGCCTTTCCGGAGAAGGCGGTCGTACTCCGTCTCCAGCTCCCGCCATCTGCGGCTCTGCACGGCGAAGGCGTCGTCGCCGTCGATGCGCCACGACGCGCCGTCGGTCCCGGCCGCGGCGAAGGCCTCCGCGAAACAGTGGTAGGGCGGATACAAGACGTTGAAACTGGAGGGACGGCCCCAGACGGTGTTGATGAGATTGATCCCCGTCTGTTGCCACTCTTTGATATTGGCCACGCGGGCGGCGACGCCGTTTTCGTCGTAAATGCCCGAGAGGTGGTCCGGTCCCCAGCCGCAGCGGATGGCGGGGGCTCCCCAGATCTCGTAGCCCGTCCCCTGCATCTCCTTCAACCCCGCGAAGGGGGCCTTCTCGTGGTAGCACCAGTTGACGATGATCGTCTCCCGGGGGAGAGTCTTTATGGGCTCGTAGCACTTGCGGCTCACGAACATGTCGGACCACACCATGGGGCGCATGCCGTGACCGACGACGCGGCGGCAGCAGCGCCCCACGTGATCGAGGTAGACCGCCATTTTTCTGTCGGCGGCCCCTTCGCCCCGTTTTTGACACGCGTCGCAGGTGCAGAGATGCCAGACCTCGTCGCCTCCCAGGTGCAGGTAAGGCGCATCCGGGCAGAGGGCGACGGCCTCGTCGATCCAGTCTTCGACCTTCTTCACCGCGTCGGGGTTGCAGGGACACAGCTCGTTGATGAAGCCGCTCTCGCGCAAAGGGGCATACCGGTCGTGCTTCAGGGCCCACTCGAGATGGCCCTGGACCTGGATGAGCAGCGAGACTTCGAAGCCGGAGGCTTTCGCAAGATCGATCATGGCGAGAACGTCCTGTTTCGTGTAATGATCGAGCGCGGCCCCGGGCCAGCTCTCCCAGGCGTATTTGCAGTCCAGTTCGAGGAGAAGGCCGTCGAATCCGAGGGACTGAAAGTGCTTCAGGTAAGTGGGCCAATGCGGCGCGAAGGGGCTGATCCCCTTGAAATCCAGATGCAGATAATTTTTGCGCATGTTGATGCTCCTTTCGTAAAACGGATCGCTTCAATATAGCACGTCCGCTGCAAAAATACAAAAGGATTGCGGTGTTTTTCCGCCGGGTAACGGCAAAAAATCAGTTCTTCCCGTGAAGTTCGTCGAGCCACTCTTTGCGGACGGTCCGGGGAGACTTGCCGTACTTCTTTTTGAAGGCGGTGGAGAAGTGATTGGGGTCGGAGAACCCGCAGGCGGCGGCGATCTCCGCAATGCCGTTGTCGCTTTCGCGCAGCATGTCCAGCGCTTCCGCAAGTCTCAGATCGTTGACGTAGGCCGACAGATGCACGCCGCACTCCTGCCGGAAGAGATGCGAAAAACGCGAGGCGCTCAGGAACACCATGCCCGCCAGAACCGAGATATCTGGAGCTTCCCTGAAATGCAGATCCAAGAATTCCAAAACCGTTTGGATCCTGGGATCCCTGACCTTGGCGATCCGGCTTCTGCGGGCCAGCGCGGGAGCCAGCGGCGTCACCAGATGCCGCGCCAGCCGAACCAGTGCCGTTTTGTTCTCCTTTTGCCACATCGGCAGACCGGGAAGATCCTTTCCCGGCTGCGAGAAGGGACCGGCCAGAACGACTCCGCAGATGCTGCCGTCGCGGACGATGGGGATGACCAGTTCCAGCGCCCCGGCCGGACAGGCGATCTCGAAGGCGTCGGGATCGCCGCCGGACGGCAGATGTTTCGGAATGGTTCCCGTATCGTGGCGCAGACACCGGCGGATGCCGTGCGCCCGCTTGAAGTCGTCGCAGAAGCCGCACCGGTGGATGTTGCACTGCCGCAGACGGTGTTCCGAAAGACAGTGCCGGGAGCGTTTCCAGACGAAACCGCAGCCCGTCAGCCGCCCCAGATCCGTCAGCAGCCGGTCCAGCTGTGCAAACACGTTTTCCATGAGACCCCGTCCTTTCGCGGAACAATATAGCGCGTCGGCGGAAAGAAAACAACCCCGTTTTCTTCCCGCAAAGCGCGTCAGACGGTTCTTTTCAGCGTTTTTGTGAAGATTTATAGCGTTTTGAGCCATTTTTTTGTTGTTCTGCCGACTATAATATGACATGAAAAACAGGAGTTTTTATGATGAAACTGAGAAGTTGTCCTTCGGAAACGGATTTGCCGGTCATAGACAGCGCCGACGTGGCCGTCATCGGCGGCGGGCCCGGCGGACTGGGAGCCGCGCTGATGAGCGCCAGATGCGGGGCGAAAACGCTCTTGATCGAAGCCTACGGCGTTCCCGGCGGCATGGCGGCGGTCGGCGAGGTCCAACCCTTCATGATCAGCGGCACGCGGCAGCATCCTCTCGACGCGCCCGTCTACGGGGAGTGGAAAGAGGCGATGCTCCAGTACCTCCCTGAAGCCGAACGCCGCCGGGTCGCATCGGCGACGGATTACAGCAATCGGGCGATCAACAAGGCCGCCGCGGCTCTGGCGGCTGAGGATCTTCTTCTCGCCTCCGGCGTCCGGCTGCTGTACCACCATCGCGCGGTCGCCGTCGATACTGCCGACGGCAAGATCCGGAAGGTGGTCTGTCACACCCGGGGCGGCTTCGGCGTGATCCGGGCGAAGGTTTTTGTGGACTGCACCGGCGATGGAGAACTGGCGGCGATGGCCGGGTGTCCTTTCGAGATGGGCGACGAAGACGGCGGCTGTCAGCCGATGACGCTGTGCTTCAAACTGTCCCACGTGAAGATCCCCTTCGTCACGAACGCCGAGGGGGAGCGCTTCATGGATCCCGCATGGAAGAAACGGCTCAACGACCTTTATTGTCAGGCGCGGGCTCAGGGCCGCGTCAGGTGCCCCCGGGAGGATCTGCTGGTATTTCCCTTCCAGATCGCGGACGAGGGGGTCGTCCATTTCAACACGACCCGGGTGCAGGGGTTCGATCCGACGGACGGCGCGAGTTTTTCGCAGGCGGAGATCGAGGGACGGCGGCAGCTCCGGGAGCTGGTGAAGTTCCTGCGGAGCGAGGCGCCGGGATTCGAGAACAGCCGTCTGATGTCCATGGGCGTGCAGATCGGCGTCCGCGAAAGCCGCCGGATCCGCGGCCTCTACCGGCTGACGGAAAAGGATTTTGCCGCGTGCGCGAGATTCGAGGATGCGATCGCAAGAAGCACTTACAATATCGACATCCATTCCCCCCATGGCGCGGGAACGGTCCTGCGGGATCTCCGGCCGGGAGCGTTTTATGAGATCCCCTACCGCTGCGTCGTCCCTGCGGGATGCGGCAATCTGACGGTCGGCGGCCGTCCGGTCTCCGCCGATGCGGCGGTCCACAGCAGTCTGCGGATCATGCCGACGGCGATCTCCATCGGGCAGGGCGCGGGCGTCGGCGCGGCGCTGGCCGCTCTTTCGGACACTTCCCCCGCGGAGATCGACGGCAGAGTTGTCCGCAAAAAACTGATCGGTCTCGGCGCGGAACTTTCGTGACAAAAACACCACTTCAACATATAACACAAAGGCATTTTACCATGAAAACACAACTTAAGACTTTCACTTTGATCGAGCTGCTGGTCGTGATCGCGATCATCGCCATATTGGCCGCCATGCTGATGCCGGCCCTTCAGCAGGCCCGGGAGCGGGCGAAAACGTCGACATGCACGGCGAACATCCGCCAGGTCATCATGGCGCACCACAGTTACTGCGACGCCAACGACGAGTATTTCGTCCCCTACAAGTACGACGTTGGGGCGACGCAGCCGATCCCCTGGACGGCGATCCTGACGATGTACGGCAAACACGTGAATTCGACGAAGATCTTCGACTGTCCCGCCGTCGCCTCCCGGGCGCCGCTGAACGTGCTGATGACCTATGATCCGGGTGATGCGGCGACGCAGTCCAAACTGACCAAATCCCAGTGGCAGCGCTGCGGCGCCGGGTACAACTATTACTACCTCGGCGGCGGGGCGACGGGACTCAAGACGCTGACCAAACGGACGAGCGTCCGGCGGGCGTCCGCGACGATCGCTCTCGCTGATGCGGCGTTCTACAAGACCTACGGCGACGGAGACGATCAGCAGGGGTATTATCTGATCAACCGCGTCAAGGCGTCGAGCAAAGAGGGCCACGTCCGTGTGCGTCACTCGGGGGAACAGGATGTCAACATGGCCTGGGTCGACGGGCATTTGAGCACGGTCAAGGGCAATGCCGCCAACCCCTATACGCAGGAACCCTTCTCCAACGGCTACGCCCGGGACGAGGGAACGCCCGCCGATCACTGGGATCTCCAGTAGATGAAAAAGTTTTCGTTCCCGCTTCTGCTTTTTCTGTCGGCTTTTGCGTCTCTTCTCCCGGGCGTCGAGGAAAGAGATCCGCTGATCCGGGACGGAGCTGCCCGGAGGGAAGAGCTCTTTCGTTTCGAGACGAAGAACTGGAAATTTTCCGACAAGGACGTCCCCGGAGCGGAGGCCCCGGACTTCGACGATTCCCGCTGGGAGTCGGTCGAGATCGGCAAGCCCCTCGAGAAGAAACTTGCCGTATCCGGACGCAGCGGCCCGGTCGTCTGGTACCGGAAGACGTTCCGGCTCGACCGGGAATTCCCCGGACTGGTCTGGTTCGAGCCGGGGTACATTTCGGCGGGGGATACCGTTTATCTCAACGGCCGGGAGATCGCCTCGACGCCGCACCGGGGAGCGACGTTCAAATGCCGCCGCTATCTTCTGAAAAACGCGCCGTTCAAAAAAGGGGAAAACCTGCTGGCCGTCAAGGTGCAGCTGGGATACATGAAAGGCATGTACCATGGTACCCCGAAGGTCTACCGGGCCGAACTGCCGCTTCTTCTTGCGGAATTTCTGCATAAAAACGGCAAAGCCGATCCGCTGAGACGCCAGCTGACCGGCCGGAAAGAAGTTGATGTCTTTTCTCCGGAAGACCCCGTCGCCGTCCAGCAGAAATTTCTCCTGACCTCCGGAAAGAAGGCGGATTGCCGGGTCCTCTGCCGTCTGGGGAAACAGGAAAAAACCGTCCGTCTCGAACTTCTGCCGCGGGTCCCCGCCGTGACGGACACGGTCACTTTTCCATCTCCGGGGCGCGGCGAACACACGATGGAGTTGACCGTGTTTCTTGACGGAAAGGAGTATTCCCGAAAAACACTCCGCTTTGCGGTGGAGCCGCGCCCAAAGTTCACGCTTCCCGTGGAAAACCTCTCCGGGGCGGCGGCGCTCGGGATCAACACTTCCTCCCTCGGCTCCAACGGGCCCCGGACTTTGTACAAACGCAAGTTTCTGGCCGACAGAGCCGATGCCTCCGAGATCCGCGGCGCGGCGGCGGGGAGTCTGGCGATCGGGAAAAAGGCCAACGGGGCTCTGCCGCTTCTGACCCACATCGACGTTCCTTCCGCCGAGTGGGATTTCAGGGACTACGACCGAAGTCTCGGCGGACGGTATGACGGCCTGACGACGGCCCGTCCGCTGGGCGTCGTGGAACTGCCCGGTCTCGTGCTGAAACATTTTCAGGTCTCCGGCTGCAGCTGGACATCCCGGCATTACCGGCTCGATTACGGGGAAGGGCAGGTTTTGACGTGTTCGATCAGCCAGCTCGCCCCCGGCTGGCAGTTCGGCACGGAAGCAAACAAAATTCGCCTTTTCCGGCCCCTGAAAAACGTCGGGACCGCCCCCGCAAAACTGTATCCCGGGGGCGGGACGCACCTTGCGGACTTGAAAAGCAACCACTTCGTCGTCAGCTGGGAAAAGAGCGGGAACGGGATCGATACGCCTGTTCTTGTCATCCTCGAGCACCGGCCCGAGACGGTTTCCCTGGACGGGCAGGGGGTCCAGCTTTCCTTTCCCAAGGCCGCGGGCCGGGTCTGGCTGGTCCCTCTTTACGGCGTGACGCCCCGTCCGGCCCGTCCCCTCGGCGAAAAAGATATGCTTCGCGCCCGGGATCTTGCGCGGCTCGTCCCCGGTCTTCCCTGCGAGGTCAAACGGTTCGTTTCCATCGACTGGGAAAGATCCCGTCTTCTGGTCCGGGACGAATTCACCCACCGGGCGTGGCGCGACGACTGGGGCACGCCGATTTCAAAATATGCGCCGCTGCCCCCGAGTTTCATGCTCGCATCGGCGGGCGGACTGATCCGGATGAGCGGGAGCCGTCCGGTCAGGGATCTCGATTATGCGCTCAATGCCGGTCCCCTCTGTGTCGCGGAGGGAAGTGAGACCCTGACGGCGATCGACGGCCTGACGCGCTTCGTCCGGGAACAGCGGGAGGTGTCTCCCAACGGCAGGACCGACGCCGGACTGGCCGCCCAACTGGAGGAATACGTCGTCCGGCAGCTTCCTCTTCTCGAAAAACATCCATGGCCCCATTTCCGCGGTTCGGGGCGGAATATTTCCGTGGGCGGTCTGGAGCCGGGTTTCACAAATCTGCTGCTGACCATGCCGTTCCTGAAGGAAGACACCCGTCTTCGTCTGCTGCGGGCCGTCGACCGGGAAGCGGAGACGAGTTTCACCGCCGATGACATGTCCGTCGGCGGCAAGCGCCGAAAGAAAAAGGCGGCGATCACGCTCCATGTCACCAACAGCGTGACGGGGAAGATCCTCGCCGTTCCCGGCATCCATGTCGGCGAGGGCGGGATCGACGGCCCCTGCTGGATCGGGAATCAGATCTCCCTGCTGTGGAACTACGCCTGGTACTGCGGGCGACCGGAATACCTCAAGCGGCGCAAAGAGCATCTGGAGCGTTATCTCAACACGCTGCTCAACAGTTTCGACTGGGCCAATTCCGTCACGTGGGACAGTCATTCCGGGCTCCGCGTGGGCAACGGGCTCCAGGAGAGCACGATCTTTTATGCGGCGTTCGCGTCTGCGGCCAAGTTTTACCACCTGTGCGGCGACTTGGAAAAGCGGGACGAAATGGCCGCCTGCGCCATGATCCATCTGGCGGGGATCTCCGGCGTGGTCAGCCCCCGGACGAACCGCTGGCTGCGGGAAAACCGTCCGTGGCTGCCCTCTCATCCTGATGCGGAGCAGATCGCGCGGGACGAACGTCTGCTGCCGGATCATTTTCTGGAGTTCAACGAGCGGGGCGGTCTGTTCCACGCGCTCATGCGCGGAAGCGGGGAACCGCTCTTCTCCGACACATGGATCATGACCCGGACGCCTCAGGTCATGCGGCCCTTCCGGGATCTTTGGGGCGGGGCGACCGATGCGCATTACCGTCCTTCTTCCCTGCCGGATTCGAGGTTCGAACTGCCCGTGCCCGTGGATACCTTCGTGTACATGACGCCCCATCCGCCGATCCCGCCGGAGAAAGAGTTCGAAATAAGGATGTCGTTTCCCCTGAAAGACGCCGACCGGATCGCCGATCTGCGCGCCATGCTTGAGTATAAAAGAGGAACCTTCTGGAGGGCCTTATGGTGAAAACGTGTCTTTTTTTCCTGGTCCTCGCGGGAAGTGTGCTGTTTGCCGCGGAGCCTGACGGGAAAGTCTGGCTCATCCGTCACGGCCAGCGGTGTCCTGTTTTGGCTCCCGATTTCGATCCCCCGCTGACGGCGGAGGGGCGCAAGCAGGCGCAGTTCGCGGCCGGATATCTGAAAAAAATGGGGTTTCGAGGCAAGATCTACGCGTCGCCCTATCGCCGGACCCTGGAAACGGCTTCCATCATCGCCGAAACATTGGATCTCCCCATCATGATCGCCCCTTTTCTGCAGGAATTCGTCCGCTTCCCCGGCGTGCATCCCGTCCGTGAAAGGCCCATCGCGGAGCTGAAAAAGGAATTTCCCCGTCTTGTCTCAAGTCCGGAACTGCTCCTGAACTGGGCGATCCGGAGCCGGGAGACGCTCGACAGCGTGCGGGACCGTTTCCGGGCGGGGCTCGATGAACTCTCTCTCTCAGGAGGGCGGGAAGTCCTTCTCGTGACTCACGGCGCCGTCCTCAAGGCGGCGCACATGCTTGCGACCGGATGCGGTGCCTCCGGGCCGTGGAAAAAAATGAACTGGAACTGCTGTCTCTCGATGTATGAGTTTTCACCGGGGGCTCCGCCCCGCGTTCGGCTGTTTTTCGAAGTCGGTTTTCTGCCGGAAGAATCGATCACCAGCAACGACCGGAAGAAAACGGCGAAAAAAACACCCTGATCGTCCTTCGTCCGGTCACTGCGGACCGACGTCCCATTCCGTCCGGGCGATCAATTCCGCCATATCTTCGGGGACGGGTGCTTCGAACGTCATGCTTCCCCCCGTGACGGGGTGGGGGAGGGTGATCCGGCGGGCGTGGAGCATCTGCCGGGAAGCATCGGCCGCCAGGGCCCGGCTGCCGCCGTATAATTTGTCTCCCAGAACGGGCACGCCGAGGCTGGCCAGATGCACCCTTATCTGATGGGTCCGGCCGGTCCGGATGTCGACTTCCAGCAGGGAGATCTTCGTTCCTTCCAGCAGACCGGTCTTCACCGTCCGGTAGCGGGTGACGGCCAGTTTCCCGTTGCGTTCCACCACGGCCATCTTCTGCCGGTTCACGGGATGCCGCCCGATCTGATTGACGATTTCGCCCGTCGGCTGCCGGGGCGCGCCGGAAACGAGGGCGATGTAGGTTTTTTGCGTGCGGTGTTCCGAAAAGGCTGTCCCCAGTTTGAAGAGGGCCTCGGGGGTCTTGGCCACGACGAGACACCCGGAGGTGTCTTTGTCCAGCCGGTGGACGATGCCTGGACGGCCGTTGACGTTTTGGAAGCGCTCCGCGAAGTCGGGGTAGCGCCCAAGCAGGGCGTTGACGATCGTCCCGTCGGGATTGCCCGCCGCCGGATGTACCACGACGCCCGCCGGTTTTGCGATGACCAGAATGGACTCGTCCTCGAAGAGAATGGGGTAATCGAATTCCTCCGCCCGGGGGACCGTTTCCTGCGGTTCCGGCATAAGGACCTCGATACGCTGGCCGGCCCTGACCGGATAGCGGGGCGGAATGGGCGCGTTTTCTCCCGACACGGTCACCAGACCATCCTTGATAAGTTTCTGCAGATACGCCCGTGAGGAACCCGGGATCAGGCGCGACAGGCATCTGTCCAGCCGGACCCCAGCGCAGTCTGCGGGGATCTCAAGTTCAAGCTTCTTTTGCGGCATTTTTTCTGAAGCGGAGCAGCATGGTGACGCCCGCTGGGATCAGCGCGAGACCGATCAGCTGGGCCGGCGTGAAAAGTCCCAGAATGCGCGGATTGTCGCCCCGCAGGAATTCCGTAAGGATCCGGAGCGTGCCGTAGCTGATGAAATAACAGGCCAGGCTGCTGCCGCGGCGGCCGTTCTTCGCCAGATGAAGAAGGAACAGAAAGAGGACGACGTTGGCTCCCGCTTCGACGAGCTGAACGGGATACAGCGCCTGCTCCCCGTAGCGGAGCGCAGGGGCGCTGCCCGCCGGATAGCGGACGCCGAGGAACGGTGCCGGTTTCCCGAAACAGCAGCCGTGGAGAAAACAGCCGATCCGCCCGAAGGCGTGGCCGAGGGCCAGCCCCGGCGCCAGCGCGTCGAACATGCGGACGACGTCGATCTTTTTCCGTTTCGCATAGAAGACGAGACAGCCGACGGCCAGCAGGAATCCGCCGTAGAAGACCAGCCCCCCCTGATCGATCCGGAAGACGTAAAGAAGTCTGTGTCTGAACTGGTCGAAAAACTGGACGACGTAAAAGATCCTCGCTCCGGCCAGGCCGGCGATCATGGCGATGAGCATGATGTTGCTGACGTCGTCGTCGCTCATGCCCGCCCGGCGTCTCGTGAGGCGCAGAACGAAAGTCGCGGCAAGAAACCCCAGAGCCGCCATGACGCCGTACCAGTGGATCGTCAGGGCTCCGATCTTGAATGCGATGGGACACATGGATACTCTCCGGAAAAAGCTGTTGACACTCCTTGCTGCCATAAAATAACATCTCAAAAGGATTTTTTCCACCGGAACCACTTGATTTCGGCGTAAAGATGCGGCATTTTATGTCAGTGACACTCCACACTCCAAAAGAAAGGGATAAAAAATGTATATCGGCAGGATCGTCGCCCTCGGGCGCACCCGTGACGGAAAAAACACAGCGATGTACCGGGTCTCCTCCCGGTCGTTCCCCAACCGCCGCGCCGTGATCACCGGCGACAGGATCGCCGTCGTTCCCCGGCCGGGGGCGGAGTCGGATCTGGCGAAGAATCCCTACATCAGCTACAACTGTCTGCGCGTCGCGGGGAAGGGCGCCTGGGCCGTCGCGACCAACGGGTCACAAACGGATCCCATCGCGGAGAAGATCGATTCCGGCATGAATGTGCGCGACGCGATCTCGCTGGGACTGCTGGCCATGGACTACGAGAAGGATTCTCTCGATACGCCCCGCATCGTCTCCGTGGTCCACGTGTCGGATCCCGTGGGATACCTGGGCATCATCCGCAAGGATGCGCTGCTGGTCCGGGAGTTCGCCCTCAAGGAAGGCGAGGCCCGTTTCGTGGCGACTTATGAGCTTAACCGTCCTTGTGACGACAATGTCGACCGGGATTTTGACGCGGGCTGTGCCGAATGCGCCGTCAAATACGTCATTTCGGGCGGCGTGTTCGCAAATTTCACCAACGCCGTGACCAGCGCCGCCGCCGTGGCGATGAACGGCAAGTTCACCTTCGGCGTCAAAGTCGTCGACTAGCGCGGGTTCTTTTTTATGACCTGTGAAGAGATCCTGTCGCAGCTGAATCCGGAACAGGCCGAGGCGGCGAGGACCGTCAACGGTCCCGTACTGGTCCTCGCCGGCGCGGGAACGGGCAAGACCCGCGTCATCACCTACCGCATCGCCTACATGCTGGCCGCGGGGATCGCCCCCGAGAGCATTCTGGGCATGACCTTCACCAACACGGCCGCCCGGGAGATGCGCGAGCGGCTGGCAAAGCTGGTGGACCCCGCCGCCGCGCAGCGGGTGACCCTGGGGACTTTTCACTCTTTCTGCGGCCGGCTGCTGCGCCGGGAGATCTCCGCTCTCGGGTACCTGCCCGGATTCACCATCGCCGACGAATCCGATCAGCTGGGGATTTTCAAGCAGGCCGGGGCCATGCTGGGGCTGGGCGGAGACAACTTCCCCTTCGGCGCGGCCTTTGCCCGCATGAGCCGGTGGAAGAACCAGCTGGTGACGCCCGATGCCGCCAACCGCAGCGCCGAAAACGATTTCGACGTGCTCGCTTCTCAGATCTACGAAAAGTATCAGGAGCTTCTCGAACTCCAGAATCTGGTGGATTTCGATGACATGCTTCTGCTGACCTGGCGGCTGTTCTCCGAGCATCCCGATGTTCTCGAGCGCTGCCGGGAGCGTTTCCGCTACCTGCTGGTGGACGAGTATCAGGACACCAACGGCGCGCAGTTCGCCCTGGTGAAAATGCTCGCCGGAGACAGCTGCAATCTGTGCGTCGTGGGCGACGACGACCAGAGCATCTACAGTTGGCGGGGCGCCGACATCGGCAACATCCTCGACTTCCCCAACATCTTCCCGGGAGCGAAGGTCGTCAAACTCGAACAGAATTACCGCTCCTGCTCGGCCATTCTCAACGCGGCCAACGCCATCATCGGCGGCGGCGATCTCCGGCGGCACGGCAAGAAGCTGTGGAGCGCTCTCGGGGAGGGGACCCGCCCCCGGATCGTCGCGCTGGAGAACGGCGAAAGGGAGGCCGGATACGTTTCCGACATGATCGAACAGCTCCGGCGGCAGCGCGGAGACGGCCGGGCGCCTTACAGCGATTTCGCCGTTCTGTACCGCTCCAATCAGCTGTCGCGTCAGATCGAACAGACCCTGCGCGCCGCGCAGATCCCCTACCGCCTATTCGGCGGACAGCAGTTTTTCCAGCGCCGGGAGATCAAGGATGCTCTCGCGTATCTGCGGCTCCTCGTCAATCCGAGAGACGATCAGAGTCTGCTGCGCGTTCTGGCCTCTCCGCCCCGGGGCCTCGGTGCCAAGGCCGTGGAAACGCTCAAAAAAAGGCGACTGACCGACCATGTGCCGATGTTCCGCACGCTCCGCGATCCGGAATTCCAGAAATCGCTTCCCCGCGCGGGGGCGGAAGGCGCTTCGGAATTGGCCGGCGTGTACGCCAAGTTCGAAAAGATCTTTTCCGAGCCGGGCGGCATTGCGGGAAAAACCGCCGATTTCCTCCTCGAATGCGGCTACATCGATGGGCTCCAGAGGATCTACAAGGATATCGGGGACGCAAAAAAACGCAGGGACAACGTCGACGAGTTCATTTCCGCCATCGCTCAGTACGAGGGAAAAGTCTTTTCCCCGCTCTCCCTCGGTGAGTATCTCGAAGCCTGTTCCCTCATGGAGGAGGAAAACGAGGAGGAGGGCGCGACCGGCGACGCGGTGACCTTGTCGTCGATCCACGCCGCCAAAGGGCTGGAGTTCCCCGTGGTGTTCGTCATCGCCATGGAAAAGGGGATCTTCCCCCACGAACGGGCTCTCGAGGAGGGGGCGGGCGATGAAGAGAAACGCCTCTTCTACGTGGCGGTCACCCGGGCGAAGGAGGAGCTGTATCTGCTTCGCGCCCGATCGCGGATGCAGCGGGGGATCAACCGCCCCGCCCAGCAGTCTTCCTTCCTGGGACTTCTTCCCGATGACGTCGCCGAACGCTGCGAACCGGGCGATCTGCTCAGCGGCGCGTCGCAGGAGGACGTGATGAAGAAGTTCAAAGAGTTCTACGCGATGCTCAAAAAGGACGCGGAAAAATAAAATATCGCGCAGTATTCTCGTCCGTTCGAAACGACACCTCCGACCGGTCCGCCGCATTCGCGCTGCGGGATTTTCGGGAATGCTTGCAAATCTTTAGAAAATATGGTATAGTATAAAAAGATATGACAAGATACGAAAAGGGTAAAAGAAAAGACGGCATAAAATGTCCATCGTGTCGAAACCACCCAAGTACATCGTTGTGAAGCAGGCGATCCAGGAGAGCATTCTGCGGGATCTGCTCCCTCCGCAGAGCAGACTTGCCCCCATCTCCAGGATGTCTGCGCATTTCGGCGTCAGTCCTTCCGTGATCCAGCATGCTTTGAACGATATGGTCGATGACGGTTTCATCGAATGCCGCGGCGCCAGCGGATATTATGTGCGCGGCACTGTCGGGCAAGCGGGAGCATCGGTCGGGGGGACGGATCCCGGACCGGACGCCTCCCGCCGCGGGGGATATGCAGACGACCTCCCTCCCGTTTTTCTGAGTTGCTCCCACCACTCCGATCTCGTTTGGCGCCGGACTTACGAAGAGGCCGACAAAATCAGGCGGCGGCAGACCGGGAAACTGATCGATATCGCCGAACAAAACCCTGATTTCCACTTTTATTTCGAACAGTCTGAAACCCCTGTCAGACTTCCGGAATACCGGAGGAGACTGGAGGCTCTCCTGAAAACAGGCCAGGCGGAAATGATCGGAGGAATGTGCATTCCGGATCTCAACATGATCTCCGGCGAAACGCTGATCCGCGCACTTCTCCGGGGGCGCGCCGATTATCGAAAGACGTTCGGTATCGTCCCCGTGATCGCCTGTCTGACCGATGCTTTCGGAATGCCGATCCAGACGCCCCAGGTCCTGGCTCTGTGCGGATACAGGTATTTGATCCCCGGACGGCTTCCGAATCCGACGGCACCTCTCGATACAGGGAAGCCTTTTTGCTGGAAGGGCGCCAATGGCACATCGGTTCTCGTTTCGGCCCCCGTTCAACTCAACGATATCGGAAATCTGACGAATGTTCCTGTCATATACGATCCCCGTTCCCAATCCAAACGCGAACTGGAAGCGCTGGCGTCCGGCATGGAACGGCATTTCGCCGTTTTCTGCAAGGAGGAGGGGCTTTTTCAGGAGAGTTTCTGCCGTCTGGTCGATGAGGTCAACAGGTACGGTATGCGGGAGCTCCGTTTTTCCGCCGTCGGAGACTATTTCGATTGGATCGCCGGACGGGAGCACCCTTGTTACAAGGGAGAATTCAATCCCGTTTTTACGGGGTGTTACTCCACCAGGATCGGCAACAAACAGCAGTTTCGCCGGGCGGAGATCCTTATGCGGCGGGCCGAGATGCTTGCCGCCGCCGATGGCCGGGAACTCGCTTCCGAGGCGCAGGAAAAAGAACTGCTGCGCACCGCCTTCCACGACAGTCTCTGCGGCTGTTGCACCGATGCCGCCCAAAGAGGCATCACGAAAAAGATCGCAGGAGTTCTGGCCTTTGCGGAAAAGCAGTGCGCGCCGACCGGAACGAAAACCGAGAAGAAAACTTTTTTTGTCGCGAACACTTCGTCGGTCGGCGGGCGTCAGCTGGTCTGTTCCGAGACGGCGCCTGCCGGGACTGTCTCCGAGATGATCGGCGACAAGTGCTTTTTCTATGCAGACCTTCCCCCCGTCGGCGGAAAAATCTTTCCCGCGGGTGTTCCATCGGCGCATGCGGAAAAAATCGGCGCCGATACGATCAAGACATCTTGTTTTGCGGTGGATTTCAGCGGGAAATATCCAAAAATCACCGCGCCGTTCAACGTCTTCGGAGAACAGTTTTCCGCCATTCGGATCCGGCCCGATTTCGGTTCCATGTGGACGGAACGATTCAAAGCGGCCCCGCTTGCGGACGAATGCTCTCAGGAGGAGCCGTTCACGGTGTTGGAAGGACCGATTTTTTTTCATGCGTTCTCCGTCGGCCGGATCGCTCCTGAACCGGCGATGATCGGCCACACCGGAAAACCATGGAACGGATTCCGGTCTCTCGCGTGGAAAAAAGAATTCCTTTTTCCGAAGGATCAGGATTGTTTCTTCCTGAAGATCACGCTGGATTTTAAAGGTCGCAATACAAAGATTCTGGTGGATTTTCCGCTCCTTCTCGACCCGTTTTCCATGGTGCGGACAGATTCCGTACCCTTCGGCTCCCTGGTCAGAAAACCCTATTTTGAAGTGGAAAGCCGGTACGAACGGACGATGAGGCCCCTGGATCAGGCATCTTCCCGTTTCGCGATGGGGGATTGGCCGGTTCTGGACTGGTCGGATTTCTCCGATGCCCGGACGGCGCTGGCGATCGCGAACAGCGGGACGCCAGGCTGTTCGGTCTCCGGAAGTCATGTCGCGTTCTCGCTTCTCCGCAGCGGGACCGGCGTGGAAGACGGTTGTCTGGAGCCCGATCCCGGATCCTATGACAACGGGATCCACGAATACCGGTTTGCATTCCGAGCGCACGAACCGGGCGGGATCGACAAAGCCGCCGAGCTGGGAAATATCCTGAACCGGATGCCGACGGAAAGCCGCCTCCTGTCCGAGGGGGAATGGCTTTCCTGGGATCGTGGGAATATCGCCCTTTCCGCAGCGATGAGAAAGGACGGGCGGCTCATTCTGCGGTTCTACGAGTTCTGCGGAAGAAAGACCGCGGTCACTCTTTCCGGTTCATGGGTGGATGGAAAAACGATTCGGGAAATCACTCCCGAAGGAGATTTTTTGAAGGATGTTCCGGCCCGATGCGCCGATTTTGCTCCCTTCGAGATAAAAACCTTGGCCGTGGAAACATAGGAACAGTCTTCGAAAAAGGGAAGGGCTCTTTTATGTTCGCAAGATCGTTGGCTGTCGCCGCAGCCTCTGTATTCATCTGCCAGCCGATGCTTTCCGGCGCCGGGGTCGTCATCGAACTGGATGCCGGCTCGTCCGGGATCGGGCTGCGGGAAGTTGCCGGATCTTCTTTCCGGCGCCGACAGGCGAACGATCCCGCCCGAAAACACCATTGGGAATTCAGCGCCGGGGAGGAGGCGGGGCAGGAATGGATGCCGTACGAGATCTCCTTCACGCCCGGAAAGACGGGGGGCGTTGTCCTCGGTTTGGCAGCAACCGAAAGCCGCGAGCGCGGCAAGGCCGAATGGGTCGATTTCGACAAATTGGAGCTGGTCAACTCTTCCGTAGCCAATCCGTCCTTCGAACAGATGAGCGTGAAAAATGAGTTTTACCGCTGGCGCTACTACACGAAAATGACGGAAAAACTCGGTCAAAGGGACGCGGCCCACGGCAGAAACTACGCCCGCGTCTGCAACAAAATGCCCATTCGCCAGGGAATCCGCGTGACCGCCGGGAAACGGGTCACGCTGAGGTTCATGGCCCGCAGCGGCGGGACAACGAAGATGCCGAAGGAAAGATTCTTTTCCGATCAGACGGCCCCTTGCAAAACCGCCGCACCGGGCGATTCCGCCGGAGACGGCCGCCCGCGGCTGCGTCTGTTTCTGCGGGCGCAGTATCCCTCCAACGTTCGGATGACCGCGCTTTCGGCCGAAGGCGGCCTTGAGTTCGACCACTCCGGGACCGATGGCAAAAAGGATCTTCTCACAGCCTGCGCCCTCGGCAAGACCCCGCTGACGGGGGAATGGAAAAAATACGCCGTCGGTTTCACGCCGGACATCAACGGGCGGATCAATATGTATGTCGAATCCGACGGCCGCCGCGGCGGGAAAACGCCGTGGGTCTTCCTCGACGGATTCGAGGCCGAGGGCACGAAGATCCTCAATCCCTCCTTTGAGAAGGTCCAGGCCGGAATGCCGGCTCGCTGGAGGAGTCTCCCCGTAAACCTTGTCCGGAACGTTCCCGACGCCCCAGACGGCCGGAACGTCGCTGCTGTCGCCCCCGGACGGTCCGTCCGCCAGACGCTCACCGTGGTGAAGAGCCGCCCCGTAATCATCCGTTTTTACGCCCGAATCGGGGAAATCGTCAAAGATACGACCGGCGACCGGCGCAACGACCCCGTTCCCAACAAGTTCCCCAAGGAGTACTACCGCTTCGACAACGGCATCGTGCGCTATCTGCCGCTCAAGAACAAGGGCGTCCCGGGCAGCACCGTCCACCGGGCGCAGTATTCGTGGATCGAGTTGACGCCTCCGCCGCCGCTCACCATCAAGTACCCCGTCGATCAGAAGAAGGGTAAACTCAAAAAGACCGCGATCCCCTTCGAACTTCTGGAGGAGAGCAACATCGCCCGGACGGCCCTCGTCAAGTTCGGGTTCCCGTTCCCCGATGGCGGCATTTACGGGATCGACAAACTGCGGATCGTCTCTCCCGCGGGCAAAGCCGTTCCCGCGCAGTTCACGGCCACGAGTTTCTGGCCCGACAAGTCGATCAAGTTCGTTCTGGCCGAGTTCCCCGCCGAACTTGCGGCG
>JAFSTC010000023.1 GCA_017450705.1 Lentisphaeria bacterium | reverse complement strand
TACTCCTGAAAATTCCTCGCCGCGGCGTGGCCGTCGACGAAGGAGAAGTTGGCCCGGTTGGCGTGACGCATGTGCGGCGCCGTTTTGGTCGTCGAGAAGAGGTGCATCGTCCCGTGCTGGCCGGGGGTCCCGTAACTCGTCACGGCGTCTCCGACGTTGACGTCATCTCCCAGAATGAGAAATTCCGAGGGCCGTTTGACGGCTTTGGTGAAGATCGTCAGCGTATTTGTCGTCACGGTGTCGTACTGAAATGCCGGAAGTTTGATGTTGGCTTCGGGCTTCACGTAGACGCAGCCGAAGCAGAACCCCCGCTGTTCGACGCGGATATATTTGAAAGGCGCCAGCGCCGGGCAGACGACGATGTTGGTGTTGAGATATTTGTTATGAGTCAGCGGTTCGTGCCAGAAGGTCGCCGACATCGTGCCCTGATACCAGTTTTTCCCTCCGCCGTAGCAGAAGATCCGGCCTTCGCTGGCGTCGGCGTACATCGCCTGTGCGGCGCCCATCTGCCGGGTGTTGGAGAGGCACGAGGTCGAACGCGCCCGCTCCCGCGCCTGCTGGAGCGCGGGCATCAGCATCGCCGCCAGAATGGCGATGATGGCGATCACGACCAGCAGCTCGATCAGGGTGAAACGTGGATTTTTTCTTTCGGGATCCATTTTCTCTTTTCTCCTTTTGTTGGGTGGAAAATGTCTTTCGGGTGAAGTCGGCATAAACTTTTTCAGATCTTTCCGGAAATCGTCGTGCTCTGTCCCTTTTTGAGCGAGACGGGGATTTTTTCCCCGCTCCTCAGGGAGACGAGCGTCCGGACGTCCTCCTTTTCGGCGGTCAGCGTCACGGTCATGCGGCCGCCGCCCGTCCGCCCCGAGGCCCGCAGTCCGAAGGGAAGACGGATGTTCCTGAAAGCGGCCTCCCGGCCCGCTGGGATGCCGCGGAAGAAAAAGATGACCTCCCTTTCGTGGTACGCGAAGAGATCAAACAGGGCGGAAAGACAGCCGCACTCGGCGTCCATCTGCATGACTTCGCGGATGTCGAAGGGCGTGGTGACCATTCTCGAGCGGGGGAAACACAGCGAGAGGCCCGTCGCGGTGGTGTAGGTTCGATTCCAGAGTTCGATCATGAGCAGCGCCGCGTCGGCGTTGCCGAGGCGGGTCTTGATCTGGGACGCCCACGGGAAACTCCAGCCCGCCCAGCGGCCCATGCCCAGATGGAGGAGAGTCAAGTCCGCGTTGTCGATCAGGGCGCGGTCCCGTTCGGAATCGGGATCGAGGGTGCCGAAGGGGGTGATCCCGGCCAGATGCGAGAGATGCCGGTGGCTCTCCTCCAGCGGCTGGTTTTCCCACAGGGCGATCTCTTCACCGGACTCGCCTTTTGTGACCGTGACCCGGGGCAGGGCGTCCGCCATTTTCTTCCACGCGGGATCGGGCTTTTTCCCGAGGAGACGTGCCCCTTCGCGCAGATCGGTTAGCAGCGCATGGACCGCCGCCAGCTGGAACGAGGCGTTGCGCCCCCAGGCGTCCATCTGGCAGGCGTTGTACTCGGGGGAAACGCTGACGGGCAGGGAGAGACGCCCCTGCGCATCCTCGTCCATCATCGCCCGGAAAACCCGGAACACCCGGACCATGAAATCCATGACTTCAGCGGCGAGGAACTTCCGGTCGCAGGTGTAGAGACAGTAACGGTACATCAAATGGGCCATCCAAGCGGAGGAGGCGTGATCGATGCACCCGGTCCAGAAACCGCCCATGCACGTGCACCGGTCGTCCACGGCGTGGGGCAGCATGAAGCCGTCCCTGACGCCCGCAAAGAGCGCCGCGTTCCGGGCGAGTTTGTCTTTCCACCCGAGGACGAGGTCCAGGGCCGGTTTGACGTGATCGAACTTGCCCGCGGGCAGACCCGGCGAGACGCACATCTGGAAATTGATGTTGAAGTGGTAATCTCCCTGCCACGGCGGCAGGGCGTGATCCTCGAGCCACGGCCCCTGCAGTCCGGGCGGCGGCCCGGCAGGGTCGGTCATGGCGCCGTACTTGAAGAGCGCCCGGCAGAAGAGCCGTTCGAGAGCGATGTTGTCCAATTCGATTTCGGGCGCATCCCGCCAGAAGGCCCGCCACCAGTTTCCGGAGGCCTGCCGCAGGGCGGGGAAGGGGGGGCACTCGACTGCGCGGAGCCGTTTTTCGTCGTCGACGCCCCGGAGACAGACGGCGGAAAATCCGCCGCGGGTCTTTTTCATCACCAGCGCCGCCGAGGGATCCGCGGGCAGCGCCTGCCGGAAACAGCTGAAATCCTTCTCGTCGTATTCCTCCGGCGCGGCAAAGCCCCGCCGGACGAGGTCCTGACTCAAACGGAAGGCGGGAACAAGTTCCACCCGCGTGCCCCGGGGCAGCCCCGAACAGCCGAAGCGACGGCCCTCCGCGGCGGCGATGGTGACCCGCCCCCTGCGGGAGCCGTTTGCGACCGGCAGATGGACGAGCCCCGTCGTCCTGTCGAGGAGCCCCTTTTCGAAGCGGCTTCCGGCGGGCAGATGCAGCACCACTCGGGCAAAGGGCAGCAGGGAGGGACGGCGGACGTTCCCCGTCACCTTCTCCGCAAAGAGCTCCCGGATCTTCTTTTCGTCGTTTTTTTCGAGGGCGGCGCGGATGTCGCGGAAGTTCTGTTTTCCCGTCCACGGCAGGCCGCCCCTGTGGTCCCAGAGGTCGCTTTGTCCGACGGTGATGAAAAGCTTTTTTTTACTTCCCCATATGGTGAGGCCCAGCCCGCCGCAGCCCGTTATGAGACCGTCGTAAAAAGTCCCGGCGGGGAAGTCGAGTATGTCGAATCTGCATTCCTTTTTCATACGATGGATCCTTGCATGTCAGTAACGCCACGGTCCCTTGCCGAAGGGGAAGAGGACTTTCGCAGGCTCCCCGTCGGTCAGACCGCCCTTTTGCCAGTCTTTCCCGGGACGGGTGGAGACGCGCCATGTTCCGTCTGTCGTGACGGAGAGATTTTCCCCCGTCTTCAGGCGGACCTCAAGATCGGCCAGCAGACCGCAGGCGCCGCCGCCGTTCTCCGCTTCCACGGCGAGGAGATTTTCCCCCCGGAGAAGTTTTGCCGTCACGGTCTTTTCCTGATAAAACGCCCAGTCATTGCCCGAACAGATCTTTTCGCCGTTGAGATAAGCCGTGAACCCGTCGTCGGCCGTGATGCGCAGGACCCCTTCGGCCGCTTCACCGGGCAGAGTGAACTTTTTGAGGAAATACACCTTGGGGCTTTGGGCAGCGTTCCAGATCCAGCCGGCCCGGGTCCGGAGATTCGGCAGACGCCGGGTCCGTTTCACCAGGTAGTCGTCGAGCAGACTTCTCTCTCCGGGCGCGAACGGGGAGGGCGGCACCGGAAGATCGGGGGAGCTGCCGTACACATGGACATCCCACGGCTCGAATTTGTCCGCGAAGCGGCCCGCTTTCGCGTCAACGGCGCGCTTTTCGCCGAGAACGTGATACAACACTCCGGGAACGGTGAATACCGGGTTTTGGATTTTTTCCGAACGGTTGACGGCGATGAGATACTTTTCTCCCCGGAACTCGAAGAGCCGGGCCCTGATCTCGGGGCGGGAGACGTAACACTTGAGCTCTTTCCCGAAGAGGAGCGCGGGAGCCACGGCCGCGATCTCCGTCACGACGTCGAAAAAGTCCGCGCAGACCTCTTTTTTATGCAGGGAAAGGGAGAAGTACCCCAGAGATCGGGCGCCGTGCAGCAGTGCGTCGTAATACATGAAGCGCATCTCCTTTTTCGTGGGATAGACGCCCTTGCCCCGGCCGCCGAGCATGCCCCACGAGAAGGCCTGCAGCACCATGCGCACGGGCTTGCGGCCGTCCACGGCGTCGAGGGCCAGCCGGGTGTACTCCCCGACGGAACGCAGACCCTTTTCCGGCAGTTCCGAGTGTTTCGACGCCTCGGGGACGGGGTAGATGTCGATGCCGAAAATGTCGCAGTACCGGGCATAGGGCCGCCAGTCGTCGGGCAGTCCCCGGGGCGCTTCGCAGGCGATGACGGGGTGATAGGGATCGGCCCGTTTCACGTCCTCGTAGGTGCGTTTGACCGTCTCGAGGGGCAGCCCGTTCCACAGGGGCTCGTCGAAGAGGTAGTAGGCCAGAAGACCGTCGTGGTCCCGGATCCCGCGTATGACCTCAAGCCAGTTCTTCCACGTCTTTTCGGCGGCCTCCGGGCTGTTCCCCGCGCCGAAAAGATGGGCCACGGGGATGACGACGACGCACTTGAGGTTGTTGTCCCGTGCGAAGTCGAGCCGCTTTCTCACCGTTGCGGCGGGAACATTCTCCCGGGTCCAGAAGGTGTGGCTCGCCGTCACGTTCATCCGCCGCATGTAGGAGACGGCTCCCGGGTGCGTGTCGTAAAGGGGAACGCGCTCCTGCTGGAAGAAAAAGGGTTTCCCGTTGACGTAGAGGTTGTTGTCGCTTTTCACGATGACTTCGTTTTTGCCCGGGGGGAGTTTTTCGATGACCCGGGTCTCGGTGAAGGTCTTCCCGTTTTTCAGGAGCGCGGTGACGAACAACTTATGCCGTCCCTCGGGCAGATGCGCGGCGGGAACGGCAAAGCGCCATCCGCCGTTTTGGCCGGGAACGGCATCGACGGGTTTGCCGTCGAAGGTGATTTTGATTTCCTTCACGCCGCCGGTCGTTTCCACGCGCCCCGCGATCTCGGTGACGGGATCGGTCGAAAAGATCATGTCCCGGTAATACGGGGAGGAGAGGACCGTGCGGACGGGGATCACGTCGGCGGGCGAGATCTTCGTCAGTTTGAAGTCGTCGAAGCAGACGAGCCCCCCGGAGAAGGACTCGCACACCAGCTGCGCGCCGCGGCAGGGGGGCGCCTTGAAGACGAGCTCCTTCCTCTGCCAGGTGCCGCTGAAGCAGTCGGAGCGGCCGCTTTCCGCGATGACTTTGCCGGAGTCGTCGGTGATTTTGACGGAGAACTCCGCAAAACCGTTGGCCGAATTTTCATTGTTCTGCCCCATGACGATCCAGTTCAGCTTGAGATCGCCGCCCGAAAGGAACAGATTTTTGTGGACCGCCCGGGCGCCGGGATCCTTCAGGACCAGCATGCCGGAACCCGCATAACCGCCCCGGGGCGCGATGCGGGCCGACGGTCCGAGGGTCCAGAATTTCGCGTCGTCGCAGCTTCCCCCCGGGAGTTTGTCGAAAGGGGTGTCCTCACACAGGGAAGGATTGCGGATCTCCAGCACCCCCCGGTTGCGGAGACGGATGGCCAGATAGGGGCGGTTTTTGCCCGTTCCCATGGTTTCGTCGCCGGAAAAGGCGAATTCGTATTTTTTCCAGCCCCGCTGGAGGACGGGCTTTTTCGGGAACGTTCTGTTCCGGTACCGGCCGTCGGTTCCCCGCCACTCGGCGTAGGCGTTGATATCCGCGCCGGGGAGGCCCCGGGCTTCGAAACTTGCGATGTACCTTTTCCCCGGTTCGGGGGCGATGCGCTGGCACGAAAAGATCGCGCCGCCCGGCTGTTTCACCTCAAGCCGGAGAACGCCGTCGGCGGCTTTGAAGGCCGAGGCCGTCTCGTCGGGCTTCCGGACGAAATACCAGTCCGCGTCCCGCTTCCCGGCACGGGAAAACGCCGGATCCCTCAGCAGATTCTCCGCGCCCGCGAGCGGCAGAGCCGCGATCCATGCGGCAAGGAACAGAACGAATTTTTTTCCCATTTTTTCCCATCACCTCTCTGATTTTCCGACGGCTTGCCCGTAAATATAGCCAAATTTAACGAAACCGCCTTGACAAATGGGACAAAAACATATAAATTTGAGCCAAATCAAAATTCGACAGGGGGATATCCATGAAAATTCTCGATTTGTCGGCGGATGATTTCATGCCGAAAAATCAGCTGTTCCAGGTCGCGTTCCGGCACCAGACCCACGAGGTCCCGCACCGGCACGAGTTTTACGAACTGGTGTTCGTCCTCTCGGGGACGGCGGTGCATCTGTACGAGGATGTCCCGGAGCCGATATCCTCCGGGCGGGTCATTCTCATCACGCCCGGGCGCAAGCACATGTACAGGAGCCCCGACGGCCTGATGCTGTGCAATGTCCTGATGAAAAAGGAGGCGCTGGACTGGTTCGCCGGATACGAAAACGAACTGCCGCTGTTCCGTCTGCTTTTCCTCTCGGGGAAATACCATCCGCTGGTCCTGAGTCCCGCCCGGCTCGCCGCGGTCAATGTCCTGCTGGAGAAGATCATTGCGGAGCAGACGGGCCGTGCCGCGGGATTTCTCTTCGCGGGGAAGATCTTTCTCATGGAGGTGATCCTGGAGTTGTGCCGGAGCGGCGGCGCGGGCCCGGGGATCCGCCCCGACAAATCTTTGCGTTTGGGACAGATGCTGCGCTTCATCAATCTCCATCACACGGAGGACATCACCCGGGACGACATCTTCCGGGCCGGCTTCTGCAGTATCCGCTCCGGGAACCGGCTCTTCGCGGAACAATTGCACAGCACGCCCATGCGGGAACTGCTCAAGGTCCGGATCGCTCACGCCCGGGAACTTCTGCCCTTTTTCTCGGCCTCCGAAACGGCCATCCGGTGCGGCTTCCGCGACAGCAATTATTTTTCGCTGTGCTTCAAAAAGGCGACGGGACTCTCTCCCCGCGCTTACATGAAGCGGATCGCGGAGGAGATCGACGAAAAGAGCCGCCCCTGAGTGCCGCTTATTCCGCGGTCCTGCCCGCGTTCGCCTGTTTCTCGATGGCTTCGAAGGCCTTCTTGTCGGCCAGGGAGACGTGTCCTTCGACGCGGCCGTCGTCGAGAGCGTCCACCTCCTTGCGGTTCCTGAGGTCGCGGAAGAGCCGGAGCATGTCCCGCACGCCGCCGCAGGTGAACCAGACCGTGGTGATCGCGCCGACGATCCCGGGAATGATCAGACTGGTGATGAGGAAGTAATTGCTCCACCACTGCGTCGAACGCCGGGCGATGCCGTTGATCGCGACCACCAGCAGAAAGATGATGAAGAACTTGTAGATGATCGAGTACCCGAAAAGTCCCCAGGCGATGCACTTGTCGCCGGTGGTGTACTCCGGCGTGACGCCCACGAGTTTGCCGAGGACAGCCTTGAAGCTCCAGTCGGTTTTGAGTTTTTTGTCGCCGTCGATGGCGTAGATGCCCCGGTGGAGCATCCGGTCGAGGTTGAACTTTTCATGGCCGATGTTGGTGAGGTGCGAGACCGCGCAGTAGAGGAACAGCGTCACCAGCATGCTGATGAGATAAAGCTCATAGCTGTTGATGGGGCATTTGACGGGGTTCATCTCCCACACCACGTAGGGATTGAGCGGCGCGGAGGCGGCGGCGAGAAAATTTCCCACGGGTTCGGCCAGTCCGTTCCGTTCGAGGAAGGGATAGATCATGTCTGCCCATTTGCGCTGCAGAAAGATGCTCGCAAGTCCCATGCCCATCCCGGTGAGGAGCGAGGTCCAGGCGCCCTTGGTGTTGCCGAAACGGCTGTAAAGTCCGAAGATCATCACGGGTCCGCAGCCGCCCAGCCACATGACGCACATCAGCGTCACGAAAAGCTGGATGTAGTCCAGCTGGGCCATGAAGAAGGAGCCGCAGAAGAAGAACACGCCGATCCCGACGGCGACGAGACGGATCATTTTGATGTGTTCTTCCGGCGAGAGGGCCTTTTTTCTGAGTGGCAAAATCACGTCCTGCGCGATGGTTCCGGCGGCACTGTTGATGCGGCTGTCGTCGGTGGAGATCATGGCCATGATCATGAGCAGCAGGAAGAGCCCGATCATGCCGTGGGGCAGGATATGGCGCATGGAGACGGCCAGCATCATCTGGTGGTACAGCGTGCGGAACTGCTGGTACAGGGCATGGCCGTTTTCCTTGTCGGCCTTGGTGAGTTCGGCGTGGGCGGCGTCGAGGTAGGGGGTGTCGAGGTTTTTCTTTTCCGAGAGGGGCGTGTCGCGGCCGATGGTGTGGTCGTGCTGCGGAATCTTCTCTATGGCGGAAGCGATGTTTTTGCCGATGATCCTGTTTTCGGGAGCGATCCGCATCGCGATGCGGGTGGCCAGTTCCGTCCGGATGACCCGGGCGTCCTGCGCGAAATTCCTGTGGCACATGACGGTCAGGATGACGACGGCGACCAGCAGATAAAAGAGCTGATTGAGGGCGCCTCTCCAGTCGCCGAGGAGTCCGGCCATTTTCTGTTCGTGGGGCGAACGGGCGCGGCTGGCTCCGCCCGTGACCCAGCTGCCGCGGTGCAGAAAGATGGTGAACACCGAGACGCCGAGAGCGAAGAAGTTGAAGTCGCGGAGTTTCTTGATGTCGTAGGGATCGAGGAAACTTTCGCCCGCGATCCTGTCGGCCATGACCGGGGCGATCTCCTGCGTCCACGAGAATTTGACGAGACAGAACACGATGAAGGCGACGAGCAACGGATAGAGGAGCAGTCCCTGCAGCGTGTCGGTGATGACGATCCCCAGATCGCCGCTGATGCAGATGATCGAAATGGCCATGACGAGGCTCAGGCCGATGAGACAGCCGAAGGTGTTGAACGGTATGCCGCACAGAGTGAAGTGCTCGGGCAGATCGAGGAAGTAGATGAAAAAACGCGCCGCCACGGCGGGCATGATCATGTTGGCCAGCATTTCCGAGATGCTGCGCAAGGCGGCGGCGAAGATGCGGAAGGAACGGCTGTAGCGCATTTCGAGGAACTGCCCCAGACTCAGGGCCTTCGTTTCGCGGTAGCGGTAGCTGAAAAAACCCGACAGTCCCATGATGACCGAGATGGGCACAAGGACGCTGCGCCAGAAGGTGAGGGCGAATCCGGTCTTGTAGTGTACTTCCACATAGGCCACGATGCCGATGATCGAAAGTCCCTGGGCCACGCCCGACACGCTGATGACGTATCTGCCGCACAGCCGTCCCGTCGAGAGAAAGTCGACCACGCCCCGGATGTACCGGCGGCAGTAAAAGGCCATGAAGTAGACGAATGCCAGCGGAAGAAGCACGACGAGGTAGTCGATCCATGTCATCATGATGCGGAAAATCCCCTGTTGAATCCAATATTAACAAAATGCAATCTTCTAAAGATAGCCGCGTTTTCCCGTTCTGTCAACGCCGGGGCGCGATTTTTCCGGAGAAAAACATCAGGCGGGGCGGAAGGACAAACCTTTCCGCACCGCCTGTGTTTTCCCGGCAGGGGGCTTACTTTTTCAGCAGTCCCGCGGGGAGTTTGACGTCGCTGCCGATGTCGAACGCCTTGGGGTCGAATCCCTTGACCGTTCCCGTGACCGTGCAGTCACGCAGGGCCACGGTGGAGTCGCCGGGGAGCCGGAACACGGGATCCTTGAACACGCAGTTGCGGAAGTGCCAGTCAACCTTGTGACAGCTCACCGTTCCGATATTGCGGCAGTTGGAGACGAAGATATTCCACCGCTTCGGCGTGGTCGAACCCACGAACATCAGCGGGCCCTTGCCCATGTTGACCACGTTGTCGATCACGACTTCGGCGGGGACCAGCACGTCGTGGGCGTAGTCGAAATCGGCGTACTGCCCCGGCTGGAAGACGTTGAAGGGCCGGTCGGACCATACCGAGATGTTGCGCACCACTATCCGGCCGCCGAGATCGGCGGTGTCCGGGCGGGAACGGAGAAGGTCACGCGAACCGTAGACGCGGCAGTTCTCGATGGTGATGTCGCTGCCGCCGAAGCGCACGCAGCACGTGGCGTCGAAGCGCCACTTCTGGGGTTCGGCCTTGGGCGTGTAGAAGCCGGGCAGCCAGGGCTCCACCGCGTGGAACGTCACGTTGCTGATGTGGTAGTTTTTTCCGTAATGATCGTCGATCACGCCGTAGTGGCCGCCGTTGATGGTTATGTACTTGCCGTGCCGCGCGCCGATGCTGTCGCGGCAGTTGGTCGAGATGCAGTTGTTGTAGGTGATGTTTCCGACGATGCTGTTGCTGATGTTGTAGCCGCCCGAGGAGTGGCAGGCTCCGGAAACGCGGGCGTTGTTGTAGGTGATGTTCACGCAGCGGCGGTTGCCCACCAGTTTGTAGATGCGGAAGAACTTTTCCTTGCTCTCCACCCGCAGCCGGTTGATGGTGAGATTGCTCCGCATGACGTTGAAAACGCCGTCGGTCTTGATCTGGGTATACTCTTTAAGCGGGATCTTCGAAACGATCTCGATGGCCAGATCGTTGAAGACGAGCGGTTTCTGCGGGGGATCGTAGAAGGCCCACATCATGTGCTTGCGCCAGACCATGAGCTTGTCGGTCTTCCCGCTGGAGTACTTGATGGGGAATTCGACGATGCTGTAGGGCACCTTGATGGAGACGGGGTCCTTGGGACCGACGGGGGCCGTGCCCTTGAACTTGTCTGTGTGCACCACTCCGGGACCGGAGGGGTAGGTGGCCTTATAGACATTGCCGTTGCGCATGACGTAGTCGCCGCGCTTGTAGACCTTGTCCTTGGACCACTCCGGCACGTTCACGGGCTTTTTGTAGTCGAAGGCCGATTCGGGGAAGACCGCGCCCAGAGGGCTGATGATCTCGAAAACGTCGTTGGGCTCGTAGGTGTGGTCCTGATTGTTGACCTTGCGGGCTGTGAAGAAATCCGTCGAATAGAGACTCAGCGTGCCGCCGGGGGCCAGATCGATCGTTCTGCCCGGTTCGTTTTTGACGGGGATCCCGGTGTATTTCGGCAGTTTGAAATCGTTTTCCTTTATGCCGTAGAAAGGTTCGGGATCAAGAGAAATTCTCTCCTCGTCGGGCTTGACGAGGATCCCGCCCGTCTTGACCGGGGGGAACTGGGGCACGTAGTGGGCCAGCGTTTTCTTTGTGTAATCCGGCTCGATGGGGACCACCAGCGTGCCGAAGCAGTCGATACTGCAGCAGACGTCGATCCTCTGTTCGATGCGGTAGCGGCCCTGAGGAATGTTGAGTTTCCTGTTGCGTGTGAGCCGCGCCATGTCGGCGGCCGCCTGCAATGCGGGGCCGTCGTCGCTGCGGCCGTCGCCTTTGGCGCCGAACCACTGGGGAAAGACCTCCGGCACGTCGGGCATCCCCGCGAACTTGACGTCACCGGAAAAGAGCCGTTTCAGCGGCGCATCGATCCGGCCGTTGAGGGTCATGACGGTGCCGGGCAGGAAGTTGAGCACCGTTCCGGGGGCGAAGCGCAGCGTGACGCCCGCCGGGATCGCGACGGAGCAGATGTTCATCTTTTTTCCGGGCAGCCGGACGACGCCGTCGCCCGCCAGAGCCTCGGCGACGCTCTTGCGCAAAGCCTCGGTGTCGGGCGATGTGCGGTCATCTGAAACGCCGAAGCGGGTCAGCTCCCAATTCCCCGCGGAGAAGGCGATGTCGAAGAGACACGTGCCCACGTCCTTGCCGTTGATTTTTGCGGGGATGGTGAACTCCTTTTTGATCTCCTGACGGCCGGACACCTTGAAGGGCTGGGCGATCCGTCCGCAGAAGAGATGGGTCTTGCCGAAACAGTAGACCGTGAGGGTGACGGTTCCCTTTCCGGAAACGTCGGCGTCGAGGGTGAACTTCTGCCCCTCGCCGACACTCATGTACTTGAGCGAGCGCAGATAGAAGTTTTTCTCCGCCTTGATCTTGAGGACGTTTTTACCGTCCTTTTTTTCGACCGAGATCTGACCGCCCCCGGCGGGCATTTTCAATCCGGCGGGAGCCGCGTCGGGTTTGGCCGCAAGAAATCCGGGATCGGGCAGAAGCTCCGCCGCGCCGAGAAGCGCTCCCGAAAACAGTGAGAGAACGAACGTTTTTTTCATATCGACGGTGATCCCTGATTTTATTTGGCGCTCTCATCCGTGACGCTGAAGCGGGCGAGCTCCCACGATCCGGCGGGGAAGGCCACGTCGAAAAGACACGAGCCTACGTTTTTGCCCTTGAACGTGGCGGGAACGGTGAATTCCTTTTTGATCTCCTGACGGCCGTCCAGTTTGAAAGCCTGACTCATGTTGCCGCAGAAACGGTGCTCCGTGCTGAAGCAGTTGACAACCAGCTGGACCGTGCCCTTGCCGGAAACGTCCGCGCTCAGGGTGAACTTCTCTCCCCCCTTGACCGGGATGTACTTGACGGAGCGCAGATAGAACTTTTTCTCCACATCGATCTTGAGGACGTTTTTCCCGTCCTTTGTTTCGACCGAGATCTGACCGCCCGCGGCGGGCATTTTCAATCCGGCGGGCGCGGCGCCGGATTTTGCCGTGAGAAAACCGGGATCGGGCAGAAGCTCCGCCGCCCCCAGAAACGAACCCAGAACCAGTGCGAGAGAAAACATCTTTTTCATGATGACGGCGGTCCTTTCCCTTGTCCCTTACTTGACAAGCAGCGTGAAGTAGTAGTATTTGTTGTGATCGACATTGTTGTCGAATGCTTTGCCCTGTTTGATCTCGCTGTTGGTCATGGCGCTGGTGTGGCCGTCGACCCAGAGCAGACCCATTTTGCTGTAATCGGCGTGGCGGCCCAGCACGGGCGTGGGGTCGGAGACGCCGTAGAAGAGGGCGTTCTTCAAGTCGGTGGAGAGATCCACTTTGTCGTTGTTTTCCCCGACTGCGATGGTGGCCGAGGGGCGTCTCACTTCATTGGGTTTGACATAGACGCCGTTGTAGCCCAGGTTCCTGCTGACCGAGCTGGCTGTTGTTCCGCCTCCGGTGTAGGGATAGCCGTAACCGCCGCCGGACCAGAGTTTCACGCCGGCGCTCTCCAGTTTGCCGAACGCGGTGTAGTTCGGGCAGAGAAAGGCGCCGGTGTAGAGCAATTTCCGCCGGTCGTCATTGAGGGGGTTCGTGGAGCCGCCGGGCATCCCAAGCATCTGGGCGATCTGGATCTTCCACGCGTACCACGTCTGGCCGATCAGTCCGGAACCGTAGGGAATTTTGATGTTGCTGTTGGGGAAGTAATCGTTCTGGGCCGTGTAAAAACTCATGCCGTTGCCCTGCTGCTTCAAGTTGTTGAGACAGGTGGCCTGTTTGGCCGTCTCCCGGGCCTGCTGCAATGCGGGCATCAGCATTGCCGCCAGAATGGCGATGATGGCGATGACGACCAGGAGCTCGATCAAAGTGAAGCGCTTCTGCGCCGCTCCGGCTCCCATGCGTTCGGTTTCTGCGTGTTTCATTTTCGTACCTCCTGTTTTGGACTGACGATGTCGTGTTTTTATGAAACTAACCAGTTGGTTTTTGTTTTTCCGAAATCAACCGGTCCCCGAGAGCGGGGAACGGAGAGAACGTCACCTCATTTGGCTAACAGCGTGAAGTAGTAGTATTTGTTGTAAGTGGCTCCGAAACCGGCGACGGGCTTGCCCATGCGGATGGCTTCGTTGGTCATGGCGCTGGAGTGACCGTCCACCCAGAGCAGGCCCATTTTTGTGTAGTCGCTGTGGCGACCCTTGACGGGGGTCGCGTCGGAGACGCCGTACAGGTAATAGGATTTGAGATCGCTGGAAAGATCCACCGTGTCGTTGTTCTCGCCCACGGCGATGGTGGCGGAGGGGCGCTTGACTTCCTCGGCATGGGTATAGATGCCGTTGTAACTGAGGGATTTGAGAATTCCCTTGTCGCCGCCGCTGGTATACGGAGTGGCGTAGCCGCCCGCGATGGCGATGTTAGCGGAGGTGGGGAGCCGGTTGAACGCCGTGTAGTTCGGGCAGAGGAAGATGCCGGAGCAGAGCGCCCGGCGCTGCTGGTCGTCCAGGCTGTTGGCCGTGCCGGTGGGCAGCCCCAGCATCATGGCGATCTGGAGTTTCCACGAAAATCCGTAGGACCCGATGAGCACGGAGCCGTGCTTGACGCGGACGCCGGCGCAGGGGTAATAGCTGTACTGATTGACGTAGAAGCCCATGCCGGTCCCCTGCTGCTTCAAGTTGTTGAGACAGGTGGCGAGCTTGGCCGTCTCCCGGGCCTGCTGCAGCGCGGGCATGAGCATCGCGGCCAGGATCGCGATGATGGCGATCACGACCAGCAGCTCGATCAACGTGAAGCACATGTGCTTCCCTTCAGCATTGCTGAAGGGACAAAGCCCCCTCGGCGCCTTCATCTTTTTATGCTCCATCTTTTCCTCCGGATTCGATCTGTTATTTCCTGTTGACGAGCAACGAAACCACCCGAAAAACGCCGCCGTTTCCCCCGCGGAAAACGATATCGGCACAACCCACGTTCTATATTTTACCACAAAATCATGAAAAAGTCAAGAGCCATCCGGCAGGTTTTCCGAAAACATCGATCAAAGCAACCAAATAGTTGTTTTTTTATAAAGGGGGACTTGAAAAAAGAGAAAGACGGGGGCACATTATCACCATGCAGCAAAAAACGCGCCTCTCCCGCGGGGGGAGGGCGGAACAGGGAGGAATATCGATGCAGACGAAACGTTACGATGTCGTGGTGCTCGGCGGCGGGATCGCCGGGGTGGCGGCCGCCGTCCAGGCGGCCCGGTGCGGAATGAAAGCTGCGCTGGTGGAGAAGACGATCTTTCCGGGAGGACTGGCCACCACGGGACTGGTGTACCTCTATCTGCCCCTGTGCGACGGTTTCGGGCACCAGATCCTTTTCGGCATGGCCGAGGAGCTTTATCAGGCCAGCATGAAGTACGGACCGGGACAGCGGGAGGAAAAGCGCTACATGGGCATCTTCTCCCCCGCGTCCTTCATCCTGGCGCTGGACGAGATCCTCGACGACGCGGGCGTGGACGTCTGGTACGACACGCTCTTCTGCAAGTCCTGCGTGACGGAGGGCCGTCTGGAGGCTGTCGAAGTGGAGAACAATAGCGGCCGTCTGCGGCTGGAGGCCGGGTGCTTCGTCGACGCCACGGGGGACGGCGACGCGGCCGTCAGCGCCGGAGCCGGGTACACCGAAGGGAGCAATACCCCCGCCATCTGGGAGATCCACCACGCGGACGGCGCCCTCAAAAACAGCCGCGCCCTCAGCGACGGGCAGGAGCGCTTCTGCGGCAACTGGAAGGATTACGAGTATCCCGGCGTCAGCGGGCGGGTCGTCACCGATTTCGTCCGCGACACCCGCCGCCGTCTGCGGCGCTTCTATCAGGAAAAATACGCGGCGGATCCGGAGCTCAAGCACAAGTTTTTCTCCATGCTCCTGCCTTCCATGGCCACCTTCCGGCGGACCCGGGCCGTCACCGGCCTTGCCACCATGTGCAACGCCAACGAGGAGGCCGTTTTCGAGGACTCCGTGGCCCTCATCAACGAGTGGCGCTGCGCGGGTCCCGTCCGCGAAGTGCCCTACGGCGCGCTGATCCCCCGGGGCGTGAAGGGGCTCCTCACGGCCGGGCGGTGCATCTCCTCTATTGAGGAGTCCTGGGAGTGGACCCGGGTCATCCCCGCCGCCGCCGTCACCGGGCAGATCGCGGGCTTCGCTGCCGACATGGCCGTGCGCGGGAACGTCTCCCCCGAGGCGGTCGACGTCAAAGAACTCCAGAAAAAACTGCTGGCCGAAAAGTTCTATCTCCACCGGCCCGACTTCTGCACCTTCCGCCGGAAGCGCGAGGAAAAGGCAGACGAAGGACATGTGAAATAGGAGCGGGACCATGAGCGAAACAAAGAACATCCTTTTCCTCAACGAATGGCGCGACAAGGTCCGGACCTTCTGGAACGACGCGGCCGCGGCGAAAGTTGCCGAATACGGTTTCGTCTTCGACATCCCCGCCCTGGACGGCGACATCGAAAACTTCGACTGGAAAACGATCCTGCCCCGGTACGACGCCGTGGTCACCACCTGGCGCTCCCCGGTCTGCTCCAAAGACTTTCTCGCCGCGGCGCCGAATGTAAAGGTCGTCGCCCACTGCGCGGGCTCCGTGGCCTCGGTCACGGATGCGACGACCTTCGAAACGGGCGTCCGGGTGACGACGGCCAACCCCCTGATGGCGGAGGCGGTCGCCGAGTGGTCGCTTCTGGCGACGCTGCTCGCCCAGAGGCGGCTGGAGACCTACGCCTGTATGCATCCCGGGGAGAAGATGAAGTGGAACGCCATGACCAACATCGCCGATCTCCACAAAATGGTCATCGGGCTGTGGGGCATGGGGGACGTGACGAAACACCTGCTGCGCATGCTCTCCGTCCTCCGTCCGGCGGAGATCCTCGTGTGCTCCTCCCACGCGGGAGAGGAGGAGCTCGCCCGGTACGGCGCGAAGAAGGCCTCCCTCGAAGAACTGCTGACCCGGTCGGACGTCTTCCACTGTCTCGTGGGGGTCAACGACGCCAATCTTTACCGCATCGGGGCAAAGGAATTCGGCATGATGAAGGAGAACGCCGTCTTCGTCAACGCCGGACGCGCCCGCCTCTGCCGCGAGGAGGCGCTTCTCGACGCCCTCAGGACGAAACGCATTCGGGCCATTCTGGACGTGTTCCACGACGAGCCCCTGCCGGAGGATTCCCCCCTGTACGCATTTGACAACGTCATCATGACGCCTCACGACGCGGGCTACACCGGGCGGGACCGTTTCCTGCCCTTCATCCTCGACGAACTGCACCGGTTCTTCACCGGGCAGCCCATGGAGGCCGAGATCTCGGCTTCCCGCCGCAGGACCATGACCCATGAGGGACTCCACTGAGGGGCAGGGGGGCTTGCCGCAAATGAAGATCATCGACGCCCATCTGCATTTTTCCAAGTGCGACCACTTCGACGGGATCGCTTCTGCCGCCGGGCACGAAAACTCAGGGGAACACCTGAAACGGGTTTTCGGCGAGCAGGGAGTCATACTCGCCGTGGCCATGGGCGAAATGGGCGGCGGGCGCATCGAGGGCGTCTGCACGGTTCGTCGTCCCGAATTTGCCGGCATGTCGCCGGAGTCCGGGGCGCTTCCCTCCTTCATCGCCTGGTGCGCCGGGGTGGAGAGCACCGAGATAAATTCCGGGACCCTTTCCCGGTCGCTGGAACTTTTTTCCGAGGCCCTGAAGGAGAAGGCCTGCGTCGGTCTCAAGTTCTACCCCGGATACGATCCCGTTCTCCTGAGCGATCCCCGGCACGACCCGTATTTCGAGCTGGCGGAGACCTTCGACGTGCCGGTGGTGGTCCACACGGGGAGCCTCTCGGGGCACGGCGGGCTCTTGAAATACTCACATCCTCTGACCGTGGACGAGGCGGCGGTCCGGTTCCCCCGGGTGCGGTTCGTCATGGCCCACTGCGGGGACCCGTGGATCGTCGATGCCGCCGCCGTGGCGGGGAAGAACTCCAACGTCTTCATCGACCTCTCGGGTCTGGCCGTGGGCAATTTCACCGCCGACTGGTTCTGCGACCGCTACCGGGCCCATTTGGACTACATCCGCCACTGGCTGACCTATCTGGACGACTGGGAGAAGATCATGTACGGCTCCGACTGGCCTCTCGTGAACATCCCCGCCTACATCGAAGTCGTCCGGCGGCTGGTTCCGGAGGAGCATCACGGAAAAGTCTTTTTCGAAAACGCCTGCCGGGTCTTCCCGAAACTTGCCGCGCTTGCCGGACTCTGAAGCCCCGGCGGGCGGTTGCAAAGGGGGCCGCGGCGCTGTATATTATGGGCGTGCCGGAAAGGTTTTTTTACGATGAAAATTGAATTGCATGTTCACTCCGCCGAAATATCCCCCTGCGGATGGATGCCCGTCCGGGAAGTCATCGATCTTTACATTGCGGCCGGCTACGACGCCATCGTGCTGACCAATCACTTCAGCCCCCCGGCGCGGGCGTCCCTGATCGCGAAAGGCATGGCGCCCGGCGACTTTCACGGGCTTTATCATGAAACGGTCGAAAAGGCGCAGTCGATCGGGAAGGCGCGGGGGCTTCTCGTGCTGGGCGCCTACGAGGTTCGTTTTGCCTGCAATGCCAATGATTATCTTGTTTACGGCATGACCGGAGAGCAGTGCCGCGATGTGGACGGCATATTCGCCATGACGCCGGCGGAATTCGGCGAAAAGGCGGAAAAGGAAGGATTTCTTTTTTATCAGGCCCATCCCTTCCGGAACGGCATGACGGTCGTGGATCCCCAAGTTCTTTTCGGGATCGAGGTGCAGAACACCCATCCCCGCCACGACAGCCGCAACGACATCGCCCGCGCCTGGGCCGAAAAGTACCATCTGCACGCCATCGCGGGTTCCGACTGCCACCGCGTGGAAGATGTCGGCACCAGCGCCATCCTCACGGACTTCCCCGTGAAGGACATCTCCGACCTCGTTCACGTCCTCCGCCGCGGCCTCTACACCATCGCGTGAGAGGTATCCCCCCGCGGCCCGTCAGGCTTTGCGGGACTTCCGGTAGCGGTCGGGCATCATGCCGTATCGGCCCCCGTTCACACCAGCAGTTTCTCCGGCGGCAGTCCGGCAAGAATTTCGCGGATGGATTTGTCCCGGGTTTTGTTCACCTTGGAGTCGAGAACAGCCGTCACGAAATCCGCTCCCTCGCCGGGAATGCAGTACTCCATTTCCTCACCGGTTTCGAGATCTTCGGTCACAATGTACCGGCCGCAATAGCTGATCATGTAGTTGAGTCCGTCATGATCGAACATCAGGTTGTCCGCGGTCGGGTCCTCTATATTTGCGCAGAACTTGTCCAGTGCCGTCGCCGTTCCCATATCATGTTCCGTTTATTTAATTGTTCAGCCCAATCTCAATGCCTCGGGGGGCAGTTCGGCCAGTATTTCGCGGATGGACTTGTCCTTGTTCTGATTCACCTTGGAGTCCAAAATCGCCTCAAGCAACGCCGTGCCATGCTCGTCAAAACCATATTCCATCTCATCTTCGCAATCCTCTGCCCTTTCCGTCAAGATATACCCTCCGGAACTTAACTGATACCTCAACCCGTCATAGTAAAAAAACAGATCCTCCTTTTGAGGGTTGTCGAAGACCTCGTAAAATTTATCAAGCGCCGTTACCATATCGGCCCCCGTTCACACCAGCAGTTTCTCCGGCGGCAGTCCGGCAAGAATTTCGCGGATGGACTTGTCTTTTGCCCGGTTGACTTTTGAGTTCAAAATCGTTTCGGTGAGAGCCCTGCCGTGTTCGTCAAAACAATATTTATATTCCTCTTGATTTTCGAGGTCTTCCGTGATGATGAATCTGCCGCGGTAACTCAGCATGTAGTGCATGCTTTCGTAAACGAAGCATACGTTATCTGTGTCCTTCCCTTCGAATACTTCGTAAAATTTATCCAGTGCCGTCACCATTCCCATATCATGTTCCGCCTGTTTAAGGGTTCAGCCCCGCGTCAATGCCTCCGGGGGCAGTTCGGCCAGTATCTCGCGGATGGACTTGTCCTTGTTCTGATTCACCTTGGAGTCCAGAACGGCGTCGATGAAAACCTTTCCCTCTCCGGGGATGCAATATTCCCATGCATCTTTCCCGTCTTCCGTTCTTTCCGTCCAAATATATTTTCCGCAGTAACTTAGCTGGTAGCTCAATCCGTCATAGTCAAAGAACAGAGCATCTCTCTCGGGGTTGTCGAAGACCTCGTAAAATTTATCCAATGCGGTTACTATACCCATATCAAGTCCTTTCTGCCGGAAGCTTTTTCTATCGCCTTTTTGTATTTGGAAATATCCGAGCCTGTCGGGGGCGAATGTTTCAATGACCTATTTTGTCCACTCCATTCGTGACAATGAACAGTTCCTTCACGATGGCCTTCAAAAGCATGTTGCCAATCGATGTCTTTTTTTGCACGGCCATATTTATCGTAAATTCGGAGTTGCTTTACTTCTCCACGTTGATTCATCCCCATATATCGGGAGTTCGCTTTAGCCTTGAGCGGTAATATTTGCCCCTTTGGATCAGAACATTTTATAACGGATATGCCTCGTGCCTTTCCGACCGTCCGGTAGCCGCGCGGGGCCCGGCCGCGCCTGCCGCCGCTGCTTGCGCCTCGTCCTCCCATCAATGCTTCTCCCCATAACTTACACCGCGATGACCGCATTTCCAAGCCGAAGAGGTACTGGGAAATGAAATTATTTCATATTTTCCCCGTTCTATCTCCGGCGGAACTTTTCCGTAGACGATTATTTTTTCCGGATGCAATTTTTTCACCATGGCCTCGAAGCCGTGAAGAAATATTTTACGGCATTCTTTCGAGTACATCGTTCCCACAGTGGAAACAGCGACCGCGGCTTCGGCCGGGATGCCGTCGAAACAGTATTCATAACTTTCCGGTTCCGCCCACGACACGGCGGGAATGATCCGGCATCCGGCCCGCTGCATCAGCTGGGCCAGCAGTCTGGAGCGGAAAACATTCCAGATCTTCATCGCCGCCGGCATGTCCGTATACAATGAAAAATCCGGCGACAATACGGCGGAAAAGTCTTTCAGATGCGGTACATAACGCCACGGCTGCCGCCACACCCGTTCAAAACGGTAATCGTCC
>JAFSTC010000022.1 GCA_017450705.1 Lentisphaeria bacterium | reverse complement strand
GTACACCCAGTCCCTGTCGATGACGGGGATCACGCTCTTGGCGGCCAGTTCCGCCGGAGAGGTCTTGCCGCTGAAGTCGATTTTGAGGTCTTCGGTGAAGCCCATGCCCCACTTCATGCGGTAGAAGCCCCCGCAGAAGGGGAACTGCAGATAATAGGGCATGTCCTTGCCGAATTCCGGTCCCGGCAGGGGCGGCAGAAGTTCGAACTTCACCGCGCCCTTGTCGACGCTGAAAGCCTTGGGGTAGCGGTACGCCGCGTCCCGCAGCGCGTAGGTGAGGTTCCCGGCTGCGCCGCCATCGCCCATCTTGCGGTTGAACAGGCGGTCGTCTATTTTGAGCGTCTCGTCATCCTGCTGATGGATCCGCTGGCACGTTGCGCCCTCCATTTTGATGCTCTTCGCGGGGACCGCGGGCACGTAGTCGAGAGAGAGACTGCGGAAGTCGTTGAACTCCGTCTTGAGATCGACATTCTGGAAACGGATGGAGATGTCCACGACGGAGGATCCGGCGCGGAAGGTCATGCGCGCCGTGAAACGGCTCCCGCCCAGCTTGCCGTCGGCCCGCAGCGTCAGCGCCAGAGGCCCGCTGGACTCGATGTAGAGTTTTTCGAGGGGTTCCTGAGACGACGTGAAGAGCTTGCCCGCCTCGTCGACGAACTCCAGCCCCTTGGGACTGAAAGACCCGGCCTTTTTGCCGTCGACTTTCACATCGTTGAGGAAAGAGAAGCGGCTCTTGCTCACCGTTGCGGCGAGTTTCCCCGTATCGACGGCGAAACCCGTGTCCGTGAGCGCGCATTTGAGCTCAGGCAGAGCGGGCACTTTGCGGTCGGAGTTGATCTCGAGTTTCCACACGGACTTTTCCTTCGCCGCAAGTTTGGCGGGAAATTCGGCCAGAACGAACTTGACGGACTTGTCGGGCCAGAAGCTGGTGGCGGTGAACTGCGCCGGAACGGCTTTCCCATCGGGGGAGACGATCCGCAGCTTGTCGATCCCGTAAATGCCGCCCTCGGGGAACGGGAATCCGAACTTGACGAAAACCGTCCGGGCGATGTTGCTCTCCTCCAGAAGCTCGAAGGGGATCGCGGTCTTTTTGAGTTTGCCCTTCTTCTGATCGACGGGGTACTTGATGGTGAGCGGCGGCGGAGGCGTCAACTCGATCCACGAATACTGCGCCCGGTGGATGGTGCTGCCCGGGACGCCCTTGTTCTTGAGCGGCAGATAGCGCACGATGCCGTTGTCGAAGCGGTAGTAGTCTTTGGGGAACTTGTTGGGAACGGGGTCGTTGCCCTTGTTCCGGAGCGTTTTCTTCGCGACGTCGCCCAGACGCGCGTAGAAGCTGATGGTCACGGGACGGCCCTGCACCACGGAGATGACCTGCCGGATATTGCTCCCGCCGCCCACGGCCGCCACGTTCTTGCCGTCAGGAGCGTCGGAGACGTTCAGGCGGACGTTCTGGGGATAGCTCTCCCACCGGGCCGGCATGCCGGCCAGAACGGTCTCGAAGGAGGGGTTGAGGATCTTCGTTCCTTTGGCCTCGAACTTGTCGAAAAAGACCCACTGCACCTTGTCGCCGCGGAGAGTGGGATGGGCTTCGGCGAACATGTTGATCTCGCCCGTGATGGAGGGCGTGAAGGTCACCGTGTACTTGCGCCATTTGCCGTCCAGGGGCTCCCTGTTGTAGGCGCAGGCGTGGAAATAACTCGTTTTGCCCTTGACCATGACGTTGTCGAAGGTCAGGTTGTCGCTGGAAGAGAGCTCCTTGAGCTCGACGTTGAAGAAGGGCTCGCCACGCAGGGCCAGACGCAGTCCGGGAACGCCCGCCGGTGCGGACTTGACCGGCTTTTTCCCGCTCTCGAGCAGCGGCGCACTGGTGTCGGAGTAGGACTTGTCCTTGGGCGGATCGGAGACGCCGCCGTTGCGGGCCAGAAATTTGATGGTGACCTTTTTCCCCGCGGTCAGACGGATCCCCTGCCGGATGCAGAGAGCACGGCAGACCCGGACGTAGTTTTTGCCGTCGGGCGCGTCGCTCTTACCGAGCATCTCGGCGGCCTTGGTGTAATAGCGCCAGCGGTAAAAGTCCTTCTTCACACTCATCTGCTCGAAGGAGGGGTTGGCGACGGCGGAGTTGACCAGCTCCAGCTTGTCGTAATCGATCCACTCGCACTTGCCGCGCTGGCGGCTCTCGGTGGCGGTGAGGCCGAGGACGGCGTAACCGTCCTTCTCGGGGACGAAGGAGATCTCATAGGGCTTCCAGTCGGGGGAAGCCTCCTCCTTGGAGTAGAACTCCCAGTAGTACACCCGGGCGGGATCGTTGTTCGCCTGATGGCGGAAGGACAGCCCCGCGGGTTCGCTCAGCTGGATCTTCTGATTGCGGACGTCGATCTCGACGGCGACGCCCGCGCCGAAAAGCGCCGACGCGCAGACGACCGCGGTCAGCAGCAGTATGTTTTTGACGGATCTCATCATTTTCACTTGGCCTGCGGTGCACTCTGATCAGAATAATAGGGCTCCTCCTTGATCTGAGGCGTCATGCCTCCGGAGCGGGCGAGGAATTTGACGGTGACGGGCTTGCCGGCAGTGACGTACAGCCCCTGACGGATGGATTTTCCCCGGAAGGAGGCAACGTAGTTCTTGCCGTCGGGCGCGTCTTTCCTGTCGAGTTTCTCCGAGCGCTTGGTGTAGTAGCGCCAGGCGAAGAGGTCGCCCTTGGTGCTCATGAGCTCGAAGGAGGGATTTCTGAGTTTGCCGTTTTCGACCTCGAACTTGTCGTACTCCACCCAGTCGTCCATACCCTTCTTCGTGGGGTACGTGGCGGTGAGGCCGAGGACGACGTAACCGGTCTTGGCGGGGACGAAACTTATGCTGTACTCGGTCCAGTTGAGCGGCAGTTCCGCGGGATCGTAGAATTCGAGGTAAAACTCCTTGTTCTCCCCGGTCGTCGGATAGCGGAACTTCAGCCCCTTCACCTCCGAAAACTTGATCTTCGCGGGACGACCGTCGATCTCGATCGCGATCCCCGCTCCGGACACGACCGCCGTGAAGGCGGCCGCCATCAGGATCAACATGCTTTTTTTCATACCTTACCAACCCTTTCCTTTGAAGTTGAACGGTGTTGCTCGAACTTTCCGGCTCCGGACGCGGCCCGCGCCCGGGAACTCACCTTTTTTTCGCTTTTTCGATGACTGCGGCGAGCGCCGCGTCCCCGGCCGTGGTCGGACACTTGGCGTGGACCCCGCCGGGGAAGGCGTCGATGTGCTTTTTCACCGTCGGGGGAAGACTGTTGTAAATGCTGTAAACGGAGGTCGTGGGACAGGAGAGATCCACGTACCCCACGGTGATGAAGGTCTCGCACCCCACGAGAGGAGAAAAATGCACCGGGTCGAAATAGGACTGCACCTTGAGCAGTTCCCTTTTTTTCGCCATGTCGCACTTGAGCGCGCGGATCCGGCCGCCCCAGTGGATGCGGGGCATGCGGCGCAGTTCGGGAGAGAACTCCGCGTCGAAGTCGCCGTAGGCGGGGACCCCCGCGATGCACAGCGTCACCCTGTGATCCAGCGCCGCGCCGACGACGGCCTGCCAGCCGCCCTGACTGGCACCGCGGACGACGAGATCGCGCCCGTTCCACTCGGGAAGACTCCTCAGATATTCCAGCGCCCGGACGACCCGCAGGGCGATGCCCCTGAAATAATGTTCCTCGCGGGAGTACCACAGCTGCTTCTCGGCATAATGCTTCAGGCGTCCCGCCCGCAAGGCGCTGTAGAATTCGGGCTTCTCCCCGTTGGGGAGACCGTGGGCGTTGATCTCAAGACAGATGGCCCCCCGCCGCGCCCAGGGGACGACGGTATGGATCCGGGCGGAATGGACCCCGCCCCCCTGAAGAAGCAGGACCGCAGGCAGGGAGCGGGCCTTCGCCTCCCGGGGCATGGCAAGATACCCCGAAACGGGCTGTCCGCAGGCCCCCGTCGCCCGGATGTCGAAGAGGCGCACCGCCTTTTTCGCGGAAGCGGAAAGATTTTCCACCTCCCTGCGCTCCAGCTCCCGGCAGGGCTCCTTCTCAAGTTCGGCCAGCTCCTTCTTCCAGAAGTCGGCGAAATCCTCCGGCGCGGCGACGGAAGGGCGGATCTTCTCCGGATCCGCCACGGCGCCGATGCGCCCGCCGGCAAAACGCACCTGATCGTACCCGTTTTTCAGCCGCACCTTTTTGCCGTTCCGGTCGTAGACGGTGAACTCCGCCCGCAGAGCCCCGGGATACTTGAACGTGTGCTTCCAGACAAAGGGCTTCTCTGCATCGCTGGTGAATTTCCCCTTTTTGGAAAACCCGCCGTCGGCGATGAGCTCGTAATCGACCCGAAGGCCGGAAACGGGCCTGCCGTCCTCCAGCGCGCGCGCCGTGACGGCGATCTCCTCGCCGCTTCTGTAAACGGCGTCGGGCCGGTCGGTCCTGACGTCGACCGACAGCTCGGCGGCGCCGCACAGAGATGCGGCCAGCAGAAGAACGGCGGGGAACGACCTCATTTTTTCGCGTCCTTGATGACTTTCATGGCCGCGGCGTCACCCTCGGTCGAGGGGCACTTGGCGTGAGCGCTCCCCGGATAGGCCGTAATGTGCTTCTCGGTCGTCGCGGAGATCCGGTTGTACAGGGCGTAGACCGAGGTGGTGGGGCTGGAGAGATCCAGATACCCAACGGTGACGTACACCGGGCACTTGATCATGGGGGCGAAATTCGCGCCGTCGAAGTAGGACTGGGCCTTGAGCAGTTCGGCGGTCTTCTCTTTTCCGGCCTTCATGGCCCGGATCGCGCCGCCGAAGTGCATGCGCTGCATCCGGCGCATTTCGGGCGAGAACTCGCCGTCGAAGTCGTTGAAGGCGGGGACCCCCGCCACACACATCGTCACTTTGGGATCCAGCGCCGCGCCGACGACGGCCTGCCAGCCGCCCTGACTGGCGCCGCGGATGATGAGGTCGCGGCCGTTCCACTCGGGAAGGCTCCGCAGATACTCCAGCGCCCGGACCACCCGGAGACCCATGTTGAGGAAGATGTGCTTCTCTCTATCCGGATAGACCTTGCTGTAGTAGTTTTTGAATTTGCCTTTTTTCAGGTCGTCATAGTATTTCCGGGGCTGGCCGTTGAGGACGCCGTGGGCGTTGATGTCCAGACAGATGGCCCCCTCTTTCGCCCAGCGGAAGATGTTCGAAGGGGCGGCGCTGCCGACACCGGCGCCCTGGACCAGCAGGATGGCGGGCAGCGATTTGGGCGCGGCCTTTTTGGGCATGGCGAGGTAGCCGGAGACGGGGACGCCGTCCACGCTGGCAACCTTGACGTCCCACATGTCTACGCTGTTGTAAGCTCCGGGGAGTTTATCCAGCTTTTTGCGCTCCAGCACCTCCGGCTTCACCTGGGCAAGGCGGTCCAGCTGGGCCTTCCAGAAAGCGCCGAAATCCTCCGGGGTCTTGCCGCCGGGCAGGATCTTGTCCGGTTCGGCGGCGGCGCCGATGCGGCCGCCCGCGAAACGCACCTGATCGTAGCCCCGTTTCAGAGGGATCCGCTTGCCGTCGTCTCCCAGAATGGTGAACTCCGCCCGCAGAGCGCCGGGACGGGAAAATTTGTATTCGAAGGTCCAGGGTTTTTCCGCGTCGCTCACGAACTTGCCCCGCTTGGAGAAACCGCCGTCGGCGTCGAGGGTGTAGGTGACGGTCTTGCCGGAGACGGGCTTGCCGTCCTCCAGCGCCGCGGCGGTGACGGTCACGGTTTCGCCGCACTTGTAAATGGAATCCTTTTTATCCGTTTTCGCATCCACGCTCAGCTCGCCGGCCGCGCAGCCGACCGCGGCGAAGACCGCCGCCAGAAAACTCAATTTCATAGAGACAACCCTTCCCGTTATGCGGCTCCTTCCCCGCGCCCTTCCGGCGAAACCGCCGAAGAAACGCGGACGGAGCCTGTTTCCTGACATACTATAGCCCGCGAAACGATAAATGAAATAGCCCGATATCGGTATTTTTTAACATTTTTTCGGATTTTTTGAAATATTCCGGAAAAAAGCCTCGTTTTCGGGACGGCACAGCTGCCGGAGGACCCGGAGACTCTCGCCGACGCAGAGGACGAGCCTCTCGGTATCGAGGGTCCCCACGGTATCCAGCGGCGTATGGAAATCCTTGAACCGGGCATGGGTGTTGAACCACAGCGTGGGAACGCCCGCCCGGTCGAAACTCCGGTCGTCCCCGCCGTTCTTGATGGGGAGTTTGGGGTAGACGCAGTCGAATCCGCCCAGAAGTTCCGGGCGGCCGACATGAAGCACATCCTCGCCGAAAAAGATTCCCAGACTGTCGAAATTCATGAAGAAACGCCAGTTCCGTCCGGCATGATCCTTGACGTAGGCCCCGCTGCCGCCGGGCAGATCGCCGTTTATGCAGTACTCCTCGGCGTCGAAGGCGGCGAATTCGAACGTCCACGCGGGCAGTTCGTCTTTGAGGAGCCGCGCCAGCTCGAGCACGCAGGCGACGCCGGACGCGTCGTCGCTGGCCCCCTGTGTCAGCGGAGCGGCGTCGAGATGCGCCCCGAAAACGACGCGCCCCTCCCCCGTCCCCGGACGGACGGCGGCCACATTGTGCGCCGTGTGAGGAAAGGTATCGGCGTCGATGAAGAGCCGGAAGCGGTGACGTCTGTTCCGGGCGAGAAAATAGGCCCCCTCCTCGCCGACCACGGCGGTCCCCAGCGTCTTCAGCTTCGGGGAGCGCTGGATCTTGGTGCTGGCCGCACAGGTGGTGTGATAGGCCGGGTCGCTGATGAAGACGGCCGCCGCCGCGCCCAGCCGGTCCAGTTCCTCGGCGATGCCGTTGCGCCCGCGGATGTCCGCCGCGCCGGAGAAGAATTCGACGATGCAGAGTTTCCCCGCCACGTCCGTCTCCGCGAGGCGGTCGAGGTCATTTCCCGCGAGCCACAGGGGAACGCCCGTCACGTCCGCGCCGCGGGAGAAAAAACAGGGCAGCGCCCCCGGAACGGCCCGGCAGCCGTCGTCCAGATCGACGAAGACCATGCTGCCGAAACGCCAGCCCGTGGCGGGGAAAGGCTCCTGCGCCGCCTGCGGATAGCCGTATTTCCGGAACGTGCTTTCGATGTAGTCCGCCGCGGCCGCCGCGCCGGGGGAGCCGACGTGCCGCGAGGGGAAAAGCGTGAGGGCGTGCAGATGGCGTTCGATGTTTTCGCGCAGGTCTTTCATGTTCTACTTGAGCTCCATGTAGTAGGTCGTAAAATCCAGATGTCTGCAGAAACCGGCCCGTTCGTAGGCCCGGCGGGCGGGGGCGTGGGCCGGATCGAGCCCCGTGGTGACTTTGACGACCCGGATCCCCTGTTCGCGGAACAGATCGAGGACGAAACGGTACATGGCCTGCCCGACGCCCTTGAGGCCGGACTCAGGCATCGCGGCGTTGTTGCAGATCTCTCCAACGGGTCCCTCACTTGTCCAAGTGACGAAGCCGACGATCCGGCCCTCGTGCTCGCAGACGGCGACGCCGTACTTGCCACTTTCGATCTGCGCTTTGACCTGAAGCCCCTTGGAGACGTCGTCGCCCAGAGGGTTGAGGATGTCGGAAACGGCGTCCCCGAGAGCCTCGCGGCTCATTTTCCTGATGGGACGCCAGGCGGCGTCGGCGATGGCCGTGACCTCGGCCAGATCGCTTTGGCGGTATTTACGGACGTACATAAAGCAAACCCCCTGCCGATCGTTCGGGACATCCGCCGACCCCCGGCGGTCCTCCCCTCTCATAATGTACGCGCGCAGGGGGGAAATGCCATCCGCATCCGCACGATTTTATCCGCTTTTGCCCGGCGCGGCAAAAAGATCACATCTTGGACCAGTTGATCTCGCCGTTGTAGCGGGGCCGGAAACGTTTGTAGGTGTCGTGCTTGGCGGCTTCGCCCTCGCTGGTGAAGAACCAGTCCGACATGTTGTTGAACACCTGGACGTGCCCGTCGGTCATGGCGGCGTTGAGCGATGTCCGGCCGCTGTGGCGGAAATCGGAGTATTCGCAGGTGATGCCGCCCTCGGGATACCGCTTCCAGAAGTAGGAGTTGTTGTTCATGTAACTTTCGGAATCGCTGAAGGCGATGTAGAAAGAGGGCTTTTTGAGCCAGGAGAGTTTCACGCCCCGCCAGCTCGCGGGGTCAGCATTGTGGACGTGCCCGAGGACCCCGGAGGCGTGGGAGTAACTGATGTATCTCATGTTGGTGACGACCGGGTAGGAGCGGCCGTTGTCCGCCCGCGAGGGACAGCCGTTGAAACAGTTGCCGGCATTCCATGCGTCATCGCTGGAACCGGCGGCCATGGTCCGCTTCAGCCAGGCGCTGGGGCTGTACCAACTGGCGTAACCGCGGCCCTGGGCAAGGTTCACCGTCTGCTGGGGAATGGCGTACCCATCGTTGCCGTCGGCGTAGAACCCGAGGCCCATGCCGAAGGTTTTGAGATTGTTCTGACAGCTGGCGCTCCTGGCCCGCTCACGGGCCTGCTGCAGCGCCGGCATGAGCATGGCGGCCAGAATGGCGATGATGGCGATCACCACCAGGAGCTCGATCAGCGTGAAACGGCATCCCGTTCTCGGGCAACTTTTCATTTTATGTTCGAACCTTTCTTTTGCGGAGACCGGAACCGGTCCCCCGGACATCACTCTTCCTTTTCCGTCCCGCCCGGAGCGGCGGAAAAACTTAATTATAGTCGTCGATCCACGCCGGTTCCTTGTTGTAGGCCGGTCTCAAGCGCTTGTAGGTGTCGCGCTTGGCTGCGATCTGCTGCGTGTCGGCGAACCACTCGTCGGGATTGCTGAACGACATGACCCGGCCGTCGCTCATGGCCGCGTTGAGGGAGGTGCCGCCGCTGTGGCGGAAATCGGTGTACTTCGTCCCGTCGGCCGTGAAGCGCTGCCAGCAGTAGCTGTTGTTGTTCTGGTAGGCTTCGCTGTCCATGAAAGCGATGTAAAAAGAGGGGTATCTCAGGCGCACCAGCTTCCGCGGCTTGGGGGCCGTTCCGTGCCAGTGGCCCACCAGTTTCTGGGACTGCCCGTAACTGTAGGCCGCGTCGGAAAAGCCCGAGACGCGGACGGAGGCCAGGGGGCGGCCGGTCTCGGTGCGGGAGGGACAGCCGTTGACCGCCTTCCCCGCCTTCCAGTTCTCGTCGGTGGTGCCGGGACTCATGGTCCTGTGGAACCAGTTGCCCGCGGTGTTCCACGACGAGCGGCCGCCGCTGCGGGTCACGGTCTGCTGGGGCCAGCAGAAACCGTCGTTGGAGTCGGCGTAGAAGGCAAGGCCCAGTCCGAAGGTTTTGAGATTGCTCTGACAACTGGCGCTCTTGCCGCGCTCCCGCGCCTGCTGCAGGGCGGGCATGAGCATGGCGGCCAGAATGGCGATGATGGCGATCACGACCAGGAGTTCGATCAAGGTGAAACGGCGGACCGGCTTGGGAGAACGCTTCATTTTCTGCAAAGACCTTTCCTTTCGTGAAACGGGGCCTTCCGGGAACTCATATCCCGGACATGGCCCAGGCGGGTTCGCCGTTCATCCTGGGACGGATGCGCTTGTAGGGTTCGCGCTTCGAGGCTTCGCTCTCGTTGTCGAAGAGCCACTCGGTGATGTTGCTGAAACTCTGGACGTGCCCGTCGGCCATGGTGGCGTTGAGAGAACTTTTGCCGCTGTGGCGGAAGTCGCTGTACCAGCACGTCGCGCTGTTTTCCCCGAGACGTTTCCAGTAGAGACTGCAGGAGGTCATGTAGGCCTCGGAATCGATGAAGGCGACGTAGAAGGAGGGCTTCTTGAGCAGCGAGAGCTTCATGCCCCGGATGGTGCCGGCGATGTGGACATGCCCGAGCAGATGGGTGTTGTGCGCGTAGCTGATGTACCGCGCGGGGGTGGCGGCCGGACTGGATCTGCCGTTCTCTTCGCGGGAGGGACAGCCGTTGAAGGATTTTCCGGCCAGCCACGCCTCGTCGCTCACGCCCTTGGCCATGGTCTGGCGCAGCCACGTATTGGGCCCGTACCACGCATTCCAGCCCTTGCCGTTGACGACGTTCATTGTCTGCTGGGGAATGGCGTAGCCGTCGTAACTGTCGGCGTAATAGGCCAGCGCCGTTCCGTAGGTTTTGAGATTGTTCTGACAGCTGGCGCTCTTGCCGCGCTCCCTCGCCTGCTGCAGCGCCGGCATGAGCATTGCGGCCAAGATCGCGATGATCGCGATCACCACCAGAAGCTCGATCAACGTGAAACGGCGTCCCGATTTCTTGAGATCCCTCATATTCCCCACGCAAACCTTTCTTTTTCCGGATACGAAGCCGAGCCCGGCCCCGAAACATCATTTTCCATCTTGCGGTCCGCCCGGAGGAGGACCGCCGGATCGGAACGCACAAAAACCACACGTAAGATATCATAGCCGACTTTTCGAAAAATGAAAGAGCTGTTTGCCATTATTTTTTAACAAAACAACGGTTTTTTTTGATATTTTTCCGGAAGAGGGGTTTTTCGCCGGAAAAAAACGGGGGGCTTCCTTGCAAAGTCCGCGTCCCGGGTGTATCGTAGGAAAACGCTCCAACACTCAAGCGGAAAGGCTTTCATCATGCGGATCCAGACCTGCGTCGGACTGCTCCTGCCGGTCGTGATGACCTGTGCGGGGGCGGATATCGTGAAAAACGGCAAACCCTGCGCGGACATCGTCATCGCGGAAAACGCCGGAACCGAAACGCTCACGGCGGCGAAAGACCTTCAGGAGCATCTGCGGCTCATCTCGGGCGCGGTTCTCAGGATCGTGCCCCCCGCCGAGGCGAAAGCCGCCACGCTGGTCTGCGTGGGCGAGAGCAGCTGCACCCGCAAGGCGGGCTACCGGATGCCGAAATTCAATTCCTCCGGCTACGACATCCAAGTCAAGGGCAACTGCATCGTGCTCGCGGGCCCCGTCTTTGCCCCCGCGGGGAAAGGAACGGCTCCCGAACAGGGGATCCATCCCCACACCGCCGTCAGGCTCCCGGCGGCGGACGATCCTTCGGGCGACAACGGCGTCATGCACGCCGTGAGCGCCTTTCTCGAACACCTGGGCGTCCGCTTCTACGCGCCGGGGAAGGAGGGGACGATCCTTCCCCGTCTGACCGACATCCGTGTCGGCGACTTCCGCGAGACCCAGCACGCCGCCTTTTCCCGCCGGGAGTACCGGGGCGTCGCCGATCCGGAGACGAAACTGTGGTTTGCCCGCCTGAAGTGCGGCTCCTCTGTCCGGCGCATCGGCGTCCTGCCCGTGGCCGAGATCGCCCGGGACTGGGGGAAACGGCACCCGGACCGGATCGCCCGGGGCGAGACGGGAAACGTGCTTCTGACCGACGACGGATGTCCCTTCCCGAAATTTGCCGATCCCGACCTCATCAGGGCCTGCGCCGCGCGGGCCGGGGAGATATTCGACGCCGATCCCGGACTTGAAAAGCTGGTGATCGCCCTGCCCGCCCTGCGGGGCGTCGCCGACGCGTCGGAGCTGGCGGCGGTCCGCCGTCCCGGCGTTTATCCGCAGGACGGTTTCGCCAACCTCACCGCGGCCTTCGCGGCAAAGATCGCCGAAGCGGTCGCAAAAAAACATCCCGGCAAAAAGATCCTCTGGCAGGGCCTGCCCCGCAGGGCCGTCCCCGATCCGGCGGACTTCACGACCGCCCTCTCGGCCGCTCCGGCGGCGACCGCGGCGGCGGACTACACCTCCGTCAAACTGCGCACCAACTACGCCAACCGGCTGAAAAAACTTGCCGCCGTCTTCAAGGCGAAGGATATGGAACAGCGGGAGTGGTGGGATGAATACGCCTCGCCCGACACCGTCCGGCAGGGCTGGTTCTTCATGCACGCCCTGCAGGAAGTGCGGCAGCTCCAGAAGCCCCTGCTGGCGGGGTTCCTCATGGACGCGGGCAGCGATCCCGCCACGGGCAAGCTCGCCGAAGCGCCCCTCACAAGTTTCATGCACTACCTCAACAGCAAGCTTCTGTGGGATCCCGATCTGGACGTGGACGCCCTGACCGACGAATACTGCCGTCTCTGGTTCGGCCCCGCCGCGGGTGAGATGAAGAGCTTCATGACCCTCTGGGAAAACATTTCGAACCGCCCGATGACCCGCTCCATTTCGCGGATGACGGGCCAGCTGACGCCGGACGACATCCCCATGCAGTTCGAACTGCTGGACAAGGCGGAAAAGGCCGCTCCCGAGGGGAGCGTGTTCCGCCGCCGGATCCGGGCCGTGAGAAAGAGTCTCGCCGGTCTCGACGGGATCTTCGAAAAGCGCATCCCCGCCGGGAAGGTGCTGACGGGCAGCATCCTGCCCATGACGGCCGAATGCGACGGGAAGCCCGAAAAATACGCACAGTGGGTCTCTCTCTCTCCCGCCGGCGCAACGGAGACACGGGCCGCCGTCGCCTTCACCGAGGACCGCAGACGCATGTTCGTTTTCCTCCGCTGCGGCGAACCCGAGATGAAAAAGCTCAAGACGAAAAAAGCGAAGGACGATTCCCCCGAAGTCCTCTCGGGCGACCGGGTCAGGATCGACTTCAACACCAACGAAAAAGGCGTCTACACCCTCTGCGCCGACGTGACGGGCGCGTTCTGGGACGGCTGTTCCGACGCCGACGAACTGGGACAGTCCGGCCGCGTCTCCGGCTGGGATCAGGAAAAAAGCCGCGTCGTCGTCAAACGCTTTGCCGACCGCTGGGAGATGGAGATCGCCGTCGACGTGGTCCGCTGCGGCAAGTCCCCCGGCTTTTATCCGCCCTGGGGATTGAACATCACCCGCACGCGGACGGTCTCGGGCACCGAGGAGACCTTCTCCCTCGCGAGAAACGCCGCAGGCGAACCCCGCAAGTGGCGGCGGCTCACCCTGCCATTGACCGACGCCTCCGGACGGCCCATGGAGCGGAACAACACCGTTCCCGTCCTGCTGCGGGGATGCGTTCCCGAGAGCGTCTACACCGTGCGGCGCGCTTCGGGTGAAGTCGATCTGGCCGCGCCCTGGGACGGGGCCTGCTGGAAGGACATCCCCGAAATGCGTCTGGCCTGGGAAAACATAAGTTTCGGCCGCTCCTCGGGCTTCCGGCCCGACGCCCGGGCGAAGATCCAGTACGACGACGCCTTTCTCTATGTCCTCTATCAGGTGAAAGACCGCTGCGTGCGCGGGGACTTCAAGCGCGATCAGGACATGGTCTGCCTCGACAGCTGCATGGAGTTCTTCGTCCAGCCCGATCCCGCGGGCCCCTACTACAACTTCGAGTGCAACTGCATCGGAACGCTCCTGCTCTACGAGATCCACGTGAAGGGCGATGAGAAGCTCATGTCGCCCATGCCGCTGGAAGAGCTGAAAAAAGTCGGCCGCTTCTCCACCCTGCCCCGGGACATGAAGGGCGAACTTCCGGGTCCGGTGACCTGGCGTATGGGGCTCAAAATACCGGTGGAGATGTTCGTCCGCCGCACGGGCATCCCGGCGAAACTTGCGGGACAGGTCTGGGGCGCCAACGTCTACAAGTGCGCCGACTGGACAAGTCTCCCCTGCTGGCTGTCGTGGAAGAAGAACTGGACCTTCCACAATCCCGAGGGTTTCGGAAGACTCATCTTCGAATGAGTTCGTCAGGCGGCGTCCCGCGCGGGGCGCCGCTCTTTTTTTCACATCAGACCGAGATCGAAGTTGAAAGCCGTCGTTTCGGCGTTCTTCCAGTTGGCGTTGGTGAGGTCGTAGAAGTCGAAGATCCCCTCCATCCGGGGGACGGAAACGACCTTCTGCGGGTAGATGCGCGACAGGCCCGTGCGGCCGTCGGAACGCACCTCGAACCCGTTGCCCCGGTTGTCGCTGAAAGGCCCCTCCACGGGCAGTTCCGCCCGGGTGGTCAGAAGTCCCGGACGGCCGAGGCGGTACAGCTCGACTTCGAGCGGGGAATGCTCCCGCAGGGCGGCGACAGCCTCCTTCTCGAGCTCGATATGGGCCATCACCCGGTTCACGCCGAACCGGGCCAGCTCCGCCGCAGCCATGCTGCTGCACACGGGCAGCGGCGTGGAGGCGATGATGAAAATGTCTTTGTAAGGCGTCAGCAATTCCAGTCCGTAGAGGGAGGTCACCCGGAAGCGCCGGATCCCCGCCTGATAAGCCCGCTCCACCGCCTTGCGCAGAGCGGGAAGTTTCTCCTCGGGGCAGAAATCGGGCAGGATCGCCTCGTCGCTTGCCTTGTTGACGGTGAAGACGCCGTCCGCCCGCAGGGCCAGCCGGTCGGCGGGTTCCGCGCCCCGGGGCTTGAGCGAAACGGTCTCGCGCAGGTGCTCCGGCAGCGTGTACGCGGGCTTGAGTTTCAGATAATCCTCACGGAAGCGCACCAATCCGACGCCGGACTCGGGATCGAAGACGGCATCGGGCTTCAAGGTCTCCTTGACCCGGCTCCAGAATTCCCGGCGGACCGCCTTCAGCACGGCGGCGGGGAGAAAATACGCGCCCCGGATCGTACAGCCGCACCGCCCGAGAGCGAAGACGTCGGAATCGGCCTCGGCAAAGGCGGCCTGAAGCATCTGCGCATCGGCGGCATGTTTCTCCGCCGGAGCGAGATCGAGGGGGAACTCCATGTCCCCCAGCGGCGCGTTGGTGCAGACGACGCGCAGTTTCGCGGCATCGAGTTCCAGGGCGAGATCCAGCTTTTTTCTGCGCTCCGGCAGGGCTTCCAGCTGACGGCGGCGGTCGGGGAAGGAGGTGCCTATTTTGAAGATCATGCCGCCGGGAGGCACCGGTTTGTCGCAGCAGACGAACACCCGGTCGCCGGCCTTGGCCCGCCGGGCGGGCCCGTCGTTGACGAACATTTTCGTCACGGTGAGGGCCGGACCGTCCTCGCCGCTTCTGGGCTGGATGCGCAGACGGTCCCCCGCGCCGAGGCGGCGGGAGGCGGTGAAGTAAAAACCGTTCTCCCGCAGTTCCTCCACGCTGCCGCAGCGGAGCCCCGCCGCGCCGGCGCTGTCGGACTTGACAAGGGTCGCAAAAGACGCCTTTTCGGCAAAGCCCGAGCTCCACTTGCGGCCGCAGGTCCCGGCAAGGATCGCCCGGGCCTCGCTCAGCGCGGAGGGATACTCGCTTTCGGGCGCGTCGAGGAGCAGACGGTAGGCCCGGACCACGGCGTCGACGTAATCGGGCTGGCGCAGACGCCCCTCTATTTTGAGGGACTGGACCCCCAGCGCCCGCAGCTGCGGGATGTACTCGGCCATGCAGAGATCCTGCGGGGAAAAGAAGAAGCCGTTGCCGTTTTTCGAGAAATACCGGCGGCGGCAGGGCTGTTTGCACTTGCCCCGGTTGCCGCTGTGGCCGCCGAGGTAGGAGGAGAAGAGGCACATCCCCGACAGGGAGCAGCAGAGCGCCCCGTGGATGAACACCTCGATCTCGAGGGAAGTCCTCTTTCGGATCTCAGCCAGTTCCTCCAGCGTGACCTGCCGTTCGAGGACGACGCGGGAGACGCCCAGCTTCTCCGCGACGGCGAAACCCGCCGAGTTGTGGAATCCCATCTGGGTCGAGGCGTGAAGCTCCAGAGAGGGGAAATACTCCCGCACCAGACGCAGGACGCCCAGATCCTGGACCAGCAGAGCGTCCGGGGAGATGATCCGGATGCTCTCCAGCAGTTCGGCGACCTCGGGCAGTTCCTGTTCCTTGACGAGGGTATTGAGCGTGAGATAGAGCTTTTTGCCGGTCCGGTGGGCGAGATCCACCACCCTGGCCATGGTCCCGGGGTCGAAGTTCTCCCCCCGCTCCCGGGCGTTGAACTTGGCCAGCCCCGCGTAGACGGCGTCGGCCCCGGCCTCGAAGGCCGCCAGCGCGCAGGCGGGACTCCCCGCGGGCGCCAGAAGTTCCGGATTTTCGCCCGCCATCTTCAGGCCTTGACGGAGAGACGGCGGAAGTTCTTTTTGCCCGCCCGCAGAGTCACGGGCAGCCGGTCGGCGGTCACCGCGTGATTGGGATCGGTGATCTTCTCGTCATCGATGGAGACCGCGCCGCCCTGGATCAGGCGGCGGCCGTCGCTGTTGCTCTTGCAGATGCCCGCCAGCACCAGCAGACGGGGCACGGAGACGCCGTTTTCGCCGAATTCGGCAGCGTCGATCTCGGTGACGGGCAGCTCGGCCTGGGCCTGAACGGGGGCGGCCACGGTGCTGGAGCACGGGATCTTGCCCTCGGGATCGGCGAAACCGAACCGGGTCCCCGCGGCGGCGAAGACCTCGCGGGCCGTCTTTTCGCCGTGGGCGAGCGCCGTGGCCTCGCAGGCGAGGATCTCCTTGGCCCGGTTGATGTTGCTCCCCTCCCCCGTCAGGCGGTCGATCTCGTCGATGGGCAGACGGGTGAAGTACAGCAGCAGTTTTTTCGTCTGGGCGTCGTCGCAGTTGCGCCAGAACTGGTAGTAGTCGAAGGGACTGGTGCGGTCGGTATCCAGCCAGACGTTGCGGCCGCCCGCGGTCTTGCCGAACTTCTGCCCGTCGGAGTTGAGCAGAAGCGGAATGGTCATGCAGTGGACCGTTTTGCCGTTCTTCCTGCGGACGAGTTCCGTTCCGGCCACCATGTTGCCCCACTGGTCCTGACCGCCCATCTGCAGACGGCAGTCCCATTCGCGGTTGAGGGTCATGAAGTCGTAGGCCTGCAGGATGGAGTAGTTGAACTCGAGGAACGAGAGCCCCGTTTCGAGGCGCATCTTGACCGATTCCTGAGTGAGCATGCGGTTGACGCTGAAGATCGTCCCCACCTCGCGGAGCATGTCGATGTAGCCGATCTTGCACAGCCAGTCGGCGTTGTTGACGAAGTGGGCCTCGCCGTTCTCGACTTTGATGAACCGGGCCAGCTGGGCCTTGAGGCACTCCACGTTGTGGTCGATCTCCTCGATGGTCATCATGGGCCGGGCGGTCTGCTTGCCGGAGGGATCCCCGATGCGGGCGGTGGCGCCGCCCACGAGGACCAGCGGCACGTGACCGGCCTGCTGCATGATGCGCATGGCCATCACGGGCAGGAGGTGTCCCACGTGCAGACTGCTGCCGGTGGGGTCGAATCCCACGTAGAAGCGGATCTTCTCGGTGGAGAGCATCTTTTCGATCTCAGCCGGATCCGTGGCCTGAAAACAGAAGCCCCGGGCCTGCAATTCCTGAAAAACGTTCATTTTATCCTGTCATCCTTTTTTTATGCCGATGAGAAAAACGGTTTCTAATGCCCCGGTCCGGGGGGAGGAAGCGGCAGTTTCCGCCACGCCCGGTGAGGAACGGTTTTCCCCTCTTCCAGCCAGCGCTTCTCGAAATCGCTGGCGATCCCGGCCAGATCGGCAACGGCCTCGTCGCAGGGGGAAAACAGTCCCGAAGAGGCCAGGACCCGTCCCACGGCGTCCCGGTAATATTCGTCGTCGCTGGAAAAGTGGAAGACGCCGCCGTCGCGCAGCACCCGGTGGAGCTGGCTCGTGAAATCGCTGGTCAGCAGGCGGTGTCCCCGGTGCCGTCCCTTGGGCCAGGGATCGGGGCAGAGCAGATGGATGCGGTCCACCGAACGGTCCGGCAGCAGGCGGGAAATGAGGTACCGGGCCTCGACGCGCAAAACCGTCACGTTGTCGAAATGCCCCCGGCGGCAGCGCCTCACCACTTTGCGCAGGCGGCCCAGCATGACGTCGGCGGCCAGGATCCGGCTTTCGGGGAAAAGGCCGCAGAGCGCGGAAGTGTAGGAGCCGGAACCGCACCCGAGATCCAGTTCGACCCGGCGGTCGGAAGGCGTTTCGAACACGCCGCAGAACCCGGTAAAGAACCGGATATCCGCATCTTCTTCGTGAGGCATGACTAGATCGCGTCGCGGCTTTTGGCCCAGTCGCGGACGGCCTTTTCGGTTTTTTCGAATTCACTGCCCAGCATGGCGGAGGCGAAGGCCTTGAAGTAGCCGATCAGCGCTTCGCGGAAGATGCCGAGGTTTTCTATGCGTTCGGCGAAGATCTCGTCGTCGTTCATCTCCTCGCCCTCGGGGAGTTTGAAGCCGCTGAAAACGAATTTGTCGGCGTCGAAGGTGCCGCTCCAGATCTGGTTGAGACGGGTGATGGTGAGCTTGGCTTTTTTGAGTTTCTTGCCCACGTTGATGGCGGCCTTGGCCTCGGCGCTGCGCAGGGGACTGCCGCCCTTTTTGACGGTGGTCTCGGCGGAGCCCCGGTCGTCGTCCTCTCCGGCGAAGACCAGCGGCCCCTCGATCATCAGGTCGAATTCGCCGTATTCCGGATGCCGGAGTTTGCCCACGGTCTCGCCGAAGTACCAGAGGTACATGAGAAAATCCCTGCCGATGGCGGGTTCGCCGCCCGTCCGACCGTCGATGGAGAGCTGGGGGAAATCCACGGGCAGGACCTTGAATTCCCGTTCGAGGATCAGGGCGGGGGTGAGCTGCAGGGGTTCCATCTGGGCGACCCGGTAGAAGTTTTCGACGAAGAGGTCGATCTGGGTGGCGCTCACGGCGCCGGTGTAGAGCAGCTTCGTCCGGGGATCGATGACGACGGGGATCCCGGAGAGGGTGGGCGGCATCTTGCCGAGGTGCTTTTCGATCATGTCCTCTTTGATCTCCCGCTTCTGCTTGGCGGAGAGGTATTCTTTTCCCTCGGCGCGGAGCACGGCCTGTTCCTCGCGGCGGCACAGCGCGGCCAGCAGGGACGAGGGGATCTTGCGCACGGCCTGCCGCAGGGTCAGCCAGAGACAGCCGCCGGCATGGACCCCGGCGCCGTCCAGGTCGGTATCCAGCAGGCCCCGGCCCGTGACCCAGCCGATCTGGGGGTCGCCGGTGACGGAGTCCAGCGTCCCGGCCCGGTTCGCGGCAAAAAGCGCCATAACATTCTCCGGAAGCTCCTCCGGAAGTTCGAACATCGCAAAAGTGATCGATCCGCGGTCAAACGGCATGATGAGAAACTCCTCTGTTCTTCTGTGGTTCACCGCCGGATAATATACCACGGGGCCGGCGCCTTTTCAAATGAAAAATGCGGTTGAATTATCCGTGCCGATGTGCTATATTACCGGTTTGAAGAAATAAGTCTGTCAAACTACGGAGATATCGGTGAATATGAGCAAAATCGAAGTGAAAGACGGTTCGGAAGTCCCCGATCCGGAGGAAAAAGAAAAAGTGCAGCCCTGCGCTGCGGAGGGAGCCGCTCCCGGGGCGGAAAAAGCCCCGGCGCCGGAGCCGACGCCCGAAGAAAAACTCAAGGCGGAACTCGCCGAACTGCAGTCCAAATATCTTTACCTGCAGGCGGAGTATCAGAACTACCGCAAGCGGGTGGTCAAGGATCTCGCCGACGCGCGGGCCTTCACCGTGGCGGACACCCTTTCGCCCTTTCTGTCGGTCTTCGACTACCTGACCATGGCCGAGACCGCGGCGGAAAACACGGACAATCTCGAGGCCGTCCGTCAGGGACTCAAGATGATCATGGGCGAATTTTTCAAGGCCTTCGACGAACTGGGCGTCAAAAAGTTCGATTCCGTGGGGAAGAAATTCGATCCGACACTCCACGATGCCGTGGCCAACGAGCCCTCCGACACGGTTCCGGAGGGCGAGGTCATCCGCGAGTGGGCCGGCGGGTTCAAGCTGGGGGAAAAACTGCTCCGCCCCGCCCGGGTCGTCGTCTCCTCCGGCAAAAAGGAAGAACCGTGTGAAGAAAAAGCCCCGCAGGGCGATGCAGAGGAAAAAAGCGGGGAGTAAGGGGGGATCATGGCAGCAGACTATTATCAGACCCTTGGCGTCAGCCGCGGCGCGAGCCAGGAGGAGATCAAGAAAGCGTACCGCAAACTCGCGATCAAGTACCACCCGGACAAGAATCCGGGCGACAAGGCCGCGGAGGAGAAATTCAAGGAGATCTCTCAGGCCTACGAGGTCCTGAGCAATCCCGAGGAGCGCAGCCGCTACGACCAGTTCGGCCACGAGGCCTACACCAATGCGGGCCACGGCGGGAGCGCCTACGACACCCGGCGGGCCCAGGACATCTTCAGCCAGTTCTTCGGCGGCGGCTTCGGCGGCGGAGGCGGCGGCTTTTCCTTCGAAGACCTCTTCGGCGGCGGCCGTCCGAGGAATCCCAACGCCCCCGTGCCCGGGGACGACCTGCGCTACGACATGGAGATCGATTTCGAAGACGCCATGTACGGCGCGGAGAAACCCGTTTCGATCCCCCGGCTGGAGTCCTGCGACGCCTGTCACGGCTCCGGCTGCGAACCGGGGAGCGGCAAGAAGACCTGTCCCCGCTGCGGGGGCCGCGGTTCCCAGACCATCTCCCAGGGATTTTTCAGCGTCCAGCAGACCTGTCCCGCCTGCCGCGGGACCGGGCAGATCATCGAGAAGCCCTGCCGCAAGTGCTCGGGTCAGGGGCGGGTGCAGAAGCGCGACAGCTTCACCGTCCGCATCCCGCCCGGGGTGGACACCGGTTCCCAGGTCCGCGTGCAGGGCCGGGGCGGCGCGGGCCTGCGCGGCGGCCAGAACGGCGACCTGTACGTGGTCTTCCACGTGCGGCCCAACAGGATCTTCTCGCGCAACGGAGACGATCTGCTCTGCGAGATCCCCGTCCCCTTCAGCATCATGGCCAACGGGGGCGTCGTGGACGTGCCGACCATCGCGGGCAAGACGAAAATGCGGGTCCCCGCGGGCAGCCAGAGCGGCAGCGTCCTGCGGATCAAGGGCAAAGGCAGTCCCAACCTGCGGCGCGGGACCCGGGGGGATCTCCATGTGCGGCTCCTCGTGGAGACGCCCGTGAAACTCACGAAGGAGCAGCAGGAGCTGCTGGAGAAATTCAACGCCTCCCTCAGGGCGGCCAACACCCCCCGCGCGGAGGGCTTCGTCAAAGAGGCCAAACAGTTCCTGCGCGGTGACGGAGAGTGAAAAAATGCCCCGCTCAGCACCACAGGATCCCGTTCTCGCCGGCAACAAAAAGGCTTTCCACAACTACACCGTCGTGGAGAAGTTCGAGGCGGGGATCCAGCTGGCGGGGACCGAGGTCAAAAGCTGCCGGGACCGGGCGGTCCAGCTGGGCGAAGGCTACGTCAAGATCGAGAACGATCAGGCGCTGCTTTACAACGTCCACATCGCCGTCTACGGCTTCGGCAACCGCTTCAATCACGAAGTGAAGCGCCCCCGGCGTCTGCTCCTCCACAAACGGGAGATCCTCAAGCTCGCCCAGACCATCAATACGAAGGGGGGGGCTCTGATCCCCCTCAAAATGTACCTCAAGAACGGTCTCGTCAAGCTGGAGATCGCCTACTGCATCGGCAAATCCCACGCCGACCAGCGGGAAACGCTCCGCAAGCGCGAAGCCGACATGGCCATCAAGCGCAATCTGGGCAAGCGGGACTGACCTCCCCGGGCCCGGGGTCACGCGAGGTGGATCGGCATGCTCCAGGCGTAACGGCCTTCCCCGTCCCGCAGCTGGATGCGCAGATATTTCAGCTTTTCCGGCTCCGAGAGCGCCCGGGGGATCTCGATCCGCAAGGACGCGGCGAGTTCTCCCTCCTCCTCCGGGCGGCGCACCATGTACCCCGTGGAGGCCGACGACATGACGATCACTTCGGCGCACGGGGAGAACTCGGCCTCCAGCACGCCGTTTTCCCACTTCAGCCGATAAAACTCCGGCCCCTGGGTGGCGTAGTAACGGCCGCCTTCGAGGGCCGAGAGCAGGGATCTTTCGCCGTCATCGGGAGAACAGATCATGGTCCAGCCGAAGAAGCAGTCCAGGTCGCGGTGGGTGTCGTCCACGGCAAGGGCGCCGAGGCGGTTCCCCCGCATGAGCAAGTCGTCCCAGATCTGCATGTTGTACGCTTTGCCGATGTAGCGGCAGCTGGTGTTCCACACCTCGATCCCCGAAATGCCCCGCAGACTCGACACATGCTCGTGCTGGAAGCCGCACCAGTAGGGATGGGCGGCGAAAACGATCCCGCCCGCCCGGCGCACCGCGTCGACGACCTCCTGGGCCGTCATGCCCGTCGTGTCGCCCGGCACGTCGCCCTCGCGGACCCCCAGAGACAGCAGATGCCACGCCCGCCCGAAGGGCCCCTCGGGATGCAGTTCGACGCCCGAAAGCAGCCGCAGACCGCGGGAATCGTAGGTTTCCACCGGGTTGTAACGGCGGTGGTCGGTGAAAGCCAGCACGTCGTACCCCTTCTCCGCGTACAGGCGGATGACCTCCTCGGGCGTGAAGAGACCGTCGGAGACCTTGGAATGGGTGTGGAGACAGGATTTGTAGACGTTGAGTTCCTGCCCGTAAAAATCGATTTTCCCGCTGCTCATCGCTCCTCCTTCTCCGCATGTTCAGCGGACTCGTTTCCAAAGACCGGGCGCTTCCAGTCGGCGTAGGAAGCGCAGTTTCTTCTCTCGATGGAGAGCCAGTGGCGGGGCGCCCACAGCCACTGCACGGGATCCCGGCGGATCAGCTCCTCCAGCTCGTCGGCGATCCTCTGGGTGATCTCGTAGATGTCGCGCTTCTTGTCGCCCGTGGGCTTGTGGACGATCGGCTCCCCGAAGACGAACTCGAATTCGAAATCGTCGCTGACCCGCCGGGTCACCTCCGGGATGATGGGGATGCCCGATTTGAGGTGCAGCAGGGCCGGCGTCATGTGCATCCGGGCGGGGTGTCCGAAAAACTCCACCTCCACGCCCTCCCCCGACATGGCGTGCTGATCGACCAGCACGGTGATGATCCGGCCCTCGTTCATCGCCCGGAGGATCGGCCGCAGACCCTGATTTTTGTCGATCAATTCGTGACTTTTCCCCCCGCGGTTGGAGAGGATCTTCTTCCCGATGAGGGGGTTGCCGAAGGGACGCATCAGGGAGGACATGGGGGTGCCGGTATATTCGGCGAAGGCCGTTCCCGCCATCTCCCAGTTGCCGTAGTGGGCCACGGCGAGGATGATCTGGCGGCTGCCGGGATTCCGCTCGGGGGAGATGATATCGAGGGTGTTCTCCGGCGCGGAGATCCGAACCCGGTCGAGACTGTACATCTGGGGCATCTTGACGATCTCGGCCAGAAGTTTCCCGAACTCGCCGAAGCTGGCGACGGCCATTTTTTTCGCCTTTCGCGGATCGCTCTCCACCCCGGCGTACATGATGTGCCGGACCGTCCGCCGCGCGTGGCGCAAGTCCGCGTAAAACAGCAGCCGCGTGAGCCCCGCGGCAAGAGCCGACGCCCGGCGCATCGGCAGAAGCTCCAAGATCCGGCAGAGGATGGAAAAGAAGAAATATTCCAGCCAGACGACGATCCGGCTCTTGTTCTTTTTGCGTTTTGCCTGACTCATCTTTCACCTCCGTCCGCCGAAAACCCGAGAGAAGTCAGGATCTTCAGCGCTTCGGGCGACCCGCCCCGGACGCGGAAGAAGGGGAACTCCCTCCGGACGGGATAACTGCCCCGCAGTTTCTCGAAATCCTCCGGCGCGGCCCTGAGACGCCGATCGTCGCAGGAGATATCGTAGGCGTGCAGAACGGCTTGACGCACCTGCCCGGCAACGGACTCGGACGCATCGAGGCGGATGATCTCCGGCGCTTCCGGCGCGGGGATGCTCGCGGGATACCAGCCGTCGAAGCCGGGGAGCTCCAAAGCAGCGGCCACCCGGCGGACGGACATGGCCGTCCCGTTGGCTTTCCCGTCAGTGGAGTACCCCGCGATGTGGGGCGTGGCGAACCGGGCCAGCGCCATGAGCTCCGTGTCGATCCCGGGCTCGTTCTCCCACACGTCGATGACGGCGGCGGCAAGGCGTCCCCCGCGGAGGGCGGCTTTGAGAGCGGACGTCTCCACGGCCTCCCCCCGGGAGCTGTTGAAGAAAACGGCTCCGGACTTCACTCCGGCAAAAAACGCCGCGGAGAGCATCTTCAGCGTGGGGTGGGCCCCCTCCCTTTCGAGAGGCACGTGCAGCGTGATGAAGTCCGACTTCTCCCGGATCTCGTCGAGGGAGACGAAATGCTCCGGATCGCCGGCTTCCTCCCGGGGCGGATCGTTGAGCAGCACTTCCATGCCCAGAGCCCTCCCCGCCGCGGCGACGAGACGGCCCACGTGTCCCACGCCGATGACGCCCAAAACCTGCCCCTGCCGGCTGCCGGGAAAACTCACCAGAGCGCTGGTGATGTACTGGGCAACGCTTGCGGCGTTGCATCCCGGGGCGTTGCACCAGGCGATGCCCAGCTCCCGCAAGGCCTCCCGGTCGATGTGGTCGAACCCGATCGTGGCGGTGGCGATGAAACGCACGGAACTTCCCGCCAGCAGTTCCCGGCCGCAGCGGGTCCGGGTGCGGGTGATGAGCGCGTCGGCGTCCCGGACGTCCGCGGCGGCAGTTTTCGCTCCGGGCAGGTAAACGACCCGGGCGACGTCCTCGAATACGCCCCGCAGGAACGGTATCTTGTCGTCGGCGACGATTTTCAAACACTTCTTCATATCACAAAGGCTTCACAGATCTCTCAAAATGTCTCTCAGAACAAGGGGCAGGTCGTCGGAAACGGCGCCGCGTCCGGCGAGCTCCCCGGCCCGGCCGTGGAGGGAGGCGCCGAGGACCGCCGCGTCGAAGGGAGAAACGCCCGAAGCGAGCAGCGCCCCGATGACGCCCGTAAGGACGTCCCCGCTGCCCGCGGTGGCCAGAGCGGGACTCCCGGCAAGAATGATCTTCTCCCGCCCGTCGGGGGAGGCGACGACGGTGAATTTCCCCTTCAGCAGGACGACGGTCCCCAGCTTTGCCGCAAGTCCCCGGGCAAGCCCGCTGCGGCCGTCGCCGGCGACGCCGAAGGCCCGGGCCAGACGGGCGGCCTCGCCGGGGTGGGGCGTGATGACCATGTCGGGGCGGCCCCGCCAAAGCTCGGGGTTCCGCGCCGCCGCGTTGAGGGCGTCGGCATCCAGAACGACGGGCCCGGGAAAGTCGAAGACCCCCTGCAGAAGCCCGGGGGAAACCGGACCCCAGCCCGGACCGGCGGCCAGAGCGTCGCTGGCGCGGATCCACGGAGCGAGGCTCCGCCACACGGCAGGGGCAAGGAGACCGTTTTCGGCAGGAAACTCCCGCGCGATCACGGCGCAGGGCAAAGCCGCGGCCTTGACGCAGGCCAGCCGGACGATCCCCGCGCCGCACCGCAGGGCCGCGGTCGCCGTCAGCGCGGCGGCGCCGGAAAACTCGGAACTTCCGGCGACGACCAGCAGTGCCCCCCGGCTGTTCTTGTGGACGTCGGAACCGGGACGCGGCAGGAGCCGGACCGCCTCTTCGAAGGTGACGGCCCGGTCGTCGCAGGAAACCCCGCCCAGACCGATGTCGACGGCCCTGAGCACGCCGCACAGGGCGGGCCCCTGTCCGAGAAGAAGTCCCTTTTTCACCGCGCCGAAGGTGACGGTGAGGTCCGCGCGGACCGCCGCCTCCGCCGCGATCCCCGTGTCGGCGTCAAGACCGCTGGGGACATCCAGCGCGGCGACGGGACACCCGGAGGAAGCGGCGGCGCGGAGAAAAGAGGCCGCAGGCCCCCGGAGCGGACCGCCGGAAAAACCGATGCCAAGCACCCCGTCGACGATCAGGTCGCCGAAACGGAAAACGTCGGGGGAAAGCGTCTCGCACACATGGACTTCGATGCGTTCGGGCAGATCCCTTGCGGCACAGGCCGCGGCGCCCCGCAGTTCCGACAGGGGCCTGAGCGCGTACACGACCACCTCGCCCGGCAGGGAAGCGGCGGCGACGAGGGCGTCTCCGCCGTTGTTGCCGCCCCCGCAGAGGACGACCGTCCGCCGGACGCGGGGAAAAAACTCTTCTATGATCCGGGCGGCGGCGCGCCCGGCGCAAAGCATCAGACCGTACCCCTCCGGATCGCCCGCGAGGGCTTTTTTCTCCGCGGCGCGGACCTGGGAAGCATCGGCGATATTCACTTTTCTTTCTCCCGGTCGCCGCGGAGAAATCCCGAGAGGATGAAGAGTCCGACGCCGGTGCAGATGGCGATGTCGGCGATGTTGAAGACGGGGTAGTGCCACACGGTCTTGTAGTGGAAATCGAGAAAATCGACCACCGCGCCCCGCCACAGCCGGTCGATGGAGTTGCCCGCCACCCCGGAGAGGATCATGAAGAGAGCGATCTCACGCTCGGCGTATCCTTCGGTGAGATAGCGGTAGAAGCGGAATATCGCGGCGACCACCGCCGCGGCGACCACGAGCAGGAACCAGCCGTGGCCGGAAAACATGCCCCACGCCGCGCCGTGATTGCGCACGTAGGTGATGGAGAAAAACCCGGGGATGACGGGCGTGCTCTCGTGCAGCGCATAGGACGCCGTGATCACGAGTTTGGAGAACTGGTCGGCCAGCAGCAGAAGGGCGGCTGTCGCGGCGCAGACGGGGAGCCCCCGCCGCCGCCGGAACGCACCCTGTGCGGCTGGCTCCGCCGCGTGAGCCGCGGAAGGGACCTTCTCCGCAGGCTCACCGACGGTTTTTTCCGCAGGATCCCGGTCCATGAGACTTACCCGCGCATCATCTCTTCGTGTTTGGTCTTGCACTTGATGCAGAAGACGGCGTAGGGACGGACCCTGAGCCGGCCTTCGGGGATCATTTCGCCGCACTCCTGGCACCTGCCGTATTCGCCCCGGGCCAGCCGGGCGAGCGCGTCGTCGATGAGATGCAGCACATCGCCCTCCTCGGAGAGCATGCGGATCTCCATTTCATGCCGGGAGTTGTCGCTGGAGACGTCGGCCATGTGGGTCGTGACGCCGCGCTTGTCGGCATTGCTGCAGTCGAGGGCCTCGGAAGCGTGATACCTCATCTGCTGGCGGATCTTCTCGCCCGCGGCGATCAGGGCATTGTAGTACTCAAGCTCCTTGCCCTCGTATCTGGGAACGGCAGTTTTCTTCTTCATACCAAGTCCTTCCGTTGTTTTTATCGGCATCGGGGTAATATACTGCCGGAGAATGTGTTTTTCAATGCGCGGTCACAAAAAAATGCCGCAATTTCTTGCGGCATGGAGAAACAGAAAACTCCGGTGAGAACAGAAGATCACCAGCTCTTTTCGCGGGGAGGACGCTCCTCCCGGGGACGGGCCTCGTTGACGATCGCCTTGCGGCCGCCGATGTCATTGCCGTTGAGGGCCTCGATCGCCTTTTTCGCCTCCTCGTCATTGGGCATTTCGACGAAGCCGAAGCCCTTGGATCTCCCGGTCTCACGATCGGTCACGATGCGGGCGGCAGAAACTTCGCCGAAGGCGGCGAAAACGTCACGCAGCTGGTCGCGGTTGATGCCGTAGGGCAGATTGCCTACATAGATGTTCATCCTTGTTCCTGATCCTTTCTCCAACTCCTTAAAGGAAGACCGCCAGAAAATACCGGCACGACTTGTGATCCTGTTTATCCCTATTGTTGTTACGGCTACCGGGAAGCGTTCTGAAAACGCCGACGACAGGAAACCACGGATCAAGGCATACCGCCGGTATTATCAAATCCCCCGCACGGCCAATACATTATCACCGATTTTGCGTTATTTCAAACGGCATATCGAAAAATTTTTTGTTTTTTTTCGAAATCGGTCCGGTTTCGGCATAAAGAAGCCCCGTTTCCCGGGGATTTTCCGCCCGGCACCGCCCCCCGGGAAAAAGTGTCGCGCGACAGGGACAACCTGTCGCGGCCGCCGCGCCAGATTGTCCCACGGGGAACGCCTTCCGTGCCCGGAGGCCTGTTTGGCACGCCCCGTGCTCATGCCGTGACGAGATCCGGTGAAGAGGCCGGAAAAAAGAGGAAGGAGTACGAAACTATGAACATGCTGGCAAGAAACAGGAATCCGAGAGGTCTCAACTTCGAGCTGTCCACGCAGCCGCTGGAAGAGATGGTCAAATCGATGTTCAGCTGTTTCCCGGGCTTCCGTTCGGACCTGGTGTTCGGCGGGCAGATCGACACGAAGCTGGACGTATCCGTCAAGGACAAATACGTGGAAGTCAAATTCCCCTGCCCCGGACGCTGCAAGGAGGATTTCGAGATCGAGGTCGTCGGCGATTTCCTCACCGTCAGGGTCGTCGACTGCGGCAAGCACAAGGCCTGCTGCGACGACAAGCGCTACGTCATCAGGGAGCGCGTCTGCGAGAGCTATGAAGAGAGCGTCAAGCTGCCGGTGCCGGTCAAGGGCGCCGAGACCCGGGCCAAATACGAGCACGGCGTCCTCGAGATCGCCATCCCCAGGATGAGCGAGGGAAAGAACGGGACCCACGTCGTCAAGGTCAGCTGAGGATCCCGAAGCGAAAACGGTGCAATGATGAAAAATAAGGAGTACTGCAGAATGGAAGACAAAAAGTGTTTCAGCGTGCCGGAGAACGCCGTCGAAGTGCGTCCGGCTGTGGATGTGATCGAAGAGGACTGCGGCGTCAAGATCATGTTCGAAGTCCCGGGAGCCAACTCCGGAAGCATCGACGTCTCCGTCGAGGACGGCGTGCTCACCATGCGGGCCGTCAGCTCCCTCACCCGCAACGGCGGTCCGATCTGCTACTACAGGGCTTTCCAGCTCTCCGACATGGTGGATGTCTCGGGCATCCAGGCCAAAACCCAGGACGGCGTGCTGACGCTGTGTCTGCCCAAGTCCGAGCGGGCGACCGTCCACAAGATCAAAGTCGAGTAAAGGCATCTCCTTTTGCCGGATCCCCCGTATCCTTCGGGACGCGGGGGATTTTTTTTCTTTCCGGTTGAAAAAAAAGCCGGCCGTGATATATTTTCCCTGACGCCGGCGGCATCACGCCGGCAGCAGGAGGGAAAAAAAATGAAGATCTGCGTGGCAGGCGACGGCGCGTGGGGCACGGCTCTGGCGATGAACGCCCTTTCCAACGGGCACGACACGGTCCTCTGGGGCGCTTTTCCGGACTATCTGGAAGAGATGCGCCGGACGGGGGAGAATTCCAAATTCCTGCCCGGCGTCCGGCTGCCGGAAAATCTGGTCTTCGAGCCGGACATGACAAAAGCCCTCACCGGAAGCGCCCTCGTCGTCTGCGCGACGCCCACCCAGTTTCTCCGGGGCGTCCTGCAAAAAATGAAGGGCCGCCTCCCCGCCGACGCGGTGATCGTCAACGTGGCCAAGGGCATCGAACTCAATACCTGGCTGCGGATCGGCGAGATCGTTTCGGAAGAGCTGGGAAAAGTCACCTACGCGGACCTCTCGGGCCCCAGCCACGCCGAGGAGGTTTCGCGCAAGGTCCCGACGGCGGTCACCGCAGCCTCCGCGGATGCCGCGGCGGCAAGATTCGTCCAGCGGGCGCTGATGAACGAGCGCTTCCGGGTCTACACCTCCGCCGACGTGGCGGGGCTGGAGCTGGGCGGCGCGCTCAAAAACGTCTTCGCCATCGCCGCGGGCATCATCGACGGCATGAGGCTGGGGGACAACCCCAAGGCCGCCATGATGACGAGGGCTATCGCCGAAATGGGCCGTCTGGGCGAAGCCCTGGGCGGCCGGCGCGCCACCTTCAGCGGGCTGAGCGGCATCGGAGACATGATCGTCACCTGCTGCAGCGGGCACAGCCGCAACCGGCACGTGGGCGAGGAGCTGGGGAAAGGCCGCGCCCTGAAGGAGATTCTCGCTGAAATGGGCATGGTCGTCGCCGAGGGCGTTCCCACGGCGAAGGGCGCGTACGCCCTGGCCCGGCGGGCCGGAGCGGAAACGCCGATCATCGACGAAATTTACGCCATTCTTTATCAGGGGAAACCGGTGAAGGAGGCCATGTTCTCCCTGATGACCCGGTCCGCCCGGCCCGAAGAGGACTGAGCCGGAAGGGAGCCGCGGGGAAAAAATTTTTCGAAGGTCACGATATGAACAACTTGAGATTCGAAACGCTTCATCTGAGGGGCCGCAGGGTCGGCCCGTCGTCGTGGTTTCCCGCCCTGCGGGAACTCATCAAATCCGAGATCTCGGCCGAACTGGACGAGGACGACGGTCTTTTCATCGGCTACGGCATGTTCCGGGACGGCCTGCCCTACACGCTTCAGGACAGTTACGACACCCCCGAGGAGGAACTCGACTTCAAAGCCGCCGTGCTGGAAAACAAGTACCTGAAAGCCGTCTTCCTGCCCGAGCTGGGCGGCCGGCTCTGGTCGCTCCGCGACAAGGAAAACGGCAGGGATCTGCTGCTGGAAAACACCCGGCTCCTCCCCTGCAATCTGGGGATCCGCAACGCCTGGTTCGCAGGCGGCGTCGAATTCAACTGCGGCCGCCGCGGCCACGACGAACAGACCATGTCGCCCCGCTTCTGCGCCGTGGTCGAGACGCCGGACTTCCCCGTCCTGCGGTTCTACGAGTACCAGCGGGACCGGGGCACCCCTTTCCAGTACGACTGCTTCCTGCCGGAGGACTCCCGTTTTCTCTACATCCGGGGCCGCATTTTCAACCCGGACGACACCGTTCAGCCCATGTACTGGTGGAGCAACATGGCCCTGCCGGAAGTCCCCGGCAGCCGCGTCGTCGTTCCGGCGAAGGAGGTCTTCGCCAACTGGTACAGCGGCGGCTCCCACGCGCTGGCGAAACTTTCCCTGCCCGACGGCGAGGGCTTCGACGGGACCTATCCCGTCAATTTCGAATACGTGAAGGATCACTTCTACGACATCCCCGAAGACGTGCGGCGCTACGAATGCCTCTTTTATGAGGACGGATACGGCTTCTGCCACGTTTCCACCAAACGCCTGCGGGGACGCAAGCTCTTCGTCTGGGGGCAGTGTCAGGGCGGACGCCACTGGAACAGAAAGCTGCTGGGCCCCGGACTGGACTCCTACATCGAACTTCAGGGCGGCCTCGGCCGCTCCCAGCAGGAGTGTCTGCCCATGCCCCCCAAAACCGCCTGGGAGTGGCTGGAGGGTTACGGCTCCCTCGTCATGAAGCCGGAACAGGTCCACGGCAAGTGGGAGGACGCCGTCGGGGCCGTCACCGCCGCGCTGGACGGCAAAATCCCCGCGGCGGCCCTTGAAAACATGCTCCGCGAAACACGGGAGAGCATCGCTCTCAAGCCGGGCAAAGTCGTCGTGAAGGGCTCCGGATGGGGCGCGCTGGAGGAACTGCGCCGGGGCGGAAAACTCGCGCCCCAGCTGGACTTCGGCGCGCCGGGCCCCGAGCAGACCCCCTGGGTGGAACTTCTGCGGACGGGCCGCATGACCGAAGCGCTCCCCGCCTCCTATCAGGTCTCCGACGCGTGGTTCGAGCTGCTGAAAAAGGCCGTCCCCGGTCCCCAGGTCCACTACCATCTGGCACTGAACTATTTCCGCCGCGAGGACCGGGAACGGACCGAACGGGAACTCGCCGCCGCGGGCGATCCCGCAAACAGGCGTCATCTGCTCCACGCGTGGGCCAATCTCCTCGACCGGCAGGGGCGGCGGCAGGAATCCGCCGACATGATCCTGCGGGCCGCGCTCCTCGATCCCGCCGACACGCCCTTCGTCAAGGAGGCCCTGAAAATGCTGCTCTCTTTCGGGGAGTACGGCAAAATGTTCACCCTGCTGGACCGTCTCTCCCCCCGAGACGCCGCCCTGCCCCTCGTTCAGATGATGAAGGCCGCCGCGCTGGCTCACACCGGCCGCCCGGACGAGGCCGAAGTGATCCTGACCCGGGACGGCGGGCTGGATGTCCCCGACATCCGCGAGGGCGAAAACTCCGCCTCGCAGCTTTATATTTTCATCAAAACGGAACAGGCCCGGAATGCGGGGAAGGAACTCGATCCCGCCTCGGTCGCCATTCCCTTCCTTCTGGACTTGCGCATGTCCGAAGGAACTTTTCAAAGAAAAGGAGAGCCGACGAAATGATCGACCGTATCCCCGTCGAAAAACTGCAGCAGATCCTCGACGATGCCGTTGCCTCGGGCGAGGAGTGCGGACTTGAGCTCGCGATCTTCCACCGGGGGGAACCCGCGGCCGATCTCCGCGCCGGATACGCCGACGCCGCGAGGACCCGCCCCGTCACGTCCGAAACGCTCTTTCCGTTGTTCTCCTCCGGCAAGGCCCTGGCCGCCACCGCTTTCCACATGCTCATGGAGGAGTCCGGTACGGCTTGCACCGAAAAGGTCTCCCGCTTCTGGCCGGAATTCACCGGAGACGGCAAGGAAGATCTCCAGATCCTCCACGTCCTGAGCCACCGCACGGGACTGCACCTCCTGCCGGGCGTTCCCGACACCTCGCCCCGGCTGGCCGACTGGCCGTACATGGTCAAAAAAATGGAACAGGCCCGCCCCCGGTGGACCCCGGGGACAAAATGCGGCTATCAGGGCATCACCTTCGCCTGGCTCCTGGGGGAACTGGCCTTCCGCATCAGCGGCGTCCCCTTTCAGGACTATATCCGGGAAAAACTCCTTCTCCCCCTCGGCGTGGAAAAACACCTCTTTTTCGGCATCCCCGAAGCCTTCGACCATGACACGGCGGAGATCGACGACAGCGCCTTCGGCGGCCGCCCCTGCTGGACGAAGAACTTCATCTCACAGGTCCCCCTGCGCCGGGGATTCATCCCCTCGGCCAACGCCATCGGGACCGCCAGCGCCGCGGCAAAAATCTTCAACGCCGTCACCCACGCCCCGCTCCTCAAGACCGAAACGCTTGAGAACGCGACGCGCCTTTTGCGCGCCCCCGACGACCCCGTGCTCCCCGGCGCCTGGGAGAAATTCGGCCTCGGCTACGTCCTCCCCTGCTGGGAGACCCGCGGAGGCGACATCTTCGGCCACGGCGGCGCCGCCGGCGCGGAACTCCTTTTCTGCAAGTCCGAAGACCTGGCCCTGTGCTTCGTCAAAAACCGCATCCTGCCCTCCCACCCCGTCCACCCCGTGCGCGACAGGATCTCCCGGGCCCTCGGCCTCCCCACCCGCTTCTGGTAAGCGGGGGGAGGGTTTTGAGAGGACGGACGGGCCGCCGCATGACAACCGGCCGCCGCGATCCGATATGCCGCCGGACGAAAATTTCCGAAAAAGACCGGAAGGGCTATTGACATCGCCTTTTATTTGATGTATAATAAATATGAAACGATATACAACGAACCTCAGGGGAACAATGAAAAGGACCAAGTACGAAGAGGTTGCGGAGAATCTGCTCCGCAAGATCAACGCCGGCGCGTACCGCGGCGGCAAACTGCCCTCCATGTCGGCGATCGCCGGAGAATACGGCGTGAATCTCCAGACGGCCAACCGGGCGGTGAAATTCCTCGAACAGCGCGGCATCGTCAGCTGTTTCACCGGCAAGAAGGGCACGGTCATCAATGCGGCGCGCGCGAAACTTACCGCCGCCGTCGCCGGCGACGGGATCTTCGTTGCCGATCAGGCCTTCGGCGGCCGGATGCGCACCCGGATCCGTTTTGTCCACAACCACCTCAACAGCAAGATGCAGAACTGCTTTCAGGAGTGCGTCCGGCGTTTCACCCGGCAGTACCCCTGGACCGAGGTCGAGATCGTTCCCGTCGACACCCTCGGGCGGATCGAAAGCGGCGAGTTCCCCTGCGACACGGTCCTTCTGAGCGGACGCGACGTCCGTTCCCTCGCCCGGCGGGGAAAACTTCGGGATCTGGACGATTATCCCCGCCTCGCCGGGACCGACGAGTCCGAATTCTGCCCGGGCCTCTGGGACAGCTGCCGGTGGGACGGGGTCCTTTACGCCGTCCCGTTTTCCTGGAGCGTCCCCCTGAAGGGCGAGCGCGGCGGACAATCCGTCTTCTCGTGGCGGGAACCCGGACCGGTCAACGAGTCCGGCCTGTTCAGCATCGGCTTCTACAGTCTCCTCTGCCTCTTTCTCGGTGAACCCTTTTCCGGCGGCTTCTTCCGGGACAAGGAAAAGGGACTGCATGAACTTCTGGAATTCATCCGCAAACTCTGCGTCTCGCCCGACGGCAAGCTCACTTTCTGGGACGATCCCGAGGCGCTCCGGAATTTCGACGCCGAAAAAGGCCGTTTCCTCTGCGGCTACTACTCCACCATCAACACGGTGATCGGCCAGGCGAAAAACTGGCGCTACGCCCCGCTGCCCCCCTATCCCGGCGGCCGGAACATCATGGCCACGGAGTGCCTCGCCGTCAGCGCCGGAACGGAAGCGCTGCCGGAATCCCTGCTCTGGCTCAAATTCCTGCAGAGCCCCGAGGCCCAGCGCGTCTTCATGGAAAGTCCCAGTTTCCTCCCCGCCCGAAAAGCCCTGCTGCGGGAGATGCCCGCGGAACTGGTTTCGACGCTGGAAAAGGCGGCGGAAAACGCCGTCCAGCCCCAGTTGTCCTCCAACGGGCTCTACCGGCTTTACAGCTGTGTTTACCCGCTGCTGGAACGGTATTTTTCGGGCGAGATCCGGGAGAAACAGGTGATCCCCCGGATCCTCGAAATGCTGCGCGAAGAGATCGTTCTGGACGATTTACAGGAGAGTTCCCCGGTATGACAACGACAAAAATGAAGACCCTCCGCCGGTTCGAACCGGACATGGAGCGTTTCCCCGCCGTCGTGATCGAAAGCGACGACTGGGGCGCGGCCGAGGTCGTCCCCCGGGAAGACCTCTGCGGAGCCGTCTCGCAGCTGACGTCCGGCGGCCCCGTCTTCTGCAAGCTGGAGAGTCCTTCCGAACTGCAGGCCCTTTACAGCGTCCTCGAAAAGCACCGGGGCAAGGACGGGCTTCCCCCCGTCTTCACCGCATTCACCTGCGTGGCCAATCCCGACTTCGGCCGCATCAGGGCCAACGGTTTCACCCGTTACGAAGACATGGCCATCGACGAGGGCTTCCCGCCGGGCTGGGACGGCCGCGGGCTGATCGAAGCCTACCGCGACGGCATGAAACGGGGCGTGTGGTTCCCCGAGTACCACGCCAATCTGCACCACACCAGCCCCGCGCTGTGGTTCCGCCTGCTCAAGGAGGAGAGCCCCGCCGGGGAAAACGCCCGGAAACTCTTCGACATGAACTGCTACTGCCAGGTGACCCACCTGCCGGAGTACACCGGATACGCGCCGGACGAAATGCGCAGAATCATCGAAACGGGCTTCGGCCGTTTCGAGCGGATCTTCGGCTACCGCCCCCATGCGGCGGTGACCAGCGATGCCTTCCCCGAGACCGTGAAGATGTGGGCGCAGGCCGGAGCCCGGGCGGCCTGTCTCGTCAACTTCCGCACCAACGACGGCGAAATCGTCTATTACAGCAACAAACTTTGGAACTTTCAGGACCCCGGCGCCCGATGCGGGGACATCGACGCCGAAAAGGACATCGTCTATCTGGCCCGCAATGTCTGGTTCGACCTGGCGGGGCCGTCGTATCTCACCGGCGCCTCCGCCGAAACGGCCTTCGAAGCGGTCCAGAACAACCACCGCATCTGGCACGATCCCGCCGTCGTCCAGATGCACCGGGTGAACTTTTCGGCCTATCCGGCAAGTTCCGCAGCTCCCCGGCTCGCGGAGCTGGATAAATTCCTCGGCATGCTGGAGTCCCGGGGCGTCTATTACCTGACCACCGGGGAGCTGGCCGATCTTTATTACCGGGGCTGGTCGAAAAGGGAGGTCCCCGGGGGCACTCTGATCCGCAAATGGAGTGTCTGCGACATCTTTTCCGCGGAGGCGACCGATCTCGACAACGGCAAAACGGTCGAACTCGAACCGAAAATAACAGGCAATTTCCTATTGCACCAACAGAAAGGAGCAGCGTATGAAACAATCGGATCTTCTTTGTGACGCCGCGGGCAGACGGAAACGGGGGCACATGCCCCGGGAGGCGCGCCTTTTCACCCTGATCGAGCTCCTGGTCGTGATCGCCATCATCGCGATTTTGGCCGCGATGCTCATGCCCGCGCTCCAGCAGGCACGGGAGGCCGGCAAGGAGATCTCGTGCAAGAACAACATGGTCCACGTGGGCAAGGCGACCGAGATGTACTGCTCCGACAACCGCGAGATCTTCGTGCCCCGCAAGGCGACGTGGGCCACAGGCGACGGCAGGGCGTGGGGTCGGCTCCTCTGGGACGGAAAATATTTCGCCTCCTACCCGGTCTGGGCGAATCCGGGCAACAGGACCTACCAGCAGTGGCAGATACGCGCCATGGAGTGTCCGTCCGAGAACCGCCAGAGGCTCGCTCCGCCCAACATGAACCACGTCAATGTCCAGCTCAACGGCACCTACGATTTCGCGATCAACATGAACACCCATCCCGTCCTTCCGGGGACCCCCATCTCCCGGACGAAGCTCCGGCTTCCCTCGACCACGATGCAGTTCATGGACGCCCAGGACGCGTGGATCCAGTACAATCTGCCGGGCAACACCAAACTGCGCCACGGCAGCAAGTACAATGTCCTCTATGAAGACGGCCACGGCGGAAACGTCGACGCTGCCCATCTCGTCTTCGGCGGCGGTTCGACGGCTTACGGCGTCCCCTACTGGGCGTCCACAAGTTCTTCCGTCAAGGCGAGATTCTGGAAAGATTAGAACAAACCGAGGAAACCTTTTCAAAAATGAAGATATCCGTTTTTTCCCTTTTCTTTGCGTTTCTCTTTCTCCTTCCCGAAGCGCAGGCCTTCGATTTCGCGCAGAACGGCAGGACTTTCACCGTCTCCGGCAAAAGGATCGAGCTCACCGTGCGCGACGCCGCGGTCGTCGGGGTCGTCAACAAAGAAAACAAATTCAAGCTCACCTCTCCCGAAAACACGGTCGATATGTACGTCTCGGGATTGGGCAACATGACCGGCAACGTCAAGGAGCTCTCCCGGACCCATTTCCCCTGGGGTGAACCCGTCATCAAGCAGAACAGAAAGCGCCAGAAGTCCCCCGTCTACGGCAAACCCTGCGCGCAGAGCAAGATCGAAGTCAAAAAGGGAAATGACGGCGTCTCCGTCACCTGGAGAGGGCTGGACTTC
>JAFSTC010000021.1 GCA_017450705.1 Lentisphaeria bacterium | reverse complement strand
GGTGAGTTCCGTTGAGTTGTAGAGCCGACCGTAGGCCGCCTTGCCGTCGGGGCCGATCATTTTCTGCATCGTGTCGGAGACGAAGTAGCGCCAGATCCCGCCGTCTTTGTCCTTGTACATCGACTTGATGTTGGCGGGATACTTCTTTTCGGGGTAGTACGGCTTGAGCTGCCGGTCGGCGAAGAGCCGCGCGCGGAGGAACACCTGCCCCATGTAGCCTTCGGGCTTCCTGTCGCTGAAGTTCGTGGGGAGCATGCCGAAGCCGGAGAGGGCGTCGGACACGGCCAGAACGGCGTGGATCCGCGAATCGTCGGTCATGCGGTTGGAGGAGACCCACTCCCGGTTGCCGAAGATGAAGGGGGAGAGGGGAACTTGTTTCGTCGTGCGGTACGTCCGGAACCGCGGCCCGCCCCAGCCGCGGACGCCGTTCAGCGGCCAGCGGATGCCGAAGGCGATGGGGGCGGGACCGTATTCGGAGGCCATGGGGACGCCCAGTTTGTTCTGCAGATCCCGGGTGAACTGGGCGTTGCCCTGCGCTCCGGAGAGGCCGTCGACGTAACCGTTGCCCACGTCGGCGGTGCACCCCAGGGTGTCCTGATAATTGGCGTCGGTGCCGCAGAGGTCGTTCATTTCCCTGATGACCTTGCAGAAGTAGTCCCGCCAGCCCTTGCTCAGAGGGTCGCCGTAGAGGAAAGCCCCCGGTTTCAGGTTGCCGAACTGATCCTTGCCCTTGGCGGCGCGGATGGTCCCGGCGAGGTTCTCGTCGAAGGCGTTTTTGTTGCCGTTGTAGTTGGTGATGCTGTTCTTGCGGGTCAAAAAGAAACTGCCCACGTCATCGCGTTCCCACGCCGGGCACTTGTAGACGGCGCAGAGGGGGCAGACGTAGCACATGACCTTGAAACCGTGCTCGTGGAGCGTTTTCACCAGCCCCGGGTAGTGGCCGCGGGGGGTGTAGTCGGGGATGTCCTTGGTGAAGCCCAGCTTCCGCGCCTGCCAGATCTGGATGAGGACGTTTTCCTTTTTGAAATATTTGAGAAGGTTTTGGAATCCCGGCGCGCTGTTGCCGCCGTCGGCGATGACGTAGATGTCGTCGGCCCAGCTCTTGGCGTCACGGATGGCGAGCTCCTTCGCAAAAGCCTTGTGATACCAGTTCCGGTAGGGGCGGGCGGCGGCGATCCAGCTGGCATCGCCGAAGACGTCGAACTTGACCGCCGGGGCGTCGATTTTTTTCAGCGGTTCGTAGGGGATGATGTTCTGCCCTTCAAGGGCCATGGCGCAGCCCTTTTTGTTCCGTTCCATCATCCCGAAATAGGGGCGGAAGGTCGCGTCCTCGACCCACATGCCGAAGGCGTTGTCCTGTCTTACGTAGATCATCAGCGGGGCCTCGATGAAGAGCGAGGTGTCCTGAAGACTGATGAATTCCTCCTCGGAAGAGCTTGCGGCGTACTCCATGCCGCCGAAGCTGGGGAGATAGATCTTGCCGTCGGGCGGAAGGTTCTTCACGGGGACGCTGATCCCGAAGACCCCGGCCCGGCCGCCGCCCTGCCGCCGGACGCTCACGGCGCCGGAAGCGTCCTCCGAAAAGGTCAGCGTGATGAAGTCGTCCTTCTGGAAATC
>JAFSTC010000020.1 GCA_017450705.1 Lentisphaeria bacterium | reverse complement strand
GGTGAGTTCCGTTGAGTTGTAGAGCCGACCGTAGGCCGCCTTGCCGTCGGGGCCGATCATTTTCTGCATCGTGTCGGAGACGAAGTAGCGCCAGATCCCGCCGTCTTTGTCCTTGTACATCGACTTGATGTTGGCGGGATAGTTCTTTTCGGGGTAGTACGGCTTGAGCTGCCGGTCGGCGAAGAGCCGCGCGCGGAGGAACACCTGCCCCTTGTAGCCCTCGGGCTCCCGGTCGCTGAAGTTCGTGGGGAGCATGCCGAAGCCGGAGAGGGCGTCGGACACGGCTAGAACGGCGTGGATCCGCGAATCATCGGTCATGCGGTTGGAGGAGACCCACTCCCGGTAGCCGAAGATGAAGGGAGAGAGGGGAACTTGTTTCGTCGTGCGGTACGTCCGGAACCGTACCCCGCCCCAGGCGCGGACGCCGTTCAGCGGCCAGCGGATGCCGAAGGCGATGGGGGCGGGACCGAACTCCGCCGCCATGGGGACGCCCAGTTTGTTCTGCAGATCCCGGGTGAACTGGGCGTTGCCCTGCGCTCCGGAGAGGCCGTCGACATAACCGTTGCCCACGTCGGCGGTGCACCCCAGGGTATCCTGATAATTGGCGTCGGTGCCGCAGAGGTCGTTCATCTCCTTGATGACCTTGCAGAAGTAGTCCCGCCAGCCTTTGCTCAAGGGGTCGCCGTAGAGGAAGGCGCCAGGCTTCAGGCGGCCGAACTGATCCTTGCCCTTGGCGGCGCGGATGGTCCCGGCGAGATTTTCGTCGAAGGCATTCTTGTTGCCGTTGTAGTTGGTGATGCTGTTTTTGCGGGTCAAAAAGAAACTGCCCACATCGTCTCTCTCCCACGCCGGGCACTTGTAGACGGCGCAGAGGGGGCAGACGTAGCACATGACCTTGAAGCCGTGCTCGTGCAGCGTTTTCACCAGCCCCGGGTAGTGGCCGCGGGGGGTGTAGTCGGGGATGTCCTTGGTGAAGCCCAGTTTCCGCGCCTGCCAGATCTGGATGAGGACGTTCTCCTTTTTGAAATATTTGAGAAGGTTTTGAAATCCCGGCGCGCTGTTGCCGCCGTCGGCGATGACGTAGATGTCGTCGGCCCAGCTCTTGGCGTCGCGGACGGCGAGTTCCTTGGCGAAAGCTTTGTGATACCAGTTCCGGTAGGGGCGGGCGGCGGCGATCCAGCCGGAATCGCCGAAGACGTCGAACTTGACCGCCGGGGCGTCGATCGCCTTCTGCGGCTCGTAGGGGATGATGTTCTGCCCCTCGAGGACCATGGCGCAGCCCTTTTTGTTCCGTTCCATCATCCCGAAATAGGGGCGGAAGGTCGCGTCCTCGACCCACATGCCGAAGGCGTTGTTTTGACGGACATAGATCATCAGCGGGGCCTCGATGAAGAGCGAGGTGTCCTGAAGACTGATGAATTCCTCATCGGGAGAGCTTGCGGCGTACTCCATTCCGCCGAAGCTGGGCAAGTAGACCATGCCGTCGGGCGGAAGGTTTTTCACGGGGACGCTGATCCCGAAGACCCCGGCCCGGCCGCCGCCCTGCCGCCGGACGCTCACGGCGCCGGAAGCGTCCTCCGAAAAGGTCAGCGTGATGAAGTCGTCCTTCTGGAAATCGCCGTTGAAGTCCAGCCCTCTC
>JAFSTC010000019.1 GCA_017450705.1 Lentisphaeria bacterium | reverse complement strand
GTGTCGCCCGGCTTCGACGTGCCCGTGGAGCAGTGGCGCGAGATCGTGGGCAAGATTCCCGTCGTCGTCACGCTCTACTCCTCGTGGGAGAGCGGGTTCAACGACATGCACACCTTCACCGTGGAGGACGCCCGGGGACTGGCCGCGGCCGCCTACTGGCGCGGGGCCGACGGCATCCAGATCTTCAACTTCTTCAAGTATCTGCGGGGGGACATCCCCGACGATCTGGTGCTTCGCGGGCAGGATCCCTGTCCCCAGCGGGAGAACCAGCGCATCGGGCGCAGGCTCTTCAACGAACTCCACGACCCCGAGGCGCTGTACTCCCTGCCGCGCCGGATCTACCCCGGATGGAACGACTCCGAGATCCACATGGGCGACATCAACGAGATCTGCCGGGTCGCGGGCTATCTTGACAACTGGCGCAAGACCCACAAGGATCCCGAGGGGATGATGCCCCGGGACACTCCCTGCGTGTGGAAACTCTGGACGGCCAAAGTCCCGCCCCACGACGCGTGGCTGGTCACCGACGCCGAGGGGCCGGTCAAAGTCAACGGGCATGAAGTTGAGGTGGGCTCGGCCTTCGGCATCCCCGCGCAGACCAACCAGCGGGACCGCAAGAGCATGCATTTCAAGACGATGGGCCCCGATCCCGTGCGGATCCCCAAAGAGTGGCTCAAGGACGGCGTGACCCTGGTGGAAACCTCCGGACACGTCTCCACCCTCTGCATCGATCTGTAGAAGGCGCTTCGGGGAAGGAGAAATTCCGGGCGTTACTTCCCATGCTCTGTTCCCCACACGGGCAGACGGCAGTTTCAAAGTACACCGCTTTTTTTGAAACGGGAACTGAGCGGCTTCCCGAGCAGCGCTTTGAGGCGGAAGCAGATCACGAGGGCTTTCAGTCCCTCCGCGAGGCCGCAGGGGACGGGCGTGCCGCGGTGCATGGCCGATGAAAACGCCAGAAGTTCCTCGTAATAGGAGCTGTCGGGGGAACTGCAGTCGATTTCGGAGCATCCCGCCTCCCCCGACAGGAGGATCTTTTCTCCCAGCCGGGAATCGTACTCCAGCACGGCGCGCTCGAAGACGGCGGCAAACCCGCAGCGGAAGGGCAGCGAGGAGGGCCGCGTGAATCCGCCCTCGATCACGACTTCGCATTCCCCGGGGTAACTCCAGACGGTGCGGAACAGCGCGTCGGTCCCGGAGATCCTTTCCGCAGTCGTCCGCGCCGGTTCCCCCAGGAGCGAAAGCGCGAAATCGAAGTCGTGGATATCGAGATCGAAGAGAGGCCCCGAAAGGGAGGTCAGCGAAACGTCCAGTTCCTTCCACGCGCCCCAGTCGGGAGTCCCGGTCAGGCGGTGGAGTTTCAGGGCTTTGAGTTTTCCGAAAGCGCCCTCGCGGACAAACTGCCCGAGCATGCGGTACATCTTGAGAAACCGCACATTGTGACCGACCTGAAAGACCAGCGGCTTCCCCCGCAGCGCCGCCTGAAGTTCGGCCCCCTCCTCCAGACTGGAACAGAGGGGCTTTTCGACGAAGACATGTTTCCCGGCCGTCACGGCGGCAAGAGCCGCCCGCGCATGAAAACGGACCGGCGTCGCGATGAGGACGGCGTCGGCGTCTCCCTTTTCCAGCGCCCCGGAAAGCTCGGTAAAAAAGGGGATGTCCCGCAGTTTCTCGGGATCCGGGCCGGAAGTGTTCTGATTTCCCCTGACCGGCCTGACCGCGGACTTGGGGACGGGGTCGACGACGGCGGCCAGCTCCAGATCGGGGCATCGCAGGATGTTCGCCGCGTGGTTCTGCCCCATGAATCCGAAACCGCAGACGATGACCCGCTTCATTTTTGCTCCCGCCAGTCGAGGATGATGCCCATCTCGCGCCCGCGGTCGGCGTCGAGCGCCCGGTAGGCCTCCGGCGCGGCGGTGTACGGGATCACGCGGCTGACCAGCGGACGGACGTCCAGCATGCCGTAACGGATGAGATCCGTGTACTGCTCGAAGTGCCGGTCGTTGGTCCAGGGGTTGTCCGCCTGCGGGTAGACCGGGTGCGAAAAATTGTGGCATCCGATGATGGAGATGCTGGAAACCGCGCAGAAATCCTCGAAATCGAACACCACGGGCTTCTTGGGACTGCTGAGGATGACCAGACGGCCCTTTTCGCGCAGAAGAGAAGACTCCAGCGGCAGCAGATCGGCGTTGGCGGTAAGTTCGATCAGGCAGTCCGCCTTGCGCCCCTTGTTGTGCTCTGCAATGACCTGCTCGACATCCTCCCTGCGGGTGTTGACCCTGACGATCGCGGGATCGTCGGGCAGCAGGCTCAGACGGTAGTCGGAGACGTCGCAGGCGAAGACGGGAAAGGCGCCGGCCAGCCGCAGGAAACGGGCGGCGAACTGCCCCAGAAGCCCCTGCCCGAAGACCACTGCGCTTTCGCCCCAGCGGATGCCCGAAGCGCGGATGCCGTTCATCACGATCACCGCGATGTTGGAAAATACGGCGTCTTCATCGGCGATGCCGTCGGGAACGAGCTGGAACCGGGTGCGGCCGTGGAATTGATCGCCCGCCAGCGGATCGGCCCCGGAGCAGAGGCCGTAGGCCCGGTGCGGCTGGTCCGTCGCCAACCGCCGGCCGATAAGGGAACGGTCGGCGCCTTCACCCGCGTCCACGATCTCCCCGATGCAGGTGTATCCGGGGTAGTAGGGGCAGGAAAAATTCTCCTCCCAGCTGGTGCCCGGTTCGAACTCGCCGCAGTACGCGGTCATCTCGGTGCCGGTGCTGATGAGCGTGATCCGCGATTTGAGCAGATACTGCCCCGGACCGGGGACCGGGATCTCCTCCTCCACGATTTCGGCCTTGCGGACTTCGGGGAACCGGACGACTGGATTCTTTTTCATGAAAAACCGCCTTTCAGACTTGTTTTACGGGTGATCCGGAGATATAATATATCCGGCGAAAATAACATTTCTTTTCAAAAAAAGACATTTTTCTATGCAAAAAACGCACATGTTTTATGAACCGATCGCCCTGGACGGGGATTTTCCGATCCGGCCGCCGGGGTTTTCGAAACCGCCGGAGTTCGCGCACGTGCACAACTGTTTCGAGATCGGCTTCTGCCGGAGCGGTTCCGGGGGCATTTTTCAGATCGAAAAAAAGATCTACTCCTGTGCGCCGGGGTGCGCCGTTTTCATCAACAACAGGGAATACCATCAGCTGTCGGACGCCACGCCGGAAAATTCGGAATGGGATTTCATCAATCTGGATCCGGCGGCGCTGCTCATGGGCTGGATCCCGCCCGAAGAGAGGATGTTCGATCTGGAAAACCTCTCCGGCTCCCATTTCCGGAACGTCTACTCGAAAGACGACGCCCCCGACCTGATCGAACTGGTCGAACTGCTGATCCGCGAGATGAAAAAGGACGACCGCCGGTCGCCGTCATACGTCCGGGCGCTGGTCTGGGCCATTTTCACCAAGCTCAACCAATTCGCGCCGGCCCCGGGGGAAGAACGGCGCCGGGATACGGACAGGATCTGCCGGCTGTACCCGGCATTGAATCACATTTCCCGGTTTTACGCACACCAGCTGGACATCCCGACCCTGGCCGGGCTGTGCGGCATGGGGGTCACCGCCTTCCGGAGGAACTTCAGGGAGTCGATCGGGATGCTGCCGCTGGAATACATCAACACTTACCGGCTGAAAGCCGCGGCGACGCTGCTCAAGAACACCTCGAAACAGGTCATCGAGATCGCCGGGCAGACCGGATTTCCCACGCTGTCGCATTTCAACCGTCTCTTCAAAGCGTACTACGGGTGCTCCCCCCTCGCCTGCCGGAACCGCGACCGCCGTCCCGGGCCCGGGCAAGACAGGGGGTAAGAGCGGCGGTCCGGCACTTTTTCGGCGTTTTTTTCACTTCATGCCTTGACAAAACGAAAAACGGGACTACATTATAGGCACAACGATGCGCCCATAGCTCAGTTGGTAGAGCAAATGACTCTTAATCATTGGGTCCTGGGTTCGAGTCCCCGTGGGCGCACCAATTTCGAGTTTTCAGGGATCCGGTCAAAAGGCCGGATCCTTTTTTTGGCGGGATCTCCGCCCCTTCTCGGACCGGGCGCCCGCCTCAGCGGGTGTAGACTTTCACGTTGTCGAAGAAGGCTCCGGCATCGGTGTACAGACCGATGTATTCCCCCTCCAGCGCCCGGAAGGTTTCGCGGTACTCCGCGACCTTTTTGCCGTCGATATGCCAGGTGAGGACGTTGCCGGACTTCTCGCAGACGATCCGGTGGCGTTTCCCCGGTTCGATCACAGGACGGGCCAGGCGCAGTATCTGCACCTTTTCGCGGTTGATCTTGCTGAAATTGTTGCCGTAAGTCCCGAAAGCGAAGAGATATCCGGTGTTCCCGTAGCGCGCCATGGTCCTGTCCGCGAGGATCCCGTCGAGGTCGCAGGCGGCATGGCCCTTAGCCACCCAGGCGTCGAAGCAGAGCCGCTGATCGCCGGGAAACTTTCTGTCGATGTAGAGCGCGTCCCCTCTTCCCGAGAGAACGCCGTCCGCAAGACGCCAGCTGCCGTGGACGATCTTCCAGTTGTCCCCCAGTTCCTTTCGGTCGAAATCATCCGAGAACACGAGTTTCCACGCTTCCTTTTTCGCCGTCCCGGCGTTCTTTTTTGACGCGGAGGGATAAAACACCTCGTAAAACGGGGCGATGTCGATCTTGAGCGGATACGCCCAGGAGGAGATGATCGCCTCGAGGGTCCCCGGCTCGCAGTTGCCCCTGACCTTTTCGACGCCGAGCTTCTTCGCAAGTTTCACCGCTTCGAGCAGTTTTGAAGCGTTTTCCCCGCTCCTCGAAGCGATGTACCGGTGGAAAGCATGATTTTTGTCTCCAGCATACTGTCCTGCGATGAGCGCGTCGCCCGCGACTCCGGCAAAAAGATAAGTCATCGAAGTCAGTTCCACCCGGCGGCGTATCACGGGATCGTCCCCGGCGAGAGCCAGCGCTTCGCGGCACAATTTGATGCATTCGTCCCACATGGAAGACTCGTAAATGTACGGCTGGAAAATGATCCTGCCGTATTCCGTGAACAGCTCCTCGCTGCTTTTGCGGCGGAGCGTCTCCCTTTCGATCAAGTCGAAACATTTCCGCATGGGCTCGCGGGCTTTGCCGTAATACTTTTCGAAAAAATCATCCAGCAGAAGATCCAGGTCGTAATCCGGATCCCACATGAGTTTCGCTTCGATGTAATAAAACGGCTGTCCGAGAGAAAGCACGGAGGCCACGCCTTCGTCGAAGTATCCGCCGCGATAATGGTTGTCCCGGGCGAGACGGATCTTTTCGGGCATCACCGAGAGCGGCATCGGTCCCCACTTGAAGGTGAACCAGCCGTTGTAGTCCCAGCGCTGGAGATTGCCGACGTACTTTGCCCAGCCGGAGACCAGTTCGGGGGCTCCTCTTGTCACTTCGACCTGAAGATCGCCGCGGGCGCGCGTCCGCACGGGCAAGTTGGCGTAGCCCTGATACGCGAAGAACCGGGCGGCCTTGCCCTCGCCCGGAAAAGCCTTTTCCAGCGCTTCCGTGATCTCGTTGGCCAGCGTCATGACCCGGTCGGTGTAATTTCCCGGCGCGGCGTCGAGCTTGCGGCATTTGGGGCACTGGCACCAGCCGCCGCCGTCGATGGGTTCGATGCTGAAGTAGCGCGCCCAAGGGTTTTTGCGGAGAAGTTCGACGGCTTTCTCCCGGATCAGTTTGACCACCTCGGGATTTCCGGTGCACGGATTGAGTTTGTTGCGGCTGGGGACATCCCGCACTCCCCGGTCGTCCATGCCGAAATACTCCGGATGATCGGCAAACGCGCTCTCGGGAATGATCTTGTCCAGGTGCGGCGCGACCATCTTGTGGAAACGGGCATAGCTGCCGAGAGCAAGTTTGTTACGCCGTCCCCATTCGTCGAGATCGCGGGTTTTCAACCCGTTGACGTAATCGTAGGGCGCCGAAAGCTGGATCCGCCGCATGGCGAAGAACGGCGTGTAACGCCACGTCCCCAGCGGAAGCACAAGCTGTTTCACTTTTGGAACGAAGGCGTCGTCTTTTCCGGCGTCGAACCAGCGGAATCCCAGATGCTCCAGCAGGGTGCTGACGGCATTCGACGCACCGCTTGGGGCGTCTCCCGCGAGGACGCAGCGGCCGCGGCCGATGGAGATGAAAATTTCGTCATGGGCGAATTTTTCCTTCAGACCCGCCGCCGTGCCGATGAAGATGCGGAACGCCTTTTCCTTCGTCTGCGTCTTGCGCACGGAGATCCGGCCGCCGGTCATTTTCAAAAGGTGGGCGCGCAGATCGTAGGCCGCGGCGACTTCATCGGGAAGGGGTTTCGGGGAAATGACGATTTCGATGTAAGTTTTTTTGTCCAGCGTCACACTGCCCTCGGCCCCTTCCAGAACAAAGGGCTTGACGCCGCCTTTTTTTCTCGGCGGAACGGCGGCTTTTTCGAGCGGCGGGGGAACGGCGGTCTTTATTCCTGCGAGAAAAGCGATCTCTTCCGGAGACAGGCATTCCTTGTACAGAGAAAAACCGTCGAGCGCGCCGTCGAGTTCGAACAGCTGGGGCCGGCCGTACTCCGGGACGGGGTAAGCGCCGAGAGTTATGACCGAGGCCGGAACGGGACGCACTCTGACGAGGCGTTTTGCTCTGCCCCGGCCGTTGACGTAGGCCGCTATCTCGTACCGGAACGGGAAATCTTTTTCGCCGCGGACAAGTTTCCAGGTGTAGGCGACGTGATTCCATTCACCCGCTTTCCATTCGGGGTCGCTTATGCGCATATAGGGAAAGACCAGCGCTTTGCCGTCGAAGGCGATATCGACGCCCTGCAGCTCCTTCACAGGTCCCCCGATGTTGAGGATGGTCCGCCTGCTGTCCCTCACAAGCGGCGGATCGGGTTTGACCCACAGCGAAAAAGTCCCCGAATCCGGATCGATGGATCTGCCGTCGTATTTCACGGAACTGTGGCGGCGGACGGAAAAATACGCGCCTTTCCCCTTTTTCCCGGCGGTGTACGCGACACCCGACGCCTTGCCCGAAGCGCCGTCTTCGAATTCATCCGTCAAAACGGGGACCGGCCAGCCGTCGAGGGAGAAAAACACGCAGAGAGCGAAAAAGAGCGATGCGGTTTTCATTTGGCATATTCCACTTTGATTTTGCCGGCGTTTCCGGCAAAAGTTTTCACCGCGTCCCCTCTTCCGTCATGGGGGATCATCCACATTTCGAACCCCGCCGATTTGCCCGGCCACAGCACGGCGTTCTCCGGCTTGAACAATGCGGAGACCCGCAGATTTCCGTTTTTGGCGTCATAACGCGCCAGCAGATTATCCACCTTGGCCGGATCGACGGGGACGACGCCGAAACCGCAAGACGGATCCGCTCCGGCAGTGACGTTGACCCACATCTCCTGACCGGGATCCGGACGGCGGAGCAGAAAACTGCCGGAAGTGATCGATCCCGCGACGGTCTTGCCGCCTTTGAGGGTCCCGGCAAAGCGCGCGGCCCCGGCGGCGTTCCCCTCCGGAAGCACCTGATACATACCGGTGTTGACGGTGTTGATCTGGACCAGCTGGCTCGGGGAATCGTTGACGAAGACAAACGAGGACAATATTTCGTTCCGGCCGCGAAACACGCTCAGATCGTTGATGATCCTGACGGTCTTGCCGTTGTCGGTCCCCGTTTTGATCTGCTCGCAGCGGATCACCCGGCGGACTTTTCCCTCGGAAACGGCGCTGACGCGGAAGGCGGTGTTTTTCCATTTCCAGGAGTTGTCCATCCGGGGCTCCAGCACGAAGGCGGCGGCGGCACACTGCCATTGGCCGTCTTTGCGGCGGAAAAATCTGCGGAGCAGCGGCTTCTGTTTGTGGACGGAGACTTTCACGGTTTCGTTGGCAACTGAGATCTCCTGCGCCTTGTCCGCCCCGGGACCCGGCGCGGGGACGCCGTTTTTGTAAAAAACGAGGGTGAAAACATTGTCTCCCGGCTGGAGATCGGCGAGGAAGGCGACGGAGTCCTCCTTGTCGGCTTTGCCGTTGTTGTTGAGGTCGTCGAACTGACCGTCGAAGGTTTCGCCGGACGAGGTCGTTATCCGCACCGCGTCGAAATCCCCCGCCGCGCCCAGAGGACCCAGCAGCACGACGACCGGGAAACCGGCGGCTTTTTCGCTTCCGCGGTTGACGACATCGATCCTGAACTCGTTTCCCCGCGGGAGCGCGGCGGCGGAAAAACACAGCACGGCAAGCAAAAACTTCATCTTTTTCACCTCATTTTTCAAGGGTCATCGTCTTCATCGCCGCCGGAGGGACCGTCAGAGTCCTGGAAACACCCGGGCCGAAAATCATCGCCGTCTGCGGCAAATCGAAATCGGTATTGAGCATGAAGATCCGATAGGAATCCGCTGTTTCGTAGACCGCGTAGCGGATCCTGTCGGAGGCGCAGACTTTCACCGGAGCCGAAGCCGTTTCCCCGAGGCAGATGCACCTCATCAGCTCGGAGAAAAACTTTTCGATCCCGGTGCTGCCGGGATATCCCCACAGGGTCACAAGCGTGGCGAAACCTTTGCCCAGCGCGAACTCTGTCATGGCCGGCAGGATCGGCGCTTCGCTCTTGCCCTGAAGCTGATACGCGCCGAACACCCGGTCGATCCGGGCGATGATCCGGGCTCCGGCAAGTTCGACTTTTGCGGAGGGGATGACGGTGTCCATCCATTTGGGATCGGCATTTTCCGTCCAGTCGGGATAGGCGTATCCCGGTATGCCGGTTTTTCCGGTGATCTTGATGCCGCTGTGGCGGACGAGTTCTCCTTTTCCTGTGATCTTCACGCCGAAAAGACTGGAGAAGTCTCCTCCGTCGAAGAGAACGAGGTCGCTTCCGCGGTCGGTGGAGGTGTTGAGGTGGCCCAGCGTCATGAAGAGCCTGCCGCCGCCGGAAACATACTTCCGGAGTTTTTCGCAGAGCTCCCGGTCCATGGTGTTCCACCCGAGGAAGACCAGACAGGGATATTTTTGGAGCACCTCGAGAGGTGACTCCGCCGGGACCACGTCGAACTGCCCCATGGGGGGATTGCCGGAGAAGTCCCTCTCCCCGGTGCGGCAGGCGTCGAACCAGTCGCTCTTTTTCAGCAGAACCGAAATATGTTTCCAGCCGTTTTCCGGGGCCCCTTCCAGAAAACTCTCATTTTCGTACTGCCCCCAGACCTCCCGGTTCCACAGACCGCCGCAGCCGTCGTACCGGCCGTGGACGATGCCCAGACGGGAAACGGGACCGCCGGAGGGACGGGGATTTTTTTTCGCATCACGGAAAAAGGTCCGCATGATCTCGCGGTAACGGCGGCACACGGGACCGTCGATGTCGTGCTTCTGCCCGAACGCGCCGGCCATGCCGAACTCGCCGGTCTCGGAAATGATCCACCCGGCCCCGGCCAGATAGGCGTAATACAAAGACATCCCCCAGCGTTCGAACCAGAGCTCGTCTTTCTGAACGCCGCCGTACCAGACCATGGCGACATCGACGCCGAACGTCTCCCGGCCGCCGCCGCGGGTCGCCCCCCGGACCGACGGGAACATCAGATCGCAGCTGCCGGGAAACATCTCGAGCGCGACGCTCCCCATGCCGGCTTCCAGGTGATATTTGTGGAGCAGCGAGGAATCGATGCATTCGAGTTCTCCCCGACCGCGGGCCCGTTCCGTTTCGACCGCCTTTTTGACGGCGTCCACGTAAATATCGTGGGCTTTCCCGACGTCATCGGTCTGCTCGAGCAGGAGCTTGCCGTGCTTGTATCCCAGCGGCCAGTACACGCTGCCGCCCCGCTCGCAGACGGAGTGACAACCGAGATAAAATCTGCCGCCGAGGGCCCGCAGACGGATCCAGTCCTCTTTCGTCAGGGTCTCCAGAATTTTCCAGGGTTCGAAGGTGTAGCGGTCGAGGTACTCGCTGAAGGAAAAATAAATTCCGTTTTCGACGCAGAACTTCACCGCCTTTTCGATGGTCGGGAAAGTGACGGGATCCTTGTGCCAGTGGATCTTCAGATTGACGTAATTGCCCAGCTTGTACGCGGCAAAGCGCTCCAAGTGACTGATCCCGATCCGGTCATCGATGCCGACCATCGACCCGAACAGGACCGGAAAAAACTCCCTTGCCCCTTCCACGCCGATCCCGCATCACTTGCCGTACCACATATCGTACTCGGCCTGCCCGGAGGCCGCGGCGAAATTGTCCCCGTGGGACCCGGTGTGACCGTCGCAGAACAGCATATTGGTGAAATTGTTGTGCCGGTACGAAACGCGTTCCTTGCCGGTCCCCGGGGCATAGGTCATGTAACTGTTGCCCAGCGTCGCGGTGGGCCAGGTGTCGACCGCGAGGATCAGACGGGAGGGACGGCGCACGAACGAGAGTTTGTTCCACTTGTCCCCGTACCAGTACCCGTTGTAGTTCACGCCGAAGTCGGTGCCGTATTCATAGGAGCTGCCGTGATAGCCGTAACCCTCGCTGGTCGGACAGTCGAAATAAAGGTGTTTGTCCCGGCCGTTGGACTTATTGCTGGTGAGATAGGGATAGATCGACCCCTTTTTCGAATCCCACCGGTACCAGTGACTGTACCAGGGATAATAGTCGTAATCGTTGCCGTAAAGGTTGAACGCCGTCCCGATCTGCTTCAAGTTGTTGATGCACGTGTTGCTCTTGCCGCGCTCCCGCGCCTGCTGCAGCGCGGGGAGGAGCATCCCGGCGAGGATCGCGATGATCGCGATCACGACGAGGAGCTCGATGAGGGTGAAACGGCCCGCTGCCAAGAAGCGGAAAGCGCGCTCCTCGGGCTCCGATGTGGAATTTATGCGTGTTCTCATAACGATCTCCCTTTCACGATTTTTCGACCCTCGGCGTCGAAACCTATCAATGATGAACGTTTTGTCTGTAAATGATGAACGTTTTTGTCTGTAACTCTCTTAATATAAACACGTCATTCGCTTTTTGCAAGGCCCCCGGATCATTTTTTTCAACCTTTTCGGCCTGCGGCCCTTGCAAAAAGTTTTTCCGAAGATTATATTAGTACCGGAATGAAAAACTTTTGTTCATCAATGCTGTACGGAATCAAAAAAGAAAGGCGTTCCCTATGGCGATCATGACCCGTGATTTCAACAGTGTGGACCTGATCGATCCCCACGAGGCGGCGCTGGCGGTGAAGCGGCAGGCGCTGGAACTGGGCGCGGATGCCGTGGGCATCGGCGACATCGGCCGCTGGGCGGGCGCGCCGCTCCAGCTCGACCCCAAACAGATCATGCCGGAGTGCAAAAGCATCGTCGGCATGGTGTTCCGGGTGGAACGCGGCAGTCTGCGCGGGGTGGAGGAGGGGACTTATTTCAGCAATTACTCCGCCATGGGATACGGCGGGCTGACCTACGTCTATATCCCGATGACGGTCATAAATCTGTGCAAGTTCATCGAAGATCAGGGATATGAGGCCATTCCGATGGGCCACCAGAGCGACTGGCGGGCGGTGAACATCAAGGGATATGTGGGAGAAAACTTCAGCCGTCCGGTCCGTCCCGGACAGGCGATTCCGGACGTCATGATCCATCTGAGGATCGCGGCGTTCCTCTGCGGCCTCGGCGAGATCGGGTTCAGCAAGATGTTTTTGAGCCCGCAGTTCGGTCCCCGCTGCCGGGTGGGCATCGTGCTGACCGACGTCGAACTGGAGCCGGATCCGATCTACGACGGACCCAAACTCTGCAACCGCTGCATGGCGTGCGTGAGGGCCTGTCCCGGACAGGCGTTCTCCACGGAAAAAACCGTGAAGGTCAATCTGGCGGGCCATGAGGTCGAGTGGTCCGACATCGACGTCCTCAAGTGCAACGACGCCTTCCGCGGGCTGGTCCACAGCGGCGAAAAACAGGAACATCCTTACCTTGACACGCCCGGCAACGAGGACTCGGTCCCCGGCAGCTGGTCCCCCTTCTGGAACCGGCCGACGCCGCTTTACAAGACCGGGCAGGCGGTGTGCGGTTCCCGGGGATGCACCCGGGCGTGCATGATAAGTCTGGAGAGCCGCGGCGTTCTGCAGAACACCTTCAAGCAGAAATTCCGCCGCCGTCCGGTGTGGTCCGTGGACTGGAGCAAACCGCCGGAATACGCCCCCGGGACCGTCTTCAAACCGGCGGACAAAGACGGCGTGGACTGATATATGCCCAACTCGGAACTGGTGCAGTCCCTGCTCAAGGGGATGGATCTGCTCGTGCTGATCGCCGGAAAGACCGAAGGGATCAGGCTCAACGAACTGGTCGTCAAAACGGGCATGAAGAAGCCGACGCTGCACAATTTGCTGCGGACGCTGTGCGCCAGAGAGTTTCTCTGCCGGGACAATATGAACCGTTTCCACATCGGTCCGGCATTCCTCGCGATCGCGGAAAATCACCGTTCGGCTTCGCGCCGGACGCGGGCCGCCGAAGTATTTTTGGAGCTGAGCCGGAATTTTCCGGACGACACCCTGACGCTCGCCGGAATGATGGGGCCGGACATCCGGTGCATCTTCCGGGCTTCGCCGGACCGTCCCGGAGAACTCCAGCGTCCCGCCGACAGAAAATTCATGCCCTTCGTCTCGGTGACATCGGTGGTTCTCATGGCGGCGGATCCGGCGGCGGCGAAAGTGACGGAGGAACACTACCCCTTCGACGAATACGGCATCGGCATGTGGGGATCCGAAGCAAAGCTTGCGGCGATCAAAAAACGGGCGCTGGAACAGCGGTATCTGCTCCGGGACAACGGCAGGATCGTCTCCATCGCCTTCATCATGCCGGAGACTTCCGCGCTGGGATTCAGTTTTCCCTCCGGCAGAGACTACCGCATCGGCGACTACATCGAAGCGGCAGGAGATTTCCGCCGCAGGGTATGGCCCGACGCCTGAACCGGGGGAAATGCGCGGCCGCAGTCTTGATTTTTTTCAAAAAGAGGGACGACAGAAAAATGAAATTTTCGGCAGGGTATCAGTGCATCGCGCTGGGAGAACTTTTTTCGGACATCATCCGCGATTACCGGGAGCACATGGGAGAAGTCTACTTCTCCTACCCCGGCATCGCCTCGGGGAGGCCCGACGGAGGCTGTCTGCCCGACAAGATAGAACAGACCGAGTACGAGCTGGGCGAGATACGCAAGATGGGCATTTCGCTGGATCTGCTCATCAACGGCAACTGCTACGGCAAATACGCCGTCTCCGAAAAATTCGAGCGGGAGATCATCACCACCATCGACCGGCTGGGGAAAAACGGATTGTTCCCCCAGGTCGTCACCACCACCACCGCTTTCGCCGCCGCGGCCGTGAAAAAATATTTTCCGGAGATCGAGGTCCGGGCTTCGGTGAATATGCGCATCGATTCGACCTCCGCCATGGCGTATCTCGACGGCAAATTCGACAGTTTTTACCTCAGGCGCGATCTTCAGCGCGACATAAAGACCGTCAGACGGTTCGCCAAATGGTGCCGGGAACACGATAAAAAGCTCTGTCTGCTGGCCAACAGCGGATGTCTGCGCAACTGCCCGTATCAGACATTCCACGACAATCTGGTCGCCCACGACGAGGAGATACGGGAGATCCGCAACGTCCGGGATTTCAATCCGCATCTCTGCTGGGAACGGCACAGAGACCGGGCCCATCCGGAGGATTTCCTGCGGGCGAGCTGGCTGCGTCCGGAGGACATCGCCCGCTATGCGCCGCTTGTTCACATCATCAAACTTGCCACCCGCAACACCTCGTCCGTGCGGGGCATCCTCGCGGCCTACACTTCCGGGCGGTTCGATGGGAATATGTTCGACCTGACCGAACCGTGTTTTTCAAGCATTTTCGCGCCGCAGATACTGGACAACCGCCTGCTGGACGGCGTCGAACTGCCGGGCGCGTGCGGAAGCGACTGCACACAATGCGGCAGATGCCGGGAGATCCTCTCAAAAGCCCTGCACGACCTCTGAAGTCCCGGCTTGAAAAAGCGTGAAAAGACGGTATTGTATACGTGCCGACCGAGTATGTGGAGCGAGGAAGTTATGAAAACGGTTGAAGAATGCAGGAAAACCGCCGCCGAAATTCTCGGCGTGGATGAAAAGAAACTGATCCAATTCGGGGACGGTGATTTCTACGGTTTCCATATCCCCAATGATTTCAGCGTCCGTGATATTGTAATCAACCCCCGTACGGGCAAAGAAATTTCCAGTGCCTGCCAGTAATTTTCTGAAAAACTGACAACTTGACCGCACACAGGTACAACACCCCGTGTGCTTTTTTGCACCCTTTTTGCCTGGTCTGACCTGTCGGGCTTGTCGGACCCGTCGGACCTGTCGGACGGGTCTGACCGTCTGACGATCAAAACGACACGCCGATCGCGGCGACGCCCTGCGCCGCGCCAGTTGTAAAAGTAAATACACCTTTGTATGATTAAAAGCACATCAAGGTGAAAAAATGTGCGTTTACTTCTGCAAACCGGCATTCGGGCTCTCCAAACAAGAGCCCGGTTCTACGAAAGAGGTGCGTTAAATTCTACAAGGAAGTCCCCCAAAAGGCAAATACCTCCCGAGGGATACGCAGAGTCGATTTTTCGGAACGCCCTGCGCCGGGGTTCTCTCCCCTTGAAACGGCTGCGGGGCCGTGGTATATTATGCGCCGCCAGGGCGCTTTCGCCGGAGGGCGAAAAAGGAAGGTTCTGTTCCCCGCATGGGTAGGTAACGGACTCAAAATACAGCGCTTTTTTTGAAAAGGGATGGGGGCCCGGGGGAGGGGAAAAACTTTTTTTAACGTGAAAAAAAGTTTTTCCCCTCCCCCGGAATCACCGACCCTCTTCGGGAACAAAACTAAAAGGAAAAACCGCAGCATGAAGATCGACATGGCAAAATACCGTCCCCTGCCCTTTTATTTCCTCAACACGGGGGATATGGCCGCCTATTCGGAGGGAAAGATCCGTTCCAAAATGCGCGAACTCGCCGACGACGGCTTCGGCGGATGCATCCTCTTCAACCTCGCCGACAGGGGCTTTCCCTCCGACATATATCTCACGCAGGCGTGGTTCGACGTCACCGAGCGCTTCCTCCTCGCGGCGGAGGAGCTGGACCTCAAAATCTGGTTCACTGACGGCTGGCGCTGCCCCTCGGGCGACGTGGGGGGCAAAATTGCGGCCATCGACCCCTCGCTGAAACAGCGGCGGCTCGTCCTTTCCGACTCCGGAAAAGTCGAGGTCGTCGAGGTCCCCTGGGGTTTCCCCGCCTTCGAGGAACCGGAGAGTTCCCGGCTCTTCATCGAGCTTGTGTACGAAGCCTACTGGCGCCATCTGGGGAAATACTTCGGCAAGACCCTCGAAGGCATCTTTTCCGATGCGGACAACCGCAGGTTCGACGCCTTCTCCGCCGGGATCATGGCGGGGGACTATTGGCCCTGGGCCAAAAATTTCGCGGAAAATTTCCAAAAGGAATACGGCTACGACATCACGCCCCACCTGAAGGGGATCGTTTCGGGAGAGCACTCGAAAGAAAGTTACGACTACCAGTGCTTCTGCGAAAAACTGTACCTCAAGTGGTTCGAAAACAATTACGTCTGGTGCCGGGCCCACGGCCTCAAGTACACCTTCCACACCAGCGACACGGGGCCCTTCCCCCGCTCGGTCTGCCGGAGAAGTTCCGTCTTCACCGAGGGGAATCCCCTCCACTTCTACCGCTGCTGCGACATCCCCGGGACCGACCACGAACTTCTGGCCCTCGACGGCGGGACCCATTTCGACAGCCGCCTCGTCCAGCTCAAGGTCTCCCGGGGCAGCACGGAAGCCGTCTACCGCACGCCCTCCTTCGCCGACACCAAGTACGACCTGCGGGCCAAATACGTCGGCAGCGCCGCCTGTCTCTACGGCAAGGAGGGCGGCATGAGCGAACTCTTCGCCGCCGCCAACTGGGGCGCGACGCCCGGCGAACTGCGCCGCATCGCCGCCTGGCAGCTGCTTCAGGGGGTCAACCGCTTCGTGCCCCACGCCATCCACCACGTCTTCACCGGGCGCTGCCGCTACGACGCACCCCCGGAACAGCATCTGGGCACGGGGGGCTCGGTAAAGGCTCTCAACGACTTCATCGCCAAGTACGCGTGGATCGCCTCGCAGGGGGAGTTTGCCCCCAGCGTCCGCGTGGCCGACATCACGGAGAGGATCCGCGCCGGAGCGCCCGGCGCCGAAAACTTCTTCGCCTTCACCGACAAACTCAACCACGCAGGGATCAGTTACGTCATCGTTCCGGAGGACGATCCGCGGGCCGTTCACGCGCTGGAGACGCTTCCGCCCCTTCCGCCCCGGGATTTCACCTTTTCGGGCGGAGATCTGATGGCCATGCGCCGCAGACTGGACGGGAAAAACTTCCTCCTCGTCTGCAATCTCTGGGAGGAAAAGGATCTCGCGGGCGTCCTCGAATTCGAGGGACGGCGCGTGGAACTCGTCCTCTCGCCCGGCGAGATCGCCGTGATCGGAAGTCCCTGGGAGGAGTTCCGCGCCCCCGCGTCACCGGCAAAAAGCGTGCCGCTTGCCTTCCCCGCCCCCGTGCGTTTCACTTCGCCCGACCGGGTGCCCTTCCATTACAACTCGTCTTTCACGGTCGAAGAAGCCCTCGCGTCTCCCCTGAGCCTTCTTGTTCCGGAGAAATTCGCTTCCAAAACCTTCTTCGACGGCAAAAAGGCCGAAAACGGCCGCCCGGTCCGCCTGTGGGACGAGCCTTACGTCGCCTTCACCGTGCCCGGGACGGCGGGGGAACACGATTTCCGCCTCGCCGCGTGGGAAAACCGCCCCGCCGATCTGGGGAAGCCCGACTCCTCCACGGGGAACGACCCCGGCGTCGCGGCCGACTTCGAATATTATCTGCCCGTTTATCTCGAAGGGGATTTCGACGCGCTCCTCGACATCGAAAAGCCCTTCGACCACCCTGTGTACCGTTCGTATTACATTCTGCAGATCTACGATCCCGCAAAGTGCGCCGTCACCCTCGCGCCCCGCAGGACCCGGCTCGATGCGGGCTCCTGGGCCGAACAGGGCCAGCCCTTTTATTCCGGCAGCGCGGTGTACGCGTTCGACGTCGCCTCGTTCTCGGGGAAGGCCGTGCTGGAGACGCCCCGGGCCGCCGTGCGGGTCAAGGCCTTTCTCGACGGCAGGCCCTGCGGAGAAACGTGCATGCCGCCCTTCACCGTCGACCTCGGGGACGTGACGGGCGCGCGGCTTCTGGAGCTCGAGGTCACCAACACTTTGGCCAACGACTTCGAGGACTTCCCCGCCCCCTCGGGGCTCGTCGGGGGAGCGGTGCTGCACTTCGGCCGGTGAGGCGGACGGGAGGATCGAAAAATGCTTCTCGGAATACTTTCTCTCGTCCTCACCGGCTCCTTCTGGGTGGCGCTGGGGATCGTCATCAGCAAGTCGGCGAAAAAGGATCTCGACCTCGGGTTCATCCAGGGGGCGGCGGGGATCCTCGTCGTTTTGCCCGCCCTTCCCCTCCTGTCCTTCTCTTCTCTGCCCGACGTCATATCCTCCTCTCTCCTCTTCCTCGCCGGGGCGGGGAACTACTGCATCTTCAATCTGATGAACAAATCTATGAAGATCGGGCCCAACGGCCTCACCTGGGCGATGATCCAGAGCGCCTTCGTCATGCCCTTCATCATGGGGATCGTTTTCTTTTCCGTCCCCTGCCCCGGAGTCCGTCTGGCGGGGATCGTGCTCCTGCTGACGGCGACGGCGCTGATGGGCCTCTCCGGCGGGAAGCAGGGTGGCGGCGGATTTTCCCGCAAATGGCTGCTCTGGACCGTGACGGGCTTCCTGCTGGCCGGGCTCAACCAGTGCTGTGCCAATCTGCCCTCCTATCTCCTCGAGCAGGCGCATACGGATCCTGCCGGGCTCCTGATCCGCACGGGGCTCTCCGGCGTCGGCACGGCGGCGGTGTGGTTCCTCCACCGGACCGCGGGGAGAAAAAGACTCCTCGCCCCGAACTGCGTCCCGGGGATCCTGATCATGGCCGCGGGAACGCTGGCCGCCTCGGTCACGCTCTTCTTCGGTCTCGACCGCCTCGCGGCCGCCGGAGCCGGAGCCGTGGGCTACCCCGTCGCCATGGGCGTGACCATCATGGTGTTCCAGATCTACACCGCGGTCATCCTCCGGGAGAAGCTCTCCCGTTCCGGCGCGCTCAGCATCCTTCTGTGCCTCGCGGGGATCGGCTTTCTCATCGCCGCGGAGTGACCCTTGACAAAACCGCCGCCCGGCTGTATATTCCCGGCGGAACGGGAAAGAGCGGCAGGAGATGAGGTGAACGTGGATCCGACGGCGAAAAAACAGCGGGCTCCGGAGGAAGATGCCCCGCAGAGTTTCCCCTTCGTGCCCGTCGACGTGCACGTGACGAAGCTGACTGCGGAAACCTACTTCCCGCCCCATATCCAGCGCGTGTACCAGCTGTACTGTCTGCTGGCGGGGGAAGTGGAATACGCTTTCGGCGACGGAACAGTCCGGCGTCTGCATCCGCGGGAGGCCTTTCTGATTCCCCCGTATCTGGGGCGGAGCCCGCGGTCCCGCTGCGCGGACGGCCGGGCGCTGGTGATCGTCTTCCGGAGCCGGAGCCCGGAGTTCGAACGGGAACTGACCCGTTTCGAACTGAACGAAGCGCAGTTCCAATGCGCCGGGAGCCTGCTTCAGGCCGAAACAACCCGCCGCGAACCCCATCTTCTGCGGATGATCCGGGTCAACGCCCTCCTGCTGGAGCTTCTGGGCTCCGAGACCGTGGCGCGGCTCTGTCCGGACGACGGAGGATCTTCCGGCGGGACCGACGTCATGGGCCGCAAGATCGAATTCGCCGAGGAGCTGATGAGATCCAATCTGGAACATCCGCTGCCGCTGAACGCCCTCGTCCGGGTCGTGGGCGTCTCCCGGGCCGTTCTCGAACGCGGCTTCAGGAGATACCGGGGCGTCTCCGTCATGGCGAGATACCGCGATCTCCGGCTGGATGCGGCGAAAATCAGGCTTCAGCAGGGCGCCTCCATTTCCGAGACAGCCTACGGCACGGGCTTCAGAACGACCCAGCATTTCGCCACGGTCTTCCGCCGCAGATTTCACGTCACGCCCTCCGAGATTGAGCCGATTTGAAACAAAATCAAGCATTATTGAAACGCAAATCCGCCCGGCGCACGTATATTAAGGTCGAACGATCACCCGTAAAGTCCGGAAATGAGGTGCGGATATGTTCGATCTGAAGAAAAACATCGGTGTCAAAACTTTCTCCTTCCGCGAGATCAAAGACAACGCCGCCTGCGCGGAGACGATCCTGCGGTGCGGCAGCACGGTTGCCGACCTCTCGGGAGCCCACGTGAACTACGACGATCCCTCCGGCTGGGAAGCCGTCGTCTCCGCCTACCGGAGTCGGGGCGTGGACATCGTCGGCATCGGCGCGGTCTCCATCCACCCCGAGGAGGACTGGAACCGGCGCTACTTCGAGTTCTGCCGGAAATCGGGAGCGAAACTCGTCACCTTCTCCTTCCCCATGGAGGACTGGGAAAAGTCCGCCGCGTCGGCGGAAAAACTCACCGAGGAATACGGGATCCCCGCCGCCATCCACAACCACGGCGGCTACGACTGGCTGGGCAACTCCACGGCGCTGGAATACGTCTTCAAACGGACCTCCCCCCGGATCGGCCTCTGTCTCGACACCGCCTGGTGCCTGCACATCGAGCGGGAGGACCCCGTCGGCTGGATGAAAAAATTCAAGGACCGCATCTACGGGTTCCACTTCAAGGACTTCACCTGGGACCGGCAGGGGAAGCATCACGACACCGTCGTGGGAGAGGGCGCCCTCGATCTGCCCGGCGTGCTGGAGGCGTTCAAAGACCTGCCGCATATCCGCTGCGCCGTGCTGGAATACGAGGGCAAAGACGCGGAGGAATGCACCCGCCGGTCCATCGCCAACATCCGCACACTTTACTGAGATTCAACGATCCGTTTCCAAAGGAGATCTTCATCATGGACCCGATCAGAGTCGGCATCATCGGTTTCGGCCGAAGCGGCTGCGGCATCCACGCCAACGCCATCGCGCACATTCCGGAGCAATTCACCGTCACCGCCATCTGCGACCTGCTGCCGGAACGCCGCAGTCACGAAAAGTTCCCCCTCGCCAAAGCCTGCGCTTCCGCGGAGGAGGTGATCTCCGACCCCGGCGTGGAGCTGGTGGTCGTGGCAAGTTACAACTGCACCCACGCCGTTCTGGCCGAAAAGGCGCTTCTCGCGGGGAAGCACGTCCTCTGCGAAAAGCCTTTCGGCTACACCACGGCCGACGTGGACGCCATGATCGCCGCGTCGAAAAAGGCCGGACGGATCCTCCAGCCCTTCCAGCAGCGCCGGTTCGAGGAGGATTTTCAGAAGGTCCGGGAGATCTGCCGCAGCGGGATCCTCGGCGACCTGACTTATATCCGCATCAGCTGGCCCGGGTTCGCCCGGCGCTGGGACTGGCAGACCAGCCGCCGGTACGGCGGCGGTCAGCTCTACAACAACGGTCCCCACCTCATCGACCACGCCATGGAACTTTTCGAAAACAGAGAGCCGGAGAGGGTGACCGCCCGTTTCCGCAACGCGCTCTCCAGCGGGGACGCGGAGGACGAGTTCGACGTGCTGCTCCAAGCCGCGGGCGCGCCCGACGTGGAGATCATGATCTCCGCCACCTGTGCTTTTCCGCAGGACCGCTGGCTGGTCTGCGGAAAAGCGGGAACGCTCCGCGGCAGCGGGCAGAAGCTGGAGTGGAAATACGTCGACTGGTCCCGGCACGAAAAGCGTCCCCTCGACCTCCATCCGCTGGAGGGACGGCGCTACTGCAGCGAAAAACTCGACTGGCAGACGGGCGTCTGGGAGGCCGCGCAGAACACCGACGCCGGAGCCGGGGCCGCCCCCGCGCCCAAACCCGTGCTCAAACTTTACGATTCGCTCTACCGGGCGGTCCGTCTGGGAGAACCCCAGCTGATCACGCCGGAACAGGTGCGCAAACGCATCGCCGTCATGGAGCAATGCTATCGGCAGAACGACATCCCGTTTCCCCGGGAATCGCGTTCCTGATCCCGCCGCGGACGCAGCGGCAACAGTTTCAAAAGAAAGGAAAACCGTCATGAGGAAAAATCCGAAGTCGAAAGCCGGGACCGGGTCCGTGCCTCCCGCGTTCACCCTCATAGAGCTTCTCGTCGTGATCGCCATCATCGCCATATTGGCGGCGATGCTGATGCCGGCGCTCCAGCAGGCCCGGGAAAAGGCGAAGACCGCCGACTGTCTGAGCCGTCAGGGACAGATCGGTCTGGGGATCGCCATGTATCTGCACGACAACCGGGAGCTTTTCCCGGGAGGTCAGGTGAGGAGCGAAAGCGGTCTTGCGGTCATCTCACGGAAAAAGTACGTGGGCTCTCCCGACAGCTGGAGCCTGCCGGACAGGAAATTCAACTGCCCCTCCATGACGAACGCCTACGCACTGAAGAACGGCACGGGCTTCGACGTGGTCTATTATCTGCGGGCCGTCTACGGCACGAGCCCGCTTCAGGATTTCTACTGCAACTTCGGCACGCTGACCCGGCCTTCCAAACGGATCATTTTGGCCGAGGGCCAGCAGGGAAAATCCCACAACATCACCCGGCACGATCACAACAACATGCAGTACCGCCACAACGGCTGGACCGCCATGGTCCAGCTCTTCGGGGACATGCGCGCCGCGACGATCCGCCATGGATACTGGGAATCCCTCTGGGGGACCGGCAACCAGGACATCAACCGGCAGTGGCGCTATCAGGATCCCTACAACTGGCGGTGATCTGAAAAAATATACACGGGGGAAACATCATGTCCGTACGCAGTCGGCTCTTCATCGTTCCGCTGCTCGCCGCCCTGACGGCGGGAGGCGCGGATTTCAAGGCGGATTTCAACCGGACTTTCGACGGGACCGCCGGGGAAACGATCGTTCGCGCGGAGGGCCTCGAAGGGACCCCCGCGTGGGGGAAGGACAGCGTGGGCGACTGGGCGGAACCCGCACCGGCAAGTTCGCTCCGCTGGCCGCTGGCCGCCGACTACTACGACATCAACAGCGGCACGCTGAGCTTTTTCCTCCGGCCCGTCGGCTGGGGGAACGGCGCCAAGTACACCGGGAAATCCCATTTCGTGCCGCTGGCGCTCTTCGCGAGCTCCAAATACAACTGGGAGATGCTGGTCTACGCCGCCTGGAACGTCAAGCAGGTCATGAAGATCCAGGTGCAGACCAAAAACTGCCGGGGCGGCCGCAGCATCCACTTTCAGAGCCTGGTCCCCAAACACCTTTTCAAGCCTGACCGGTGGAGTCTGCTCACCCTGACGTGGAGCAACATGGACATGACGTTCTACGTGGACGGCGTCAAGATCGGGACGGCGGACTTCGGTCTGCCGATGGAGAAACGGATCCCCGAAGATTTCAAGCTCCACATCCTGCCCCGGGCATTCTGGAAAAATCCGGATCTGCCCCGGTACCGGATCGCCGGACTGGAACTGGTCAAGCGGGTGCTCTCCTCCACGGAGATCAGCCGCCGGATGCTGGAATTCAAAGCCGCCGGACAGACGACGCCGCGCTTTGCCCTGCCCGCGCCGAAGGCCTCGGTCCCGGTGAAGATCGACGGACGGATCGATCCGGCGGAGTGGCGGGACGCCACGGCGGTCCCCGTCGGCGTCATGAACGGCAGCGGGCTCTTCAACAGCGAGGCGGCGGGGATCCTTTTCCTCAAGCACGACGGGGAAAACCTGCTGTACGCCCTGCGGATCCCCGGCCGCAAGATCGAAAAGGCGCCGGGGACCGGCGATCTGGGACGGAACGCCTTTTCCGGCAGCGTGCTGGACTTCTGGTGGAAACTTTCCGGCGAACCAGCCTTCGCCTGCCGCCAGCTGGGCATCGCGCCGGACGACGCCTGGGGATACCGCGGCGCCTCCGGCAAGTGGACTTCCCTCAAGTTCCGGTCCGCGGCCCGGACCCTCCCCGACGGCTGGAGCGCCGAGTGCGCCCTGCCCCTGAAGACCCTCGGCGCGGCCCCGGGAACGGCCTTCGACGCGGGATTCTGCGTCCGCTGCCCGGACATCCCCCACGACGACAACTGCTGGCTGACGCTGGGATCGCCGCGGCCCCGGAAATCCATCGTCGAAAATCTGGGCGTCATCACCCTGCGCGAGGACAGCCGGAACCTGCGCCTGGAGGGCCTGCGGGGCCTGAATTACGGCAAGATCGATCTCTCGCTGACCGCGCCGGAAGGGACCCGGTACGAACTCGGATCCTCCGAGTCCGGGAAACCGGAAACGGCCGGCGTCTGCGGAGCAGCTCCGGTCGCGCGGCAGGGCCGCACGGGTCAGGGGCTGGGACTGCTCTCCGTCAGGGGCCGGGACGAAACACTCGTCCTGAGATACGCCGTCGCCGATCCCTTCTCGTTCACGACCCGCTGCTTTCCCTCGAAACGGCAGCTCCGAATCAAGCTCGACATGCGGGGGCTGGACCTGAATGCGGGAGGCGCGGGAAAGATCACCTGTACCGGGGAACTGCTCTCCCGGAACGGCGGCTCCTTCGGCAGGGCGGTCCTGCCCGTCACCGCTCCGGAGATGAACATGATCCTGCCCTTCCGTCCGCTGGCCCCCGGGGACTACACGCTGCGCCTCACGCTGGAGGGGAAAACGCTGAAACTGAGCCGCGAACGGCGTTTCACCCGGCCGTCGGAAGCGTTTCTCGACGCCGGAAGCGGCATGACCCGGGACATCCCCCATCCCTTCGAACCGCTGAAGAGCGGTCCGGAAAAACTGGAGACGGCGACGGTGCGCTACACGTTCCCGCCCCGGAGCCCCTTCCCCGTCCAGGCGGAGAATCAGGGGGAAGCCCTCCTGGCCGCCCCGGTGACGTTTTATCTGGCCGTTGACGGAAAAAAGGAACAACTCCGGCCGGCGGAATACGCTGTGAAGGAAGGCGCGCCCGACCGGCAAATCGCGTCGGGCGTGCTGCGGACGCCCTCGGGCAAGATCGCCATCCGCTGGACCCGCCGGGCCGATTACGACGGCATGCTCAAATACGATTTCCGGCTGATCCCCCTGAAAGGCCCCGTCAAAGTCACCCGTTTCGGCGTCTGGGCGGCGGTCAAAAAAGAAAATTCCGTCTACTCGCTCTCGCCCATCTACCGGCCGGAATGGAAGGAAAAAGGCAAGTGCGCCGCGTTCCCGATCGCCTGGCTGACGGGGAACCGGCACGGTTTCTCCCTCTTCACAGACAACGACTGCAACTGGGTCTGGAAGGGGAAAGACCCCCTGCGGATGGAACGGCGCAAGGACGGCAGCGCCGCCCTGTCGGCCGTGCTGATCGAAAAACCGGTCGAGATCCGGGAGGCCGTTCCCTACGTGCTGGCCATGATGGCCACACCGAGCAAACAGCCGCGCCCCGACTGGCGCACCATCCACACCCAGGGCTGGGGCCAGCTCAAGGGCCAGAATCTTCAGATCCTCGGCGGCATCAATTCGAAACCGCGCTTCTGGCGCGCCCAGGATCTCTCCCAGCCGCTGGACGACAATATCCGCGAGTGGTTCGATATCCTCCGGAACCGGCCGGCCAAAGTGACGAGGACCGTCCCCTACATCTACATCGGGGCCCTCTCGGACAACACCCCCGCCGCCGACTATTACGACGCCGACTGGGAACGGACCGTGGACGGTGCAAGACAGGCCAAGAGCAACGAGGCGACCGATGTGCTGGACAACCGCCGATATGCCCTGCTGGGACTGCACCTGTGCTTCAACCGCAGGGGACCGGCGGATTTTCTGGCTTATCACTTCGAACGGCTGCTCGAGAAATATCCCGGCTTCGTCGGACTGTACCTGGATATGGGCGGTTACGCGCCCACGGACACACCCTATCCGGGGCACTCCCTGAAACCGGTCCTCGCCACAGGACGGAAAGTGCGCAATTACGATCTCTTCGGACGCCGCGATGCCATGGAGCGCTTTTCGAAGATCATCCGCAAACACCGCGGTCCGGAGGGCATCCTCTTCAATCACAACTGGGACAACTACCCGCCCTGCCTCTCATCCTTCTGCGATCTGCTCTTCCCGGGCGAGGAATACATGCATGTGATCCGCAAGGGCATGCACGTCTACATCGAAGAAACGCCGCTTGAAAAGTGGCAGTCCAACTACCGTGCCGAAGTCCACGGCACGGCGGTCGCCTTCACGGGCCAGTGGCGCATCCTCGGCGGCAATCTGAACCGCCTTCCGGAAAAGGAACGCAGGGAGTACACCAAGCCGCTGCTGATGATGTGCCTGCTGCACGGGACGTCGCTGGACGGCTCCTGGTACCCGGCCGTGGAGGGCGTCTGGAAACTGCTGGACGACCTCAAAATATGCGACGCCGATTTCACGGGCTACTGGATGCCCGGCGCCTGCCGGAGCGATGACGACAAGGTCAAAGTCTCCTTCTACGCCTGGCGCGGCCGCCCCGGGGAACGGCTGTTCATGCTGGGCAACCTCTCCCGGGAGCCCCGGAAGCTCAAGCTGCCGCTGCCCGGAGCGGGCAGTTTGACCGACGCCTGCACGGGGAAGAAACTGGATCCCGCCGCGCCCGTGGAACTGGAGGGGAACTTCGGGTTCCGGATCCTGCGCTTTCTGCCCGCCGCCCGGAAGTGACTGCGGGAAGGGGGAAAATACCCGGTCCCCCTTTCAAAAAACCGCTTCCCGTGCTATATTAAATGCGGTTCGAAGAAACCGTACACGAACAAACACGGGAGCATGATCATGAACAAAACGCCTGTCGCCGCCGCCCTTCTTTTCCTGACCGCGGGTCTTCTTTCCGCAGTCGAACTTCCCGAATCCGTCGCCATGACGTGCGGCGACATCAAGATCCGGCTGGACGCCCGGAAACGGTGGAACATCAACCGCATCGAGTGGAAGGGCCAGCTGGTCTGCATCGACACCCGGGGCGCCCACTACGGCATGACCTGCCGTCCCGCGGGCAGTCCCCACTTCATCGGCTCCGGCCACACGGAGTCCGGAGCCGGGGAAGAGGTGATCTCCATAAAACTCTTCGCCGACGGCAAAGAGGTCGTTCCCGGGACCGAGCCGATCACGGGAAAATCCGTGGGCATGGAAAAGGTCTCCTCCATTTACAAATTCAAAGTCAAGTACAGTTTCACGATTGCGGACAACGTCCTCGCCGAACGAACGGAGATCACCTCCCCGGACGAAGCGGTCCCCCTGCGGCAGCTGTACTGCTTCATGCACCCCTGGTCCACGCGCTTCACCGATTACCACGTCGTTTCCGCCGACGGCAAGAAGAGCGGCGGCAAGTTCGTCACCGACGGCAAGCACCGCAACCGCGCCTTCGCCCCTCTCATCTGCTGGTATGACGCCAAATCGGCCATCATCGTTTCGACGGCGGCGGAAAAGCCCTCGTGGAGCAGCAATCTCCAGCGCCTGCTCTGGGATATCCGCAGTTACCGCAAAGACTACATCTGCCTCGTGATGAACGGCGTGTTCCCCGCCAACACCACGGCCGTGTGCCGCGCCCGGACGGCCTTCGCCCGGCAGAAGGATCCCGGAAAATGGGTCGCCGACGCGGAAGCGCTCGGCGAAAAACTGCAGAGCGGCTTCGCCGCGCAGCTCCATGAATAGCGGCCGCAAATTATTTTCTCTCTTCCTCGCCGCCGCGGCGGGACTTCTCCCCGCCGGGGAGATCGCCCCGGGGAAACTCATCCTCCGGGACGGAGCGAAGGTGGAGAACGGCGTCCTGAAGCTGAACGGCCAAGGGGCTTACGCAGAGATCCCGGGAACGGGAAAGTACAATGTTTCCCGCGAGGGCCTCACCCTCGCCTGCGCCGTGAAGCTGGCCGACACGACGGGCCGGGAAACGGCCCGGACCCTCGACGCCTTCTTCTCCAAGGAAAAGACCCCGTTCCTCTTCGCCCGCTACGACCGCAGACTTGCCGCCGACCTCCGGAACGAGGCGGGGAAAGTCGCCGCCAAGACCCGGGCGGAGAGGATCCCGCCGCAGGGCAAATGGCATCATCTGGCCGTCACCTGGGCCTTCTACGACGACACCGTCCAGGGGGAGACGGCCTACATCACGACGATCTACCTCGACGGCGAAAAGCTCGCAAGCGAAAAGTACCCATTCCTCCGGCCCCTGCAGAGCGGAGGCGATCTGCTCGTCGGCAGGGGATACGGCCGCCCGTGGTTCCTCACGGGGGAGATCGCGGACATCTTCGTTTCGCCCCGGTGCCTCGCCCCCGGGGAGATCGGCGCCCTCGCCGCCGCCTGTAAACGGGTGGAAAAAAAGGCGAAGAAAACGCTCCTCTCCGAGGCCGGGGTCCGCAAAATTTCGACGCCGGAAGCCGATTACTTCATCCGCACGAAGCCCGGCCGGGGAACGCCCGTGGCCGCCGTCTTCGACAGAAAGGCCCGCCGTCACGTGCTGGACGGGGAACTCTTTTCGTGGGAGATCCGGGGGCAGCGGGGCGAAAAAAAGGTCGCCGTCCGCTCCCGCGACGCGGCCTTCGCTCTTTCGGACCTCTCGGAGAAGGGCTTCACCGCCTGCTGGAAGATCCGCGGGGAGGCCTCCTTCGACGTCCGGTCGCATCACAAATTCACGGCGGAGGGCATCGACGCGGATCTCGAAGTGGAGAATCTCTCCCCCGGCGTCCTCATAACGGAAGTGGTCTTCCCCTCGGTGAAGTTTGCGAAACTTCCCGGGAAGGACGTGCTGTTCTTCCCCTACATGTGCGGCGCGGAGATCCCGGACCCCGTGCGCAATGTCCTGCGCTACGGCCAGAGCTACAGCTACCCCAGCGCGGCGGCCTCCATGCAGTACACCGCCTACTACGCCGGGGGCCGGGGCGTCTTCCTCGGCTGGCATGATCCCGAGGGGACGGTGAAGCACCTCACCGCGGCGGGGCGGTACGGCGGCATCGAGACGGCGTGGGTCCTGCCCGCGGCGATCCCGCTGGACAAAGTTTCGGGGGGCAACGGTTTCCGGTCGCCGGGGAAGATCTCCTTCAAACTGTTTTCGGGAAGCTGGTACGAGGCGGCCATGCTCCACCGCCGCTGGGCGCTCGCCGGGGCCGAATGGGGCAAAGTCCCCGCGCCGCGCACGGACACGCCCAAGTGGTTCCGCGAGATCCCCTGCGCCCTGTCGCCCAACGGACTGGACGAAAAGAGCGCCACCGAGGGCACGGACCAGTTCCTCTTCCTCCACGACTATCTCGAAGTTCCCGTCTACGGGTTGTGGTTCAACTGGTACGACGGGCGGGGCCGGGGCTGGCCCTTCTTCCCGCCCCGCCCCTTCATGCCGGGCCTCTTCAAAAAGATCATAGATTCCGGCTGCCGCATCGAACCCTACACCGACGGCCGTCTGTGGGACACCGCCGATCCCGAATGGGAGTCCCGCGGGAAACTGTACGCCGTGAAATCGGCCGACGGCAGCATCTGCACCGAGCGTCACGGCCGGAACGTCTACGGCGTCATGTGCACCTCGGTCCCCGCGTGGCGGGACGTGCTGGTCGATCTGAGCCGGAAGATCGCCGGCCTCTCATCGGCGGTCTACCACGATCAGGTGACGGCGGCCAAGGGCGGACTCTGCTTCGACAAGACCCACGGCCACGCCCTCAACGATCCCGCCGTGTGGATGGCGGGCTACCGGGAGATCTACCGGGCCATCCGCAAGGCGGTCCCCGACCGTCCCCACGTCTCCGAAGACATGGCCGAACCCTACCTGGGGCTTTTCGACGGCGCTCACGTCTGGCGCTGGGGATTTCAGGGGGCCGTGCCCGCCTTTCAGGCGATCTACGGGGGCCGGATGCAGTATTTCGCCCTCGTCTACGACAAGATCGCCACGGGCGACCCGGAGTCCAACTTCGCCAAGATGGCCTACTCCCTCGTCAACGGCATCAAGATCGGACGCATGGAGGTGCAGGAGCTCTTCGACGCCGACGAAAAACGGTTGTTCTTCAAGAAGATGAGCCACCTCTATCTCGCGCTGGTTCCCTACTTCGACGGCGGGGAGATGCTGCCGCCCCTCCGCTTCAAGACGCCCGTCAAGACCCAAACGCTCCTCTGGTCGGGCCACTGGCGCCGCTGCGAAAAGGTCACGACGCCCGCCGTCGCCGCGAACAGCTACAAACTGGGGGAAACGACCGTCTTCATCTTCGTCAATCCGACGGCCGAGCCCCAGTCGTGCGAGCCCCTGATCCCCGGAGGCAAGCTGTGCCTCGAGGGAAATAAGGAACCCGCGGATTTTGCCGGAACGGTCTCGATTGGCCCCCGCGCCGGCGCCGTCGTCGTGCAGGGGAACGCGTCCGAGGCCCGGCGGATCCAGGAGACGCTGCGCCGGATCGCCTCTTTCGACGCCGGGGTCTCCTACGACACCCGGGTCCGTTTCCCGGAGCGGCCGCCTATGGCGCTCAAGCGCGGGGAGCTGGCGGGCGCCGATCAGGTCGCGGGCTTCTTCGCCGCGGACCGCTGCCCCCGGCGGGTGACCGGGCCTGACGGCAAAGCCAAAATCGTCCATTTCTTCGGCAACACCCGCGAGAAGGGGCTGATCTCCTGGGGGACCGTCGATTTCGGGAGCGAGACGGCGGACACGATCTATCTCCACGCGGGCGTCTCCAAAGACTATGCCGGGAGCGCGGTCACCGTGCTGACGGAGGACGCCCAAGGCAAAAGGATCCCCCTCGGGCGTCTCGCCGTCCCCGACACCGGGGGCTGGATGAAATTTCAAAAGATCCCCGTGAAACTCGACCGGCCGCTGAAGGGCAAGATGCCCGTGCTCCTGCGCTTCGAACGCAACGGCGTCTGCAACCTCTTCGGCTGGGAATACTGACAAACGAAAGGCAACTTCTATGAAATGCATCGGACTGATTCTTGCGGCAAGTCTCGCCGCCGTTCTGGCGGCGGAGGAGCCGCTGCTCAAGATCGGGGTCATGAGCGACACCCACGTCAACGCCAAACCGGAGTCCTTCCGGCTGGTCAAACCGGCGCTGGAGCTCTTCCGGGAGAAAAAGGTGGACCTGGTGGTCCACATGGGGGATTTCGCCAGCCGTCACTGCCCCGGCGGCTACCGGCTGTACCGCGAACTCTTCGACGGCATCTTCAAGGAAAACAAGCCCGCGGAGCTCTTCGTCTACGACGGCCACGACGCCCGCGACTTCAAAGGAGACATGATGCAGGCCTTTGCCGCCATGAAAAAGGAGCTCCGGGCGTCCAACGATCCCTATGACAAGGCGGTGATCAAGGGGCACATTTTTTTGATTTACCCCTTCCGGGCCGACAACGTCCGGCAGGAGAAGGAGATCGCCCAAGCCGTCGCCGAGGCCAAGGGCCGTCCCGTTTTCGTGCTGGACCACCACCCGCCCTTCGACACCACGCCCGACAGCCGGATCTGGGGCAACCGCGCCAAGCGGCGGCTCTCGGAGAAGTTCCCGCAGATCATCCGCTTTTCGGGACACAGCCACGGTACGCTGTGGAACGAACGCAACATCTGGCAGGGCCAGTTCACCACGGTCAACGCGGGCTGTCTGCAGTCCTGGCCCGGCATGCTGGTCGGAAACGAATCCCGCGGCAAGCGCCCCGAGGAAGTGATGGTGGTCGAGGTCTTTCAAAACAAGATCATCTTCCGCTGCTTCACCGTCACGGACAAGAAGGAGATCCGTCCGGACAAACCGTGGACGATCCCCTGGCCCTTCGATCAAAAGACCGCGCCCTATTCGCTCGCCCGGCGCAAAATCGCCGATCCCCTGGCCGAGTTCCCCGCCGGAGCGAAACTTGCCGTCGTCTTCAACGGCAAACCCGCCCGCGGGATGAGGTTCTCCTTCCCCGAAGCCGAAAACGTGAGGGACTGCTACCGCTACAAAGTTTTGCTGTCCTCCGAAGACGGCCCCGTCGCCCGGCGGGACCTTTACAGCTCTTTCTACCTCAAGACGCCGAAAAAGACCGCCTCGGAAGTCATGAGCGCGGGGTACTTCGAGCCGGGCAAAAAATACACCCTCACGGTGACCCCGATGAACTTCGCCGGACGGGAGGGCAAGCCCCTGACGGCGGACTTCACCGCCCCGGAGATCACCCGGGGGAAGATCATGTTCGAGAGCGCCGATCCCCTGCTGCCGGGCTGTCAGGCCTTCCGGGAGAAGACGGGGGAGAAAACCCTGCGCCGCACGGGTGAGTTCTTCCATCATCCCGGCGGCAACGCCCGGCTGGAGTTCCCCAAGGGGACCTGGGAGGGCGAGCCGGGGGCGCTTTTCCGCCTCGTCATGGATCTCCGGAGCATCCAGGCCGAGGACTCCCACTGGACGATCCGCCTGTGCGAGAAGACACGGCCCGCCTTCGCCAACCTGAGGATCTGCACGCCTTCGGGGGACTCCGGGGTCCTGCGCTATGTCATCGAGTTCCGGAAGCCCCGGGACGCGGATTATTTCCTGCTCATCACCGAGGGCGCCTGGGGCCGGTTCCAGATCAGGTATCTCCGCGTGGAGCGCCTCTGAAGCCCCTGCCCCCCCGGAGAAAATTTTCGCAGTTTTTTCTCTTCCCGGCTTGCAAAGCCGACGGAACGGAAGTATATTAAACGAACTGGAAGACCCACCGGGTTGTTTTTCGGAGTCTTCCGGGCATGGAGTCCCGCCGACGTGGCGGAATGGCAGACGCGCTAGGTTCAGGTCCTAGTTCCTTCACCGGAGTGGGGGTTCAACTCCCCCCGTCGGCACCATCTTGAAAAAGACGGGCATTGCCGGGGACTTCAGGGAAGTTGTTTGCGGGTATGGCATAACGGCTGTGCACCAGCCTTCCAAGCTGGTTATAGGGGTTCGACCCCCCTTACCCGCTCCACTGTGGTGGGATTCCCGAGTGGCTAAAGGGGGCAGACTGTAAAT
>JAFSTC010000018.1 GCA_017450705.1 Lentisphaeria bacterium | reverse complement strand
CCCATCATGTACACGGATCCCCGGCTGGTCTACCGCTACGACGAGGGGGCGCAGGCCTTCCGGTCCGAGTGGTGGAACCCGGCGCGGATCAACTACACCGGGGTATGGCGGAGCACCCTGACTCCCAGTCTGCAGGATTATCTGGTGTACCATCATGAAATCCTGCTCCGGTGCGGTCTGCGCGGCATCAATCTCGACGACGCCTACCTCATGCCCGACGACAATCCCGAGACCGTCGCAAAAATCGACGCCTCGGGGACAATCCACTCGAACGCCGGGATCCTGCAGTTGCGCAGTTACGTCAAGAGGCTCGCCACCATGATGCACACCCGGTTTCATATCTATCCCCGCTACGTGGAGCCCCACATGACCAACGCGCTCATCGTCCCTGCCTTTTCCTTCGCCGACGGTCAGCTGGGCATGGAACAGCACTACGGCGAATCCCCGCGGACAGCGTGTTTCCCCGCGGACGAGATCCTCGCCACCTACACCGGCAGGCAGATCGGCGCAAAGCCCCTCGCCCTCCCCGGCCTGCTGCGCAAAAATATGCCGCCGGAACGGTGGAAGAAAGAGTTTCCCGTCCTTACTAGAAGCTGCATCGCGCTGAGCCTGCCCTTCGGGATCACCATGCGCACCTCGATCCGGGTGAAATACGAGCATTTCGACATCGGGACTTATCAGGCTTTCTACAAAAATCTGGCCGAATTCGGCATCGCCGAAAAGGACTGCGTCTTCGAACCCTGTTTCGAACAGAAAAGCGTGAGTTCCGGGTCGAAGGACATCCGGATCGGCCTTTTCAAGCGTCCCGGCAAAGTTCTCGTCTGCGCGGCGAACCTGTGCAAAGAGCCTGCGGCGGCGGATCTCGAGATCGACGCGTCTTCACTCGGTCTCAAGGAAAATTTCAAAATGACCGACTGGGAGAAGCGTACTCCAATAACAAAAAAGTTCACACTCGCGCCCGGCGATTTCAAACTCGTCCTGCTGAGTGAATGATCCCTTTTTTCGTTTGAAAAACTCCGGCCGGCGGATTAAGTTATCTTCATGCAGAAAAAAATCACATCCAGAGATATCGCCAAACTGGCCGGAGTCAATCAGTCCACCGTCTCGCGGGCGCTCAACCCCGACACGTCGTGGCTCATAAGCCCGCGCAAGCGGGAGGAGATCCGCGGACTTTGCCGCAAGTACGGCGTCATGCCTTCCCGGGCGGTCAAAAAATACGCTTTCGAACGCACCCACCGCATCGCATGGATGTTCGGAGCCATGGAACGCGACCTCAACGATATGGGCCGCAGCGCCTTCTTCCGTCAGGTCTGCGACATTCTGCAATCCTGCGGCTACATCCTCGAACTCATCCGGCTGGACTACAGTCCCGAAAACCAGATCAGAGACGTGCGCCGCATACTCAAGTCGGGCCTTGCCGACGTCTATATCGTCGGCGCCGGAATGCTTCACGGCCAGTCGCTGGAACTGCTGCACAAAAACACATCGCGCCTGATCCTCACCCTCAACGAAGAGATGCGCCGCAAACCCTTTCCCGATCACCACTGGCTCTCGTATTTCCGGTACGACAATCTGGCCGCCCACGGCGAAGCGTTCGCCGATCTGCCTCCGGAACGCAGAAATAAGATCCTCTACTTCGGCAGACAGTCCCCCTCCTCGACCATCCAGATGGAAAAGATCCGCACCTTGATGCGGGCAAACGGGGCCCGCCGCGCGGAACTGGACAGTCTCCTCTACCGGCGCGATCCGCAGCAGTGTCCCATGGATCTCGTCTGCCGCCTCGCCGCCGACTGCCTCGCCGGCAACCTTTCCCGGCTGGAAGAACATACCACCTTCTGGTGCGGAGGTCTGTGCGCCTTTCCCCTCTACGATCTGCTGCGCCGTCAGGGCCGGATCCCCGGCAGGGATTTTTCGATAATCACCAACTGCGCCTGCGGCAAACTCCTGCCCCAGATCGAACCCGAGATCCACCTTATCTGCCGCAATATCGACCTCGAAGCCGAAAAACTTTGCGAACAGGTCCTCCGCCTTATCGACGATCCCCAGCCCAGTACCGTCGTCTTCAAATCCGCCTTCCGTCCCGCCAGATACGACCTTGCCTGACCCCGGGGCCCGCCGTCATCTTTTTCCGTCGCGGACGGTCGGATTTCCGAGCCGGGTGTCCTTGACGTCATGTCCCGGAGCGATTTTCGGCTTGGCGGCCCCGGCCGGAATTGATTTTCCGCCATACGGTGGTATATTAATGGCGATCGGCCGCGCCTGATGCGGCCCGTTTGTTTTCGAGGACTTTTTGACTGATGATCCGGGATCTCCTGATAAGATGCTTTGTCCGTGATTATGCCGACACGGAATCACCCTCCGTCCGGCTGGATTACGGCATTTTCAGCGGATATGTGGGGCTGGCCGTCAATGTTTTTCTGGCCGGACTGAAGTTCACGGTCGGTCTGCTCTCGGGAAGCGTGGCCGTCGCGGCGGACGCAGTGAACAACCTCTCCGATGCCGGCAGTTCGATCGTGACCGTCTGCGGTTTCAAACTTGCGGCCAAACCCGCCGACCGGGAACATCCCTTCGGCCACGGACGCTTCGAATATGTCGCAGGCGTCGTCGTCGCGGTGGTCATCGTTGCCATGGGGCTGAATTTTCTCGTGGAGTCGGTCCAGCGGGTCGTCCACCCCCGGGAAGTCCGGATGTCGCCGGTGTTGACCGCCCTCTTCGCCGGGACGCTCCTGTGCAAGGCGTGGCTGTTCTTCTTCTACCGCGGGATCGGCAAACGGATCGACTCCCACACCATCAAGGCCATGGCCTTCGACAGCCTCAGCGACATGGCCGGGACCTCGGTGGTCCTGCTGGCCGTTTTGGCCGAGCGCTTCACGGCGTTTCCCGTGGACGGCGGCGCGGGCGTCATGGCGGCGCTGCTCGTCCTCTACGGCGGCGGCAAGATCCTCCGGGAGACCATCAGCCCCCTGCTGGGCGAACCCCCGGGACCGGAACTGGTGGAGGAGCTGCGTTCCCGTCTGCTGAAATGCCGGGGCATCCGTGGCGTCCACGATATCATCATGCACAATTACGGTCCCAACCGCTACTTCGCCACGGCCCACGCCGAGGTCAATCTCGACGCCGATATCCTCGCCGTCCACGATATGCTCGAAAGCGCCGAAGTGGAGATCGGCAAGCACATGCCCGTCCATCTGCTGCTGCACTGCGATCCCTGCAGTCCCTCCGACCCCGAAGCCCGGGCGTGGCTCGGACAGGTGGAGAACGCCGTGGCCGACCTGAACCCCCTGTTCAAGGTTTATGAGTTCAAACTGAAACACGACGAGGAGGGCCTGCTGCTCGAATTTCATCTGCTGGTCCCCCGCAGCTGTACCGTCGACAGAAGCAAAACGGAAAAGGCGCTTTCTTCCGTCTTTGCCGCAACGCCCTGTCACCCGCACCTGAACATCATGATCGATCAGGCTTCGGGATGAGGAAAAGAAAAACTCAAGCTGACGCGTGATACAATATTCCGCCGCTTTCTTTCGTTATCCGGGCGGAGTCTTTGTAATTGCCCGGAAACACAGGAGAAAAAGATGATGAGATCCTCCGTATCGCTGTTCGCGGCAGTCCTCCTCGGGACCGCCGTTCTCACCCGCGGCGACGAAGCGTGCGACACGACCGGAAGCTGCAAGCTGCCGGGAAGCGCAGGAGACGCCGCAAAAAGCGAAGTGCTGTCCCCCGTCGGACAGAACTTCATCCGCAGCATCAAACAGGCGCCCCGGCTTTCCACGCTGGAGGGCAAGACCGTCGCCGTCGTCGGCGGCAGTTTCATGGCCTCGGTGACCCATCCCGAGATCAAAAGACTGATCAAAAAGCACTATCCGACGGCGAAAGTCTTCGTTCTGGGAGAGATCGGTTCCGCGGGCCCCTGGCCCGGTCCGGGCGTCATCCGGAAGCAGAAAGACGACTTCGTGCGGAAACTGAAGGAACTGAAGATCGACGCCGTCATCTCCGGCAACGGCGGCTGCGGGCTCTGCACGCCCAAGGAGATGGGATCCTGCATCGCGGCGGAATACGGCGGCATCCCCTCGGTGATGATCGCGGCCCCGGGCTTCACTGAGCAGGCGAAACGCGCCGCCGTGATCGCCGGAGTCCCCGTCCCCCGCGTCGCGACCTACCCCGGCGCCTTTTCCGCCCATTCCCGGGAGGAACTTTTGAAAAACACGAGGAACATCCTCTGGCCGCAGATCGTCGAAGCACTGACAAAACCCTTCACGCCCGAAGAGCTGAAGCAGACGGAGCAAAAACTTCCGGAAAACGGGATCGTCTATTCCGGAAATCTCGACGAGATCGATCTCTTCTTCACGCGGAACGGCTGGACCGACGGTCTGCCGATCATCCCGCCCACCCGGGAGAGGGTCGCGGAATTTCTGAAATATACGGATACGGATCCCGACGCCGTGATCGCGGCGATCCCTCCTGCCTACCGCAAGGCGACGCCGCGTCTCGTAGCGGTCAACGGCGTCATGGCCGGATGCAAGCCGGAATACATGCCGATCCTGATAGCCTTCACCAAAGCAATGACCGACGGGGATTTCCGCCGAACGCTGGCCAGCACCCACGCGTGGACACCCTACTGCTGGATCAACGGCCCCCTCGCCCGTCAGCTGGAGCTGGACTGTTCTCAGGGCGAGATATCCGCCGTCCGGAACGCCAAGATCGGACGCTTCATCAATCTGGCGATGCTGAATCTGGGGGGCTATTACATCAAAACCAACCGCATGGGAACTTTCGGCTATCTGATGCCCTGGTGTCTCGCCGAAGACGAGGCCGCGGCGGTCAAACTGCACTGGCGGCCCTATCACATGCAGCAGGGGTTTGCCCTGAACGACAACGTGCTGACCGCGGGTTCCGCCCTCAGCTGGGGGAACAATCTGGCGCCTGCGACCTCCGATCCGCAGAAGATCATGGAGATGATGGCCTGGGACGCCGTGGAGAAAGAGCAGTTCGCGCTGGGCAGCGGGACGCCCTTCGTCTACCGGGCCATTCTGGTGACGGAGTACGTGGCGCGGGATCTGGCACGGAAATTCAAAGGCAAGGAAGAGCTGGAGCGGGCTCTGATTTCCGCCGCCCGACGCCCCGTGGCGGAGAGGGCTTACGCCAATTACTGGGGAAATCCCGGCAGCGCCTTCAACCCCGAAACCTACTCCATGCGGCGGCACATCACCCGGATCGGCCGCAGGGAGGGCGGCAAAATCACGCCCGCGCCCCCCTGGCTCGCATGGACCGGCATGACGAAAATGGAGACGGTCCCCGTCATGACCGCGGGCAAGACCGCGATCCTCGTCACAGGGGACGCCAGCCGCAACAAGACGATGTGCGTTCCCGGCGGCGGATTCGCTTCGGTCAGGATCGATCTGCCGAAGAACTGGGACGCACTGATGAAAGAAGCCGGCTATCCCCCGCTCCGGCAATATCACCTCAAGTCCGATCTGACGCCCTCCGACCGTCCGCAGCAGTTCAAAAACTACCGCCGCAGAGAGCAGCTGTGAGGGAGTGAAGGCTCCGGCACTCCCGCGGTTCTCAGGCCTCGAGAGCCCGGCGCAGGAGTTCCGCGGCCGCTTCGAGCCGGTGGTGCATCCGGTCCATGACGCCCTGCATCTGGGAACGGACCGTTTCGGGAGGCATGGCAATGACCTCCCTGATCTGCCGCTCAAGCGCCTCGAAGTCGCAGTTTTCCACGCTGCCGGAAGAAGTTCTTCCGAAAGCTTTGAGGTAGTTGGCTATTTTGCTCCCCCGTTCGATCCCCAGTCCAGGAACGCCCGCGTTGGAGGCGAGGATCAGCAGATGGAGTCTGCTGCTGACGACCACGCGGCACTGCGACGCGCAGGCCTGCACATCGGCGGGAAGGTCGCTCTCCAGACACTCGATCCTTTCGGGATGGTCGGTTTTTGCGGCCAGATCCAGCATCAGGAGCCTGTCCGTCCTGGGGTTCATCGGGATCAGCACGAGGCGGATCCCGGGGTCTTTCAAAAGTGAGTTCCACAACTCCTTCACGCCGCCGAGGTCCCGGACGGCGTTCTGGGCGGATATGCAGAAACCGATCCGGACGGCCTCCGGAGCCGGTCCCAGCGGCGGACGGGGAGCGGACGCTTGAAGAATGGCCGTATCGGCTCCCGCAACAGCCCCCCGGACACCGCACTTTTCCACCTCGGAAAGCGATTCACCGTCCCGCAAAACGACCAGAGAGCAGGCGCCGAGGGAACGGCGGATGTGACGCCGGGTCCTGCGGCACAGGTGATTTTCATAGGCCCGTACCCAGTCGATCAGCCCCAACGAGGCGGCCGACAAAAGGCGGAGCAGCGCAAGGCGCCTGCCCGCTGCCCGGTAGAAGGCCGGATTCAGCTGCGAATTCATGCCGACGCCCCAGACGATGGTCTTTTTCCCCGCCTTTCGGGCGATGTCAAGCAAACGCAGTCCCCGTTCGGGGTAGTCGGAGAGCCCCGTGGCGCCGAACCAGATATACACGTCGTGCCGCCCGACTTCTTCGGCAAACTCCCGCAGACGGGGTTCCGGCGGAAATCCGTAAAGCGGAACGGCCGTCACGCCCAGCCGGCGGGCGGTCGTTTCTCCGTCGCGGGTGCATACCGCGAGCTCCGCGCCGGGACAGATCCGGCGCAGCAGATCCACGACGCAGGCGATGATCGCCTCGTCGCCGATATTGTCGCATCCCAGGGGGACGCCGCCAAGCAAAATCTTCATACGCCGCGGGCCTCTCTTTCCTCGACGCGCTGTTTCATCAGCCCGAAGTAATCGGATACGCACCGGACGCGCTCGGGGATCTCGTCCGTCGAGAGGACCACCGCCTGCGAGTCCTTGTCCTCTGGGGAAAATCCGTGCATGCCGTTGAGGGGAACATTTCCCATGTCGGAGGGAACGATCTGGATCCCGGGGGCCATGAGGAAAATGGCGTCGCCGAAAAGCCGGTCGGCCCGGTAAATGCCGTAATGTTTTTCCTCGTCGGCCGTGAGCCAGTGCCCGTCGTTTTCGAAGGGCTTCACCGCCTCGCGGATGATACGCTCGGAATCGGGAGAAATAAACGTCGCCCGGAACATGGTCGAATCGTAGCAGGCGCCGTAATCGCGCCCGAAGACGAGAGGTGTCTTTTCGACGGCGGACTTGAGATCGACCGTCTTGGTCAGCGGAGTCATGCCGTGGTCGGAGATCACGGTCAGCCGCACCGTTTTTTTCAGGTCCGCACAGATTTTGAAAAGCGACAGGATCTCCTCACGGTACCAGGCCAGCTTTTCGCGGATGACATCGGCGACCGGCGGTGCGGGAAACCGGTGCAGAAGGGCGTCCAGCTCGGCGGTGTAGATGAAGAGAAAGGTCTTTCCCTCCCCGAGGGCCCTGCGGGCGGCCTCGAAGTTCCGCCGGTCCCCGATGTGCCAGTCGGAGATGTGATAAGCCGCATCATGCCGTGTGAGGAAGTCTCGGAGATTTTCGATCTCCCCCATGCCCCGGGAGGCAAAAAGGTCCTGCTTTTCGCAATAGTCCATCAGGGGAAGTTTGCAAAAGGGCATCTGATACAGCTGGAAGTATCCCGTGAAGCCGTAGAGCCGCCCGATGATCCGCGAGAGCCAGTGACGCACTCTTCCCCGGTTCCAGAAGGAGCGGGGGCGCATCAGCGGCTCGATGCGGCCCAGGCGCCGGAAGGGCGAATCCTTCGGCGCGAAACGGAACAGCCCCAGGTGACCGTGCTCCGCGGGCGTCCGGCCAGAAAGGATGGTCGGGATGGCGGTGCTCGAATAACCGAACTGCATTTCGATCCTGCGGCGGAACGGCAGTTCCTCCGACATGAAACCTGTCCCCTCGACCAATTCCCAACCCAGGGCGTCGATAAAGAGAAATATCTCGACTTCGTTTTTCACCATGACAGTCTCCTCACGGCAAAGGGGCATATCCGGGCAGAAGCCGGACGTCGTTTGCAGGGCGGCGATCGATCCAGCGCCGGTCGGGCCGGCTGGCTCCGTTCAGAAGATATCCGGTGACGACGGCGTTGGGAGCGATGGTCTCCCAGACGGAATACTCGCTGGCGGCGACGGTCTCGGCTTCGACATTGCACCAGCGGCGCCAGATCGGCAGTTTCCGCCCGACCCCGTCGGCACACCCCTTTTCGTTGCGCCCCGGTCCGGGAAGGAGCGAAAGCGACAGGCCGGGAAAACGCTGATCCGGGCGTTTCCGGTAGTAGAGACCGTAGGCCATCTGCACGGCGCTGCGGGGAATACCGTAGGTGTTGCGGAAAGGCGTGATGCCGGGGATCGGTTCGTCGATGCCGTCCGCATAGGAATTGAGATCGAGGAACCGCACCGGATAGACCCGGCCGAGGCCGCTTGTCATGGAACTGCCGGAGGGATTGGCGCCGTTGTGGAAATCGTTGGCCAGAAGCGCCCCCTCCCTGTAGGCGCGGTCGCCCGTCATCGCGTGGGCGGCGATCAGAACTTTTGCCCGAACGAGGGGATGACAAGTTCCCCAGCTCATGGTGTGCACCCAGCCGTCCTCGGGCCCGTACCAGGGCACGCGGATCGGATAATTACGCTCCTGCTGTTCGAGCAGAGTATCCGCCGCGTTGATCAGCGACCTGCGGCGGGCGAGCCGGAGGCGTTCCAGTTCTGCGGATTTGATTTGGAAGAGCTCCAACTCCACCCAGATGAACGGCGACCAGCGCCAGCCGTTCTTGTTCATGGCGGCCGCGGCGGCCGGAACCGCTTCCTCCGCCTTTTTCAGATACTGTTCATCCCCCGTCAGCAGAAAAAGACCGACGCCGGCCTTGACAAGATACTCGGGCGCGAGATCGGGTTCCTCGCGGTAAAAGACGGACTTGGAGCCGAGCTGAAAAACCTTGGGCCGCGGACGGGGCGTGCTCACGGCGAAACGCCAGGCGCTCCGGGCGGACTCCCGGAACTGGATCATGTACTTCTCGGCTCCGGCCTTGCGCATGGCCAGAGCCAAAACGGACGCCCAAGCGGCGTATTCGAGAGAACTGTTCCTCGTGGCGCAGGAGAGATAATAGGTCAGCTTGTCCGCGGAGGCCATCCCCTCCCCCGGCCGGGGGTGCCGGGTCGTCTCGACCCAGGTCCCGACGCCGCCGTCGAGCTGCTGTTTCTGCCGCAGATGCTCCAGACCCCAGCGGGCCTCGTCCAGAATGTCCGGGATGCCGTTGCCGCTCTCCGGCAGATTCAGCTGGCCGTCGATGAAATTTTCAGGCTTCAGCAGATAGACGGCGGCCAGCTCGCCCGAGATGGTCATGTGCTGGGGACGTCGGTCCCAGTCGGCGGCATCGTGCCACCCGCCGGGGGCCTGGAATCTGCGCTCGACCAGCGGAGGATTCTTCTTGATCAGCTCGAAATGATTGACCCGAACGCTTTTCCCGGATGAATCGGTAAAGCCGAAGGGCCGCGAATCGGGCCCCTTGCCGTAATGCCCCGCCTCGGGCGGGAAACTGCCCTGGAAACACTCCTGATGACAGGTCTCCTGGATCCAGTGGGTGTAAGGCTCCGTCTTGGCGATGCCGCAGCGCTGGTGATAAAGCCCGCGGGCGTGAATGAAGAAGGCCTCGGCCATGGTATCGTTCCCGATGCGGAACGTGTCGCTGCGGCCGATCCCGGGGATCTCCAGGTAGTAAACACCGGGCGTCGTGACGGAGGAAAAATCCATTTCAAGGACCTCCTCCCCCGTGAAGGGCGTTCCGGAGGCGTTCACGGGATCGGCCATGCGGGCATGCAGCGCGCCTTTCAGCACGACCTTTCGGCCGGAGGACTCCACGAGATGAAAGGGCTTGCCGTCGAGGGCTGCCAGCGGCAGAGGTCCCGCCGTCCCCAGCCAGGCGCCGGCATAGGCATACTTGCGGGCCTCGGGCAGATGCCCCACCTGATTGATCTTGAAAAGCGGAGAAGGCGTATCGATCCTGTACGTAAACGCGACCTGTTCTCCCGCGGGCAGCGTGATCGTGATCTGCTCTCCGTCGGTCAGGGGGCGGCTCAGGGTCAGAAAGAGATAATGGGCAACATCCGCGTTGCGGGAAAGACGCAATTCCCCTTTTGCATCCCGGAAGCGCGCCTGACCGATGGGATTGAGCCAGTAGCCGATCCGCTCCACGGAGACGGGCGCCGACACCGAAGAGATCCCGATTTTCGGACGGTCGCGCAGCAGGGCCGTCACCCGGGGACGGTATTCGGCGATGGCCTCCGTTCCGGAGATGTTGAAGCAATAATCGGCAGCCCAGCCGACGAGTCTGCGGCGCACGGACTTCCGCCGCCCGGTGTAGTGTTTCTGAAAAAGCTGTTCCTGAACTTCGGCGTAATCTCCGGTCAGGACGAGATGCCGGGGATCGAAGGCGACGCACCGCCACTGCCCCCGGAAAGCGGCCGCGGGAGAGGACGCCGCCGACAGGCCGAACGCGGCGCAACAGAAGAAAAGAAGAATCAGGCGAACCATTTGCGCAATCTTTTACGGATCTTGTATTTGAAACTGACCGGGTACTGGAGAAGGGAGCAGAGCTGCCGGTTCTTCCGCTTCAGGGAGAAGGGGATCTCGCCCGGCATCCTCCAGCCCTGCGCCTGAGCAAATTCGACGACGCTCACATAGCGGTCGAAATGCCGGAAGGCCGAGGGCGCCCACCCCTGCCACGGCTTGGGCTGACCGATGAAATGGATGAAAAGTTCTTTCGGGTCTTTGTTCAGCCGAAAGGATCCCGCCACGCGGGGCGCGCCGGGGAAGAAGGCCAGACAGCTGTTCAGGACCGACTCGTCCAGCTGGTGATAATACTTCAAGGACGGATCCACCACGCCGACGTCATTGGCGGGCAGGACGGTCATCATCTGCTCGTGCCACTTTTCGAGAAACGGACGGGCGCTGCGGTGCACCGAGAGGAAACACGCCGAACAGCTCCGCGGGATCCGCGGTTCCTCCAGACCGCCGACGTTCTTTTTCCAGACGTCGAGGACAGCCTGCGGGATCCTGCGGCCATCCTCGCCGTAGGTATAGCCTTTGAAAGCCTGAGGCTGTTCGGCCTCGCTCCGCATCCGGATGTGTATTTCCTCCGGCGTCTCGGGGATCAGCCGCGCAGAACAGTTGCCGGAGAAAAACCCGTCGCTGTCCGCCCAGGTGATGTAATCGGTGTCGGCCTGAAGCATGACCCGCGCCTTGCAGCAGGTGAGCGAACGGTCGAAATCGTCGAGAGGGAACAGGCGGACATCCCCCATGGCCGTCAGAATCGCGGAACTTTCGGCGTCGAAATTTTTGACGCCGACGATCACGGGTTCGTCCATGCCGTTCCGGCGCAGGGAGGCGATCATCAGAAAGATGCCCCACAGATAGTTGCGGTCTCCCGCAGTCACAACCGTATTGTTTTTCATGTTTTCTCCGGGGAAGGTGCGGCGGCCGGAGGGCCGTCGGAAATGAATTCACGGTAGTGCCTGTTCAAAAAACTGATGCAGGCAAACACGATGACGAGCAGCATGAAATTGATCTGCTGCTTGAGGACCCACTCGAGGGCGGACTGCAGAAAGATCCCTGTCAGCCCGCCCAGCGCGCCGGCGGGAATGTAGAAAACCTGCGTCCGGCGCAGCGGATACAGCAGCCGCAGGGCAGAGATCCAGTAGAAGAGGAACCACAGCAGAAGAAGAACGAGACAGGGGATCCCGCACTCGGCGCCGACGAGGAGATAGATCGTCTCCACGATCCCGTCCTTGTAGTCGTCCCTGTAGTGTTTGCTCTCTCTGTGGCGGCTGTAGTTGTACGGCGGATTGATCTTGATGCCCCAGTTGTTGATGCCGACGCCCCAGAGCGGTTTGTCCCGCATCATGTTCACCGCCGCGATCGCCAGATTCTTCCGCGTCTCCCCCGAGGATTCGGGCGCCCTTTCGAAACGCTCGATGACCCGTGGCAGAAAAATGAAGAGGCCGATCAGTCCGATCAGGCAGATGATGATGAAAATGTAGATCTTGCGGAAAGTGAAGTTGTACCGGACGGAGCACAGCAGCGTCAGGATCCCCCCAAGAGGATAGCAGACCAGCGCGCCCCGGGAGTAGGTGCGGACCAGCGCCACGGAAGCCATGCAGAACGCAATGAAAAAAAAACGGTTTTTCAAGCCGTTCGATCCATTGAAATACCGTGCGAAAAGAAGCAGTCCCGCGAGAAGCATGTAGATGGCCAGGCTGTTCTGGTGCGGGAAAACGCCGTACGCCTGGTAGATGCCGCGGATATGCTGAATGAAAACGATGCTGAAATTGACCACGACAACAGCCGAGATCGCGTAAAGCAGGATGTCGAAATCGCCGCCGCTGTACTCCAGATAATGGTAGACGGCCAGGAAGACGAGATAGATCATCACCATCTTCCACAGTTCGAAAAAAGAGAAAAGCAGATTGTCGGCATTCCGAAGGGACGGCAGGCAGCACAGAAAGTACAGCACATACAGCCGGCTCCCCCAATCGGGGATGAATTTCACGGGAGCTCTCAAAATGAGAAACGTCAGCAGAATGGTGAAGGCGGTGATGTAAATGATGGAGATCTCCATGCCCCGGGCGGTCCCGCGGTAGAGTTCCTCGGAGAAAAAATTGATGGCCGTCCCGTTGAACACGAGCAGCGGCAGGATCAGCAGCGGCACGGCCCAGCGGATCCAGGCGCGCTCACACAGCAACGCGACAGTGGCCGGCAGGATGGCGATCATCGCGGCGGTGAAAAACAGATACTTCATACTCAGAACTGGGCGGACCACCAAGTGGCGGGCGTCACCAGCATATTGACCAGCTGCGCCGTAGGCATCAGCTTGCGGATGAAGACGTTGTACTCCGAGATATTGTCCTTGGGAACGTAGACGATATCTCCGGATTTGAGCCTCACGTTCGGCGCCTTGCCGCAGAGGATCCTGTCGACATCGACCTTGTACATCACAGGGTTGGCCAGACCGCCGCGGATGATGATGGCATGGCTCCAGCGCGTATCGTTCACCCAGCCGCCGATGGTCAGCAGTTCGAGCAGTCCCTGACGGGGAGTCCAGACATGCCGACCGGGGCTTTTGACGTCACCGATCAGGTAGACCAGACTGTTCTCGCGGGCGGCAATGAAGATGTAGTCGCCGCGGCGCAGCAGGATGTTATGAAGCGGATTGCCCCGCTCGATCGCTTGGGAGAAATCCAGCGGGATGATCTTGCCGCCCCGGATGAAGAACGAGTTGTTGAGATCGGCGGCGCTGATGGTCTCACCGTCATAGTGCCTTGTCGCGGACCCGCCCGCTTTGGCAAAGATGTCGGCCAGGCGCATCCCGTTGGTGATGGGATAGATCCCCGCGTAGGTGACGGCGCCGGAGATGGTGACCGTCTCGGACGCGATCAGGAACGGGGAGAGACCGACCTTCGGGTTCCGGATATACCGGGAAAGGGAGTTTTCGATTTTTTTCGAAGCCTCTTCCAAACTCAGCCCGGCTACATGCACCTGGCCGACAAGGACCATGCCGATGAAGCCGTCGGGGGTGACGGTGGTCTTGACGGAGAGATCCGGGTGATTGTAGACGACGACCTCGACCTTGTCGCCGCCGTTGATCGTGTACGGAACGGTTTTTTCCTTCTCGAGATCCTTCAGCAGCTCGACCCGTCTGCGGCGTTCCTCGGGCGTCAACGCCGTCTTGTCCAGAACGGCTTCGTTCTCCCTCGTCAGCTCAGGAACGTCATCGTATTTTCCGGTCATGCGGTCGAAGTAACAGCCGGTGCAGAAAAAAGCCCACGCCGACAGAAACACCCATACCGGCAGCCAACGCGGCATCATAATTCAGCCTCCTCACTCGATTTGCTTTTCACGGCCCCCGCCCGGGTGTCGGAGAGGACCGTCATGACGGGGATCTTGATCCTGAGCTGGACGGAGAGCAGGCGGCGCAGACTCTTCCTCGGGGTCTTTCTTGCGCCGACCGCCACCAGCGCACCGTCACAGAGCGCCGCGATCTGTTCGAAGAAGAGCTCGGAGCGCCGCAGCGCCGTGGTATGCCGGATGAAAATGTAGTCGTAGCGGTCCTTCAGGGAATCGAAATCATTTTTCAGCAGCTCGAGCTCGGAAGTGATGAGAAATTTCCGGCTGGTGAGCGGAAGATAACACTTGCCTTTCGAAAAAGCCAGAAGCATGGTGTCGGAGTTCTCGTCGGGAACGATATCGAATTCTTCGGCCTGGACCATGTCAACGGTGAGCATCCGCCGCCCGGCCATGGAGAGATTCCAGTCAAGGAAATCGAAAAACGGAGAGAATATCTTGGCTCCGGGGAGGGCCCCCGTGAAAAGGACGTGCATACCGGTGGACTGGAACTTGTGGAACAGATTGAACATGACGATCCGCTCCATATCCTCGGCATTGGGGACCTTTTCGGAAGTCGGCAGGACCCCCAGATAGGGGAACTCCTCGTAAAGCATCAGCTCCTTTGCGTTGGTCACCCTGCCGAAGAAGAACTCCGCAAGCGCGACGACGGCGGCGATGAATCCGGTCAGGGCGATGGCCGCGAACAGGCAGATGAACAGGTTCTTCTTGCTGAACGGCTCTGTGCCGATGGCGCTCCGGGCCTTCTCGTTGACGAACAGGTCTTCGCCGACCATGAGAAGCGTGTAATTGATCTCCGAGATCGACTCGTCGAGACGCGCCAGAGATTCACGCAGATTTCTTCTCTGCTGGGTCAGCTGCCGCAGTTTGGGCTGATACTCCGTCAGCAGGCGGAAGCGTTTGGTGCAGTCGGAGATCTCCCCGTCGAGGACCAGCAGCTCACCTTTCTTGCCGTCCAGCTCGAGGAGCAGGCTCTTGAGTTCGGTACTCAGCGTCTCCGCCTCCCGGAGCATCTGCGGATCGACGGAGCCCACGTTCTTCTCCTTGAGGAAGCGATCCAGCCGCTTCTGCTCGCCGTTGCGCCGGGAAATCAGCGCGATCATTTTCGGATTTTCCTCGGTGTACAGCTCCTCGGCCTGAGCGATCTCCTTGTCCAGCCGTTCAAGTTCGGCAAAGAATCTCTTGAGTTCCGTCTGACTCGTCAGCAGCGAGGGGTTCATCTTGGCGAGGGCCTTTTCCAGCTCGGTCTTCCGGCGGGTCAGGTTCTCCATGACGTAGCTCAGGCGTGTCCGGGAGGCCTGAAGTTCGTTGATGCGCGTCCGCAGCCGTTCGTAGTCCTTTTCGGGTGTGACGACGTTCAGCGGAACGGTCAGTTTGGACATGGCGGCATCGCAGGTCTGGACCTCCTTGTAGATATCCTTGCGTTCCTCTTCGAGGACGTGCTTCCAGTTCTGGAGATCGCGGGTCCGTTCGCTGACATATTCGGCGATGCAGACTTTGGCGAATTCGTTGATGGAGTCGACGGCTTCGCTTTCCGACTGTGCCCGCAGACTGATGGAGAACGTGTGAGGATGCCTGCGGTCGAAGGAGATGACGATGTTTTCGGAGACGACCTTCCGCAGGGAGCTCCCGCTCTCTTTCTCGCCCATCTCGACGAACTTCAGCCGGGATGCCCGCCGGTTGATGATCTGGAGCACATATCTGTCGTCGTAGTGACCGACTTTCCCCTTCTGCTTGGGCTGAAAACACAGCGTCAGCTGGGCGAGATAGCGGTTGGGCGACGAAGTGATGGCGATGCCGACGAAAACGAGGATCCCCGAGAAGATCAGGACAAAGGAGATGATCAGAAGCATCAGGTGACGGGAGAGGATCGTCTGGGCCAGCTTGCGGAATTTATCCAGCCGCTTCAGCTGCTCAAGCTCTCTTTCAGAATCAGCGTACATGCTCACCCAACCAGTCAGACAAATCAAAAAAACCCGCTCCGCACCGACCTGGGAAAAAGCGCCCGGTCTCCTCTGCGGAGCCCCCCGAATAAGTCTCGGTTTTGTAAATATAGCCCGAAAAGCCGATTTTTTCAAGAAAAACAAAGGAGATTTTCGCGATTTTCTTCGATATTTTCACAGATTTTTCTCCGAAAATCGCCGTCAGGCCGGTTTTGAGGCGGACAGAACAGGGGAAAGAAGAGGACACCCGCAGCGAAAAAAACGCAGTCGGAGCCGGACATCTTCTTGATTTTTCCGGAAATGCGGGTTAATTTACACGATGTGATGCAAGGAGCATTTTTTTTGATCTTCGAACAACAGTACGATTCCCCCGTCGGCCCCCTGACGCTGATCTCGGACGGAAAAGTCCTGACCGGACTGCGGTTCTCCCCGGCGGAACGCCCGGCGGCGGACGTCCCCGTCCTGGCCGCAGGCCGCCGTTGGCTGGACACCTGGTTTTCCGGTTCGGCCCCCTCCCCCCGCGTCCTGCCGCTGGCCCCCGCCGCAACGCCCTTTCAGGCGCTTGTCAGGGAGATCCTGCTGGACATCCCGCGGGGGGAGTACCTGACCTACGGCGAAGTCGCCCGCATCGCCGCCCGCCGCCTCGGACGGGCGCACATGTCGGCACAGGCCGTCGGCGGCGCGGTCGGTGCGAATCCCCTGCCGGTCATCGTGCCGTGCCACCGCGTTCTCGCCTCGGGCGGCCGTCTCGGCGGCTTTTCGTCCGGCACGGAGATCAAGCGGCGTCTGCTCGCTCTGGAAAACATTCGCGTCACAAATTGACAAATTTTGTCAAATTTTGTCATCCAGACCCGTTTTCAAGCAGAGAGAGCGCTTTTTTCATAAAAAAACATCTGACAAAAAAGTCTTTTTTCGACGAAAAGGTCTTGACAAAAACGGGGCCGCAGGGTATAATATCGTCATGGCCAGAAAATCACATAACACACTGCCGGACATTTCCGCCACGGCGGGAGTTTCTCTCTCCACGGTCTACCGGGTCCTGCGGGGAGGACGGAAGATCGGCAATCCCGTCCACGAGCGGGTCTACCGTCTCCTGCGGGAGAACGGCTTCGTCAACGCCGCGGCGTCGCCGCTGCTGCTGGTGGAGCCGCAGAATCTCTCCCGGCACGCCCATTTGCTGAGCCGGGCGTTCGTCGAATCCTGCGAACGGGACCGCATCCATCTCCACCGCACGGATGAAAAAGATCTGCGGAGCGCTCTCGAGAAGTTCCGCCCGGCGGGGATCGTCTCCCTCGCCGAACTCAGGGAGCTGCCGCCGGTGCCGACGGTCTTCCTCAACTGCCACAGCCGCCGGCCGGAGACGTGCGAAGTCGCGCAGAACGGCCAGCAGAACCTGACCAATCTGCTCCGCGCCCTGCTGGACGCCGGCTACCGGCGCATCGGCTGTTTCTTTCCCGAGACCGAAACGGTGGCCTGGAACCGGTCCCAGGGCGACGTCCATCCGGAATCCGCCTTCCGGGCGGCGGGTCTGGATCCCGCCTCCGGCCTGATCTACCGGAAAAACGTGACCGTCGCGACCCATTTCGACGACTGCGTGGCGGCGGCCCGTCACTTTCTGAGTCTTGCCCCGGTCCCGGAAGTCATCGCCCTGCGGAGCGACACTTACATGTATGCCATGACGGGGTATCTCGGTCAATGCGGAAGCCCGCTCCGGCTCGCCTCGGCCGACGACTCGGCTTACAGTTCGGACGCGGACATCAACTTTCCGGAATTCCGGCTGGCCGCACTGGGCAATCTGCCTGCCGCAGCCATGGCGGACGCCGCACTGGAACTCGTCTGCGCCGCCGTCACACGCTCGGATTTCACACCCAGAAAAATATGGTTCGACTCTCACATCCACATTTACAGAAAGGCCGATGAAAAATGAGAAAGAAAAAATCTTCAACATCCTCCATCAGTAACAAGGTGAAGCACGCGGACTTCACTTTGATCGAGCTGCTGGTCGTGATCGCCATCATTGCGATCCTCGCCGCCATGCTGATGCCCGCCCTGCAGCAGGCCCGCGAGACGGCAAAAGCCTCCAACTGTCTCTCGAACCTCAAGCAGGTCGGCTTCTACAACCGGCTCTATCAGGAGGAGTCCGACGACTGGGTCCTGCAGAGGGACCCGGGGCATGACAGCTCCAAGGCCGTCTACTGGTACAAGATCCTCTCCGAAAAATACACGCCGACGAAACAGACGATCAACATCGGGAGCAATTACTACCGTCTTTACGCGGGATTCTTCTACTGCCCGAGCGCCGACTCTCCCGCCGAGGCCAACGCCTTCTCGCCGAATTACGGCATCAACACGTGGCTCACGGGCGAAAACCATCAGGCAGGTCCCATCTACAGGAAGACGACCAGCATCACCCACCCCTCGCGGGCGATCCTGCATGCCGACGCCAAATACGGTTACGAGACGCTCAAATACGTGAGTTATCTGCCCTACCGCCACAAGGAAAGGATCAATCTGGTCTTCGCCGACGGACATACGGGCACCTATTCGCCCGCCCAGTGCAACGTCCCCGACACCTACATGGGACCGATGCGCTACGGCTTCAAGTGCATCCCCTCCTGCACCTACTGCTGGCGGGAAGTGAAATAACGTACCTCAAAACGGCAAAGGAAAGTTCTCATGATGACTAAAAGATACGCGCTCCTCTCCGCCGTATGCGCCTCTCTGTGTCTTGCGGCAGATATCCCGACGGCCAAAACAGACATCGTTCTGGACGGCAAACTGGATGATCCGGCCTGGAAGGAGGCCGAGGTCCACGCAGATTTCCGCCCCTTCGCCAACTCCGGCAAAAAGAGCCTCAAGGCCAAAACGCAGTTTCAGGTGCTGTTCCGCGGCGGCGCCCTCTATGTCGGCGTGCGCTGCGAAGAACCCCTCATGTCCAAACTCAAGGCCCCCGAATCGGGCGCCATCTGGGGCATGGACGGCGTGGAGGTCTTCATGGCCCCCACGGGCAATCCCGACGAATTCTATCAGTTTCTCGTGACCGCGAGCAACATCCGCTGGAGCCAGTGGTACGGCGAAGGCGGCGTCATCCACCCGGATCCCTACGAACCGCTGTGGGAGTCACAAGTCTGCAAGGGCAAGGATTTCTGGTCGGTCGAAATGAAGTTCCCCCTGTCGGGCTTCTACATGACCCGCAACCGGAACTGGAACACCACCTGGCTTTTCAACGTCACCCGCACCCGGCGGCCCGTCATCGAAAGCGCCACATGGTCGCCCATGCGCTACAAGTCGCAGGAATCCAAACTCTTCAGGTCGCTCTCCGGCTTCCCCGTGCGCAAGCCCGAGGAAGACATCTTCATCCAGAACGCCTCGGTCGAGGCCGTGACCGCCATGGGCAAGGGCTTCCGGGCCTCTACGCTCCTCGAGATCCAGGCGACGGAGAAGTCCGCGGGGAAAGGCCAGATCGTCGTGACGGTGCCCGGCGGGAAGCCCGTCCGTCTCAAGACCGCGCTGGAGCCGGGGCTGAACAGGATCGCCGTCCCCAACACGTCCTACCCCCGGACCGGCAAGATCCCGGTCAGGATCGAGTGGAAGAGCGGACTGGCCGACCTGGGGAGAGTGTATCCCGTCGCCATTTCCTACAATCCCGTCGCCATCGTCGCGGAAACGCCCTGCTACGCCAACACCTTCTTCCCCGATCAGGACTGCTCAAAGGTCGCCGGACACCTGAAAATCAACTCTGATAAGCCCGTCAGGGCCGAAGTCACCATCGCCGGCGACGGCGTTCCCGAAGAGAAAAAAGTCTTCGACGGCGTCCGCGGCAAGGTCCCCTTCTCCTTCGCCACGCCGGGCATGAAGCACGGCCGCACGACGGTCACGGCGGAGATATTCGACAACGGCACAAAAACGGCCTCGTCGTCCATCGTCATCCGCCGGCCCGACGCCGGGGGGAAAGTCTATTACCGGGTCGAGAACGGCTGCGTCCTAAAAAACGGTAAACCATTCTTTCCCAGAGACGTCTACGCAAAATACTTCAAGGGCGGCGAGGCGTTCAAAAAGAAATTCGACGCCGACGACCTCTTTTTGAACCGTTTCAGCATCTGCATCCTGGAACCCTTCCGCCTGCTGGGGCGGGGCATCGAGCCCGAGACGACCAAAGACAGGCGGCCCTCGCAAAAGCTCTTCGACGCGGTCAAGCGCCGCATCGAGCGCTTCCGCGACAGGGAGTTCGTCTTCTACTACCTCTCGGACGAACCGGAATGCCGGGAGATCTCGCCCATCTACCTCAAGTACCTCTATGACTATGTGAAGGAACTGGATCCGCTGCATCCCGTGCTGATCTGCAGCCGTTCCTGCGGGGCCTATGTGGACTGCGCTGACGTCTTTTCGACGCATCCCTACCCCGGGCCCTTCTTCGACAGCGACAAGCGCACGAAACGCCTGATGAACAACCCCATCTTCAAAACACGCGACTATGTCCGCGACATCTCGAAGCTGAAACGTGCCGACAAGGCCACGGGCCTCACGCCGCAGTTCTTCAGCTACGGCAACGGAACCAACCGCCTCTCGGACTACCTCACCTTCGACGAACTGGAGTGCACCATCTGGAGCGCCATCGTCAACGGCGGACGTCTCCTCTGGGCCTACGCCTACCACGATCTGGGCGACCGTCCCACCCTCTACGAGGGCCTGCGTTATTTCTACCAGAGCATCGGCCTGCTGGAAGACATCATCTGCCTGGGCCGGTCCACACCCCTTGAGAGCAGCGACAAAATGCTGGAGGGTGCCCTGTTCACCCTGGGGAAGGAGTATCTGCTGGTCATCTGCAACGTCTCGGAGAACGCCGTGGAGGGCGAGCTGAAAAGTCCTGAAGAATTCCCCGCATTGACCGAGTTCCGCGGCCCCGGGAAACTCCCCGCGGGGAACGGCGTCAGGCGGACATTCAAACCCTATGAAGTGCTGCTTTACAGCACCCGCGCCGCGTCCGGCGTCAAGTCCCGCGCGGAAGTGACCGCCATGATCGGAAAAATGGAGAGGCTCCGGAGCGCCCGGGGCAACGTCCTCCACGGCCGGGGCTACGAGATCGAGATCGACTCCAGCAACCCCGCCGGACGCAACAATCTCTGGCAGCAGGGCAAGATGTTCGACGGCACGGTCGACATCTGGGCCTGGAACCACCCCAAGGGCGACAAGCCGGGCTGGTTCGAGATCAGTTTCCCGAAATTCGTCCCCACTTTCGGCAGCATCCGTCTGCACGGGTACAACATCGACGGCGCGACGGTGAAGATCTGGAAGTTCGGCGAATGGAAGAACATCGACGTCAAGCCGGTCAAGTCCGGCGAGTACGGCTGGGAGTGGAAACTCGCAAAGCCTCAGAGAACCGTCAAGGTCCGCTTCGACTTCCCGGGGTCGGACAAGGAAAAGAATATCGAACTCTATGAAATCGAACTGGTGAAGTAAATGAAAAAAATCGCTTTAACCCTGCTTCTGGGCGGCTCCGCGCTGCTTTGGGCCGACATCGTCAAAAACCCCGATCCCAACACCCTCTGGAAGGAGGACTGCCGCAACGTCGAAAAGAACTGGCGGGAGGGGATCAAGGGTCAGCACACCCGCACCTCCGACGGCAAGACCTTCTCCTTCGAGTGCACCCAGCGGGGCAACACCGGGCACAGGGATTTCATCCGCGTCCCCGTCTCGCCGGAATACCCATGGCTCGTCTTCAAGATCGACTCCGTCAAAGCCAATCCCGGATACCGCACGTGGAACGTCAGGATCCGGGCGCTGGACGCCTTCAACGCCGGTCAGATCAACACCCAGGAACCGGGATTTTTCGCCTTCAACGTCTGGGAGGGCGCGAAACTCAAGGATATCCCGAAGTCCGCCGAGCTCTTCATTTACAACTACACGCTGAAGGTGACCTTCTCCGAATTCAAAATGGTCAAACGGCCCGATAATTTCATCACGGCCGACTCCCCCGCGTTCAAAGAGAAAAAAGCCTTCGGCCCCGGGGACAAGATCCGCTTCACCGTGACGCTGAAGGAGCCGGCGGAAGACGTCTCCGTGCGGCTGATCCACCCGGATCTGCTGTTTGCCGCCAAACTCAACGGCATGGACAAGCTCCAGCTGAAGCCGACCGACGACACCCAGAAGATCTGGAGCGCGGAGTTCGAAGTGAAGACCCTCGGTCCCGTCCGCAAGAGGACAGACTTCAAGCGCAACGAGATCCTGATCCGGGCCTCCGTCCTCGGCGGAGGCATCTCCGAACCGCTGTGGGGCACGATCAACTACCCCTACGTGAGCGGCAAATAAAGTTCCGGGAGACGTCCTGACATGCAAAGTCCTCTGCGCCTCGGTCTGTGGGAACACTGGTTCAAAACCGCCTGGAACATCGGCGATTTCCTCCGGGAGAAAGGCGTGCCCGTCCGCAAAGTGGACTATACGCGCCGGGACTATCTCGACGATCTCGACGTCCTCATCGTCGGTCAGGGCGCGGTCAACGACGACCTGGAGAACGACCGGGACCGCATCCACCATTTCGTTGCGGCGGGCGGCATCTGTCTTGTCACCCATCAGGACGCCTTCCGCTGCAATCCCTGTTTCCTCCCCGCGGAGCTGGGGCGGCCCCTGCTGGTCAGCCGTTACTATCAGACGCTGGGCGACGGCTCCAACGACTGCATGAGTTACCTGATGCCGTGGATCGAGGACGCGGGACGGGCCATCTTCTCCAGTCCCAACGTCATCACGCCCGACGAGTTCGTCGGCTGGGAGCTCAAGGGCAACACCTTCACCGCCGCCAAGGGAAATCTCGAGCCCGAGACCCTTTTCACCTGCGCGCAGTCGGCGCTGACCGACGTGGAAAAGTGGGAGGTCCTCGGCAGCTACATGGATCCCTCCATGCCCGAGGGCAGCGCCCTCATCATGCAGGCCCGTTACGGGAAAGGGCTCTATTTCTGGATCCAGCTGCTCTTCCCCGAGACGAAGGAGGATCCCTCGGGCCGGGTCCTCCGCTTCTGGGAGCGCTGTCTGGAAAATCTGCTGACCTATTTCCGGTGCTTCAAGGCAGGAGAGGCCCTGCCCCCCGCTCCGCCCCGGGGCAAGGCGGACGGGGCGCCGGGCTGGCGGAAGACCATCACCCATCTGCACAGTCTCGACTGGTACGCCGCCGACAACTCCTTCGGCGGCCTCAACGCGGCCATGCGGGCCTTCGGGTACGACGTGGGCGTCCTCGGTTTCAAGGATGCCTTGAGCTATCACGACGCGCCGGATTACGCGAAATACTGCGACGAAAAAGTGACCCTTCTGCCGGGCATGGAGTACCACCCTTTCAACTACAACGAAAGCGAAAAGTACACCAGCGCCTATCATATCCTCGCCATGGGCGTCACGTCGTGCCGCAACACCTTCACGCGCTCCCTCTTCGACGACCGGGACGTGGACGAGTACGCGCGCAGCGCCATCGACTACATCCACAGTCAGGGCGGCGTCGCCTGCGCCACGCACCCCGTGAACGGCTACTGGCGCAACTACGATTTCGACGCCGTGGATACCTACGGCTTCGAGCGGACGGGCATCGATCCGGACGTGCTGGAGAAACACCCCTTCCGGGGCTCCGAACAGGAAAAGGCGTGGCTGGCCGGTTCGCATATCACCCTCATGGCCTCGGTGGACATGTGGGGCATCACCCGTCTGCGCCGGAATCCCGTGTTCGATCTCATCTGGTTCGACGGCCCGCCCACGGCGGAAAATCTGGTTGCCGCGATAAAGAAGGGCCACGTGATCCCGGGCTTCGGGGCGGAGAGCGCCGACATCCGGTTCGGGAAATACCTGCCCGGCGACACGATCCCTCCTGCGGAGCAGAGGGGCGTCATCACGGTCAAAGTTACCTCCGCCGACCCGCTCACAGCCGTGGAACTGTACGCGGACGACCGTCCGGCGAAAACGGAAACGCTCCCGCCGGACTGCCGCGAAGCCGACCTCCGCTTCGACGTGCCCGAAATGGCCTGCCGCCGTTTCCTCCGCGTCGAAGTGAAAGGGCGCCGCACCCACCTTGTCGCCAATCCCTTCTTCAAGGCCTGACGGCCGGCGGTGAACGGAGGCCCCGGGAGGGCCGATTGCCCGCCGTTTTATGGCTTCAAATATGCCCCGTTTCATGCGTTTTTTTCTTGCTTTTTCCCTGCGTCCGGATATATTTATCCCAAACAGGGGGGAACAGGCATGACGCAAGCGGAGATCGCCAGACGCTTCGACATCTCGCAATCGACGGTGTCGCGGATCCTGAAACACCCGGACAGTACGAAATTCAGTCGGGAGCTGCGCCGGGCGGTCCTTGCCTACTGCCGCGCCTCCGCACCGGAACAGCTCAACGCCAATCATACCTTCGACATCGCCTTCGCCGCGCCTGAAAATTTCCGGGAACTGGCCTTTTTCCACCAAATGTTCCTCGGCGCGCAGCAGGTCGCCTCCGAACTGGACTACTCCCTCGTCTTCATGCCGACCCGCGCCCTCGGTTCCCAGCTCAAGCGCCGCAAATTCGACGGCGTCATCGCTTCGCCCGATTTCACCGACATGCCCCAGGACTATTTCGGTCTGCCCACGGTCCTGCTCAACCGTGCCCTGCCCGATTCCTCGCTGGACGCCGTCATGCCCGACTGCATGGCCATCGTTTATCTGCCCGTCAAATACCTGCTGGACAGGGGATACACCAAAATCGCCTACTTCGCCTTCGAGCGGCGGGGATATCTCCACCGGAACCTCATGGAGCAGCGCAGCATCTTCCTGATGCTCTGCGAGCAGTACGGCTTCTCCGACCGCTGGTTCCGGGTCCACCAGATCCGCTACAATCATCCGGAGGATCAGGAGGAGGCGTTCCGCAAAAGTTTCGAGGAGTTCCGTCTGCGGGACGGTCTGCCCGACGCCGTGCTCTGCCACGACTCCTACTACCCGGAACTGCGGCGCGTCCTCGACGAAAACCATCTGCGCGTCCCGGAGGACATCCAGGTGATCGGCTTCAACAATCTGGACCAGTTCGCGGCGGCTCCCTTCCTCTCCTCGGTGGACTTCGACCTGATGGAGATGGGCCGCCTCGCCATGCGGCGGCTCCACGAAAGGATCTGTAACCCCGATCTGCCCCATCTCCGACTCAGCGTCCAGCCCCGGCTCGTCCTCCGCGGCAGCGTCCGCGGCGAAGAGCCCCTGGAGCCCGCCGCCGTTTCCCCAAAAGCATCTACCCGTATCAAACGAAAACAATAGGAGTCTCCATCATGCAGAAACGTCGTCATCACCTCCCTGTCTCCACCCCCTCCCTCCGCTTCACCCTGATCGAGCTGCTGGTCGTGATCGCCATCATCGCCATCCTCGCCAGCATGCTCATGCCGGCCCTTCAGCAGGCCCGGGAACGGGGAAGAGCAGCCACCTGTCTGGCCAACTGCAAACAGCTGGGCAGCAATCTGCTCATGTACGCCGGGGCCTATGAAGACATGATCCCGCCCCACAACGGGCTGAACGCGGGCGGCGGAAAGATCTCGTGGGCGGGGATCATGTGGTCCGTCAAAATGCTGGAGCAGAACACGGTCATCTGCCCCACCTCCACCAACAGGGAGGCGCGGACGCAATGGAACGACTACCGGATCAACCGGGATACCAGCGCCTATCTCTACACCGACTACATCGACTACGGCATGAACCGCATGGCGGCCTTCGCCGTCATCAAGGCCCCCTACAAGGTCACCAAAGTGAAGTCTCCCTCGGTCAGCATGGTCTTTTCCGAATGCGCCACCGTGGGCAAGAGAAAGGGCAACAGTCTGGTGGCGCAGGGCTGGGGAAGCGTCAGCAGCGACATCGGCTCCGTCGCGGTGCGGCACAGCGGGACCGTCAACTTCGTCTACTTCGACGGACACGCCGCCCCCATGAAAAACAACTGCACCATCGACCCCGATTCCTATACCGCGACCAATAATCCGTATCTCGCCGGCATGGGGCTGGAAATCTATTCCGCCAAATCCCGCTTCTGGCGGCCGTTCTTCTGATCCCGGGGGAAAACCGCATGAAAGCCCTTGTCTGTCTCTTTGCCGCCTGTCTGCTGACGGCGGTCCTCCCCGCCGACGAACTGGACAGGCCCGTGCTCAAGGAGGAATGGCGCGACGAAGTGCTGTCTTCCCTCAATTGGGACTATCCCGGTCTGGAACAGGCAAAGAATTTTTACATGGCGGGAGACAAAAAGGCGGCAGCGAAAGCCTTCGTCGCCTATCTCCGCGCCAAGAAACAGCCCGCCGTCATCAGGGAGCCGCTGAAGCGCCCCAACGCGCAGAGCGCCAAAGACGGTCTCGCCTACACCTGGCGGCGGCCCCCGCATGTTTACACATTCCCCGACCGGAAGATCGACTGGCACTACAACATGACGGCCAAGATCCCCGGCATGCTGGACAACGAGTGGCAGTGGCAATTGAACCGCATGGGCTGGTTCGTCGACATGGCCGGGATGTACTCGAAAAAAAAGGATCCCCGGTATGCAGAGACCTTCGTGCGGCAGCTCCGCTCCTGGGCGCTGGCCTGCCCCATGCCGGCAAAGCGGCGGAACGTGCCGGGCTCCACGTGGCGGACCATCGAATGCGGTCTGCGCCTGTCGCGCTTCTGGGCCTCGGCGTACACGGCCTTCATCACCGCGCCCGAATTCACCGACGACGACGTGATCATGTACTGTTACCTGTCGCTGATCCAGCGGCGGTTCCTTGAGCGCAACCCCACCACCGGCAACATCTTCATCATGGAAATGCACGGCATCTACACCTTCAGCGCCATGTTCCCGGAATTCAAGGACGCCTCCCGGGCGCGCAGGCTGGCGCTGGATCTGCTCGCGGCCCGGGTCGGGAGCATGTTCCTGCCGGACGGATTTCTCAACGAGCTCACCAACAGCTATCACAACAGCGTCGTCGGCAATCTCGTCCTCATCACGAAGATCGCCCGTGACTGCGGTTTCGCCGACGAGATCCCCGCAGATTTCACCGCGCCGCTGGAGCGGGCCTTCGAGGCCCAGCTCAAAATGATGACCCCGGCCTTCGACATGCCCATGGGCAACGACACGGTCCACGCGCGGCTGTGGCAGAATTTCGAAAACGCCGTTCGGCTGTTTCCCGCGAGGAAGGATTTCCTCTGGGTGAAGACACAGCGCAAAAAGGGCAAAGCGCCGGAGTTCCTCTCCTGCGTGATGCCGTGGACGGGGTTCGTCATCATGCGGGAGTCGTGGGAGCCCGAGGCCAATTATCTGGCCTTCGACATCGGTCCGCTGGGCATGTGGCACATGCATCAGGACAAACTCAACATCTCCATCTGGAAGGGACAGGACCAGCTCCTTTACGACGACGGCGGCGGCAGTTACGCCCACAGCAAGTTCCGCAAATACGCGACCTCCAGTCTCGGCCACAATCTCGTCACCGTCGACGGCCTCGGCCAGTTCCGGGACCGCTGGAAGACCGAAGACCGGGTGACGCAGTCCCCGCTGACGGGGGATTTCTCCAGCGACGGCAAAACCGATTACGCCAAAGCCGTCTACGATCAGGGATGGAACAAAATCGGCAACGACATCGTCCGTCACGAGCGGGAAGTGATGTTCATCCGCCCCCGTCTCTTCATCGTCCTCGACCGGCTGATCCCGAAGGGGAAAGCCGCCGATTCGCCCCACCGTTATCAGGCCCGGTGGCACGTGGACGCCCTCGAACTGCTTCCGGCCCTGCCCGGCCACCCCGCCGTTGTCACGACGGAGAAAAGTTCCGCCGGTCCCCGGGAACGCGTGCGGCCCGATCCCGCCCTGCGGGCCCGCCTCATCGTCGCCCCGCTCTTCACGAAAGACGTGACCGTTTCCGCCGTCAGCGGGCGACTGGAAGGCGAATGGGACACCCTCGGCGGCTTTTATGCGCAGAATCCCCACAGGAAGACGACGACGATCCTCCACGAACGTTCGGGACGGGGCGAGCAGCGCTTCCTCACGCTCTTCATCCCGCTGGGGGCCCGGGAAGCCAATCCTCTGGCCGCCATCCGCCAGCAGGGCATCGACGGCGCGGAGGTGACCTTCAAGGACGGGTCCGTCCTGACGGCGGCCTTCGCCGACGGGAAGCTCCGGGCCTCGGTGAAGCCCTCCGGCAAATAACTGTCCCGCCTGAACATTTTCCCCTTGACTTCACGGGGAAATGTGCTATATTAGTCCTTAGTAAAATTTTTTACAAAGGGTTTCCCGGGAAACATCCATCGTCATGACCGATCTGGAAAAGGCCGCGTACACGCTGATCCGGCGGGGAAGCGCCCGTTCGCGGGCGGAGCTGGCCCGCAAACTGGGCGTCAGCCGTCCCACGGCGTCCACGGCGGCGGAGGGGCTCCTCAAAATGGGCCTCATCCGGGAGTGCGGCAAGGGCAAATCCACAGGCGGCACGGCCCCGATCCTGCTCTCCGCCGCGGCGGAACTTGCCGGATGCGTCGGCATCGACCTCGGATACACCGACAGGATGTCGGCGGTCCTGCTGAACAGCGCGGGCGATATCGTCGACCGAAAAGAGCGTACCTTCGACCCGCAGGATCTGCAAAGCATCGCAGAAAATACGAAGAAGCTGGTGCAGTCCCTGAGCGCCGGGAAAAAGATCCTGGGCGTCGCCGTGGCGCTTTCGGCCATCATCGACGAGAAGACGGGGGCTGTCACGAGCAGCGTCAATCCCCTCTTCCGGGACGGCGGGATCGGAGATCTGCTGGAGAAAAACCTTGCCTGTCCGGTCTTCACAGCGAACCGCTCCCGGGCGGCGGCCATTTCGGAGGCCTTCGGCGGCGCCGCCGACCAGGAGGAGGACTTCGCGCTGATCTCGCTGGGAAAAAGCGTGGGCGCGGCTTTCTGGTGCGGCGGAAAACTTTTCCGCGGTTCCGGCGCGGCGGCGGGCGAGATCCGCAACCTTCGGACCGCCTCGGGCGAGCGCCTCGAACAGGTTCTCGCCCCGGAAAAAACGGCCGACGCCCGCCGGGAGGAAATATTGGATATCTGCACCGACGCCTTAAGTCAGGTCATCGACATCATGGATCTCAACCTGCTGATCCTCTCCGGCCGGTTCGCCGATTTCGGTGAGGGTTTTTCGGCCGCGCTGGAAGAGCGTCTGGTCGCCGCGGGCCGTCCGGCCCGGGTCAGGCCCGCCCGTTTCGGCCGCTTCAGCGCCGCCCGGGGCAGCGCGTTCAGAATGGGAGAAATCTTCATTCCCTGTCCATAAACCCGGAACGCCCCCTCGACCGGCGGGGATGCCGGAGAGGGGGATTTCCCAAAAAAATAAAAAGGAGAAAGAAAAATGAATCTCGTCATCTGCAAGGACAAGCAGACCTGCGGCGCGGAAGCCGCGAAATTCGGAGCGGCCAAGATCCGCGCCGCCATCGCCGCTCAGGGCGAGTGCCGCATCATCCTGGCCACCGGCGCCAGCCAGTTCGAGATGCTCTCCGCTCTGCTCAAGGAGGAAGGCATCGACTGGAGCAAGGTCACCATGTTCCACCTCGACGAGTACGTGGGACTTCCCTACAGCCATCCGGCCAGCTTCCGCAAATACCTGATGGAGCGTTTCGTCCAGAAGCTCCCCGTCAAGATGAAGGAAGTCAATCTCGTCGAAGGCGATGCGCCCGACGTCAAGGCCTTCTGCGAAAAGCTGGGCAGGAAGATCCAGGAGAAACCCATCGACGTCTGCTTCATCGGCATCGGCGAAAACGGGCACATCGCCTTCAACGATCCCCCGGCCGACTTCGACACCGAGACCCCCTACCTCATCGTCAATCTGGACGACGTCTGCCGCAATCAGCAGCTGGGCGAAGGCTGGTTCCCGAATTTCGATGCGGTCCCGAAGCAGGCCGTCTCCATGAGCGTCCGGCAGATCATGAAGAGCCGCTGCATCGTCAACACTGTGCCCGACAGCCGCAAGGCCTACGCCATGAAGATCACCTTCGAGGAGGAGCTCTCCCCCATGCATCCGGCGTCGGTCATCCGTCTGCATCCGGACTGCCGCACCTTCTGCGACATCCCGGCCGCGGCCCAGCTGAGCAAGTTCACCCGCGACCTCTGCACACTCAAGTAACCGGGAAAAGGCTGAATACGGCATGAAGAAAAAAATCAAACTCGCCATCGTGGGGACCGGTTCCCGGGGCTTCGGCTGCTTCGGGCAGCTCCTCAGCAAACGGGATGACGTGGATCTCGTCGCCCTGTGCGACACCAATCCCGTCCGGGTCAGGGCCGCGGCGGAGCTTCTCAACATCTCCCCCCGGTTCTACGGCTCCATCGACGAAATGGCGAAAAAGGAGACCCTCGACGGCGTCATCATCACCACGCCCGACTGCGAGCACTACGCCTGCGCCATGAAAGCCCTGAAAACGGGCTGGAACGTCCTGATCGACAAGCCTCTTGCCACCAACGCAAAGGACGGCAAGGCCCTGATCCGGCAGGCGAAAAAGAGCGGCAAATCGCTGATGATCGGATTCAATCTGCGTCACAGCGAGGTGCTCAAGCGTCTGAAGAAGCTGATCGACGACGGCGTTCTCGGCCGGGTGTTCATCGCGGAGAACCGGGAGTTCTACGGCGGCGGCAGGACCTACATGTCGCGCTGGAACCGTTCCTTCGCCAAGACCGGCGGCCTGTGGATCCACAAGGCCAGTCACGATTTCGACATCTTCAACTGGCTTCTGGGCTTCCCCAAGCCCCTCCGCGTCAGCTCTTTCGCCGCGGTGAACGTGCTGGACAAGGACCATCTGCCCTTCAAACTGGAGCGGAACATCAAGCCGGGCCCCGACTGCAATCACTGCCACTATCAGAAAAAATGCAAAGACAGCTACGTGCTCTCGGGCGACGCCCTCAAGCTGTGGGGCGACGAGGCCGTCGCGGCGGACGGATATGTCAAAAACGTCTGTATGTATCTTTCCGATAAGGACAATCACGACAACGGGCTGGCGATGGTCGAGTATGAAGGCGGCATCAAGGTCAGCCTTTTCGAGACCTTCATCTGCAACACGAGCGACCGCATCTACACCATCGCAGGCGACAAGGCCGTCGCAGAGGTGAGTCTGACGAACCGCACCATCACGGTCACCCCCCGCTGGGGCGGAGACGTGGTGACCTATCACGTGGAGATCCCCGAAGGCGGGCACGGCGGCGCCGATCCCAGTCTCGTGGACACCTTCTGCCGGATCGTCCGGGGTGAGGAGCAGTCCACGTCCACGGCGGAGCACGGTCTGCTGGCCACCGCTCTCGGACAGGCTGCGGAAATGTCGAGACGCCAGCACAGAATGGTTGAAATGAGCGAGGTGCTGTCATGAGCAAACCCTATGTCGATCTTCAGATCAACGGCTACAAGGGGATCGATTTCTCCGATCCCGCGCTGACGGAAGATCAGTTCCTGACCACGGCGGAGCACATTCTCAATTCGGGAACGGCTCTGTTTCTGCCGACGATCGTCACCAGTCCCCGGGAGGTCTACATGCGCAATCCGGCGCTCATCCGTCACGCGGCGGAGAGCCACGGGCTCCTGAAGCACATCCCGGGACTCCATCTGGAGGGGCCCTTCATCTCCCCCAAGCCGGGAGCCGTCGGCGCCCACAGGCCCTCCTGCGTCCGCGAGCCGGACTGCGGGTTCTTCGACGAGATCATGGAAAGCTGCGGAAATTACGTCAAGCTCCTCACCGTGGCGCCGGAAGTGCCGGGTATGGATGAGCTCATCTCCCACGCCTCCGCCAAGGGCGTGGTGGTCTCCTGCGGCCACCAGCTGGCGGGAGCCGAGGACCTCGACCGCGCCGTCAAGGCCGGTGCGAAACTGCTCACCCATCTGGGCAACGGCTGTCCCAATCTCATCAACCGTCACAACAACATGATCTGGGCGGGCATGGCCTGCGACGACCTCACCGCCATGATCATCACCGACGGTCAGCATCTCCCGAAGGAGCTCATCAAGTGCATCATCCGGTGCAAGGGCGTGGACAGGGTCATCGTCACCAGCGATGCCGTCTCCGTCGCGGGACTGCCTCCGGGGCGTTATCCCTGCTGGGACAACGACGCCGTGCTCGAACCCAACGGCAGGTTCCACAATCCCGTGAAGGGGTGTCTCATCGGCTCGACCTTCTGCGTGCGCCAGTGCGCGGAGTTCCTCGCAAGTCTCGGATACAGCGAGGAGGACATCGACAGGATGACCATCACCAATCCGCTCAAAATGATCGGAGAAAAAGCCCCGTAAGCACTCTGCTTCGGTGCAAGCTCCCGAAAACTCCCGGCGCGCCCCGCCGGGAGTTTTTTTTCGGCGCAGGACCCGAGATGTCCCGTTTCGGCAATAAGTGCAAGCGGAAAAAAGAAGCGGAAAGACTTGACTTTCGGAAGGAAATGTAATATCTTATGACATCGTCCGGAGGGTCGTCCTCTTCTTTCGCGCAGACGTCTTGCGCGCTTTCCGGACGGCATGCTTTTCAGGGAGTCGGAACTGGATATGAAATTCGAAAGACTGCTCATCACCTGCGGGGGCACGGGCGGCCACTTTTACCCGGGCCTTGCCATCGCCAAAGCCATGCAGAAACGCGGGGGAGAGGTGAAACTGCTTCTGGCCGGAGTCCACGCGGAAAATCAGGCCAGGATCGCGCTCGATCAGGGCGTCGGCTCTCTCATCCTTCCGGTCGTGCCGGTCCCGAAAAAATCGCCGGTGCGTTTCCTCATCGGACTCGTCCGGGGATTCTTCATCTGCCGCAGGGAGATCAAAGCATTCAAACCGCAGGCTCTTCTGGGTATGGGCTCCTTCACTTCCCTTCCGGCCATCCTGGCCGCGAAATCGGCGGGACTCCCGCTCTATCTCCACGACGGCAACGCCAGGGTCGGACGGGCCAACCGCATGTTTTCGCGTTTCGCACGCTTTCTGGCCGGAGCTTTTCCCGTGGTCAATCCCGGCAGGATCCGTTGCCCCGTTTTCGTCACCGGCATGCCCGTGAGACAGGCGCTGATCGACGCGGCAAAGACCCTCGAAAAAACCTCCGCCGTCGCGGAACTGAACCGTCTGTACGAAACAGATCTCGATCCCGAACTGCCGACCATCCTGATCTTCGGCGGGAGCCAGGGCGCCGCGGTGGTCAACGCCGCGCTGCCGGAAGGCCTGCTTCAGCTCAACAGAACCGATCTTCAAGTCCTGCACCTGACGGGGAAAGACAAGCTGGAGTCCACCCTCGCCTCCTACAAAGACGCCTCCTTCAAGCGTCTCGTCATCGAGAAAACCGAACGCATGGAGCTCTTCCTCAGCGCGGCGGATATCGTTTTCAGCCGTTCGGGCGGCAGTTCCATCGCGGAACTCGCGCTTTTCGGGCGTCCGGCCGTATTGATCCCCTTCCCCTTCGCGGCGGAGGATCACCAGAGGGCCAATGCCCAGTACCTCGCGGACGCCGACGCGGGTATCCTCGTCGACAACTACGACCTTTCCCCCGACCGCAGCCGGGAGCTGCTGGCAGGATTCCTCACCGATGGAGATCTCTGGAAAAAACGCGGGGAAAATGCGAAAAAACTGGCAAAGCCCGACGCAGCAGAGGATCTTCTGAAAAAGATCGAAGAGGATCTTGCCTGAATTTCCGCAAGATCCCCCGCCCGCCGTTGAAAAAGCCCGGACGGCGGTTTATATTGTGTTTTCCGGGAGTTCAAAAAAAAAGAAAGGGTGCCTCAAATGCCGTCGATCAGGATCGAAAGTTCCGTCGTTCTCTCCAAAGCCCAGGAACAGGCCCTCGCCATCGAAGCGGGCAAGATCGTATCCGAACTGCTCAACAAGCCGCTGCCGGTCATCCAGGTGCGCGTCGCGAGCAGTCTCACCATGGCCTTCGGCGGGGAGATCGCCGACGATTCGGCGTACATCTCCATCGCTCTGATCGGCAAGATCGCGCAGGAAAAACGTCCGCTGCTGCCGCAGAGGTTCACGACCCTCCTCGCCCGGTACGGCGTCGATCCCCGGAAAGTCTTCCTCAACTACACGGAAACGGACGCCGACGCCTGGGGCTGGATCTGACGGATCGCCCTCTCCTCAGCGCTGGAACACGTAGGGTTTTCCCGTCCGGGCGGATTCGTAGATGCCGGTGATGAGTTCGATCGCCCGGCGTCCCTCGCGGCCGTCGAGGAAGGGCTTCCCGCCGGTCATGATCGCATTGGCCAGGTCGGAGATCTGACTTGCGTGACCGCTGTTGTCGATATTCATCGGCGCGCTGCCGCCGCAGGCGTTGGCCTTTCCCGAGAGCTGCTGTAAAATCTCCTCGTCCTCGGGCAGCGGCCTGGCGAATTCCCACCGGGTGATCTTGTCCTCTTCGAAGGCCACGGTCCCCTCGCTGCCGGAAAACTCCAGCCGCCGGGGGAAGCCGGGCGCGCAGGAGGTGCTGACTTCGATCGTCCCGAAGGAGCCGTTGCGGTATTTGACTGCGGCGCAGAGATTGTCCTCGACTTCGATGCTGTGGGTCAGCGTCCCGGCGAAGGAAAAGACCTCCTCGGGGGCGCCGTTGATGTAGATCAGAAGGTCGATCATGTGGATCGCCTGGTTCATCAGTGCGCCACCGCCATCCATCTTCCATGTGCCGCGCCAGTTGGAGCCGCTGTAATACGAGGCCTGACGGTACCAGCGCATCTGGGCGCTGGCCAGGACCATGCGTCCGAACCGCCCCGACCGCATCGCCTCGCGCACCAGCTGGACGGGCCGGGCGAAACGGCTCTGGAAAACGGGCGAGAGCAGAACGTTGTTCTCGTCGCAGGCGGCGATGATGGCATCGACCTTATCGAGGGTGATCTCCAGCGGCTTTTCGCAGAGGATGTGTTTCCCCGCCTTGGCCGCGGGAATGGCCACGCGGCCGTGCATCCCCGAGGGCGTGGCGATGGTCACGGCCTCGATGGCGGGGTCGGCCAGAAAGTCATCGAAACGCTCGTACGCCCGGCAGCCGAACTCTTCGGCCCGCTTCTGCGCGGCCTCGAAGTTGGTGTCGTAAAAACCGATCAGCTCGGTATTGTCCAGCTCGCGGATCGTCCGTCCGTGCAATTCGGCGATCATTCCCGCGCCGATGATCCCGAATCCGACTTTTCCCGTCATTTTCGTTTCCTTTCCAAGTTAGCGTTTTTTCAAAATCCAAAAGCTCAGTAACCGAACCCGGGGCCGCGAATGGAACTCAAATCGACAACGCCGCCCCGGCGCTCATAGAGTCCGGGATGCTTCCGTTCGAAGGGCAGAGAGACCTCCGGATAGAACTGCGGCGCGTTGCATTCCACGCCGCGGATCGTCCCGACGTGCTGCGCCAGCAGCACATGGGGCATCATCGCCAGCATCGGATTGGTCAAGTCCTGCACCATGAGCTTCATGCCGTGCTCCTTCGCCCAGCAGGCGGAGAGCAGCGCGCCCGTCTGGGTCTTGCAGACCTTGAGCGCGACGCCGGTCCAGCCCAGCTCCCGCCCGAGCCGGACAAATTTCCAGTCGTGAGCGCTCTCGTCCATGAAGAGCGGCTTGCGTTCCGAACAGCTGTGCACATCGATCCGGTTGGTTTCCAGATCGTAGGGGAAAGGCTGCTCCACATAGAGGAGCCGTTCCCAGGTCTCCCGGTCGCGTTCCTTCAGCCGGTCGAGGATGTCGTTCACATAGGCCGGATCCCGCACCAGACAGTTGAAATCCGGCGACAGGGCATCGCAGCCGTACTTTTTCGCGATCCGGCCGACCCCGAGGAGACGGTCGAAATCCCACGCGGCATCCCGGCCGGTAAGTTTTATTTTGAGGCACTTCAGGCCGTCGCGTTCGATCCACTTCTCCAGGGAAACGGGGTATCCGTCCTCCGGTTCCGCCCCAGTGCGCTCCGATTCGTACAGGAGATCCTTGCCGCCCACGAGATGCCACACGGGCAAAACCTGCGGCGGCTCCGGAACGAAGTAATCGCAGGGATATTTTCCAGCGAAGCGGTCGTCCCCGAAAAAGTGCGCAAGATCGTTTTCGAGATGCTGCGGCCCGTAAGTCCGGTACACAGGCAGACCGAGGGACTTCCCGAAAGCGTCGTGCACCGCGATGTCGAAGGCCGACGCGCAGATCAGCGCGGCCAGGTGCGGAAGAGTCGTCTTTTTTTCGCAGTTGAAGCGCTGGCGGAGTTCCGGCAGAACGCGGCACAGAAAATCGTATCCGGAAGTCATCGGATCGGATCCCGGCGCGGGGTAATGATCCGCGAGGAAGCGGCAGAAGTCGCACATGGTCTCCTCCCTGAAGGAGAAGGAGAGTTCCGCCGAGGGCCAGGCCCATCCGGCGGAGAGCGGCGTCTCCCCGATCCCCGACGCGCCGAAACACGTCATTTCGACATGGGCGATCTGGATGGAGCCGATGGTTTCCGCACCGAATTTCAGCGGCAAACGCATGGGAACGGCAATAAAGTCGACACGTATCATCTGTCACCTCCCCGCAGCGGGTCCCGGATAAACGAAACCGTCGGGATCCCGCAGATCGAACGTGGTCCACGGCATCTTTTTTTCATATTCAAGAAAGGCCTCTCCGACGGTCCCGGCCGTGACGGGGGGCATGATCTCCCGCAGCGGCGGAACATGTCCGTCGGAATCGAACAGCGAAAGCGTCACCGGACCGGGGATCACATAGGGGGCGATCTCCCCCCGGCGCTCCAGTGCGCGGCGGACGCCCTGCCCGATGAGCTCGCACGCTTTTGAAGGGATCAGCGAACAGGCCTGATAAGGCGACAGGGCCTGCTTGACGGCCAGCGCCTCGACGGCGGGGATCTTTTCCCGGAATTCGGCCGTGACCTTGTCGTCGCCCGAAACGAAGACGGTCGGGATCCCGAGATCGCCCGCGATGGCGGCGGCCATGGTGCCCTCGCCGAGACAGATCCGCCCGCCGTCGATCTTCCACAGGCTGTGGGGCGTGATGGAGACGGGCGTGCCGCCCATGGCGTGCATGCCGATGAGCACCAGCGCGTCGCTTCCTTCCAGCAGAGGCAGCCAGTGGGGTCCGGAGCAGTTGCGTCCGTGAATGATCCGGCAGCGGGGATCGAGCTCCTCGAAGAGGATGTTGTAGCCCGAACCGTGGCTGTCGTTGACCAGCACCTCGTCGGCTCCGGCGGCAAAGGAAGCCTTCACCGCCGCGTCGACCTCGTGCGTCAGCAGACGGCGCATGCGCATGCGATGTTCGATATTTTCGGAGGAACCGTTCGCGCGGTCCTCGAAAAAACAGAACCCTGCGACGCCCTCGATGTCGGTTTGGATATAGACTTTCACCGTCTGTCTCGCCTCAGATGCAGGGAGTTATCTTTTCGATGGGGATGGGCAGCGTGCTCTTGGATTCCAGCGCCTCGATGGCCCGCTGGGCAAGATAGGTCGCCCGGAATCCGGCCAGTTCGTCGCAGGGCGACGGCAAATCCTTGCGGATGGCGTCAAGAAATGCATTGAGCATGTGAATGTGGCCCTTGTCCACGATCATCGGCACGGTGGTCTCCAGCTTCTTGGCGTTGGTGCAGCCCTGCACCCGGGTCAGGTACCGGCGCATAAGGGCATCGACGCCCTGCCCCATTTCCGGATAGGGATCGCTCTGGAGCGGGAAGTATTCCGGCTCCAGGCCGGGGATTCCGTAATAGGTGTTTTCGACAAAACCGTGGGAGCGGAACAGCGCGGCGTTGTCGGTGACCTCGTAAAGTTCCTTCGGAAAATCGAAGGTCCCGGTGCAGGAGAAATCCAGCGTCATGCCGGCGCCGCGGTCGAACCGCAGAAAGATGCCGTGGGAGAGCCGGGAGGAGCCCCATGCGGTGATCTCGCAGGGCAGCTGCGGCGCAAAAAACCAGCAGGCGAGATCCAGCCAGTGAACGCTTTCGCCGATGATCTCGCCGCCGCCGGAAAGCGGATTGAGATGGCCGAGGCCATAGGAGGAGCTTTCGTCCTGAATGCGGATCAGCAGATGGGGCAGATTTTCCTCGGGCAGAGGCTCCCGCTGTTTTTCGATGTAGCGCCAGGCCTGATGTTTCGGATCGGCGGCCTGGGCGAGCCACTGACGGCGCAAGGCCTGTATGGCGGGGGACATGCGGCGGTTGAGATCGACGCATATCTTGACGCCCCCCCGGCGGACGGCGCTGATGATCTTCCAGCCCTCCTCGTTGGTCATCGCCATGGGTTTTTCGCAGAAGATGTGCTTCCCGGCCCGGGCGGCGGCCTCGATGATCGGCAGATGCACCTCGTGGGAGGTGGCGATCTTGATGAAATCGACCTCGGGATCCTTCATGATCTCCATGAAATCCGTCGTCTGACAGGGCGCCTTGAAGTGTTCGGCGGCGCGCCGGGCGGCGTCGGGATCCACGTCGCACACCCACTTCAGCATCACGTCGGACCGGGTGGAGAGGTTTTTCAAGTCCTGCTGCCAGGCGAATTTTCCGCAGCCGATCTGGGCCGCGACGAGTCTGTCTGTCTTCATAGAGAATATCTTCCTTATGCAGTTAAAGGGTTGTTTTCAAATCGCCTTCGTAAAACGCGCAGACGTCTTCGAAGGCCTCCAGCTGGGCTTTTCTGACCAGTTCGTAGAAAAAGCCGTGTTCCATTTTTTCGTACACCTTCCAGTGGGAGGGGATCCCCAGCTCCCGGTGTTTTTTCACGATCTCGAGGGTATATTCCGAAAGGAACAGATACTCGAGTTCCGCCTCGAGGAAGAACAGCGGCGGATTGCCGCGCCGGATATAGTGCGAGAGCGACAGCCGTTCGTACAGCCCGGGATCCCGGTCGTACGGGACGCCCGCGACGGACTGCATCGTGGACCACATCTGGGGCATCATCCACTCGCGGTGCAGAAAGTCGGAGGGCGTCGCCTGAAGCGTTCCCCCCGCAGGCTTCACCCACTCGTTTTCAAGTTCGCATTTTTCCCCGCATTCCCCCGGATCGGCGCAGAGGAGCAAAGAGGCCAGGTGCGCCCCGGCGGAACTGCCGTGAACGAAAATTTTGAGGGGCCGGTTCCGCCGTTTGAGCAAGGTGACGAAGCGGTCGTAGGCCTCCCGGACATCCTTCAGCTGATCCAGCGCAGAGACGCCGCCCAGCCGGTAATCGGTCGAAGCGGTCAGGTATCCCCTCTTGTTCAGCGCCTCCATGATCTTGTGGAAGATCACGCGGGTCCCGCCGGTCCAGCCGCCGCCGTGCACGAAAAACACGGCGGCGTCGCGCAGCGGCCCCTCCGCCTCGAAAACATCGAACACCCGCCCCTTGACCAGCGGCGTATCCAGATAATATGACGTAAAGCAGCGATCCATTTTCCGTCCTTTCTGCGATTCTCTTGAGTCTTCAGGTAATATATACGTTTTTTTCTGAAAAAACCATCTGTAAAAGCACGAAATTATCCGTTTTTGCCCGATTTTCCCTTGCGGTAGCGGAGGGGCGAAACGCCGGTCATGCGTTTGAAGAAGTCGGAGAAGTGGAACTGCGACGAAAATCCCAGCAGGGCGGCGATGGAGACGATGCTCCGGTCGGAGTAACGCAGATACTGCCGGGCGCTTTCCAGCCGGAGCCGGTTGAGAAAATCCTTGGCGCACATCCCCGTCCCCCGCCGGATCAGAAGGGAAAAGTGGTTGCGGGAGTAACCGCAGGCCTCGGCCGCCTCGGCCACCGAAAAGAAGGGCCGTCCCCGCTGTTCCTGCTCCTGATAGAAACGCTCCAGCAGGGGGGAACTGCCGTACCGCTCCTGACGGAAAGCGGCCAGCACGCCCGAGAGAAAATGCTCCATCAGGATCTGATACCGGTCCTGGGGCAAAATGATGGCGCCCTCGGGCACACCGAAAAAACGGGCCGGGAAAGTGGTCTCGAGGATCACTTTCGCCGCCTGGATCACGCCGCGGGTGAAAGGACTCCCCGGCCGGTGGACAACCCGGGGCAGATCCGGCAGTTCGGCGTGGAATTTGCACGTGTAACACAAATAGGGATCGAGATAGACCAGCGAATGCCTCACACCGGGGGCCAGGATGATCAGATCGTGATCCTGAAGCGTGAAATCCCCCTGATCCGTGTGCATCAGACAGCGTCCGGAGAGTGTGAACTCCGCCTGCCAGAAGTCGTGTGCATGGGGCGGGACGCGGTCCCTGCCCTCGGCGTATCCCCAGTAACACAGCCGGACGTCACCCTGGCGCAGCTCCGGTATCTTCATGATGTTCCTCCCTCGCAGGATAATGTAAAAAGCAACGGGAAAAGCGGGAAAAAATCACTTCCTCCCGAGAAAATCCAGCTGATGTCTGAAAAAAGTCCTCTGCCGCCGGGCAAACTGCCACGTGGCTGTTTTGATCCGTTCCCGGAGGGCGTCGAAATCAAATTCCCCCGCGAAAAACCGGGCGATGAGGGCATACCCCAGCGCCTGATGCGCCGTGGGAGACGCAAGCAGTCCGTCGGCAATGGCCTGCCGCGCCTCCTCCAGCCAGCCCGCGGCAAACATGGCGTCGCAGCGGCGGGAGATCCGCGTCTTGAGTTCTCCGGGTTCCGGCATGAGGATGGTCGTCTCCACCTCGGGATAGCGGCACTTTTCCGGACGGCCCGACTGCAGTTCGAGGATGGACTTGCCCGAAAGCAGTTTCACCTCAAGCGCCCGGATGAGGCGGCGGCGGCAGTTCTTCCAACGTGCCAGCGCACAGGGGTCGAGTTCCGCCATACGGGCGCAAAGTTCGATCTCCCCCGCCTCGGAATCGTAGCGGGCGTCCAATTCGCTCCGCAGGGCGGGATCGGCGGGCAGATCGTCCAATCCGCCGAAGAGGGCTTTCAAATAAAACCCCGTCCCGCCGACGACCACGGGAACGTGCCCCCTGCCCCGGATCTCACGGATCGCCTGTTCCGCAAGACGGCAGTAGGTGAAGACCTCGGCCCGGACGGAAAAATCCCAGATACCGATAAGATGATGGGGCACCCGTCCGCGCTCTTCGGCCGTGGGCTGAGCCGTTCCGATCTCAAGGCCCCGGTACAGCTGCATGGAGTCGGCGGAGACGATCTCGCCGCCGAGCTGCTCCGCCTCCTTCAGGGCCAGAGCGCTCTTGCCGGAGGCGGTGGGTCCCGTTATCACCCGTATTTTCACAAGTCCTCCCCGGGCGGAAACGCCGACGCCGTCACCGAGGCACGATGGAAATGTACGGCGGAACGCCCTCGAGAGCCAGTCCGCCGTCGATGCACGCGGCGTAGTCGATGCTCCAGACGGCGTCGGTCTTCACCTCCTCCGGCTTCGGAGAAACGGGGATCTTCACCCACCACTTCGCCGCGTCCGGGTCGGAGGGCAACTTGCCGTTGACGGTGTAATTGCACCCCTCGGCAAATCCCGCGGTGCTGCCGTCTGGACGGCGGACGAGGCCGTTGACGAAACCGCAGTTGCGCGGGAAGAGCTTCACCGTGAAATCCTTCGTCCCCGCGGGGACCCTGAAGTAGTACCGCCGGATGTTGGGCCGCCGCAGGATGTACAGCGGCGACAGGAAAGCCTCGGCGAAGTAATCATCGCTCGGGAGCAGATCCCAGAAGGCGTTGTCGTTGTCGGCGACGGTCAGCGTGAGGATGTCTCCCGCCTTGCCTTTGAAGGGGATGTCCCACGCGTTGAGTTTCGCGTCCCGCCCTGTCTTCGTCTCGAACAGGACTTTGCCGTCGGAAGAGGCCAGTTTGATCTCCGCCTCCCGGACATTGAGCTGGGTCCGCCGGAGGAGCACGCTGCCGGAATCCTTTTTGAGGGTGAGCCGGAAAGTGATCGGCTGCTGACTGCGGGCCTGAAACGCGGGGGTCTGCCGGGCCATGTACTCGCGGTACCAGGCGTCGGTCGCATAGGTGAAGACGTCGCCGGGGTGATTTTCTGCCCAGATCTTGCGCTCGCCGAGCCACTCGTTGAGGTGGAGCATGGCCATGGACATGTCTTTTTTCACACCGAATCCCCGGGAGAGGTGCATTTTGAGCAGCTGGTCTGCGACCTGCACATACTTTTTCTCACCGGTGGCGTTGGCGGTGTACATGAGCACGGACCCCGTGTAGGCGCCGACAAAGCAGACGACGAAGGTATGGGCCTTGTGGTTCCACTCGGCGTCATAGTAGTACCCCACCTCGCCGGGATGGAAATTGCCGACCAGCCAGTCGCAGATGTACCGCAGGGACTTGAGGGCGCGGGGATCGCCGGAGATGCGGTGATACTGCATCATGCTGATGCCGATGACACCGAGCATGAAGGTGGTCTGTCCCTTCTTGTCGTCGCCGAGGCGTTTCTTGCGCCGGGCCCAGACGCCGCCATGTTCGAAGTCCTGTTCCCGGAACTGGGTCTCGAAGAGGTTGGCCGCGCCGGTCATGTACGCGGGATCGGGCTTTGCCTCGTACAACGCGGAGAGGGCGACCAGCATCCAGCCGGTGACCCGGGGGGCGCTGGCCATGGCCGTCTGCATCCACGACTGGCGGTAGAGCTGTTCGCCGCAGAGCAGAGCGCTGTCCATGCAGCGGGCGTCGCCGGCCAGCAGCCAGGCGTGAAGCATGCCGCGCACCCAGGTGTGGCCGTTGTTGGGGAACCCGGTGAAGCTCGCATTGGTGGGGCTCCAGTAGCCGACGGCGTAGTCGGCGCTCCCCGTGTGGCCGATGCCGTGATAGGACATGCCGCCGAGGATCCGGGGATTGACCGCTGCGTGGGCAATATCGGTGTCGGCCTGATGCTGCGCTCCGGCAAGTCCCAGACGGAAGAGCTTGCGGTTGCCCGTGCGGACGAACTGCGAGAAATAACTGTAGGGCGTGTCGTATTCGTTGTTGCCCCAGTTGCGGCGGCGTTCGCCGAACCAGTCGCCGTAGTTGAGATAACCGCTTTCGACATCGGAAGCGGCGCCGAGGTCGTTGTATTTGAGCATCTCGTCGATGCGGTGGTCCACGCCGGGCACGGTCGCGTTGGCGCCGGGCATGACGCCGCACTTTTCATACCATGCGGGAGGCAGGACCGCGACGACCGGCAAGTCGGCGTCGGCGGCGAGGATCGGCAGGGAACCGCCGAGGAGATCCACGAGGATCGGCGTGTTGAATTTCATGCCCCACTTCATCCGGTGATTGCCCGCGCAGAAGCAGTAGGCCAGGTGCTGGGGGAAGTCAAGGCCGAACTTTTTGTCCGGCAGGGGCGGCAGAAGTTCGATGCGGAAAGCGTCCTCTGTCATGCTCAGTCCCTTGGGCCAGCGTTTGGCGGCGTCGGAAATGGCGACGGAGACCCGGGTCTTGCGGTCCATGGAGGTCAGGGCGAACCAGCTCTCCAGCGTGCCCTGACGCTTCGCCGCGTTGTGATAGAACGTGTCCCACGTCATCTGGCGGATCGCCTTCCCGTGGATGGAGACCTTCTTCGCGCCGTCCTTCGGAGCGATCCCGGCGGAAATGACGCCGGGCTGGAAGGCCGGCACGAACTCGCAGTAGGCCTCCCGCAGATCGAAGTATTCGCGATCGAGATCGGCGTCGATGAGCGCGACATCCATTTTGATGACGGCGCTGCCGCGGCGGAAGCGCATGCGCACCTGATACTTGAAGGAGCCGTGCTCCCCGCCGGGCAGAATGCCGCCCTCGCTCAGGATCGTGACGTGTTCGGGTCCTTGCTCCTCGACGACGATGCGTTCGGGAGCACCCTGGGAGCGGAGCTTTTTGCCGTCGGGCAGGACGAGGGTGATCCCCCGGAATGCCCCGGCTTTTTTGCCCCGGCAGGTCAGGTTGACCGGCAGCTGGAAATCCTTTTTGCCGATCTCGGCGGTGATGAGCCCCGTGTCGACGACGACCTTCTCCGCACTCTCCCCGACCTGGATGCCTTTCCGGACAGTCGTGTTGCGGACTTTTTTGCCGGCCTCCAGTTTCCAGACGGCCTTTTCACCGGCTTTGAGGTAGGCGCCGAAACTGGCCAGAACGAAGCGCAGGGAACCGTCGGGCCAGCGGGAGAGCTCCGCGAACTGGGCGGGGACTTCCCTGCCCGCAGCGTTTTTCACGCACAGATTGCGGAGACTGTAAAGGCCGTAGCGGGGGAACGGGATCCCCACGCGGACTTCGGTAAAATTCCGGGGATAACCGGACTCCTCGAGGAGTTCGAGGGGGATCTCGGCCTGATCGATCGTGCCGTAGCCGGGATATTCGTACCCGGTCCCGAAGGACACGCGGGGAATGGGCCGCGGCAGCGCGACTTTGGCGCTCTTCTTTTTGACGTCCTCATAGGACCACCCCCGGTCCTGCGGCGGCAGATAGCGGACGTTGTCTTTGACGTACCAGAAATAACTGTCCGGCTTCTTATCCCATGAATGCGGCGGCGCCGCGAAAAGCGCCGTGAGTCCCGCGGCGAAAACAGCCGCGCCGACGACGGAAAACCTGCCCATGAAAACCCCCTTCTCCCAGCTGCCCCATGAATGATCCCGGTTCCCTCGGGCACCGGGAAAACGACTTCCCCCTTAACATAGCACCCTTCGGAGACTTTTCAAGTTCTCCGCAAAAGCGCCGGCGGGCGGCAGTTTTTCAATCCGCCGCGGAAAAGTCCAGTCTGACGATCCGCTCCTCTTTGATGGAACGCCACACGGCCTCGCCGACGGCGACGGAGTACCAGGCCTCCAGCGCTCCCGAAAGGATTTTGTACGGCCGGTCGGGATCGGGGCCGATGAAAAGATCCTCGCGGATCAGCGGATCGCCGCCGTTGTGACTGCCCGTGCCGGGAACGGACCAGAGGCGTTCTCTCGAGCCGAACAGCGGGAAATAGTCGATGTACTGCTGCTCCTCGACGGGAAACGGCGTTCTCGCGGGGGCGTGCCACTCCTGAGTCTCCAGCCGTCCCTTCGTGCCGTTGACGGCCAGACGGTAGCCCTCGAAAGGCATGGAGAAATTGCAGGAATAATTGAGCAGAGCCCCGTCGGCGTAGCGGACATTGGCGATGTAGGTGTCCTCGATGTCGATCTCGGGATCGAAGATGCAGCGGTCGGGACGGTAATCGGTGTACTGGTTTTTCCGGCCCACGGTGAAGGAACCGATGTGATCGTCGGGGACCTCGATGGCGTCCTGCCGGGTGGCCCAGCGGCGGAAATAGGCGCATTTGAGCCGCTCTTCGCAGGTCTCGCAGACCCGCCCCGCCTTGGGACTGGGGTTGTAGGGACTGTCGGCCCCGTAATAATACCGGCCGCCGAAGGCGTGAACGCTCTCGGGGCTCCCGCCGCAGAGCCAGTTGACGAGGTCGAAGTGATGACTGGACTTGTGGATGGAGAGGCCGCCCGAATTGCACCGCATCCTGTTCCAGCGGTTGAAGTAGCTGGAGCCGTGCTTCGTATCCACGTACCACGTGAGATCCATGTTGGTGATGCGCCCGACCCGGCCCTCGAGGATGAGCTCCCGCATCCGGCGGTGGGCCGGAGGATAGCGGAAATTGAAGGTGCAGACGACCTTGCCGCGGGATCTTTTTTCGGCTTCGACGATCTTCCGGCAGTCCTCGCTCGTGGTGGCCATCGGCTTTTCGGAGATGACGTCGATGTCATGAGCCAGCGCGGCAAGGATGTACTCGGCGTGCGTCCGGTCCACACCGGCCACGATGACAGCATCGGGCCGGGTCTCCTCCAGCATCTTCCCAAACTCGCAGGGCTGATACGTCGGCAGATCCGCGCTTTCGGGCGTCTCGCTTTTGCAGACCTCGAAGCGCAGGGGATCGATGTCCAGCAGGGCGACAGGGCGGGCGTACGCGGCAAAAGTCCGGTACATGGGCTGGAGGAACATGTGGATCCCCCGCGCCGAGACCCCGCAGAGCGCGTAGCGTTTCACTTTCTTTTCCGCCATGAAAAACGCCTCGCCCCGCTTACCACGCCTGTCCGTCCTGCTTGGGACTGTACAGTTTCGCGTGTTCCGTCGTCTTGACCAGAAAACTCTCGTCGATGACGAGATTGACGTGTCCGTCGGCGTAGGTGATGTTGAGTCCGGAACCGTCGGGATGCCGCTGCTCCACGCGCCGGTAGCCGCCGATGTAGTAATTGTCCTTGGTGATGTTGAGTTCGTTGGCATCGAGGAAGGCGATGTACTTGGAGGCTTTTTTCAGCCGGGCCATCTTCTTGGGATCGGCCATGGTCCCCAGCAGACTGGTGTTCTGCCCGTAACTGTAGAAGCGGGTATTCCCGGGATTGGAGTAAACGGGATTTCCCGAACTGTCGAAGGTCCTGCGGCGGGTGCCGTTGCTCATGGCGGGACAGCCGTTGATGCACATACCGCTGTTCCATTTTGCCTCATCCGAGCCCGGATCGATGAGCTGACGCCAGGCCGAATTCCAGTGGAGCGCGTTGGTGAGACCGGTCCCGCTGATCTTGCCCATCTGCTGGGGCGGGAAGAAACCGTCGTATCTGTCCGCGTAAAAAGAGAGCCCCAGACCGTAGGTCTTGAGGTTGCTCATGCACCCGCTGGCCTTCGCCCGGTTCCGGGCCTGACTCAAGGCCGGCATCAGCATCGCGGCCAAAATGGCGATGATGGCGATCACGACCAGCAGCTCGATCAACGTGAACTGCCGACGCGGCGCGGACGGGAACGAACAACGGACACAGGAAGCATTTTTGACGACTTTTTGCATAACCTTACTCCTTTCGATTTTGTTGGATCGCAAAAGCCTCTATGACGAAATCCCTTGAAGGAACCTTGACATCCTTTTTCGTGTTTCCGGAAACGAGGGTGCAGACGACTTCCGCGTCGCTGTCGTTGAACAGGACGGCAAGACACTTTTTGCCGTCGGAATAAGCGCCGCACTGCAGAGCCCGGGAGTCACACTTCACGGCAAAGGGTCGGCGGCCGGAAGACGGCGGGAGAAATTCCACATTTTCCGGAGAGGGAAACTCCCGCAGCATCAGCTCCTGAACCGGCTGCTGGATCTGGGCGACGGCGGGATCCCGGACCCAGATGCCCGTCCCGTGAGCGAGGAGAAAGCCTGTGATGTGCCGCATGGAACGGTACTGCCGCGCCCCCAGAGGGATTTTGTTCCACAAGGCGGCCTCTTGTGGACGGAACATGAGGGCCGCCCGAACCTGCTGGGGAATGAAGTAAACGGGATATCCCCATTTTTCTCCCGAGAAGGCGGCGGAAAAATAGTCGTGATCGAAAATGCCGATGTAACTGCCGTTCCGGACGACTTCTCCCCGATACATATTTTCACCGCCGACAAACCCGTCGGCAAAGGCGCGGCAGGGGGTGATCCCGGCCATGTCCGTCGCGTGCTGAAAGCTCAGGGCGCCGGGCGCGTGCTTGCTGCGGACATGGTTGACCCTCTTGAAAAACTCCCGGGTGGCGGAAATCACCAGCGTCGGATGGATCTTGCCTTCGTCGTCCCGCCACGAGCAACCGTGGGCCGACTGACGGCACTGCCGGGGACCGCAGGAGTCGAAGTAGATGTCATGAGTCATGAAGCGGGGGTCCGAGTAAAACCGCGAGACCTGCCAGACCATGAAGTCCAGAAAACTTCTGCTGTTGAGACAGCAGTCCGAATAGACCCGCCGGTTGCGGAAAGCCTGATCGGGGATCCTGTGTTCGATGACCTGACGGCCGACGCCCCGGGCGTTCCAATGTTCCGCCCACCAGGGCCACTCCGGCGTGAAGGTGCCGATCGCCGCGGTATTGACATAGTAGAAAAACCTCTCCGCCCCCTCTTTTTTCCCCCTTTCGATGTTCCGCCGGAGCATGGCGGCGTCGAAAAACGCCTCCCCTCCCCGCAGGTAATTGAAATATTTTTCCCCGCGGACGATGCGGAACTCGCGGTTGAACCGCTTGAGCGCGAGGCCGGGGACGTAAGGCCGCACCGGCGTCGCCTGAAAATAAAACTCGTAGACCCTTTCCCCCGACACCTTCACGGGACGATCCGCCAGATTGAGGATGAAGAGGGAACTTTTTTCTCCGGTCCGGATCTCCACCGTCCTCTCTTTCTTTGCATTGCTCCAATTTTTGAGGGTTTCCGCGCACCAGGAGATCCCGGCCGAGCCGCCGCCGACCCAGACCGCGGGCAGATCGTACACGTCCCGGCTCCAGCCCTCGACCGGGACACGCCCCGCGGCGCCGGGGCCCTTTACCGCCCCCTTGCGGTCATTGGCGTAAACGAGACGGGCAAATTCGGGCTTGAGCGGCAACCTCACGCTCAAGGAGCCGATCTCCCCCTGCCCTTTGATGCGCAGCGTGTGTTTGAGCAAGCCGTCGTATTCCGCGCAAGTATCGAGCTCCACGTCGAACGCCCCTGCCCGCGCCCGGCTCCGGAACAAAGCGGTGTCGGGGGAAAAGGAGACAAAACGCCCCGTGGCTCCGGCGATCTTCTGCCCGTTCAGCCAAACCTCGACCGGAGAGGCCAGCAGTTCCCGTCCCAGAGACTTGACGGAGTCGAAGAAGAGCCCCTCTCCGAAGCGGTATTCCTGCATGCGGGTCCGGAGACCGCCGCCGAGTTTCTCCAAAGGCGTCCACGGGGCCGGGACCTCGCCGGGATAGACGCCGATGCGGTTCCCCTGCCAGGGAGCCCGGTCGCCGAAGACGGCGTAAAGCCGCTCCCAAGGCTGACCGGCCTTCCCCCGCGCATCGACGAACTGCGCCGTAAAGAGGTACTCCCCCTCGGGCACGTCTTGCAGAGGCCATGTGCAGGAGAACATCATCTTTTCGCCGGGAACAGGGACCGTGCGCAGATGCCGGCTGCCGTCCTTGAGGTTTTTGAGACAAAGTTCCATGCGCCCCGTCGTGCCGCGCCGGAATTTGCCGAAAGAGATCGCAAGCCGCCGCGCCGACGTGTCCGTGTGGAAGTCCGACACGGTGACGTGCGACGTGCGCTCGGCCGGGATCACAGCCTTGAACAAGGTCTCGCCGCCGCAGAAAAGCGCAAGGCCGAAGCGGCCGTCGGGAGCGAAGACCCGGGTGAAACGCAGTTTTCCCTCAGCAAGCTTCATCCGGCTGCCGAAGGAGAGTTTTCTGTCGTCGGCAAAGGTGAGCTCGACAGCGGGATCTTCTCCGGCACAGGCGAGGTGGAAATCGGGTCTTCCCCCGTTGATATCGCCCAGCTTCGAAATGGAAAACGCAGGGATACTTTTCCTGCGCACGATCTTCAGGAATCCGGCCTCATCGGGGACGATGCGCCGCGTCTCGCCGTCTTTCCCGGTCAATTCGAGAACGATCCCCTCATCCGCCTCGCCGAAGGGTAAATCGAACTCGACCGTTCCCGGAAGTTTCCCTTCGACAGACAACTTTTCGACGGGCAAGACCTTGCCGTCTTTGCGGACCACGGAGACCTGCGGACGGGAAGCATCGGGGAATTCCACGGCAACGGCAAGACGCCCCATCTCCGCGGCAAGCCCGATCCGGCCCCGGTCGTCGATGAAGCCGCCGCCAGGCTGATACCACCCGGTGAAAACGGCGGGGTACTCCCCGTCGGAAAAACGTCCGTCCCGCCGGACGGGACCGGGACACGCCGCGATCTCGAAAGGTTCGAAAGAGGCGTTCCGCAGACCGGAAAACTCCAGAAAACCGTCGAGGATCTCCCGCTCCGCAAGCGGCGCGGAAAAGAGTTTCAGTTCATCCAGAACGGACAGGCCTTTCTCGGTCTTCCAGCCCAGAGCCCCGGCGGTCACTTTGGCCGCGCGGAGATCGGGGGGAACGGCGGGGTACGCGCCGGAGTTGTTCAATCGGCCGTCCACGTACAGATGCAGCGCCCCCGCTCCCCAGACGACGGCGACGTGGTGCCACTCTTTTTTGCGCCAGCCGGAGATGTTGGCGGTGGTCTTGAACGTCTTCCCCCGGAACTGCGTCAGGACGAGGAGCGTTCCCCGGGCCTGCTTGTAGACCATGAAGCGGTAGTCTTTGCCCTGCGCCGTGAAAAAGAGGCAGAAGGGCGCATCGCCGCCCGTCCAGTCGACGGGCTTCACCCAGAAACAGCAGCTGCCCGCCGCGGGGGAAAAGACCTCCGCCGGAAGCGCCCGGCCCGGCCGCTTCTCCGGGCCCGTCCCCGTCGAAAAACCCTTTCCGCTGATGCCGGGCGCGTCCCCGTCTTCGAAATCGCAATGAAGGACCGTTCCGGCGGCAAAGGCGCATGTCGCGGAGAGCGCACAGGCGATGATCAGAAGAAATGCTCTCATCCCGTCCTTTCCCTGCAGCCGCAGGTTCTCTCGCTCAATTCTTCTTTCCGCCCTGTCCGAGGATCTTCATGATGGCGGCGTTGCCGGCATCGTTCCGGCCCGAGTGGCCCATGTCCCTGTGGGTTTCCATGTGCTTTTCTTTGGACGCCAGTTGGTTGAACATGCAGAAAACGCTCGTCGGAACACAGGTCATATCCATGAATCCCGTCGAAATATAGACGGGACAGGTGATGCGCCGGGCGAAATTGACACCGTCGTAGTAATCCCACGCGGCCGGTTTCGGCGAGTCTTTCTCCAGCCTGCGGTAGGGCCGGGGCCAGCCGCTCTGACGGACGGGCGCGGCGAGGCAGCCGGCAAAATCGCACATGGCCGGGACGCTCGCCACGGCCAGCGTCACGTCCTTGTCCATGGCCGCGGCGAAGAGCGTCTGCGCTCCGCCCTGACTGCTGCCGCGGACGATGATGTCCCGCCCGTTCCACTCCGGCAGGCTTTTCACATACTCCAGCGCCCGCAGGACCCGGAGGAACATGTATTTGAAGTAGATCGTCTCCCGGGCGTCCGCGCCGAAATAGGGGTAGCCGCGGAGTTCCTTTCCCGCGAGTTTTTTGTAGTACTCCGGAGCCTGACCGTTGAGGATGCCGTGGGCGTTGATGTAAAAGGTGACGGCATCGGGGTTCGGCGATTTCCACGAATTGCGCACGCCCGCGCCGTCCACGCCGAGGATAACGGGGTACTTTTTGCCCGCCTTCCGGGGGACGCACAGATAGCCGGAGACGGGTTTGGGACCGACACAGGCCAGTTTCACGTCGTAACAGGCGACCAGCTCACCGATCCTGCCCGGAAGCGGGACCTCCTTTTTTTCGAGGACCTTGAGGGGAACGCCCGCAAGCTCTTTTTTGTTGGCGTTCCAAAAGGCGTCGAAGTCCGCGGGCTCAGGCCGGACGACCTGCAGTTCGGAGGGATCGAGAACGATGCCGGTCCCGACCATCCTCTGCTTTTTCTTCAGAAGGATCTCCTCCTTCTCCTTTTTCGGATCGCGGAGCGCAAAAGAAACGGAAGCCCAGCCCGGCTTGTCGAGAGACAGCTCGGTGACGTACCCCTTTTCGGCGGGGACCGTCAGTTTTTTGTAGGAACCGCCGTCCTTCCACAGCGCGACCCGCATGACATAGCCTTCGGGCAGCGGCTGACCGTCGAGAAACGCGGCGGCCCGGACCCGAACCTTTTCGCCGGACTTGACCCAGCCGGTTTTGCTCGAACTCTCCACTCTGATCTCGAACTCGGCGGCGGTGAGGACGCCGAGGACCGTCAGCAGCGCGACGATGACTGCGGAAAACTTTTTCATGGCTTTCAACCTTTCTCTACTTGCAGACTGCCGGGACCCCCCCGGGGATGATCTGATACGCAACTATCGCTTTGTCAAGCAAAAAAAGGAGAAGTTCCTCCCCATGGGAACTTCTCCGTCCACTGCACACGACCCGATCGAAAATCAATACATCTCGTACGTGGCGCTGGGCCGGATCTGATAGCCGATGGGATTTTTGGTCTGACTGTTGTTGATGAAACAATTTGTGTCATATTTGAGCACGCCGCCGTGCCCATCCAGAAAACAGATGTTCATTTGATTGTTGTGCCTGAAGGCCAGACCGTCGACGCCCTTTTCGCCCTCCCGCCGTCTGTCCACGTGGCTGAGCTGACAGCTGTAAATATCGCTGTCGAAAAAGGCAAAATAGGAGGAGGGCTTGCGGAATTTGGCCAGTTTCTTGGCCTTGGTGTGGGTCCCGAACGCGTGCCAGGTGCCCAGCACATCGGTCGCATGGGCATAACTCAGCGCGCGGGAAGACTTGAGACCTCCGGCCAAAGTGTCTCCCCGGGCCGGCGTCCGCGACGGACAGCCGTTGAAGGCCTGACCGTTCTGCCACGCCGCATCGGAACAGCCGGCCATGACCTTGTGCAGCCATTCGCCGTCGACCTCCCACTGATACCGTTTTCCGGAGTAACACGTGGCCTGGGGCAGACAGTAGCCGTGATAGCTGTCGGCATAGGTGGCGATGGCCAGCCCGTAAGTCTTGAGATTGTTCTTGCAGCTGGCATCCTTGCCCCGCTCCCGCGCCTGCTGAAGCGCGGGCATCAGCATCGCCGCCAGGATCGCGATGATGGCGATCACGACGAGGAGCTCGATCAACGTGAAACGGGATGTTCTCTTCCGGGCGTGACTCATACGAAAAACCTTTCAACTCAAAAATTTTCTGCGGTACTGCTCAACGCTTTCGGATTGACCCAGACGCGCACGGGATTGGCGGTGACGTTCTGCCTGTAAAGGGCGTTGTACTTGAGGCTGCTGCCGTGTCCGTCCAGATGCACGGCGTTGAGGGACTCGTTGTGGCGGAAGGAAATGCCGTCCGCCTTCTCGGAGCTCTCCCGGGTGTAGGTGAGCTGGGTGATCTGGACCTGATAGATCTCGCTGTCCACGAAGCCCCAGTACAGCGAGGGCTTCTTGAAGACGCTGAGTTTTCTCTGGCGGGTCTGTCTCCGGCTGCTGTCCATGGGATTGTCGCAGATGGCGCCCAGCACCGCGGAGCAGTGACCGTAACTCAGGCCCTTGCGGTCCGGCGTCGACACGGTGGCAAGATCGGCATGACTCTTGGCCTCGGCATCCGTCTTGAGATCCCGGGTCCGGGAGGGACAGCCGTTGAAGGACTTTCCGGCGCGCCAGGCATCCTCGGACGCCGTGCTCATGTTTTTGTGAAGCCACTCGTTGGCCAGCAGAAAGATCTTTTTGTTGCCGGTGAGATTCGTCCGCTGGGGGAGACACCAGCCGTCCTGCGAGTCGGCGTAAAAGGCGATGGCCGTCCCGTAGGTCTTGAGATTGCTCTTGCAGCTGGCATCCTTGCCCCGCTCCCGCGCCTGCTGAAGGGCAGGCATCAGCATAGCGGCCAGGATCGCGATGATCGCGATCACCACCAGCAGCTCTATGAGCGTGAAACGACGCAAGGCCCTCCCGATACCGCGCCGAGCGGACTTGTTCTCTGTCATTCCTTTGTTCTCCTTATCCCGGTCGAGTTCTTCTTTTCCGCGATCCCCCGGCAGCGCCGGGCGGGATCGGCACACCTGACTTCATTTGGATATTTTAGCACAAATCAAGGCAAAAGTCAAGACCTGTCCCGAATTTTCATCCAAAAAGTTTCACGGCTTCCGCTCCTCTTCCGGAACGAACCCGTCGTCGCTCTCGCTGAGCTGGGACTTGCGCAGATCCCGGAACATCAGAATCAGGTCGTGGAAGCCGCCTGCGACCAGCCAGACGGTGATGGCGATGCCGACGACGACCCACAGCCAGATCTTGAAGTGCCAGAAGGCCGACCAGAAGGTCTTTTCGATCTTGAACATCGTCCCGTACAAGGTGACGGAGACGAAGACCAGCCACCAGCTCATTGTCCACAGGAAACTCGCGATGAAAATGATCTTGTCGATCCGGGTGAAATTCCTGCCCATGCCGATCTTGGCAAGGAATTTGCGCATGCCGGTGAACTCCGGTTCGCTCTTTTCGGCCGGCTTCTCCTCGACGATGGCGTACTTGCCGCGGTGCAGCAGTTTGTCGAGATCGTAGACCTTTCCGCGTCCTGTGAGCAGAGACACGATGATATAGGTGAGCGTCGCCGTCACCATGGCGACGAAGTAGACCATCTGACCGTTGAGGAAAAATTTCTCCTGATGGGCCAGCAGAAGGGGATTCTGCGGGAAGATCTCGAGCAGTTTGGGACAGAGCCACCCGGCCCAGCTCTGCTCGACAAGCATGCCGCCGAAGGCGAGGATCGTGCCGACGATCATCGCGGCAAAGGCCCCGGCGGTCGTGCCGCGCTTCCAGTACAGGCCGCCGACGATGGTGGCGCCCGCGCCGCCGAGATAGATCGCCCCCGTCAGCGCGAAGAACATGAGGATCGCGTCCTTGAAGGGGAACACCAGTCCGAAGATGAACCCGAAAAGCGCCACGCCGACCATGGCCAGACGCAGAAGCAGCATGTGTGTCTTAGGCGAAAAGGGCTCCTTGCGCCACGGCATCACCACGTCCTGGATGAAGATGCTTCCCCACGCGTGGATATAGGTGTCGTCGACGCTGATGACGCCCGAAATGAACATGGCCGCCAGCATGCCCAGAAATCCGACGGGCAGGATGTAGCCGATGGCGATGGGGGTGCTCAGCTGGGTCCTGACCTGAGGATCCCCAATCTGATTCAGCCGTTCGATGATGGGCGCGGCCGTCTCGCGGAAAACGGGAGAGGTCAGGATGACGTAGGCCACAACGGGCGGCAGGATGACGCTGATATCCTTGAGCAGATTGCGCCAGCGGCTGAAAATGTTGGCCATCTGGGCGTCGTGAGGCGTCTTGGCCGCGGCGTTGTATCCGCTGTTGCCCTGCCAGGCGCGGCAGCTGTAGATGCTGCCGTAGAGACCGATCAGGAAGTACCAGATGTTGAAGCCCTTGACCTTGGAGCTGTCAAAGGGATCGATCATGGACTGTCCCGGAGGCGAGTTGAAAAGTCCGTTGGCGATGTCCGTCCAGGAGAATTTCATCAGCAGGAAAACGACCAGTCCGATCAGCACGATCTTGCAGAAGCTCTCCTGCAGGAAGTCGGAGATGATGAGCGCGATCTGTCCCCCGGCGCAGGCGATGTAAATGGCGATGATGAGATAAACGAGCATGGTGAGCGCATAGGTCGGCACCCGGAATCCGGCGACCATCACGAACTCGGGCAGACCGAGAAGCGCCACGAAAAGCTTGCCGGCGACGGCGGGGAACGCACCGTAATTCAGCAATCCGGAAAGCCAGCAGAGCGCCCCGCTGAAACGGCGGAAGGAACGGCTGTAGCGCATCTCGAAAAACTGCGCGAGCGTCAGCGCCCGCGTTTCACGCAGACGGAAAGTGACGTATCCCGTCAGGGCGATGAAAAGACCCAGCGGCATGGACATCATGCCCCACCACTGGGTGGAGAGTCCGGCGCAGAAGATCATCTGCCAGGTGGCAACGGTCCCCACGGCCCCCGTGCCGCCCTCGGAAACGGTCAGCAGGTATTTGCCGGCCAGCCGGTTGGCGGCGAGAAAATCCGTCGTGCCGCGGACATACCGCTTGGCGTACCAGGCCGATCCGAACATCAAAGCAACGACGAAGATGACGATGCTCCAGTCGATCCAGGAAAGAACCATAAAAAAACCTCCGGTAAAAAAATGATTCCCTTAAAATAGCATCTTACGGCGGAAAAAGCAAGTCCGCACATTGCCGGGAGGCAATCTTCAGTCCGCAGGATCGATGCCGAAATTTTCCGCCAGCACGGCGGCAAGGACTTTTTCATCGGAGCGGGGGATCTTCCGTTCCAGCGGCGGCAGACCGGGCCGCTCCCGGCGGAAGATGAAATCTTTTCCCCCGGGGTCGCCGGGATCCATGAAAACGCTGCGGCGGCCGTCTGCGGCGGCGAGATTGACCAGAAGATGCGTACGGAAAAAGGAGTTTTCCTCCGTCGCACAATAGTGGTTGACGTAGAGGAAATCCTGCGGGAAGTGGGGCGTCTCCCAGAAGGAAAAATAGTTGACGAACCCCTCGGACGTCTCCCGCTGGACGAGGAAGCCGTGGAGCGGGTCACGGAGGATCCGGAACTTCAATCCGTTGCGCTCCTGGATCACGTCCGTCTCCAGGCGCAGAGGGGTCAGGGGACAGGGGGAGCCGATGCCGGCGTCGGCGATCCAGGTCTCTTTGCCGATGCGGACGAGGAGGACCCGGTGCCGCCGGGGCGGCAGGACCGCCGTTTCGCCGAAACACCAGCGGGCGAAGCTCTCCGTGAAGGTGAAGCCGCATCCGGCCAGAAGAAGGGCAAAAGCGCCGTTGAGTTCGAAGCAGTACCCGCCCCGGCGGCGGTCGACGATCTTGCCGTACAGTTTCTCCGGTTCGAGGGAGGGAACGCGCTTCCCGAAAAAGATCTCGCAATTCTCGTAAGGCACGGTCCGCAGGTGGGCCTCCTGAAGACGGGCGAGGAATTCCGCCGTGGGCGATTCACGCCCTGCGATGCCGATGCGGGCCAGATATTTTTCGATGTCAAGCGTCATGAACGACCCCCGAAATTCCGCGCGGTCCCCCGCCGCGCTCCGCCATAATATAAGCCCGGTCCGTGCTTTTTTACAGTCCGAAACGAAGAAAACACAGCGTTTTCCCCTTGCATTTCCCGGTGCGGCAAGCTATAGTACCCGAAAATCGGAAGAAGGGAAAAGGCGTCATGCGCTACAAAAACGTCGTTCCGGGCCGCTTCCTCGTCCGGCGCAACCGCTTCATCGCGGAGGTGGAGCTCGCGAACGGGATCGAAACGGTCCACGTCAAAAACACGGGCCGGTGCCGGGAACTGCTGATGCCGGGAGCCCGCGTCTATCTCGAAAAAGCCGAAAATCCCGCGCGGAAGACGCCTTTCGACCTGATCGCCGTCGAAAAAAAACGCCCCGGAAAGGAGGCGCTGCTGATCAACATGGATTCCCAGGTCCCCAATGCTGCGGCCCTCGAGTGGCTGCCCGCGTCGGGCCTCTTTTCGCCCCGGACGGTTTTCAGACGCGAGGTCACCTTCGGGAGCTCCCGCTTCGACATTTTCGCCGAGGACGGGGAGCGCCGCGCCTTCATCGAAGTCAAGGGGGTGACGCTGGAGGACGGGGGGATCGCGCTCTTCCCCGATGCGCCGACGGAACGGGGCGTCAAGCACCTCAACGAACTTGCCGACTGCGTCAGGAAAGGGTTCGAGGCGTACATCTTCTTCGTCATCCAGATGAAGGGCGTCCGCCGTTTCGGCCCCAACGACGCCCTGCATCCCGGGTTCGGCAACGCCCTGCGCCGCGCCGTCCGCGCCGGGGTAAAACTCCTCGTTCGGGACTGCCGCGTCACCCCGGACTCGATCGAAATAGACGGACCGGTCGAAGCCGATCTTAAATTCAAAACTTGACCGTGACCGGCGGACGGCCGAAGAAGTTGAACACGGCCGTCGCGTCCTTGAAGTAAAGCACCTGCGTATTGGCGTCGTCGGGGCTGTACATCTTTTTCAAACCGGGATGGGCCTCCAGCATGGCGGCTTTGGGCGCGCGGCGGTCATCGTCCACCAGCGTCCCCGTGAGGCGCAGCCAGCAGGAACCGTCGTAGGCGCACAGCTCCACCTTGCCGTTGCGGGCGATCTGCTTGGAGACGTTCTTCTTCCGCCCGGTCTGGATGTAGAGTTTTCCCTCGTAGAGCAAGACCGTTCCGAAGGGACGCACCCGGGGCTGATCGCCGTCCACGGTGGCCAGATAGTAGACATGGGTCTTTTTCAGAAAGTCGCGGACATCGGCAACGGTGGAGGGCATCTTTTCCGGCGCTTTTCCAGAAGCCTTTTCCTGAGCGGTCGCGCATCCGCAGACAACGGCCAGCATGACGGCGCACAACGGGATCAAATGTTTTCCGGTCATAAGACAAAATCCTTTCCGTTACGGTTGAAAGTCCGGCCCCGGACATGACATCCAATATAACGCCCCCGGACGGGGATTTCAAGCGGAAGCATCTTGCGCGGACGGGAAATCGTGCTATATTAGACCCCGGGAGGGAAACATGGACAGCACGACAGGTCAGGGAAAAACCTTCTTCGGCAACCCGCATTTCGGCATCGTCCTCTTCGGGGCATTCTGCTTCGTCACGATCCTCGCGCTGACGGCGGAACGGCCGGGAGACTGGCTGTATTTCCCGCTTGTCGGCCTTCTTTTTGCGGCCCCGCTCATCCGCTTCGTCCGGTTCGGGGAAAAGAAGGCCGTCCTTTTCATCGGCGTCATCCCCTTCCCCGTCACCTTGTCCGAAATCGCCGGGCTCCGCTTTCAGACGCCCGACATGCGGGCTCCCGAGTCGCCTGCCGCCGTCGATTTCGACCTCAAAGACGGGAAACACCGCCGCTGGGAGCTGAAGTTCTTTTCCGCGGAGGCCCGGAAAGAGATCAAATGCGAACTTGAGAACCGCGTCAGGCCCCCCTCCCCCGCATCCGGGGAAAAAGCGTCTTCCTGCGACAAAAATCTCCAGCAGTGGGTCCGCCGGGTCACGAACACCCGCGCGGAAAAAATCATCCTCTCTCTCGTCTCGGCCGGCTTCCTGCTGGGCGGTGCGATCACGTTCGGCAATCAGCTCAACTGGAACAGAAGGGTCCGGACATGGACCGTCGTGGAGGGAACGATCCTCAAAAACCAGACAAAACGCGTCCGTTCCGGCAAAGGATCGAAAACCGTCTCGGACATCGAGTACCGCTACACTTACAAGGGAGAAACCTTCCGCGGCAGCAGGATCCTTTACGGGGACGACACCTTCCCCCGGCAGGTCAAGCCCGGAGACAAAAGGCGCATCCTCGTCAACCCGGAGGCCCCGCGGGAATCCGCTGCCATCGTGACTTACCGCGGGTCCTGGGGCCTGATCCGCTACCTCCCCGCCGCCTTCTTTCTCGTCATCGGCGGCATTTTTGGATTCACGGCCTTCCGCAATCTTCCTTCCGGGAAAATCGGGATCCCCCGGGAGCTGTCGGATTACCTCGAGTCACTCCCGGAGAAACCGCAGATCGTCCTGAAGAAGACGACGACGCAAAGAAAAAGCGCAAAGGCCGATTTCGGCACGACGTTGGGCAAAATGCCGGAGTACCGGCTCGACCGTTACTGCGTCCTCCCCAACGGAGGGAACGCCGCGCTCGTGATCGTCTTTTCCCTGCACGTAATCTTCTCTCTGGTCTTCCTGTTTTTCGTCAGGAACGCCTCCGGACTGTTGCTTCTCGTTTTTGCGCTGTTCTTCCTGATCCCTCTGTTCCTGTCGAAAAAAACGGTGATCGATCTTCAGGAGAAAAAGCTCTGCCGCGTCCGGACTTCCGCACAGGAGAAGCCGCTCGAAAACGCCGTTTCCATCGCGGACTGGGACCACCTCGAACTCCGCAAGGTCAACGCGGGGAAAAATCCCGTGCTCGTCCTTTCCGGCGGCAAACGGGGAGGCGATCCTCAGGCGATCTGTCACGTGGCAACGGGCCGTCTGCCCCTGCTGCTGGCCATGCTCCCGGAATTCGCGCGGAAGCTGGGGAAACTGCCCGTCGACTTTCTGTGACACCGCACCTCTTGCATTTCCCTCTCTCCCGCGGTATATTTTAGGCAGAACACACAGGGGGAGCGTCACGCCATGTATCTTCGCATCAAACAAACCGTCTTTTCCGTCATCCAGCCGGCCGAGAAAGGAAACGTCGCCAGCAAGATTTTCGACGTCTTCATCATGGGGCTGATCTTCGTCAGCATCGCCTCGGTCTTCATCATGACCTTCGACATCTCGCGGGAGACCACAGGGTTTCTGAACGGGCTCGAGAGGGCGTCGATCATCGTTTTCACGGCGGAATATCTTCTGCGCATCTGGACGGCGAATCTGCTGTACCCGGAGCTCTCTCCGGTCCGCGCCCGGCTGAAGTACGTCACCTCCGGCATGGCCGTCATCGACCTCGTCGCCATATTACCCTTCTATCTGCCCATGTTCCTGCCCATCGATCTGGTGGGGCTCCGGGCCATCCGTCTGGTGCGGCTGCTCCGGGTCTTCAAACTCAACCGCTACTCCGAAGCGCTGGTCTCCATCGGAGAGGTCTTCAAAAAGAAGTACAGGGAGATCCTCGTCTCCGTCTTTTTCGTCCTCATTCTGCTGGTCATCGCCTCATTGCTGATCTATTACGCAGAACACGACGCCCAGCCGGATAAATTCCCCAATGCCTTTTCGGGACTGTGGTGGGCCGTCGCGACGCTGACGACGGTGGGTTACGGCGATATCTACCCCATCACCGCCATCGGGCGGCTTCTCGGGGCGGTCATCGCCATCATGGGCATCGGCATGGTCGCCGTGCCGACCAGCATTTTGAGTTCCGGCTTCATGGAACTGCTGGAGAAGAAAACGGCAGCCCCCGGAAACGACGGGGACAAGGAAAAACCGACCTACTGCCCCCACTGCGGCAAAAAACTGTAGTCCTGCGGAAATGGACTATTTTTTCAGCGCGTCCAGCGCGAAGGCGACCAGATACCTGATCCCGTTCTTCATCACCTCGTCGGGAGGCAGAAGACGGCTGTTGTGCAGCGGGGGCGCATCGCCGACGCCGAGCCGGACGTAAACCCCGGGGGCCCGGTCGAGGAAATAACTGAAATCCTCCGCGCCCATGGAGGCCTTCTCGAGCCACTGCACGGGAACGCCCGCCTCCCCGGCGGCCTGTACCGCCATGTCGGTCTGAGCCTTGTCGTTGGAGGTCACCCGGTAGGCGTAATGGATGTCGAAATCGGCTTTGACCTGATAGGCCTCCGCCATGCTCCGGCAGATGGACTGAACGGACTCCATCACGGTCCGCGCGGTCTCCATATCCAGCGCCCGGATGGTCCCGGCGAAGACCGCCTGATCCGGGATGACGTTCTCGATCTCGCCGGCCTTGAAGACGCCGAAACTCAGAACGGCGGTGTTCTGCGGATCGATCCTGTTGGGAATGATCTGCTGGAGATCGGTGATCATCGCCGCGGCGGCCAAAATCGGACTTGCCGCCTTGAAGGGGGTGCTCCCGTGGCCGCTCCTGCCGGTCACGATGACCTTGAAGTGGGTGCTGGACGCCATGATGGGCCCGTATTTGACCGCCAGTGTCCCCAGCGGGATTCCCGGCGCAACATGGATCGCGGTCATCCTGTCCGGAAGAGGATCGTCGATGGCGCCGGCTTCGACCAGCTGTTTGCCCATGGCCACGCATTCCTCCCCCGGCTGCCACACGAAACGGACGCTCCCGCAGAGTTCCTCACGGCAGGAGGCCAGGATCCGCGCGGCGCCGGCCAGCATGGAAGTGTGGACGTCATGGCCGCAGGCGTGCATCATGCCGCAGGTCTGCGAAGCGAAAGCGGCTCCGGTCTGCTCGGTGACCGGCAGGGCGTCGATATCCGCCCGCAGGGTCACATTGGGCCCCTCCCCCCTTCCGCCGCGCAGAAAGGCGACGGTGTCGGTCTCGAGAAAAGGCGGCAGGACTTCCAGCGGCAGATCGCTGATATACGCGCGGATCGCCTTCTGGGTCTGAAACTCCTTCCCCGCGATCTCGGGGATCGTGTGCAGCTTATGACGGAGAGCCGTCACACCGTCGAAAATATTTTCCACATCAAGCATGTTCACCTCCGGCAGATATGAAAGACGCCCCGATCCGGGCGCTGATCCTCAATAAAAAGAAAGCAGGATTGACATCTCGCGCAAACACAAAACAATAAGCTCAAAAGAGAGCCCGATGATAATCTTGTTCCGAGATCGACCTGCTTTCTGGTATAAACTATATACCGTTTCCGGCGGGAAGTCAATGCGCAAACGAAAAAAAGTCAAAAAAAACTCCCGGACGAACCGGGAGTTTCTCGCATTCCGCTGTATTCGGGAAATCAGCTTAACGGGGAAGCTGATCCTTGTACTGGTCGGCGTTGGCCTTGGTGACCAGGACGTAGCGGATATCGAAGGCCTTGTCCAGATCGCCGGGGGCCTTGATGTCATACTTGGCGCTGGGGCTGGTCACGATGACGGCCTCGATGTCACCCTTCTGCAGAGCCTTGAGGAAATCGAAATTGGTGACGAAACCGGCGTTCATCAGGACCATCTTGGGACGGGCCGCGGCGGGAGCCTTGAAATAAGCCATCTTGGCCGCATCCTGGGGCAGACCGATGTTGCTGACGATGACAGCGGCGTTGGGGTGCTTGGCCAGAAGGGCGTCCATGTGGGAAGCCTTCATGAATTCCTCGATGGGCGTACCGTTGGCCTCGGCATCGGCCGGGACGGGGATGCTGTCGAGAACGAGGGTGCCGCCGCAGTTCTTCTTGAGAGCCTCGACGACACGCTTGCCCAGATCACCCTGCTCGTAGTTCTTGTCGACGATGAAGAGGACTTCCTTGCCGCCGGCGATACCGGCCACGTACTTGGCGATCTTGACGCCGCGGGACTCGGCGAATCTCATCTCGCTGTTGAGGACCGAGGAGCTGCCGCCGCCGAAGACGTCCATGGACTTGAGAAGCATGACGGCGCCGATCAGAACGACGATGAAGAGAAGGATGCCGACGGGCTGCATCGCCGGATTGGTTTTCTGCTTCTTGCTGCAGACGATCATTCCGACAAGACCGACCGCCATAACGATGACCCACAATGCTACCATTTTTATACCTCCCTGAAATATGGATTTTGGCTTCAGGCACAGATACAAATAAACCTGCACCGTTACATACTTTAACGACTGTTTTGCGAAAAGTCAAACCGAATATCGATATTTTTCCGATTTTTTGCGAAAAAAAACGCGTTACAGCCGTTCGAGAGCCGCTCTGAGCCGTTTCAGGGACTCTTCGCGGCCGAGGATCTCCATGATCTCGCCGGGCCCGCCGGGCGTGACGGGAAGCCCGGATAGGGCGATCCGGACCGCCCACATGGGCTGTCCCAGTTTGACGCCGTGCGCCTCGGCATAGTCCTCGATAAGCTTCCCCACGGCCTCACGGGCCATCTCCTCCAGCGCCTCGAACCGGGGCAGAAGCTCCGCCAGGACAGCTTTGGCCGTCTCGGGCGAGCTCTTGCTTTTCTTGTTGAAAAAGAGATCCGTTTCGTAGGAAGGCAGTTCGGCGAGAAACGCGATTTTTTGAGGGATCTCCGAGAGCAGCTCGGTGCGCTGATGCAGCAGAGACGCGATCTTTCCCCACACCGGCTCCAGCTTTTCCGGAAGGGCCGCAAAGGGATGCGCCGCCGCGGCAAATTCTTCGGGCGACAGTCTTTTTATATATTCGGAGTTCATCCAGCGCAGCTTGCCGTAGTCGAACACGGCCGGGGATTTGTTGAGCCCCGAGACGTCGAACCGCTCCACCAGCTCTTCGAGGGAAAACAGTTCCTGATCGGACTTGGGCGACCAGCCCAGCAGGGCGATATAGTTGACGACGGCCTCCGGCAGATATCCCTCGGCCAGCAGATTCTCGAAGCTCACGGAACCGTGCCGCTTGGAGAGTTTGGAGATCTCCCCCTCCGCGTTGCGGCCCATGATGAGCGGCAGATGCACGTAGACCGGCAGCTCCCATCCGAAAGCCCGGTACAGCAGATTGTACTTGGGCGTGGACGAAAGGTATTCGGACCCCCGGACGACGTGAGTGATGCCCATCAGATGATCGTCCACCACGTTGGCGAAGTTGTAGGTGGGCATGCCGTCGCTCTTGAGCAAAATCTGGTCGTCCAGCACCTTGTTCTCGATGGTGATCTCGCCGAAAACGGCGTCCGTGAAGACGGAGACGCCGCTCCGGTCGATCTTCTGCCGGATCACGAAGGGCTCCCCGGATGAGGCGCGTTTCGCCGCTTCCACCGGATCCATGCCGCAGCAGGGACAGACCTCGGAGGCGTCAGTGACGGACTCATCCCCCTCCTCCGCAGGCTCCTGCTTGCCGCAGAAGCAGTAGTAGGCGCTGCCCTTCCGGACGAGCTCTTCGGCGTACTTGCCGTAGATCTCCCTGCGTTCGCTCTGAACGTAGGGGCCGCAATCGCCCGGCCTGTCGGGACCTTCGTCGTGACGCAGACCGGCACGGGCCAGCGTGTCGTAGATCACCTGGACGGCGCCCTCGACGTAACGGGCCCGGTCGGTATCTTCGATCCGCAGCACGAAGTCGCCGCCCTGCGACTTGGCCAGCAGATAGGCGTACAGCGCCGTACGCAGATTTCCGACGTGCATGAATCCCGTAGGACTCGGCGCGAAGCGGGTCCTCACCTTTTTTCCACTCATACAGCTCATTTTTCCGATTTCCGTTCCTTGCTCTTTCAGTCCTGAACGCCCACCCTGCCCCGGAGCGCGGCACCGATCGTGGCGGCGTCGGCGAAGGACAGGTTGGCTCCGGCGGGCAGTCCCAGCGCGGGACGTGACACCCGGACAGGATATTTTTCCAGAAGTTCCGCCAGAAAGACGGCGGTGGCGCGGCCCTCCACGTCGCTGCTCAGGGCGAGAATGACCTCCCGGACGTTTCCGGCCTCGACCAAATCGCAGAGACCGCGGAGATTGAGCCCCTCGCCGTTCTCCGAATCCAGGGGAGATATCTTGCCGCCGAGGACGAGATAACGCCCGCGGAAGTGGCCGCTGGCCTCGACGGCGAAAAGCTGGGGCATGTTTTCCACCACGCACAGCAGAGAGTCGTCCCGGCGGGGATCGCCGCAGATGCCGCACACGGCGTCGGCCTCGGAGAGCCCGCCGCACCGGGGACAGCGCCCCACGGTCCGGGGGAGAGTCCCGATCAGCGCGCCCAGCGCCTCCAGTTCCGCGGCGGGGCGGGCCAGAAGAGCCAGAGCCATCCGCTCCGCGCCCCGGCGCCCGACGCCGGGGAGCTGTTTCAGCTCGCCGATGAGAGACTCCAACGCTGCGGGGTAACCACCGCCCATGACCGCGCGTCCCGTCAGAAAAGCCCCGGCAGGTCAATGCCGCCGGAGATCTCGGCCATCTTCGTCTGGATCGTCATTTTCGCGGCGGCCACGGCGGAATTGACCGCCTCGGTCACCGCGGCGGCCACGTTGCAGTCCGAAGTCATCGCCGCGGAAGCGATCTCGATGGATTTCACCGTGAAATCGCCGGAAACCGTCGCTTTGACGAGCCCGCCTGCGGAAGTGGCGGAGAACTCCAGAGTCCCCAGTTCGCTCTTGAGTTTTTTGATCCCGCTCTGGATGTCCTTGACTTTGGACATCATCTTGGCCATTTCACCCAGATTGCCGAACATATCCACCTCAGGCTTTCTTCGCTCTGCGTGAAGCACGCCGGGCCCGGACATCCTGAAGCCAGGCCACCGTCGGCGCGACGACGAAGATCGAGGAGAGCGTTCCGAAAACGACGCCCAGCATCATGATGAGAACGAAGTCGTTGATCGCCACGCCGCCGCCGAGATAGAGGATCAGCACCACGATGAACGTGGTGATACTGGTCAGCATGGTCCGACTGAGGGTCTGGTTGACGGAGAGATTGATGATCTCCGGGAAGGTCGGCGCCTTCTTGAGCTTGATGTTCTCGCGGATGCGGTCGAAGATGACGACCTTGTCGTTGATGGAGTACCCGATGACCGTCAGCAGCGCGGCGACCACGGTGAGCGAAATGGTCCGGCCCATGAGCAGGTAGATGCCCAGCACGACCAGCACGTCGTGCACCAGAGCCAGCACGCCCGTGACGGCGTAGGTGTACTCGTAGCGCAGCGCGATGTAAATGCCGATGCCGATCATGGAGAGCACGATCGCCCGGATGGCCGCCTTGGTGAACTCCCAGCCGATGAGACCGCCGATGCTGCTCTCAAGACCGCCGCTCAGCTTGGCTTCGGGGAACTTTTGGTTGAGCAGGGCGGCAAGAGCGTCCTTGGGGCTCTGGCTGACGCTGCCCTTCGTCAGATCGCCGCGGATGAGGATCTCGAGTTTGCGCTCCTGATCGCGGGAGGCGATGTTGAACTTGTAGACGGCGCTGGGCTCCTTGTAACCAGCCTGCCGCAGGACCGCCTCGACCTTCTCCTGGGGGATCTGCTTTTCGTAATTGAACGTGACCACCGTGCCGCCGGTGAAGTCGACGCCCAGGACCCCCGTCCCGCGGTAGATCAGCAGAAAGACGGCCAGCAGGCAGAACGCGGCGGAGACGATGAGACTGCGCTTCCACATGCCGAAGAAGTTCCAGCTGGTCCGGCGGAAGATCTCGAGCATGTAGATGTGATTGAATCCGGTGAACCGGAAAAGGTAGTCGTAAAGGAGCCGGGTCACGAAAAGCGCGGTGAAGAGACTGGAGAGGATACCGATGCTCAGCGTAACGGCAAAACCCTTGATCGCGCCCGTTCCCACGTTCATGAGGATGATGGAGGTGACCAGCGTGGTGATGTTGGCGTCGAGCACGGCGGGAAGCGCCCGCTCGAAGCCCAGATTCACCGCGTGGACGAGCTTCTTGCCCTGTTCCAGTTCCTCACGGATCCGTTCGTACACCAGCACGTTGGCGTCGACCGCCATACCGATGGTGAGCACGATACCGGCGATGCCCGGCAGCGTCAGGGTGCAGTTGAACGCCGCCATGGCGCCCAAAATGAGGACGATGTTGAGGCACAGCGCCGCGACGGCGATCAGGCCGCTGAGGCGGTAGTAGATGATCATGAAGATGGCGACGCAGACCATGGAGAGGATCCCCACCCAGATGCCGTTGGCCACGTTGGCCGCGCCGAGCTTGGGATCGGTGTCGAACACGGCGTTGACCTTGATCTGGAAGGGGAAACTGCCGCTGACGAGGGCGTCGGCGATGTTCTTGGCCTCCTCTTCGGAGAAGTGTCCGGAGATCTCGGCATTGCCCGTGATGGCCTGATTGATGTTGGGGGCGCAGTAGAGTTTGCCGTCCAGCACGATGGCCAGCATTCTTCCCACGTTGGCGCTGGTGACGCGGCCGAAATCCTCCGCGCCCTGCTGGTTGAACCGCAGCACGATCTTGCGCTGACCGAATTCATCCTTGGTGGCCATGGCCATGGTGACGCCCTTGCCGTCCATCTCGGAACGGCGGGCCACGAGGAAGAAGTTCTGCTGGGGCTCGCGGCCGGGACGGAATTCGCTGGTGGACATCAGTTCATAACCGAGGGGCACTTTGAAGTTCGCAGGATCAGCGAGGTAACGCTGGATCAGCGCGTTGTTGTTTTCGTGGACGAGCCGGAAGTTGAGCTTGGCGCTCATCTTGATCAGGTCGAGCAGCTTGAGTTTTTCGTCGCGGGCGACGACAGGCGCGCGGAGCGCGACGTAGGATCCGCCGGAGGGAGCGATCTCCGCCTCGAAGATCTTCTGACCTTCCAGACGTTTGCGGAGGATCTCGATAGCGACGTCGCGGTAGCGGTCGAACTCGTTGGCCATCCGGCTTTTGAGTTCTTCACTGCTCTCGCCGCTGCCGCCGGCGGATTTTTTCATTTTCGCCAGAAGCTCCTCGTCGGGAACGAGTTCAAGATAGAACTCAACGCCGCCGGCAAGGTCCAGTCCGAGACGGATGGTCCCGGAGGCGTTCTTGCGGATGAGACTCATGACGTCGCGGTTGTCCTGAAGATCGCTGCCCTTGACCTTGCCGGTCAGATCGATCCCCTTCGCGTCGGCCGCCTGGAGCAGCGCCTGCGACTGGAAGAGCTGGGGATCCTTCTTCTGCAGGTCTTTGGCCGAGTCGACCAGCGCCTTCATGGCGGGATCGTTTTTGTCTTTGAGCATCTCGCCGAAGACCTGATAGTAGTCGCGTTCGCGCAGCGGATACATCGCCAGCACGAAGAGCACCATCACGAAGATGACGACAATGGTCCTGAGGAGTAAGGGACGCTGTTCCATGTTACTTCTTTTCCTCTGCCTTGGCTTCTTCGACTTCGACCTCGGCGACGCCGTTCTTGACGACGCGGATCTTCACGCCGGAGGCGATCTCGACGACGAATTCGTCTTCCCTGACCTCGTCGATGACGCCCCGGACACCGCCGGCAAGAAGCACCTTCGTTCCCTTGGCGATGCGGTCGATCATCTCCTGTCTCTTCTGCTGCTGCCTTTTCTGGGAACGGCTCATGAAGAACATGAACACGACCATGATGATGATGATCGGCATGAAGCTCATCAGCGGACTGCCCTGAGGCTGCTTCGAGGCCTCCTGCGCCGTCTGGGCGGCGGCATCGGCGAGCATTGAAATGAACATTTTTTCGTTTCTCCTTGAAAAGTTTTTATTTTAACGGTCGCAGATCGTCACTTCTTGGGAACGCCGAGCAGGGAGATGTGTTTCTCGAAATGGCGTTTGAGGGCCTCGTCGTACTCGTTCTCGAACTTGTGCATCGCCTTGAAGAAACGCTCCCGCAGTCCGCCCGTGAGGATGGGCCCGTAGGTGATGTGGAGCAGCTGGCGGGCGTCGGCCATGGACATGAGTCCGGGCAGTTCGGCGTCGCTGAGGGAATCCAGCGCGGGGATCCTCGAAAGATCGGCGGTGATGTGGTAGAGTTTGAGCATATCGTTGAAGTGTTCGAGCGCGCACTTGTGCATGTCGCGGTAGAGCTGCGGTTCGCAGCGGGCGATGACCTCCACGGCGACCAGCCAGCTGGTCCCGGCGGTCTTGAGGTGGAGATATCCGCCGGTTTCGCGGCCGACGGTGGGATAGACGGAGAACTTGTCGCTGCCGGAGTGGACCGAGACCTTGTAGTTGCCGAAGGTCTTGGCGATCTGCGCGTGCACGACGAACTGCCGGTCGAACTCCTTCACGTCGCCGATGTAGTCCACGGCCTTCTGGAACTCGCCGACGAAACGCGGGGCCAGCGAGGAGAACTCGATGCCCAGCCGGCGCAGTTCCCGGGCGATGTAGAGGTGATGCGAGGGCAGCGTGGGCGACGTGGTCTCGTCGATGGAGACTTCGAGATCGAACTCATCGCCGCGTTTGGCGCGGAGATGCTCGTAGACTTTGAGCGCGAAGGCGAGCGCCGCGTCGTACATGACCGCACAGCGCTTCGCCGTCAGGGCGTCGACCTTGACCTCGCAGCTTCCGACGATAAAGGTCTTGTCGGCGTCTTCGGAGGCGACGCGCTCCCTGTCGGCGGCGGGCAGAGCGGCAAAAGCCTCCTCGATTTTCCCGGCGCTCCAGTCGCCGGCGGAGGCATTCATCACCTCGGAGAGGTCCAGCGTGATCATGGGCATCTCGGCGGCCAGGGCCACGTCGATGTCCTCCATCTTCTTGAGGTGATCCCCGTCGGCGCCGTAGCCCTCCCGGTAGTCGGCTCGGAACACGTTGAACACGGCGTCATCCACGACCTGCCGGAAGGTGCGGTCGGTCATGGCCAGCTCGCGCATGGACTGCTGGGCGAGCACCGGACTGAGTTTGAACTGCCGGGCGGCGAGGAGATGGCCGTAGGTGGCCAGTCCCAGCCGGTCGCCGCAGCCCACGGTGGTGCGTTCCTTGCGGAGACTCCGGGGCGCGCACCACGGGAAGTAGCGGCGGAGCGCGGCGGCATTGGCCGCGGAGAGAGGCCCGGTCAGGAGCCCGCCGCCGTCGGAAAGCCGGACGACATCGCCCTCGAACCCCTTCGGCATGTTCTTTTCGCAGTCGGCAACGACGGCGATGAAGCGTTTCTCATCGTCCCGGGCCATCATGACGACGGAGGTTCCCAGCTTGTGGACGGATTCGGGATAGACCGAGATGTTCCCGGAACTTCCGACGAGGCCGGCTTTGATCTGCTCCTCGCTTTTCCCGATCAGTTTCAGGATGCTTTCGGCGATGGTTTTCATTTCAAGTTCTCCATATTTTCATCTTACTGTTCAGAACGGACACACGACCGGATCGAATACGATTTCAATAATATAGCGCCGCTTTTGCCAAAAGCAAAATTTTTTACGCGAAAATCTCCCGTAAAAACTTGATATCGGGGCCCGGCAGGGCTATATTTACCATATGGAAAACGATACCCAGACCACGTCCGCTGCTCAGGCGCCGGCTGAGAACGCCGGAGCCGGGGGCTGTTTTCGTCTTTTTCCCGGACGGATCCGGGGAGACGGAAAGAGCGCGGAAGAACTCAAAAGAACGCTCCGCCGCCTGCTGACGGAGCATGAGTCCGTCATCGCGACAGGCGTGGAGGAAAGCGCGGGAGCGGCGCTCGTCACGGCTTTTCCCGGCGGGGAATACGATCCCTGCGCCCGGGTTTTTCTCATGCCGCCGGCCGCGTCGGCCGACAGCGGCGTTTTCATCGTGACCGCGGGAGATGAGGATCTGCCCGCGGCGCTCGAAGCAAGATATGCACTGGCCGCCTGCGGCGCGGCCGGAACGCTGGTCCGGACAGCGGGGACATCCGATCCGCTCTCCCTCGCCGGGCTGAGCGGCCGACTTAGTTGCGCGGCTGCGTGCATCGCAGTCGCGGGAACGGACAGCGCCCTGCCCGGCGCCGTCGCGGGATTGGTGAAAGCTCCGGTCATCGCACTGCCGGCAAACCTCCCGCGAGGCGGATTTCTCGGCGGATGGGCCGTCCTGCCCGGGATCCTCGGATCCGGAGCGCCCGGACTTGCGGTGGTCGCCCCCGGCGACGGAGCGGGCGCCGGTTTCGCAGCCGCGCGGATCGTCAGCCGCGAACAAGCGGAGCAAGGAACAAAAGCAGAAGAAAACAACATACAGGAACAGAAGATATGATACAGCAGCCTAAATACGTTTATCCGGAGCCCGTGAAAATAGAGAACCGCCGGTGGCCCGACAGAGTCATCACAGTCCCGCCCGTGTGGGCCTCCGTGGATCTGCGGGACGGCAATCAGGCCCTCCCGGTCCCGATGAACCCGAAGCAGAAGCTGGAGTATTTCAGGATGCTCTGCGAGATCGGGTTCAAGGAGATCGAGGTCTCGTTCCCCTCCGCGTCGGAGGACGATTTCAACTTTGTCCGCATGCTCATCGAGCAGGACCTCATTCCCGATGACGTGCGCATCTCGGTCCTCACCCAGGCCCGGGAGCACCTCATCAAAAAGACGATCGAGTCCCTGAAGGGTCTCAAGGGCAAGGCCATCGCCCACTGCTACGTGGCCACCAGCGATCTGCACAGCAAATTCGTTCTCGGCGACAGCCGCGAGCACATCACGGAGCTGGCCGTTCAGGGAACGCGCCTCATCCGCGACGGTCTGAAGGAAGCCGGGCTCGCCGACCGGGTCAGCTACGAGTTCTCTCCCGAGGAATTCACCGACAGCGACATGGATTTCGTCCTCGACATCTGCTGCCGGGTGAAACAGGAATGGGGGCCCTCCACGCCGGAGACGTTCATCCTCAATCTGCCGGCGACGGTCGAGCGCCGTCCGCCCTACCAGTACGCGGACATGATCGAGCTCTTCTGCCGCAAATACCCGTACATGGCGGAGACGCGGATCAGTCTCCATGCCCACAACGATCAGGGCTGCGCCGTGGCGGCGACGGAAATGGCGCTCCTCGCCGGAGCCACCCGGGTGGAAGGGACCATCTTCGGTCACGGGGAACGCACCGGCAATCTGGATATTTCCGTCCTCGCGCTCAACATGGAGTCCCGGGGGATCGCCACCGGCCTCTCCTTCAAAAATATGCCGGAGATCGTCCGCATCGTCGAACGCAACTCGGGCATCGAAGTGCACCCCCGCCACCCCTACGCGGGCGCGCTGGCGTTCACGGCTTTCTCCGGCTCCCATCAGGACGCCATCCGGAAAGGCATGGAAAAGCGCGAGGAGATCAGCGCGTTTTTCCACCAGGGCTGGAAGGTCCCCTACCTGCATCTGGACCCGGCGGACGTCGGGCGGCAGTACGAGCGGCTCATCCGCATCAACAGCCAGTCGGGCAAAGGCGGCGTCGTCTATGTGCTGGAGCATGAATTCGGCATCTATCCGCCCAAGAGCATGCATCCCGACATCGGCATCGCCGTGCAGAATTACATCGACGCCATCGGCGGCGAGATCGATTCGGCGAAACTGCGGGAGATCTTCTACGACACCTTTGTGAACATCGAGGGCCGGTACCGCATGACGGACTATCACCGGACCCCGGGGACCGGCGACACCTCGGGCGCCGCTTTCGACTGGCACATCAACAATGCCTGCCACCACCTCACGGGCGAAGGCAACGGACCGCTCTCTGCAGTGGTCCACGCGCTCAAAAACTCCGGACTCATGCCCTTCTTCAAGGTGGAGGACTTCTCCGAGAGGACCCTGGGCACCGACGCCGACGCAAGAGCCATGGCCTTCGTCGGGCTCCGCTGTTCCCAGGACGGCAAAAAGCTCATCTACGGGGCGGGCGAAGACACCAACATCGACAGGGCGGCGATCATGGCCATGGTCAGTGCCTTCAACAAGGCCCATGCCCTCGGTGTTTTCGGAGCGCAGTCAAAATGACCCCCACCAGCGCGGCCAGACTCAAGTTCTTCCTCGCCATCTTCGGGGCGATCGTGGCTCTGCACGCGATCGTCATCGCCCTTGTCGTCAGTTCGTCGGGGGGGACCTCTCCGACGGAGCCGGGAACGGCGCCGGACGCCCCCGCGGGCGCGAAAGAGCCTGCGAAAGAGCTTCCCGGAGGGACAGCCGTTCCCGGAAGCGGTCAGAAGAAACCGGGCGGCGGCTCCCCCGCGGCGGCTCCCCCGCCGGTCAGGGGCCGTTACCGCCACCCCTCCCCTTCGCCCGGTTTCGGGAAAGCGTTCAACCACATCTACGCGCGGCGCGGGGTGTTTCCGGCACGGCTCGTTCCGGGGGACGCTTCGCGCACGGGCATCCTCGTCGACATGGACACCCGGCGGGTCCTCTGGGAAAAGGACTGCACGAAACCCGTTCCCGTCGCCTCCATGAGCAAGATGATGACCCTGCTGCTGACAATGGAGCATCTTGACAAACACCCCGAGCTCTCCCTCGAGACCCCGGTCAGCATCTCCAAGGACGTGCTGCGTCTGCCCAGCCGCGAAGGCATCGTCTGGCTGGATCCCCGGGAGACCTTCCCCATCGCCGATCTCGTCAAGTGCGCGGCGATCAAGAGCGCCAACGACGCGGCGCTCCAGCTGGCCCTGACGGTGGCCGGGACCGAGGAGCGTTTCGTGGCGATGATGAACGCCAGAGCAGCCCAGATCGGCATGAAGAACACGAAATTCGTCAACGCCCACGGCCTGCCGGACAAGGCGAAAAACCAGTCCCTCTCCAGCGCCCGCGATATGGTCCTGCTCGGAGAGCGCATGCTGGAGTACCCTGATCTCATGCGGAACTTCGGGACATTGTCCTCGTCGATCCGCGAGGGCGACAAGAAACTGATCCTCAAGAACACCAACCGGCTGATCCTCAAAAACTACGCCAGTGCGGAGGGGATGAAGACCGGGTTCACCCGCAGAGCCGGCTTCTGTCTGACCTTCAGCGTCAGGCGCGACGGTCGTCGCATCATGGGCTGCGTCACGGGATTCCCGACCGCCCGGGAGCGGGACAATTTCTGCAAGAACATCGTGGACTGGGCCTTCGCCGGATGCCCCTCGGCTCCGGCGGGGAAGTCGGTCGTGAAACAGGGAAAAAAGAAAAACGTCCGTCCGGCCGCTCCGGGCAAAAACGCCAAAAAAACGCAAAAAAAGGCCGGAGCGTGACGATATCGTAAAGGAAAACTGGCAATGAGCACAGGGAAATTCTACATCACAACGCCTATCTACTACGTCAACGACCGTCCCCACATCGGTCACGCCTACACGACGATCCTCGCCGATGTGCTGGCCCGTTTCCACCGTTCCCTCGGGGACGACACCTTCTTCCTCACGGGGACCGACGAGCACGGCCAGAAGGTGGAGAAGGCGGCGGCCAAAAACAACATGCTCCCCCTGGCCCACTGCGACGAAACGGTGGTTCGCTTCCAGGACCTCTGGAAGCGGCTGGGTATCACCAACGACCGCTTTCTCCGCACGACGCAGGACTTTCACAAGAAGGTCGTTCAGGCCGTCCTGCAGGATCTTTACGACCGCGGGGAGATCTACCGCGCCGAGTACACCGGCTGGTACTGCGTCGGCGACGAACGCTTCTTCACAGAGAAGGACCTCGTCGACGGCAAGTGCCCCGAGTGCGGACGGGAAGTCACCGCCATCCAGGAATCGAACTACTTCTTCCGCATGGGGAAGTACCGGGACTGGCTGGTGGACTACATCAAGACCCACCCCGACTTCATCCTGCCGGAATTCCGGGCCAACGAGACCCTGGGTTTCCTGCGGCAGGAGCTGGGCGATCTCTGCATCAGCCGGCCCAAATCCCGGCTGGCCTGGGGCATCGAGCTGCCTTTCGACCGGGATTACGTCTGCTACGTCTGGTTCGACGCGCTTCTCAACTACGTCTCGGGCGTCGGCTATCTTCAGGACGAAAAGACCTTCGCCCGCTGGTGGCCCGCCAGCTGCCAGCTGATCGGCAAGGACATCCTCACCACCCACTCAGTCTACTGGCCCACCATGCTCAAGGCCATCGGACTGCCCATGCCCAAAACCATCTTCGCCCACGGCTGGTGGCTCACCGGCAACACAAAAATGAGCAAGTCCCTCGGCAACGTGGTGGATCCGATGGCCATGATCGACCGGGCCGGGGTCGACGCCTTCAGGTATTTCCTCATGGCCGAAATGACCCTCGGCAACGACGCGAATTTCAGCGAGGAAGGCTTCATCGCGCGCTACAACAGCGATCTGGCCAACGATCTGGGCAACTTCGTCTCCCGGGTGAACAAGCTCGTTCTTCGGGCCACCTCCGGACCGATCCCCGCGCCGGGAAAACTGGAACTGGAGGATACGGAGCTTCTCGACGCCGTCACCAAGGCCGCGCAAACCATGGCGTCGTGCCTCGAGAGCATGAAGCTGGATCAGGGCATCGCCGCCGTCCTCAACGCCGTCAGAGCCGGTAACCGTTATATGGAAAAATGCGCACCATGGGCTCTGGCCAAGGAGGGCAAGACCGAAAGACTGCACACCGTGCTGTACTGTTCCGCGGAACTGCTGCGGCAGACGGCGGTGCTGCTGGCGCCCGTCATGCCCGAAAAAATGGCGCTTCTGAGCGCCGCGCTGGGTTACGCCCCGGGGGAGATCGGCACCATCGGCGATCTCGCCGTCAAACCCGGCGATCTCGCCGGACGGATCATGAAGGAGACCGCGCCGCTTTTCCCGCGGATCCTCGTCGAGGAGAAGGTCTGCGCCGCGCCCGCGCCCGCACCGCAGAAACAGACGAAAGCCGAAGAGAAGCCCGTCAACCTCATCGGCATCGACGACTTTTTCAAAGCGGAACTCAAGACGGCGAAGATCCTCGCGGCGGAAGCCGTTCCCGGCGCGGACAAACTGCTCAAACTGCAGATCGACGTGGGCGGGAAACCACGGCAGATCGTTGCGGGCATCGCCAAAAGCTACACGCCGGAGTCGCTGATCGGCCGCACCATCGTCATCGTCGCCAATCTCCAGCCGGCGAAGATCCGCGGGATCGAGTCCTGCGGTATGCTTCTCGCGGCGAAATCGGGAAAAGAATTGAAACTGGTGACCGTGGACGGCGAGATCGCCTCCGGGGCCAGCGTGGGATAAGGAGTTTTTTTCATGCCTTTCGTGACCGTTGCCGCGATCCTGCTCTTTTCCTACCTTTTCGGGGCGATCCCCTTTGCGCTCATCATCGGCAAACTCCACGGCGTGGACATCCGGAAGGTCGGCTCCGGGAACGTGGGCGCCACCAACGTGACCCGGGCCGTGGGACCGATCCACGGTAAAATCTGCTTCGTCCTCGATCTGCTCAAGGGAACGATCCCGGTCCTCATCGCCCAGCTGGCGATGCCCGGATCCCCCTGGATGGCCCTGGCCGCGGGCGCCGTCGCCATCGTCGGCCACATGTTCCCCGTCTATCTGAAGTTCAAGGGCGGCAAAGGGGTGAGCACCGGCGCGGGCGTGGCTCTGGCGCTGGCCCCGTTTCCCCTGCTCTGCGCCCTGGCGCTGTGGGCCGGACTTTTCCTCGTGACGCGCTATGTTTCCGTAGCCAGCATCGTCGCCGCGGCAGCGCTCCCCGTTTTCACGCTGCTCTTCCGCATCGCAGGCGTGGGCGGCGCCGCAGCGAAAAGTCTCCCCGTGCTGGGCTTCTTCTGCATCATCGCCGCGGTCACCGTCTACCGGCACAGGTCGAACATCAGACGTCTGCTGGACGGTACGGAAAATCGTTTTGAAAAAAAGAATTGAAAAAACCCGGTTCAGGGTGTATCTTATGCGCATGTCGCAACCAACCGTATCTGGAGGTACTGTACAATGAAGATCTACAATTTTGCGGCGGGTCCGGCCATGCTCCCGGCGGACGTCATGAAAAAAGCCCAGGCGGAATTCTGCGCCTATCAGGACAGCGGAAGCGGCCTCATGGAGCTCTCCCACCGCGGCAAATATTTCAAACCCGTGATCGAGCGCGCCGAAGCGAACGTGCGTGAACTGCTCAACCTCTCCGACGAGTACGCCGTGCTCTTCATCCAGGGCGGCGCCAGCATGCAGTTCGCCATGATCCCGATGAACCTGCTCAACGGCGGCACCGCCGACGTGATCGAGACGGGCGTCTGGAGCAAAAAGGCCGCAAAAGAGGCCAAACTTTTCGGTACGGTCAACATCGCCGCCTCCAGCGCCGAGACGAAATACGACCACATCCCCGCCGAGAACCAGTGGAAGCTGACCCCCGGCGCGGCCTACATGCACATCACCAGCAACAACACCATCGCGGGGACCCAGTATCAGAAACTCCCGGTCGCCCCCGCGGGCGTCCCCCTCATCGCCGACATGTCCAGCGACATCATGTCGCGGGTCTTCGACGCCTCCAAGTTCGATATGATCTATGCCGGCGCCCAGAAGAACCTGGGGCCCAGCGGCGTCACGCTGGTCGTGATGAAGAAGTCTCTGGCCGCGCGTACCCGGGACAACGTGCCCACCATGCTGCGGTACAGCACCTACATCGACGAAGGCTCCATGTTCAACACGCCGCCGACCTACTCCGTCTACATGCTGGCGCTGGTCACCGACTGGCTCAAGGAACAGGGCGGCATTGCCGGCATCGAACAGATCAACAATGCCAAGGCCGCGAAGCTGTACGCATTCCTTGACGACAGCAGCTTCTACAAGAGCACGGTGGCCAAGGCCGACCGTTCGCGGATGAACGTGGTCTTCCGCACCCCCAGCGACGAGCTGGATGCGAAATTCATCGCCGAAGCCAAAGCCAACGGGCTCACCGAGCTCAAGGGCCACCGCCTCGTGGGCGGCTGCCGCGCCAGCATCTACAACGCCATGCCCATGGAAGGCGTTGAGGCGCTGATCGAATTCATGAAGAAATTCGAGGTTGCCAACCGCTGACGGTCGAAAGAAGCACGTCCGGCCCGAAGCGATGCAGCGTCGTCTTCGGGCCTTTTTTTCAAATCAGCAATGCGGGAGGGAAGTATGCCGGAAGCCGCCGTTCACGAAAAAAAGCGGATCGCCTCGGGGAAATACTTGGCGCTGGATGCGATAACCTTCACCAACAGCCGGGGAAAAACGGGCGTTTGGGAGTGCGTCAACCGCCTCAACACCTCGGGCGCGGCCGTCATCATCCCCCGCATCGCCCCCGGAGGCGATTTCGTTCTGGTGCGTCAGTTCCGTCCTCCCGCGGGACGGTTCATGATCGAATTTCCGGCGGGTCTCATCGAACCCGGAGAGTCCGTCGAGGAGACAGCGGTCCGGGAACTCTACGAGGAGACGGGATACAGGGGGAAGATCGACCGGGTCATTCCTCCCTCCTACAACTCACCGGGCATGTCGGGCGAGACCGTCACGATGGTGCTGATGACCATCGACGGGACCGCGTATCCAGAGAGGCCGGAGATCCATCAGGAGGACTCCGAGGACATCGAGCCTCTCATCGTCCGTCAGTCCGAGCTTCCGGCCTTCGTCGAAAGAGCCATCGCCCGGGGCGACGGCGTCGACGCGAGGATCGCCGTTTTCGCGGCCATGTCATGAACAGCGGACAAAACACGGCGGACCGCATCGATCTGCACATCCACAGCACCGCCTCCGACGGAAGCGACGCGCCCGCCGCGCTGCCGGAGTTGGCGGCGGCGGCCGGACTCGCCGCCGTGGCCCTCACCGATCACGACACCGTGGCGGGCATTCCCGGTTTTCTCGAAGCCGGGAAAGCCTTTCCCGGAGTGGAAACGATCCCCGGCGTCGAGCTGGCTTCCCTTTACGGCAGCCGGGAGATCCACGTCGTCGGTCTCTTCATCGACTGGGAAAGTCCCGTTCTTGCGGCGTACCTTGACCGGCAGCGGGAGTTCCGCCGCCGCCGCAACGAGGAGATCCGACTGAAACTCAACATCCTCGGCTACCCCACCAACTGGGGCGACGAAGCCTTCGAAGGACGGGATCCGGCCACCATCGGACGGCCTCATTTCGCCCGACATCTCTGCCTCAGACACGGGTTCGCCGACTCCCGGCAGGCCTTCTCAAAACTGCTGGGACACCGCCGTCCGGCCTACGTGCCCCGGAAACTGCCGGCATGCCGCGAAGCGATCGACGCCGTCCACGCGGCGGGCGGCGTTGCCGTGTGGGCCCATCCCATCTGCCGGGAGCGGAACGAAGCGGCCTGGCTCCGCCGGGCGGCCCGGCACTTCGCCCACGCCGGACTGGACGGCATCGAAGGCTACTACAGCCTTTTCGGCCCGCCGGAGACCGCCCTCGTCACGGAGACGGCCGCCGTCAACGATCTGGCCCTCTCCGGCGGCAGCGACTATCACGGAGCCAATTCCCCCGCCATCGCCATCGGTTCCGGCATGGGCGGACTGCGGGTCCCCGCGTCCCTGCTGACGGGCCTCCGGGAAAAAAGAGAGAAATATATTCGCAAACCGTCTTGATTCACGCCCGTTCAAGGTGTATGTTTAAGCACGGCAGAAAACCTTTCACCAATCAGGAGGATCTTTATCATGTCACTGCAGAAAATCACGGAGATATCCCGGTTTTACGGTGCAAACCCGGCGTACATCCTCGCGGGAGGCGGCAACACCTCCTTCAAGGATGACAAATATCTCTACGTCAAGCCCAGCGGCGTCACCCTCGCCGGCATCACGGAAGAGGATTTCGTCAAGATGGACCGCTCGGTCATCCGCGACTGCTTCGCGAAGGAGTTCGCCTCGGCCGAAGAACGTGAAGATACCGTCAAGCGCATGATGGCTTTCGCCGTCGTCAACGGCGGGAAACGCCCCTCCGTGGAAGCGCCCATGCACGAGATCCTGCCCTTCACTTTCGTCGTGCATCTCCACCCCGCCCTCGTCAACGGCATGACGTGTGCCAACGACGGCAAGGCCTGGTGCGCGAAACTCTTCCCGGAAGCCATCTGGGTGGATTACTGCGACCCCGGCTTCTTTCTCGCGAAACAGGTCTTCGAGACCTGCAAAGCCTACAAACAGGCTCACGGACGGGATGCCAATGTGATCTTTCTCCAGAACCACGGCGTCTTTGTCGGCGGCAACAGCGAGGAGGAGATCAAGAGCACCTACTCTTCCATCATGGATAAACTCGCCGCCCGCTGCCAAGAGGCGGGCGTCGCCCTGGAACTCGCCGGAACGAACGCGGACGGCGACGCCGTCATGGCCTTTGCCCCCGTTCTGCGCGGCTATCTGGCGGAACAGGGCAAGGCGGTCACGGTGACCTCTTCCGCGCCTTTCGCCATTCCCCGCGGTCCCCTCACCCCCGATCACCTGGTCTACGCCAGAGCCTTCGGCCTGGTCTCTTCTTCTCCCGAAAAGGCCGAAATCGACGCCTTCAAGGCCGCCCGCGGTTATCTTCCGCGCATGGTCGAAATTCCCGACAAGGCCGTGTTCTGCGCCGGAGCCAAAAAGGCCGCGGCCGACACCGTTCTCGCCCTCGCCCGCAACGGCGCTCTCGTCGAACAGCTGGCGAACGCCTTCGGCGGCGTCCACTACCTGACCGACGCCCAGAGGAGTTTCATCGAGAACTGGGAAGTCGAGTCCTACCGCTCCAAAGTCGCCGCGGGCAATGCGGCCCAGCTGACGGGACTGGTCGCCGTCGTCACCGGCGGCGCCCAGGGCTTCGGCTACGGCATCGCCAAGGAACTGAACAAGCTCGGCGCCGACGTGGTCATCGCCGACATGAACGTGGAAGGCGCGCGCAAGGCCGCCGCCGAACTGGGGCCGGGCGCGAGCGGCTTCGCCGTCAACATTTCCGATGAAGTCACGGTGGAGGCTCTCGTCAGGGAGGTCGTTGCCTCCTACGGCGGCGTGGATCTGCTGGTCGCCAACGCGGGCGTCGTCCGCGCCGGTTCCGTCAAGGATTTCGAGTTCAAGGACTGGAAGTTCGTCACCGACATCAACTACAACGGCTTCTTCCTCTGCTCCAAACACTTCTCCCGGGTCATGTCCCGTCAGAACGCCGCCACGGGGCTCTGGACCGACATCGTCCAGGTCAACTCCAAGAGCGGTCTGGTGGGTTCAAAAAACAACGGAGCCTATGCAGGGAGCAAGTTCGGGACCATCGGCCTCGTGCAGAGTTTCGCCCTCGAACTCACCAAAGACAAGATCAAAGTCAACGCCGTGTGTCCCGGCAACTATCTCGACGGTCCGCTGTGGAGCGATCCCGTGAAGGGCCTCTTCGTCCAGTACCTCAACGCCGGGAAGGTCCCGGGAGCCAAGACCGTTGAGGACGTGCGCGCCCACTACGAGGGCCTTGTCCCCATGGGCCGGGGGTGCTTCCCCGCCGACGTGGCCCGGGCCATCGTCTATGCCGTCACGCAGAAGTACGAAACGGGACAGGCCATCCCGGTCACCGGCGGTCAGGTCATGATGAACTGATCCTCCGTCCGGAAAAAAAAGAGGGGCTGCCGTCACCTTGACCGGCAGCCCCTTTTTTTTTCGGCGTCATTCAGCAGAAGCGCACCTGGGAAATGTCCTCGGCACCCGTCAGCAGCATGGTCAGCCGGTCGAATCCCACGGCGCAGCCGCTGGCGTCAGGCAGTCCCCTGTCAAGTGCCCGGTAAAAGGCCTCTGGCTCGGGATATTCCAGCATGCCGTGCGCCCGGCGGAAGGCCTGCGCCGCGGCAAAGCGCTTCTTCTGCTCGAAGCCGTCGGTGAGTTCCCCGAAGGCGTTGCCCAGCTCCATGCCGTCGATGTAGACCTCCCAGCGTTCCGCCACTTGGGGATCCGCCGGGGAAAGCCGGGCCAGAGAGGCCCGGTCGGCCGGATAATCGCAGAGAAAGGTGATCCCGTTCCGGCCCAGCTCCGGCTCGACTTTGAGAACCATCAGCTCGTCGAATTTGTCGGCGGCGGATACCTCGAAGGCCGAGACGCCCGCATACCGGCGGAAAGCCTCGTCCACCGTGATGTACTCGACGTTTGCGAGATCGACGGTCTTCCCATGGAGGGAAAGCCGGCTTCCTCCCGTCACGGCTTCCGCCGCGCGGAGGATCATCTCCGCCGTGAAGGCGGCAAGTTTTTCGTAGTCCCAGCCCGCGGCGTAGTATTCGAGGATGGTGAACTCCTCGCGGTGTTTGCGCCCGAACTCCCCGGCCCGGAAGGCGCTGCCGATCTGGAAGATCCTTCCCGCGCCGAAAGAGAGCAGCTCCTTCATGGCAAGTTCGGGACTGGTGCGCAGAAACTTCCCCTGCCCCGCCGGGACGGATTCGATGTACTCCTCCGGCGCGGGCGCGGGGATCATGACCGGGGTCTCGACCTCGAAAAAATCCGCCGCATAAAAAAAATCCCGCACCGTCCGCAGAAGCGCGGAGCGGGTGCGGAGATTTTTCAGAAGCGTTTCAGTCATTTTCGCCTGAACGCCCGTCCTGCATTACGCCTTACTGACGCGCTCGGCGTAGGCACCGGTACGGGTGTCGATCTTGACGATGTCGCCCTGATTGATGAAAAGCGGGACCTGGATCTCGTAGCCGTTGTCGATCTTGGCCGGCTTGGTGACGTTGGTGGCGGTGTCGCCGCGGACGCCGGGCTCGGTCTCGACGATCTCCTTCTCGATGAAGGTCGGCAGGGTGATCTCGATGGGCTCGTCGTTGTAGATGACGAAGTTGCAGAGGCTGTTCTCGATGAGGAAATAGGCCTTGTCGCCCAGCACGGAGGCGTCGACGGACATCTCTTCGTAGGTGTTGGGATCGCTGAACACGTAGTGGTGCCCGTCGAAGTAGGAGTAATACATCTCGCGCTCTTCGATGTTGGGTTCGTCGATCTTGTCGGTGGGCCGGTAGGTCTTTTCCATGCCGATGCCGGTGATGAGGTTCTTCATGCGGCAGCGGTAGAGCGCGGTCCCCTTGCCCGGTTTGCAGAACTCGAATTCGGTGATCTGCCACGGAGCGCCGTCGATTTCGATCTTGAGCCCCTTCTTGAGATCTGAAGCACTGTACATGTTTTTTCTCCTGTATGTGTTGAGTGTACGCGCAGAATGTTATTGTATACTATACATCCTCAACGTCTTTTTTGCAAGCCGCCTTTGCCGGATCGCCGGGAAATCCGTTTCCGGGGAGAAAAACAGCGGGAGATTTAACGAAAAACTGCTTGACAATAAGGCCATCACGGTATATCTTATCTGTCGGCAGTATTATGCTCCGCCGGACGCCGGAAGAGTTATCCGGGGTCCGCGGTAAAAAATCATAAACAACACAGGAAAGTCATCATGAAAGTCGATCTTACCGGAAAAGTGGCCGTCGTCACCGGCGGCGGCGGAATCCTCTGCAGCGTCATGGCCGAAGCCCT
>JAFSTC010000017.1 GCA_017450705.1 Lentisphaeria bacterium | reverse complement strand
TTCTTTTTGGCCGCGGGCTTGACTTCCGCGACGGGCTCGGCCTTCTTCACGGGTTCGGGTTTTGCCGCGGCCTTTTTCTTGGGAGCGGGCTTGACTTCCGCGACGGGCTCGGCCTTTTTCACGGGTTCGGGTTTGACCGCGGCCTTCTTCACGGGTTCGGGTTTGGCCGCGGGCTTCTTTTTGGGAGCGGGCTTGACTTCCGCGACGGGCTCGGCCTTCTTCACGGGTTCGGATTTGACCGCGGCCTTCTTTTTGGCCGCGGGCTTGACTTCCGCGACGGGCCCGGCCTTCTTCACGGGTTCGGGTTTGGCCGCGGGCTTCTTTTTGGCCGCGGGCTTGACTTCCGCGACGGGCCCGGCCTTTTTTGCGGGCGCGGCTTTGGGCGCAGTTTTGGCCGCGGGCTTCTTTTTGGCCGCGGGCTCGATCTTCACTTCAGGCACGGCCTCCTTCTTCGGATCTGCGGCTTTCCGTCCGGAACCGGCCGGTGCATCCGGTGTTTTCCGGGCGGGAGCGTCCGCCGTCTTTTTCTTTTTGCCTTCGCCTTCGATTCCGGACTTCGCCTTCATAGTACGTTTCTCTCCTGTCCCTTGTCAAACTCTTGCCCCGACCCCGACAGCCACCGGCCCCGACGTGAAAAATCGCCACTTTTTTCTGTTTTTTCTTCGCAAAAACGAAAAAACGGTCTATAATAAATGCATTGCGCTTTCGTCGGGTCTTCGGAAAACCGATGACCTCCAGTTGGTGACATTATAAACGGACGGCGGAAAAAATCAAGTCGCGATGACAAAAAAATGGCAAAAAAAAGTACGGCACTACCTTGAAAGCCGGAAAAACGCGGGGAATTTTCTGACCTGCGGCGAGTCCTCGACGCTGGCGCTTCCCGTTTTGCGGGAGTGCCTGCGGTCGGAGGAAAGGGTGGTCGCCGTCCTCCCCGACGCGGCAGGTGCCGACCGGCTGGCCGGGGAGGTCGCCTCTTTCGCCGAAAAACTCGGCATCGGGATCGATCTGCTCACCGTTCCCGAGTGCGGACGCGGGAAACTGCTTTTCCCCGGCGGCGAGACCCGGCGGGCCCGGGCGCTGGACGCCCTGCTCGGCGCCGAACGCGGCCTTGTGATCGGCAGCGCAAGCTCCCTCCTCGGCCCTGCTCAGGCCCCTGAGGAGGTGAGGTCCTCGGCCCTGGTCCTCACCCCCGGACTGGAGATCCCGCTGCCCGAACTGGTGGACAAACTCGTGGCGCTGGATTACGACGACGAGTACGAAGTGACCGTCTCCGGGGAATTCGCCCGGCGCGGCGGCATCGTCGATCTTTTCAGTCCGGCTCACGAGGCGCCCTGCCGGGTGGAGTTTTTCGGCGACACCGTCGACACACTGAGGCTTTTTTCCCCCGCGACCCAGCGCTCCACGGGAAAAGCGGATGAGTACCGCGTCATCGGCCGCTCCGGCATCACCGCCGGCGGTGCGGCCGATTCGGACGTCTTTGCCTATTTCGAAGGCCGGCCGTGGCGGCTGGTTGCGCTTCACCCCGCGGAGAGCATCGAAAAGGCGGAGTCCTATCTTTCGCCCGCCGCCGCGCAGCGGTTCCGGGAGCTGCTGCGGGAACGGGCGCTGAAAAACGCCTCCACGCTCTTTTTCGATCCCGTCGAAGCCGTGGACGTCCCGGAAACGGAGACGCCCGATATCCTGCCCTCCGCGTTTGCCGGGAGCGCCCTCGAAGGCAGTCCCGAAGCCGAGGCCCGGGCGCAGGAGCTCAACCGCTCTCTGCTGACCGACGCCGTGCGGGCCTGTTCCGACCGGGGCGGGAACGTCGTCTTCTTCGTCGATCACGCCGAGGACGTGCCCGAACTGGAAAAATGGTGCTCTTCCTGCGGTCTCCTTTCGGACGCCGTCGAGATCGACGTGCTGCGGATAGGATCGGGCTTCCGGCTGCCCGGGGAGGATCTGCTGGCCGTGAGCGAGATCGAACTTACCGCGGCGGGCTTCGGCTGCGGCCCCGTTTCCCAGGCGGAGACCCCTGCCGCGCCGCCGGAGCCCGAGATCCCGCTTCCCGTCCGGGAGGAGGATATTTCCCTCGCCGATCTGGAGGTGGGCGATTACGCGGTCCATCTGGATCACGGCATCGGCATCTACCGGGGGTTCAAAACCCTGACCAGCAACGGCGTTTCCCGGGAGGTCCTCGTCGTGGAGTACCGCGACGGCCGCCTGCTCTACGTGCCTCTGCTCCAGGCCCACAAACTGAGCCGCTACCTCGGCGCACCGGGAAAAGTCCCGCTTCACGTGCTGGGGGGCAAGCGCTGGGACCGGGACAAGGCCGAGGCCCGCGTGGGGGTGCGCTCCTATGCCGCGGAGATGCTCCGCATGCAGGCCATGCGCCGGGCTGTGCCCGGCATCGCCTTCGAACGCAGCGCTGCCATGAAAAATTTTATCCGCGACTTCCCCTTCGAGGACACCCGCGACCAGAAGCGCGCCACCGCGGAGATCGCTCAGGACATGGCCTCCAGCCGCCCCATGGACCGTCTGCTGTGCGGCGACGTGGGCTACGGCAAGACGGAGCTGGCCATGCGGGCGGCCTTCACCGCCGTTGCCGCCGGATATCAGGTCGCGGTCCTCGCGCCGACGACCGTGCTGGTGCACCAGCATTACCAGAGTTTCAAAAAGCGTTTCGCAAAGTACCCCGTGACCATCGGCGAACTGAGCCGTCTGCGCAGCGCTCCCGAGCAGAAAAGAGTCATCGAACAGCTCGCCTCCGGCGGCATCGACATCGTCGTCGGGACCCACAGGCTCTGCACGGAGCGTCTCGCGTACAGGAATCTCGGTCTCGTCATCATCGACGAGGAGCAGCGCTTCGGCGTCCAGCACAAGGAGCGGCTGCGGCGGTTCCGCGCCGAGGCGGACGTGCTGGCCATGTCGGCCACGCCCATCCCCCGGACCCTTTATCTGGCCATGGCGGGGGCCCGGGACATGAGCACGCTCTCCACCGCGCCGAAACTGCGCCTGCCGGTCCGCACGGTCATCGCCCCCGAGGACGACAAACTGGTCGCCTCGGCCATCGGCGCGGAACTGGCCCGGGGAGGACAGGTGTACTATCTGCACAACCGGGTGAAGACCATCGAGGAGCGGGCCGAAAAACTCCGCGCCCTGCTGCCGGGGACCCGGATCGCCGTCGCCCACGGTCAGATGCCCGAGCGGGGTTTGGAGGAGACCATGACCGAATTCCTCTCGGGCCGCATCGACGTGCTGGTCTGCAGCACCATCATCGAGTCGGGTCTGGACGTGCCCAACGCCAACACCATCATCATCGACCGGGCGGACCGCTTCGGCCTGGCGGAGCTCTACCAGCTGCGGGGCCGGGTGGGCCGGTGGAAAAATCAGGCCTACGCCTATCTGCTTCTGCCCCGGCACCAGCTGGTGAGCACCGACGCCCGCAAGCGCCTGGCCGCCATCCGGCGCTGTTCCCATCAGGGGGCGGGATTCCAGCTGGCCCTGCGGGATCTGGAGATCCGGGGCTCGGGGAATCTGCTGGGCGTGGAGCAGTCCGGGCACCTCAATCTGATCGGCTTCGACCTCTACTGCCATCTGCTCCGGCAGGAGGTGGCAAAACTCAAGGGGCAGAAGGTGGACATCCTGCCCGAGACGGAGATCGCCGTCGAATTCGTCAGCTTCACGTTGCAGGGGGATCCCGAAAAATGCCTCTGCGCCGCCTTTACCGAAGAATACATCGGCGGCGAGCGGCTCCGGCTGGACGTCTACCGCCGTCTGGCGGCGCTGGAGACGGAACAGGCCGTGGACGACTTCGCCGCGGAACTGACCGACCGGTTCGGTCCCCTGCCGCAGCTGGCGAAAAATCTGCTGGCCTTCACGAAACTGCGGGTCGCCGTGGCCCGTTCCGGCTACCGTGATCTCGTCGTTTCCGACGGAAAAGTCACGCTGAACAACCCCGGCGGGACCATCTACCGCCTTCCCGGCGGGAAACAGCCGACCCTCGACGACCGCGATCCGCCGCTTCTGCGCCTGAAGATACTGACCGACATCGTCCGCGAGGCGGGAAGGAGCTGAAGATATGCCCGATCTCACCGCATTTTTCGGCGGCAGTTTCGATCCGCCGCACCTGGGACACCTCGGCGTGGCCGGGGGGGCGCTTTTCTCCGGGCTGTGCCGCAAAGTCGTCTGGGTCCCCGCCTGGGCCCAGCCTCAGAAACAGGGAGGGGCGGCCGCCTCTTTCCGGCACAGGCTGGCCATGGTCCGGCTGCTGATCCGGGATCATGCGAACATGACGGCCAGCGACATCGAGGAGAGGCTCCGTCTTCAGCCGTCGTACACCGTTGACGTCATGGAACACTTCGCCGCGGAGCTGCCGGAAGGGGAGACCCCCGCGCTGCTCATCGGGGCGGATTCCCTGCTGGCTCTGCACACCTGGCACCGGGCGGAGGAGCTGGCGAGATCATACGCGATCCTCACCTATCCCCGGAACGGATTTGCGGTCTCGCGGGAGGCTCTGGCGGCCCACTGGGAGGAAAATCTCGTCGAAAAACTGCTTTCAGGCGTTATCGGAGGAGAATTTTTCGAAATATCTTCCACGGAAGTCAGAAAAACAATGGCAAAAATCACGAATCGGGGCCATATTATAGAGGCGGAGAGTTCTCCGCTGAGCGGTGCGGTCCGGGAGTACTGCGAAAAATACGCTCTGTACGGGATCGAAAGTGAGGGTTGTTCCATGGAAGACACGGTCGGAAAAACGAAGCATGACCCCGCGGAACTCGCGCGGTTCTGCGTGAAATGCGCCGAGGAGAAACTCGCGGAGAACGTCGTCTCGCTGCCCGTCGGCAAGGTTTCCAGCATCGCCGATTTCATCGTCATCGCCACGGTCAACTCCGAGCCGCAGCTGCGGGCTCTGGCCGGCTTCACCGAGCGCGAGATGCTGGAAAAGCTGGGGAAAAAGACCCTCCACCGGCCGGAGATCAGCGCCGACGGGTGCGGCTGGGCCCTGCTGGATTTCGGCACGGTCATCTTCCACATCATGACGCCGGAGACCCGGGCCAGGTACGACCTCGAGACCTTGTGGGGCAAGTCGGGACAGTAGTCGTTTTATGGGACGTTTCCGCAATTCGCACAACTGGGATGAATTCCGCTGGGAGAGCGAGCTGCGCCGCGACGAGCGGCGGATCAACCTCTACTTCGCGGAGCTGGCCTCGTGTCTCGATCTTCCCGGCGAAGAGGACATCATCGCCGGGCTGATCTCGGAGAACACCGAGCCCGTGGCTTCCGCCGCGGGGCGGGGGCAGGATGTCCTGCGGGGCTGGAGTTATCTCGCTCCCCGCGACGAGGAGCAGGATTACGACGACGATCCCGCGCCCCCCCGCCGTCCGGAACAGGCGCTCATCAACCAGCTGGACGCCCTGGCCGCCCGGTGGAACATGGCCTGGACGGGGCTTCTGAGTCCCGAGTACACTCCTGCCGGGCTGAGCATCGCCTGCGCCTACGGCCGTCTGCTGGCCCGTCTGGCGGATTTCGTCGACGCCGACGACATCGGCGACAGGGGGTTGAAGATCACGCTGGGCAAGCGGACTTTGGCCGACATCAACGAGCTGGCCGAGGCGCTGAAGTACGCCGCCAACTACCACAGGACTCTGCGCGGTCCCGTGATCGACCAGCTGGAGACGCTCTCGCGGATCCGCGACCGCGTCGTCACCCTTCTCGGACGCGTGGAAAAGTAGGCCGCCGCCGGAAACGTCAGGCTTTCCGCGCGCCTTTCGACTCGAAGATCAACCCGTAATAGCGGCAGACCGCCCGGGGGTCCTTCAAAACGCAGACGTCGGGATAGCTGAGGAATTTATCCGCAAGTCCGTACTCCGGCGCCATGATCGCCGTGAGCTCTTTTTCCGGAAAAATCTGTACGGGATAGGAGGCTTCGTAGATCTCGGGCGACACGTGCTGGACGCAGAATCTGTGCGCGGTGTTTTCGTCTTCGAAAAGCAGCGTGCGGTCCATGAAGACATGGGGACAGCCGGCGGCCTTGATCTTTTTCAGCAGGACTTCGTAGTCGGGAAGGTACTGCAGGACGCTCGAAAAGAGGATGACGTCAGGCGTTCCCTCCGCGAGGGCCTGCTCGACGGAGCCGTAGAAAAACACGCTGCCGTGATCTTTGAAAAGTTCCCGGCCCGCCGCGACGAAATGGGGCTGCTCCACGATGCGCCAGGCGATCCGGTCGAAGCGGGAGAGGGCCCTGCGGTTCTGAAAGAAGACGCTTCCCAGCGCTCCGCCGAAATCGAGCACGTCAAGCTCGCGCTTCCCCCAGGCGGCGGCGAGAAGATGGGCGATCAGCGGATAGTTGGGGCTCTCTTCGCGGAACAGGATCGAATCACGCTCGAAAACGGCGTTCCCGGCCAGAACTTCCCGCGTCGCGGAGATGACTTTTTCCAAGATGTGGGCGGCGTCGTAGCCTTCGCTCCGGGCAGCGGCTTCGCTCCAGCTCGCGTACGTTCCGGCGAATTCCACCGCGTTCCGGGACCGGAGCTTTTCGTACGACGTCACGATCCCGTGAGGAGCGACGGATCTCAGAACCTTTTTCAGGACCCCCATGGAGTTCACCCGCGGGAGAGGGCGCCGATCAATCGGCGCAGACGGTTTCGAAAGCGGCGGCAGATGTCGGAGAGCACGCCGACGTCGAGCAGGGACTCCGAAAACCGCCGTATTTCCGGCAGGAGAGGTTCGTCCGGGAAACGCTGTTCCAGCGCGGAGGCGCATTTGACGCACATCCCGTCCTGTCCGTTCAGGAGACAGCAGACGAGGAAGAACATCCCGTCCCGGAGACTCCACCGGCCGATCTCCTCCCCCGTGTTCATGTAAAGCGCGTTGACCCAGCCGGGGGTCTTCTTCATGTACTTCTGCACGAGATCGGGACGGCGGAATTTCTCAAGGGCCTCCCGTTCGATCCGGCAGACCGGCATGACGTCAAGCCGGTCGAGGAAAAAGGGCTTCCCCTCCATCCACCTCAGCAGATCGGCGAACTTGTCCTCCCCGCGGTAGGCGTCGATGATCCCCGGCTCGAACTCCGCGATCTTCACGCCGGGGAGGATGGCTTCGGGCAGGCTCTGGAACAGCCGAAGATCGGTGCCCTGGGAGTCCGTTTTGAACCAGTCCACGCGGTCCAGATGATTTTCCGCCAGCACTTCCGGCAGGTTGACCGCCTTGAGAGAGATCTTCTTCTCCACCTCGAAGGAGTCCCGGAAGCTGTAGTTCGACAGCGAGGCAAGATCCGGTTCCAGCAGACTGGAGCAGTGGGGAAACCGGGTGAGGTAAAACGTCGCCTCCTCCCGTCTGTCGGCAGTGAGGATCCTGTGATACAGCAGCAGCTCCTTGTAGCCGCTGTCGCCGCTCTTCATGAGTTTCAGATCCCGGTCGTCGCCGTCGAACGCCAGACAGATCGAATACGGGGCGATGGCCTTCCACGCCTCGTGGACCTTTCCGGAAGCGCCGACGTCCACCAGCACCGGCGGCCGCTCGAGAAGCGCCGGATGCTCCATGATCCGGGTGATGATCCCGGCTTTCGTCGTCATTTTCCCACCTTTGCCCCGTCGTTTTTTTTGAAATGTGCTTTGCCCTTAGTATATCACGCCTGTTTCATTTTTCAAGCGCGCTGTCCGCGGGATCGGCTTATTTTGCGCCGGAAATCCGCGGCGGCGGCCCGGATCGCCCCGGCAAAAAGCGCAAAAATCGGGACGTTGATGCCGTTTCAGCTTGCAAATTCCCGTTTCCAGCGTTATTTTACGGACGCAGACGATATTTTTTCCGAGGCGACGAAATGAAATTTTCATGGGTCAGGAACGTGACGCTGATGCCGGGGCTCCGGGCGTTGACTTACCTTGCGTACAAGGTCGCGAAGAGAGTGACTTCGACGTATGCCGGCGCTTTCGATCCGGCCAATGCGGACAGGGGGATCTTTTACACGGCCAACCGTCTTCTCATGAACGAGTTCGGTCTTGCGGAAACGATCAGGAAAAAAGCCAGCATCGACGCTGAGGGAAACGCCGTTCCGTGGTATACCTACCCGGCGATCGAATTTTTGAAGCAGCTGGATCTCTCCCGGAAGAGCGTTTTCGAGTTCGGGTCCGGCAATTCGACGCTCTGGTGGGCGGCGCACGCGCGGACGGTCCGTTCCGTGGAACATGATCCCGCGTGGTACGAGGGCATGGTCCCCAGGATTCCCGGGAACGTGAAGCTGCTGCTCGAGACCGACGGGGAAAAATATGCCGGGACGCTGGACGCGGAATACGACGTCATCGTCATCGACGCCGAGTGGCGCGACAAATGCGCGGCGCAGGCCCTGAAACATATTTCCGACGCGGGCATGATCATCGTCGACGACGCCCAGCGGGTGCAGAACTTTTCCGAGTACCGGCGCGCGCTGGGGGCGTTGCAGAGCGATCCCCGTTTCATGGAGATCGATTTCCCCGGATTCACGCCCATCACGACCTATACAAAGATAACCAGCATATTCATCTCGCGGCAGGCGGACCTGAAACGCAGCAGCGCGGTATATCCCGAATTCTGCATCGGCAATCTGAGGGACGAGCATGAATGAAACAGCCGACTCGACGGCTCCCGTCGCTCTGTTCTGTTATGACCGGCTGGACTGTCTGAAACAGACGGTGGCGGCGCTGCGGGCCAATGAACTGGCCGACCGGAGCGATCTCTTCATCTTTTCCGACGGGCCCAAGCCCGGGGAAGACGCCGCCGCCGTGTGCGGCGTGCGGGCGTACTTGAAGACGGTAACGGGCTTCCGATCCGTCCATATCGGGGAGGCGGAGACGAACCGGGGACTGGCCGGTTCCATCATCTCCGGCGTGACGGAAATCGTCAACAGGTTCGGAAAGATCATCGTCGTGGAGGACGACATCGTCACCGCGCCCTTCTTTCTGCGGTTCATGAACGAGGCGCTGGATTTCTACCGGAACGAGGAGAAGGTCGCCGGGATCCACGGCTGGCGGCCCTCGAACGGTCTTCCCGCGCCGGAGACGTTTTTCACCAACGAGGTCGGCTGTTGGGGGTGGGCCACGTGGAAGCGCGGCTGGGACCTCTTCGAGCCCGACGGGAAAAAACTGCTGGCGCAGTTCACCTCCCGGGAACAGATCGCACGGTTCGATGTGTTTGACAGCTACCCCTTCTACGAGATGCTGAAGGATCAGGCCGACGGCAAAGTCGATTCCTGGGCGATCCGCTGGTACGCCTCCGTTTTTCTCAAGGGAAAACTCGGTCTCCAGCCGGGGAAGAACATGGTCAGAAACATCGGCTTCACCTCCGGGACCCACGGTTCGGCCGGGAGCACGATCGCCGAAGATGTCCTCTCTGAAGAAAAACCCGTTATACGCGGGATCGAACTGAAAACGGACTGGGAGGTCCTGAAAAGGGTCTACGTTCCCGACTACCGGCGCCACTGCTCCCGGCCGCGGGGCGGGAGCAGTTCCGGCAGGATCGCGGGCGCGGTCCGGGGGGCCGTGCGCCGGATCCTCCCCGGCGGTCTGGTCCGGGCTCTTCAGCGGATGGAGGGCCGCCGATGATCCCCGGCGCGCGGGGAGGGCGGAAAATGGTTTTTGACTTTTGCAAAAGGTTGAGGTGAACTTGAAAATGGATCTTCTCGTTCAGCATTCGGGCTGGGTGACGCTGCAGCGGATCGTCGACGACCGCGACGGCGTGCTGTGCATCATGAACTCCGCGAAGGAGATCCCCTTCGAGATCAGGCGGGTCTACTTCATCAACAATCTGGACAGCTGTTCCAGCATCCGCGGCAGGCACGCCCACCGCAAGCTGCAGCAGGTCATTTTCTGCATCAACGGCAGCTTCACGCTCTCCCTCGACGACGGCGTGAACCGGCAGGACGTGGAGCTCAAGCGGGAGAACGAAGGCGTCATCCTCGGCCCCATGCTGTGGCACACCATGCACGATTTTTCCGGAGGATGTGTGCTGCTGGTCGCCGCCTCCGATTTTTACGACGAAAGCGATTACATCCGCAGTTACGACGAGTTCCTGACCCTCGTCCGGAAAGGTGAAAAATGAAGATACCCCAGTGTTCGCCGCTCCTGTCGTACCTCTCCTGCCGGCAGGAAATAGACGAGGCCGTTCAACGTGTGCTGGCGAGCGGCTGGTACATCCTCGGCCGGGAAGTCGCCTCCTTCGAAGAGGCCTTTGCGGAACACCTGGGGGCGAAATATTGCGTCGGCGTCGCCAACGGGACCGATGCGGACGAACTGCTTTTGCGGGGGATCGGCGTCGGGCCCGGCGACAAAGTCGCCACCGTCGCCAACACCGCCGTGGCCACCGTCGCCGCCATCGAGCGGACCGGCGCCGCCGTGCGGTTCGCCGACATCGATCCCGGGACGTTCACCATGTCCCCCGGGTCGCTGGCGGAACTGCTTCAAAAGGAACCGGACATCCGGGCGGTGGTCGCCGTCCATCTCTTCGGCCATCCCGCCGACATGCCCGCGCTCCGGGAAGTCGCCGGGAAGTACGGCGTGCCCGTCGTCGAGGACTGCGCCCAGGCCCACGGCGCCATGATCGGTGACCGTTCCTGCGGCACCTTCGGTCCCGGAAGCGCCTTCAGTTTTTACCCCACCAAGAATCTGGGCGCGCTGGGCGACGGCGGCGCGGTGGTCACCTCCGATGCCGCGCTGGCGGAGAAGATCCGCGCGCTCCGGCAGTACGGCTGGACCCGGCGCTACATCAGCGAATGCTCCGGCGTCAACAGCCGTCTGGACGAGCTCCAGGCCGCCGTCCTCGCCGTCAAACTCGCCCGGCTGGAGGAGGACAACGGAAAGCGCCGCGCCGCTGCCGCGTGCTACACCTCCGCCCTTGGCCGGATCGGGGGGCTCGTCGTTCCCTGCGAAAAAGCCGGCTTCCGTCACGTCTATCACCAGTATGTCCTGCGGGTCCCGGACGGCAGAAGAGACGAGCTTATGGCGTATCTGGCCGGACGCGGCGTGGGGTGCGCCGTCCACTATCCGCTGCCGATCCACCGCCAGCCAGCCTATCGCGGCGTTCCCCTGACCGTCGGACTGTCCGCCACGGAGGAGGTCAACTCTCAGCTCCTGAGCCTGCCCATGTTCCCGGAACTCGAGTCCGACGAGATCGCGTATGTCGTCGGATGCATCGGTGACTTTTTCGGATGAAACGCTACTTCTGCACGTATTTCAACGACGCCTACCTCATCTACGGGCTGACGATGTTCCGGACCCTGAAGGCGACGGGCATCGACTTCAGGCTTTTCGTCCTCTGCCTCGACGATCCGGTGTACGAAAAGCTGACGGGGTTCGCTCCGGAGATCGAACCCGTGCGGCTGTCGGAGCTGGAGTCTGCCGATCCGGAAACGGCGGCATGCCGGGGCAACCGCTCCTTGATCGAATACTTCTTCACCCTCAGTCCCGCGCTGCCGCTCTTTCTCTTCCGCCGGGACCCGGAGATCGATATTCTGGCTTACGTGGACTCCGACTTCATGTTTTTCTCTTCCCCGGAGCCGATCTGGGAGGAACTGGGGGGGCGGGACGTCCTGATCTATGAGCACGATTTCCTTCGCCGCCGGGACGAGGATCTGCACGGCCGCTTCAACGTGGGGTTCCAGCTCTACCGGAACAGCGAAGAGGGCCTCCGGGTGCTCAGGTGGTGGCGTGAGCGGTGCATCGAGTGGTGTTACGACCGTCACGAACCGGACCGCTTCGCCGATCAGAAGTATCTGGACCGGTGGCCCGTTCTGTTCCCTTCCGCCGTCGCCGTCGCGGAAAAGACCCGGCCTCAGGCCCTGGCTCCGTGGAACATGAAAAAACACGTCTACTCCCTCGACGGGGGGCGCGTGTACTCCGACGGCAAGCCTGTGATCTTCTTCCACTTCCAGGGCTGCAAGATGCTTTCGCCGCGGCTGCTTTTCGCCCAGCTGTGGGATGACCAGACGATCCCGCTCAGGTATGACTGTCTCTTTTATTTCCGCTACTGGAAAGCGCTTTCGAAGAGCCGCAAGATCATCGCCTCCCCGGAAAACATGCTCGGGGGACGCGCGCCGATCAGTCACGAGATGTTCAACCGCTCCCGGCGGTTCGAAAAATTGCCCGCCTTTCTGTGCTTCGCGGGACACGTCGTCCTGGGGATCTGGCGCTACCACAACATCCGGCCCTTCGGCCTGCGCCTGTTCCGCCCGTGGAAACGCCGGGAGTGACCGGCCGTCACCCGCGGCCCTCTTTCCCCCGTCCCGGGCGGAAAAGGCACGCCGCCGTGTAGCAGGCCGAGAGCAGCTTGTTCGCGACGAAGACGACCGGGCGGCGGATCCGTTTTTTCCAGCAGTCCATCCATTTGCGTCTGGGCGTGTAGGAGGGCACCCCCAGCTCGATGTTGATGTCGTAGAACTCCTCGCTGTGATCCTGCGCGTTGGAAATGCCGCCCAGTCTGTACAGGGCCACGGAGAAATCGAGGGGCCAGAAGCTCTCGCCCCCCTTTTTCAGCAGCGATATGTGGTGCATGTCGGCGAAGACCCTGTACTTCGTGGAGAAGAAACCGTATTTCTCGAAGAGCTCCCTTTTTTCGAACACGCCCTGATGACAGAGGGAGAGGCCGTACCCCCGCAGCAGACCGTCGGGGTGGAACCGGAGCAGCTGGATCTCCTTCCCCTCCCGGTCCACCCAGCGGGTGGCGCCGAAATAGACGCCGAACCCGGGATGCTCCCCGATGACCTGCGCCGTCTTCCGGAGCGCGTCCGGCTCGAAGCGGTCGTCGGAGTTCATGAAGTTGACGTACGCGCCCCGGGCGAGCTTCACCCCCTTGTTCATGGCGAAATAGATGCCCTCGTCAGGCTCCGAGAGCCACCGCATGCGTCCCCGGAATCTCGGCTCGTATTCCCTGATGATGTCCACGGTCCCGTCCGTGGAGCCGCCGTCGACGACGATGTACTCGTAATCGCCGGGATCCTGAGACAGCACCGATTCGAAGGTCTCCCGGATCGTCGCCGAACTGTTGAAGCAAACCGTAATGATCGAAAACAGCATATCTTTCTTTTCCTGCCCGGAAACGGGACGTGCGCCGGATAGCGGCGGTTTCCGTTAAAATACCCTCTTTTTTCCGAAATGCAAGCACATCTTTCTTCTCACAGCCGCGGACTTCCCGGGAAATCGTGCTTTTTCAGGAACGCCATGCGGTCGGGCTTTGTCCAGCCGTGGATGCCGAAGGGCGGGCGGCAGCCTCCCCGTTCGAAAAACTCCTCACAGGCGGCATCGAGGGCAAAGTGCGCCGCCTCCTGTGCATCCGGCATGAGAAGCCCGTTCCGGACGAAACGGCTGTTCAAATAGGAGAAGACCATGTCCTCGTTGCTGCCGTCCCGGCACATTCTTTCGAGAAACGCCTCCCGGCTGTTGCCGATCCCGGCGAAACGCAGGAGCTGGCCGAAAGCCCTGAGGTAGTCTCCGTTCCGCCAGTGGGTCCCGAAGAACCGCCGGAGGAGTCCGCAGGAAAACATCCTGCCGCCGGGGGCCGTCAGCACCCGTTTCATCGCTTCCACCCGGCGCAGGGAGAAGCCGCCGTTGCCGATGATGACGTCTTTCCCGAGGTAAAAGGGCGCGCCGATGTAGTCGTATTTTTTTTCGCACCACAAGTCGAGCTCGTCGCGGAAGACCCACGCGTCCAGCTGGTAAATCAGGATGTGTTCGAAAGAAGAGAATCTTGCGTAGAAATCGCGCGACAGCAGCAGGGAACTGTACCCGTTGATCGACGTGAAGGACCCGTCGCCGAAACGTTCGACCCGCGCCTCCGGCGCGATTTCGAGGTAGGGCCCGATCGCCAGACTCCCGGGCGCGAAAAGGATCAGCGGATGTTTCCCGCCCAGCACCCTGACGCACTGTGCGAGAGACTCTTTCTCGCTTTTCTCCGGCTCCCGCCGGTAGACCGGGATCGTGACTGCCGCCTTGCCCATTTCTCGAAGCTCCCATTGAAGATCCGCCTCTAACATACCACGGAAAGGGCTAAAAATCAATGTTCCGCGCCTTGCTTTCCGCCGGAACGGCGAAAAAATGACGGCCGGACCTCTTTTTTCGGGGCGGAAAAACTGGATTTTTTGCGTAAAGCGGTGTATATTATCAGGATTGAAGAAATCCAACCGTCAAAAAGGAGGCGATTCGAAATCATGGCTGCGAAAAAACATCGTATCCGGATCAGCAAGGACGAGTGCAAAGGGTGCAGACGCTGCATCCCGGCCTGTCCCAAAAAGCTGATCTCCGTCGGTAAAGAAATCAATATCCAGGGATATCTGGCCGTCGTGGCGGAGAACCCCTTCGACTGCATCGGCTGCGGTTCGTGCTTCCACCAGTGCCCCGAACCCGGTGCGATCACCATCTTTGAAATCGAGGAGTAACACCATGCAGTACAATCAGCGTCTGCTGCTCAAAGGCAACGAGGCGGCCGTCTACGGAGCTCTGCTCGCGGGATGCGACTGCTTCTTCGGCTATCCCATCACCCCCGCCAGCGAGGTGGCCCACACCGCCGCGCGGCTCTTCCCGAAACTCAAACGGACCTTCATCCAGGCCGAATCCGAGATCGGCGCCATCAACATGGTCATCGGCGCCGTCGCCAGCGGCCGCCGCGCCATGACCGGCAGCTCCGGTCTGGGCATCAGCCTCAAGCAGGAGGGCGTGAGCTATCTCGCGGCCTATGAAATGCCCGCGGTCATCATCGACGTCACCCGGGGCGGTCCGGGGCTGGGCAACATCGGTCCCGAACAGGCCGACTACTTCCAGCTGGTCAAGGGCGGCGGCCACGGCAGCTATCACTGTCTGGTCCTCACGCCCAACTCCGTGCAGGAGATGTGCGATTTCACCGTCAAGGCCTTCGATCTGGCCGAAAAATACCGCATGCCCGCCTACGTCATGGCCGACGGCGTCATCGGTCAGATGATGGAGTCCGTCCAGCTTCCCGATCCGCGGCCCTACACCTACGATCCGGAGTGGAAGATGGGGCGCATCGTCGACGGCAAGGCCAACTACATCACCTCCATCTACATGGAGTACGACGATCTGGAAGCGCTGAACCGCCGTCTGCAGGCCAAATACCGCGAGATCGAGCGCGCCGAACAGTGCGCCGAGGAGTTCATGACCGAAGACGCGGAGCTGGTCATCGCCGCCTACGGCATCTGCTCGCGCATCGCCAAGGGCGCCGTCTCCGAACTGCGCGCCCAGGGCATCAAGGCCGGTCTCATCAGGCCGCAGATGGTCTTCCCGTTCCCGACGAACAGCTTCGAAAAACTGCTCTCCAACGGCAAGGCCAAAGTCGTCATGAGCCTCGAAATGAGCGCCGGTCAGATGATCGAAGACGTCAAGCTCGCCCTCAACTGCAAACTGCCCGTGGAACTCTTCAACCGTATGGGCGGCAACGTTCCCAGCTGCGCCGAAGTCTGCGAAGCGGCCAAACGTATCTATAAGGAGTATGTGAAATGAGCACCGAAAAAGTCAAGTTCGGCCGTTCCAAAGTGTTTTTCGACCCCTTTGAGCGCCGTCCCGGGCCGATCAAGACCAATATGCACTACTGCCCCGGATGCGGTCACGGCATTCTGCATAAACTGATCGCCGAGGCCATCGAATACTACGGCATCCAGGAGAACACCGTCTTTATTGCCCCCGTGGGCTGCGCCGTGTTCGCCTATTACTACTTCAACTGCGGCAGCATCTCCGTGCCCCACGGCCGCGCGCCCGCCGTCGGCACCGGCGCCTCCCGCGCCACGCCCGAGAAGTACGTCATCTCCTATCAGGGCGACGGGGACCTGGCCGCCATCGGCTTCAACGAGTTCATCCAGGCGGCCAACCGCGGCGAACGCATGTCCGTCTTCTTCGTCAACAACTCCAACTACGGCATGACCGGCGGCCAGATGGCCCCCACCACGCTGCCCAACCAGGTCACCATGACCTCTCCCTACGGCAGGAACGTGGAGACCGACGGCTACCCCGTCAAGGTCTGCGAACTGGTCAACGCCCTCGAGGCCCCCGTGTACATCGAGCGCGTGGCCCTCACCGGCACCGCCAACATCATCAAGGCCCGCAAGGCCGTCTTCAAGGCCATCGAGAATCTCCGCGACCGCAAGGGCTTCTCCCTTGTGGAGGCCCTTTCGCCCTGTCCGGTCAACCTCAAGATGACGGCGGAACAGGTCAACGAGTTCATCGACACCAAGATGACCAAGTACTTCCCGCTGGGCATGCTCCGCGACCGCTCCGCCGAAACCCCGGCGGGCAAAGTTCCCGAAGCTCCCGTCCGCGATCCCGAGGACGTCAAACAGCTTCTCTTCACGGCGAAAGAAGGTTCCGGCGAGGGGCCCGCGACGGTCAACAACTCGGAGATCTTCAACGAAGAACGCCGCATCCGCGTGAGCGGCTTCGGCGGGCAGGGGATCCTGAGTCTGGGCCACACCCTCGCGGACATGGCCCGGCTCCGGCACTTCAACGTGAGCTGGATGCCCTCCTACGGACCGGAACAGCGCGGCGGCTCCGCCAGCTGCGCCGTGATCCTTTCCCGCAAGGCCATCCCGTCGCCCCTGGTGGACTCCTGCGATCTGCTCATCGCCATGACCCGGGCCGCGCTGGACAAGTTCGGCTACCAGCTCAAGGACGACGGGATCCTCATCTATGACACCTCCGCCATGGAGAAGCCCGCCGTCAAGCCCGGTCAGAAGGTCTTCGGCCTCGACGCGCTGGCCATCGCCAACCGCATCGGCAACGCCAAATGCGCCAACTCCGCCGTCCTCGGCGCCCTTGCCGCCATCCTCGGCAAGTTCGCCCTGACCCCGGAAGACGCCGCCGACTACCGGAAGGTCTTTACCGAAGCCATCACCGAGAGCTTCCGCAAGAAACCTCAGGTCGTCGAACAGAACATCGCGGCCTTCAACGCCGGCTGCGACGAAATGTCTTCTCAGCTCGTCTGAGACAAGATGAGAGAAGGGAACCGGGGGAGAAGGAAAAACTTCTTTTTCCGTAAAAAGAAGTTTTTCCTTCTCCCCCGGACCCTCTCATCCTTTTCAAGAAAAACGGAATATTTCGAGGAAGGGGGAAGGGGCGTTTTCCCTCTTGGATTTTTTTGTTTTTGCAAGGAGCCGCGGCGCACATGGTGAGGCACACGATCTTTTGTGAAAACTTCGGCTGCGCCGGAGACATCGTCTCTCCGGACCGCGAGGAGGCGGCGCATCTCTTCCGCGTTTTCCGCGCACGGGAAGGGGACGAGGTCGAGCTTCTGGACGGCCGGGGGCGGCGCGGTCTGGCCCGGGTCCTTCCGGACAGGACCCTCGAACTTTTTTCCGCCGAGACGGTCCCCGTCCCGGCGAGGCGGTATCACCTTTACTGCGCCGTGGCGAAGAGGAGCAAGTTCGAAGGCCTCCTCAAACAGTGTGCGGAGCTGGGCGTGTGGAGCATCGTTCCCGTGAAGTTCGAGCGTTCCGTCGCCGACGGCGACAAGAGCGGCGGCCGCTGGCAGGTGCTCCTGCGGGAGGGCTGCAAGCAGTCGAAGAATCCTTTTCTGCCCGGGATCCGGGAGCCCGTCGGTCTGGAAGAGGCCCTGACCGAGATGGAAAAGCATCATGCTTTTTACGGCGGCATCGGCGAGGCGAGCGGCGATTTTTCCGACGGCGGGCGGGACGCGGCGTTTCTGGTGGGGCCTGAGGGCGGGTTCACTGACCGGGAACTTGACGCGATCCGCGCCTCCGGCGTCAAGCCCCTCAATCTGGGGCCCTACGTCCTGCGCTTGGAAACGGCGGCGGTCTGCGGGATCGCCGTGCTGCGCCGGATTTTGCCCGCGCTTCTGCTGACGGGGCTTCTCCTGTGCGGCTGCGGCCGTCCGGCGGGGAAGAACCACCCGCTGATGATCAAAGGGACCCAGTACCGCAACGAGGGGAATTACGGACTTGCTCTCAAATTTTACCTCAACTGCCGGGAAAAGCATCCCCGTTCGCCCGAGGTGACTCTGGCGTTGGCGCAGCTTTACGACGAAAACCTGGACCAGCCGATGCCGGCGTGGTTCTATTACGAGGAATACCTGAGAGATCCCCCCGAGGGGGCGGATCTCACTTTGGTGCACAACGCCCGCGATCTGGTGCGTCTGCGCCTGGGACGGGTCCTGGAAAAGGACAGCGCTGCGCTGGCGGAACTCCGGAAGGAGAACGCGGACTTGCGCAAGCAGAACGCCCTTCTGCGCCGCTATGTGACTCAGCTCCAGAAGCGCACTTCACCGCCCAAAGAACCGGGTCTTCCCAGGGCGGCTCCGCCCCGCCGCTGACGGCGGCAGAGAAAACTTCCTCCTCAAAATACTCCGTTTTTCTTGAAGAAAGAGAGGGGTCCGGGGAGAGGAGGAAACTTCTTTTTCCGGAAAAAGAAGTT